>NZ_JBTXLV010000001.1:0-634212 GCF_054871765.1 Enterococcus sp. LJL120
CATTTGTTGTTTAAATTCTTTGGTGAATGTTCGGCGTTGTCTGTTTGACATAAGATGTTCCCTCCAGTGTGTTTCCTTCTAGTTTACACACCACATCTTTTCTGTCTAGTCTAGTGTAGCCTATCCATTTAAATGAAGTGCTCTATGTTTGTAAAAGTATTATTGCTGCCGTTTGGGGTAATAATTGATGTTCTCAGAGCTTTATTCAGAGGGACAACCGAAGGTGCACTTGATGCAATAGAGGTGCCTTCGTTATATAGACAAGCTCTAAAAGAATATGTAGAAAAACAAAAAAACAGAAAAATAATATCTAAATTGAAGGAAGCTTTTGTCTACTAATACCAATAAATCGCTTGTTATTAGAGTAACAGCAAATAATAAAAGAGGTTAGTTTATTTCGCCTTCGTCTTTTAATTCCTCAAAATATTTGACAAATGAATCACGGTCTTTTGCACAAACAACTCTTCTTTCAGGCCCTGTTGGTAATTCTACTTGATTTAGGTACTCGCCACAAAAAAAACAGTGACCTATCACTTGTTCTATGTCAATAAGATTTGTATCAACGTAATCTATGTATTTAGCGATATCTTCTTCTGTAATTTGAATCATTGTATTTTCCCACTTTCCTAGAATTAATTTTGAAATATGGCGTGAGGGAAACGTTAGTACTGCAATTTTAGTTTAAATAGTCGGAAGCCTTTACACACAAGGAATTATTTTAGGTCGATAACTGCTGGCTGCCATATGAAGAGAATATAAATAATGACTATTAATATCAAAGTTATTAAAATCAAAGCTATTATTGCTATCAATTGCCAAAAATAGTAAGCTGTTTCCTTATTAATTTGATTGCTTCTTTTAGCAAAAGATTTAGCTACTATGAAAAGGACAGCCAGTAAAGAAAGTATAAGCAAGAATTGAATTCCATCAGACATAGGCAGGATTCCTTTACAAAAACTATATCACACTAAGACTGTTAACTCACCCTTTGTGAGTGATTGGAAGCTTTTGCTGACTAAAAAATGAATAATTTAATGAAAAGAGACTGGTAAATTGGTTTTTGGAAACCTATCTAGTGGTAAAGTATTCATTTCAAATTCAGTGAGATATCTATATAGAAAGAGGTTAGTAGGAAAGACAATAATTTGGAAATGTTGCATTTCAAAAATTATTTCCCCAATACTATAGAGAATTTTTCCTAAACCATCTTTATGTGAAAACTCTAAAAAGTCTTTACCAACTAATTCTGAAAGATGATTTTCAAAATTGGAGAAAAGGGTTCTATCTTGTTCAAGATCAGTCCAGCGAATTAGCTTTTTCAGCTGAATTATCAATTTTGGATAGCCTTCTGATGAGTAAATTGCTGGTTTACCTTGATTATTTAAAAAGCAAAAGACAAATTCAAAATTCAAAAATTCTTTATCTAAATAGCAATTCGTAATTATAGAATCACTAAAAGAAAAAAAGTCATCTGAGTTGCAGATAATTGGTTGCATAGAAATCACTCCTCAAAGTTATTCTATCAAAAGTGTTAATGAAAGAAAGTCAGTTTAAATAGAATTGAAAAATAATTTTGAGTACACAAACTCACGCTTTAGTAGATAGAAAAAAATCAAAAAAGCCGTCCACATTTTAGCAGACAGCATTATGAAAAATAATGATTCTTGGGGTTTAAAAATACTCTCAAATAGGGATAGCCGTGTCAATTAGACCGATAGCTATGATAACAACATAGTTAATTTAGATTTCGTATATTCAGCTTACACACATAGGCTATACTCAAACTGAATTATTTAAGAAGCAATCAAAATGTTTATTGGCTTAAAAGTCTATGATTCAAAATTGAGAAAAAATTCAAAGTCTATTTCCAATCATATAAAGAGTTTTCAATTACTGTGAGAACACTTTCAATTGCGAATTATCGTGCTGGGGCCCTTATTCAAAACTCAACATTGGTGGATTTACTAAAACGCAGCATCTCAATTCCCGAAACATAAGAACGGAACTTTTAAAATTTATCGATAAGAAAGACACTCTAACAGTCACTGAATAAACAATAAAACAAGCCCAAATAAAACGCTTTTTCCCTAAAATTTCTTCAAAAGAAACTAGTTCATATATATCACGTTATATCAAGTGGACAAATTCAGTAAATGTTTAGAGTAAAAAATGTGACAATATCCTCAAATACTTAAAAGTGTTATAACTCATTTAAACTATCAAATTGCCAATATAAAGAAGATTCAAGTTCGGTTCCCTCTACGGGTGCCCCTTCTTTTACCCAGTATTCCAGTCCACCAATTAGTTCTTTCACATTATATCCTTTACTTGAAAGGCGTAAGGCTGCTTTTGTTGAGCCATTACAAGATGGTCCCCAGCAATAAACTACGATATTAGACTTTATTTCAGGATGATCTTCTTTGAAAAGGCCTTTTGGACAGGAAATTGCGCCAGGAATATGTCTTTTTTTAAAATCTTTTTCGCTACGAACATCCAGAACAGTATAATCAATTAATTCGTGATAGAAATCAAAAGCCAAATCAGCAATATCTGTTTCACGAGCTAATTTTTGACTATAATAATCGGTATCTAGTGGTTTGTTAGAAAATACTTGGGATACATATCTTGCCATAATAAATCAACCTGCTTTCTTTAAAGAGTATAGGTTTAGTATAATGAATAAATCGAGCTAGTAGTAACAACAAATTCAATATATACTATCGAATAAATCGATAAAAAAGGTGATGATAAGAATGAATATAATATTTTTAACCTCGTTTTACTATCTAGTTTCGCTGGAATCAATCTCAAAAGCGGCTGAAAAATTAGGTTATTCTCAAAGTACCGTTAGTTATCACATAAAAAGTTTGCAAGATAATTATGGCATTCTATATTTTAAAAAAGGTGGGAGGGTACACTTAACCGAAACGGGATATCTTGTTTTTGAGTTTATAGAAGAATTTTTAGAAAAGGAAGAACAACTCCATAAGAAAATTTTTAAAACGAATAGTACCTTAAGAGTGGGCACTATTTCTAGCATATTGGAGTTTGTTTTAACTGGAAAAATCAATAATTTTAGAAGGAGAAATCCTCATTTAAAAGTAGAAATTGTATTAAAGGAGGAAGCTGAATTATTCAATATGCTTTTAAGTAATCAATTGGATTGTATTTATATTTTTGACAAAAAAATCGAGATATCCAGAGATTATTTTGTGCATAAACAAGAAATGTCATTTGATCTTATCAGTAAAGGGTCTAGTAATTTCACACAACGAGAAGAGTATAGAATGATTCTAACTGATAAAAAATGCACATACAGAGCAGCTTTTCTTAAAGAATTCCCTGATAAAGATAAAGTGACAGTTTCATTAGAGCTGGAGAGTCCCAAAGAAATTATCCGTTTATTAAACCCGATAAATGAACTAGCATTTTTACCTAAATATGTAACTCGTAATCTGTCAAAAGAAGAATTTAACCGACAAGAAGTAACGTTAGATACGATTTTTTATTTACAATTCATATATGGCAAAAAAAATGTTCTGGCAGCTGATTTTTTTGAAACATCCATTTTAAATTCTCAAAAAATATGAAGGTTTTTCACAGTGTTAAGGAGATTGTCGTCATAATGACCATTATAAAAAGAAGCCCGCCAGACCAACATTTGGCGGGTGTTTGCTTGTGAAAAAGATTTTTGATTCATTGGTCTAAATAATAAATGTCTGGCATTATTGATTTTGTAAGCAGAAATAATTAGTGAAATAAAATTTGCAGCAATGAACTAGGTGGAATTTAATTAATTTGATGTAGCTAAATACATTATAAGGTAGGAGTAGATAAACTCAGGGTTTAGTGGACTCAGTTAAGTGTGTGTGCTGTAATCAATACAAATTCTTCTTGAAAAAGCGCTGATATGTAGACGCCTAATAATCAGAACAACAGTTGCTTAATTCTGATTATTAACTGAAAGTTTTTATCAAGCAGTTAGAAAATAATTCTTGAAAAGCCTTGCAATTTGTTTGAATTTCTCCTAAACTAAAAGCAAATGTTGAAAATGATTCTCAATTAAGCAGGGAGGAAGCATCCCATGATTGAAATTAGTAAAAATTTGCAGCAGGGGCATCGCCAAGTGACGTCAGAAGTGATTTTGCCGATTGAAGCCGGCAAACTGACAGCTTTGATTGGACCAAATGGCGCTGGCAAGACCCGCTTTATGACGATGATGAATCGTCTTTTAAAAGAAGATGTCGGGGAAATTTATTTGGACCACAGTGAAGTTCGTGCGTGGAAATCGAATAAACTAGCCCGTAAGTTAGCCCTGTTAAAGGAAAATAAAGGGGCCTCTTTGAAGCTGACGACTCGAGATTTAGTCAGTTATGGACGGCTGCCATATTGTAAAATTTGGTTTACTGATGAAGATGAAAAGTTAATCGATCAAGCGATGGCAGCCTTGGATTTGACAGAGTTAGCCGACACCCGGATTCATTTATTATCTGGAGGGCAGCTGCAGCGGGTCTACATTGCGATGCTTCTGGCACAGAATTCAGAATATATTTTATTAGATGAGCCTTTGAACAATTTAGATATTGCTCAGAGCAAGCACTTGATGGAAACTCTGCAAAAATTAGTCAGGGACTTTGGCAAGACGATTGTCTTAGTGCTGCAGGATATTAATGTGGCAGCGACCTATGTGGAAAATATCGTGGCGATTAAGGCGGGGCAAATCCATGCGAGCGGAACGGCGGCCGAGATTATTCAGCCGGAGGTTTTAGCTGGTTTATATGGGATGGAGATAAAAGTCTGCGAGTTAGCCGGCAAAAGATTCTGTATTTATTAAAAAAAGATTTGACAACTCTCATTTTAAACGGTAAACTTACATCAATATTTAATTTGATAGACGCGTTAAGAGAGAGAAGTAGCCAGACAATAAACTTTTCAGAGAGCTGATGGCGGTGGAAATCAGCAGGTGGCGTTTGGTGAATGGACTTTCGAGCAAATCATTGAAGCAAGTAGGTGATTTCGGGAACTCCCGTTACAGAGTAAGATTGTTGTTTGACAATCGATAAAGGAAAGCTTGTCTTTCACCACATGAGGTGGCACCGTGAATCTTCGCCCTCAGTTCAACGATTTTGTTGAGCTGAGGGCTTTTTTATTTTCACTGCTAATTTTGTGGGAAAAGACTCGCTTAATTGAGGTGGCACCGTGAGCTATTCGCCCTCAGACTTACCATTTTTGGTGAGTCTGAGGGCTTTTTTGTTTAAAAGAAGAACACCTCTCACAAATTGAAAACTGATAGATAAACAATCACTAAATTAAATTTTAACAATCAGGAGCAAAAACTTATGAGAAGACTAGAACGTATTCCCGCCGATAATTTAACCGTCATCAGTGCTTACCTACGCATTCAAGGCCGGCATAAAGCTTTGTTGGAAAGTATTCCCCGCGACCAGTCAAAAAGTCGCTATTCGGTGATTGCTTGGAATCCAGTCAAAGATATTTCTTATAAAGATGGCCTGATGCAGATCAATCAAGAGACTTTTGCGACTGCTGACCCTTTAAAGGAATTAGAAAAAATAGTCATCACCCAGCAAGGTTTGACAGAAGAATTGCCCTTTCAAGGAGGCGTTATTGGCTATGCCGGTTATGATGTGATTGCGGCTTATGAAGATATTGGTCAACTGCCCCAAGACGAATTGGGCATAGCAGACTTGCATTTTTATCTCTATGAATCATTTTTAATTTTTGACCATGCTAAAGAAGAAATTATTTTAGTTGAGGACAATTGCTATTCGCAACGGGAGTCAGCCGATCTGAGCAATGCTCTTGAAAAAGTTCAACAGGATTTGCGAGTAATTGCTCCGACGGAATTGAGCTATTTGCAGGACTTTCATTTTGATTTTACTAGCAATTTCACACAAGAAGAATTTGAAACAACCGTCAAGAAGGTCAAAGATTACATCAAAGCTGGGGACATTTTTCAGATGGTCCCCTCTCAGCGACTGACGACAGATTTTAAGATTCCACCCTTTGATTATTATCGCCATCTGCGGATTAGCAACCCTTCAGCCTATCTTTATTATTTAGACTTTGGCGACACCAAAGTTATCGGTTCTTCACCGGAGAGTTTGGTGAGTGTCAAAGAAGATATTGTTACCACCAATCCCATTGCCGGAACTCGTAAACGGGGAGCAGATAAAGCTGAGGATCAACGTTTAGCAGAGGAATTGCTAGCAGATGAAAAGGAGCGGGCCGAGCATATGATGCTGATTGACTTGGGACGCAATGATTTAAGTCGTGTCTCTGAGGTGGGTTCGGTGACAGTGCCGGTGCTGATGATTATTGAAAAATACCGCTATGTGATGCACATCGTCTCATTAGTCACTGGAAAATTAGCTGCTGGAAAAACAACGATGGATGCGTTGAAGGCTACTTTACCGGCAGGGACCGTCAGCGGAGCGCCGAAAATTCGCGCGATGCAGCGAATTTATGAATTTGAACCGGTGCGGCGGGGAATTTACGCTGGAGCGGTGGGTTATTTTTCCCAAGATGATCAAGGGGACTTCGCCATTGCGATTCGCACAATGGTGGTCCATCAGGAGAAAGCTTATGTGCAAGCTGGAGCAGGGATTGTTTACGATTCCGACCCGACCAGTGAATATTTTGAAACGCTGCAAAAAGCTAAAGCTTTATTGGAGGTACACCGATGATTTTAATCGTTGATAATTATGATTCCTTTACTTATAACCTCGTTCATCAAGTCGGTGGAGAGGTGGTGGTTCTGCGTAATGACCACCCGCAACTCTTAGAAATGGCTGCCAAGGCGGATGGGATTATTTTATCCCCCGGACCCGGCCGACCAGAAGAGGCTGGTCTGATGCCGACACTTTTGCAAAAATTTTATCAGCTCAAACCGATTTTAGGTATCTGCTTAGGGCATCAAGCCATCGTGCAACTCTTTGGCGGTCAAGTGGTGGGGGCGCCGCAGATTCGCCACGGGAAAATCAGTCAACTAACTTTTGAAAAGGCGGGATTGTTTAATGACTTAAGAGAGACTAGTGTGATGCGGTATCATTCATTAATTGCCGAAGAAAGTAGCTTTCCTGGTCAGTTGAAAATTACCGCTCGGGCAACAGACGACCAAACGATTATGGCTTTGGAGCACCAAAGCCTACCGATATACGGCTTGCAGTTTCATCCCGAATCAATCGGCACTGCAAGCGGTCAAGGCATGATTGACCAATTTTTAAAACGAACAGAGATGGAGGCATTGGATTATGCAAACAATTTTTGAAAAATTATATCGTCAGGAAAATTTAACCCGCCAAGAGATGGCTCAAGTTGCCAACTTGATTTTTGAAGGTCAATTAAGCGAAGCCCAGCTGTCGGCATTTCTCACCAGTCTGAAAATCAAAGGTGAAACGCCAGAGGAAATGGCGGGCTTAGCTGAGACGATTCAGCAAAAAGCACTGCAGATTAAACAGACACCGCTAGCCGCTATGGACAATTGCGGCACTGGCGGCGATCGTTCCAATAGTTTTAATATCTCAACTACGGCCGCTTTTATTTTAGCGGCGGCGGGGATTCCCATGGCGAAACACGGCAACCGCAGCATTTCTAGTCGTTCTGGTAGTGCCGATGTCTTAGAAACTTTAGGCATTCAACTGGCGATTACACCAGAAAAAATCAGCTATCTCTTAAATGAAGTCGGCATCGCTTTTCTTTTTGCACCGGCGATGCATCCGAAGATGAGCCACGTCATGAAGGTTCGTAAAGAGTTGGGTACGCCAACGATTTTAAATTTAATTGGGCCGTTAACCAATCCCGTTCCACTGGACACGCAACTTTTAGGCACGTACCGACGGGATTTGTTGGCAGCCACGGCTGAAACTTTTGGCAAACTCGGCCGGCGCCAAGGGATTGTTGTCAACGGTGCCGGTGGGATGGACGAAGCTAATTTATCCGGCGAAAATCATTATGCCTTTTATCAAAAAAATCAGGTCACCGAATATAAATTTACACCAGAAGAAGTTGGCTTTCAGCGGGCACCAATCGCCGCCATTCAAGGGTCAGGTCCTTTAGAAAATGCCGTGATTTTGGAAAGTGTCTTAAAAAATACAACTTCCGTGTACACCGACACCGCTATTTTAAACGCTGGCCTGGGCTTAGTGGCTAGCGGCTTGGTGGCAGATTTACCGGCCGGCATTCAATTAGCTGGACAAATCGTGGCCAGTGGCGCCGCCTATGATAAATTGCGCCAGCTAGTTGGCAGTCAAAGGGAGGTCGCTTAAATGGATTTTTTAGAAAAAATATTAGCCGAAAAAGTTTTGGAAGTTGAAAAAATGCCGTTGGAAATTTTACAGCCGCAACCACAGCGACCATCTTTTAAAGCATATGTGAAAGCTCATCCAGAAAATGTGCAGGTCATTGGCGAGGTCAAACGGGCCTCCCCTTCAAAAGGGGATATCAATGTGGATGTTGATATTTTGGCTCAGGCGCAGGCTTATCAAAAAGCCGGCGTGGCAGCTATTTCCGTTTTGACAGATCCGGTTTTCTTCAAAGGAACAATCGCTGATTTAAAACAAATTGCCGCAGTTGTTGAGGTGCCAATCCTCTGTAAAGATTTTATCATTGACCAAAAGCAGCTAATTCGTGCTAAAAATGCCGGGGCCAGTCTGGTGTTGTTGATTGTTGCAGCCCTTTCTGAAGAAAAATTGCGGGAGTTGTACCAACAAGCATTAGACTTGGATTTGGAAGTTTTAGTTGAAACCCATGACCAAAAGGAATTGGCGGTAGCGCTGACCTTGCCTGAGGCGATTATTGGCGTCAACAATCGCAACTTGAAAACCTTTGAAGTCAGCCTATCGACTAGTGTCGCTTTAGGTAGCACGGCACATCAGCAGATTTTTGTCAGCGAGTCTGGCTTTAAGACGAGTGAGGATGTCAAAGAAATTGCCGACAATTATCAAGCCGTCTTAGTCGGCGAAACTTTGATGCGGGCCCAAAATCCCCAAGCAAAAGTTCAAGAGCTGCAAGTGGCGCGTAAAGGAGTGCAGGTCTGATGCAAGTGAAAATTTGCGGCTTACAAACGCCAGAAGCGATTGACGCCGCTATCGTAAACGGCGCCGATTTCATTGGCTTTGTCTTTGCTGAAAGCAAACGGCGGGTGACGCCAGAACAAGCGGCAGAATTAACGAAAAATCTGCCGGCAACTATCAAAAAAGTCGGCGTCTTTGTCTCTCCTAGTTTGGCTGAATTACAGGAAATCAGCCAGACTGCCGGCTTGGATGTCGTGCAAATTCACGGTCAACTGCCACAGGAACTAATAGAAAAACGAGAAAGTTTTCCTTTACCAATCATTCGGGCCTTCAGTGTCGCTGCTGGAAAATTACCTAGTGGAGCTTATCAAGAAGAATATGATTATTTATTGTTAGACGCCCCCGCCAAAGAATTTGTCGGCGGCAACGGGGCAGTCTTCGATTGGTCGGCGGTTCAACTCGCCGACTTACCAGCTAAACCGCTCTTTGTTGCCGGTGGCTTGACTGTCGATAATGTTCAAGGGGCTAAAAAATATTTTCACCCTTTTGCTGTGGATGTTTCCAGCGGAGTTGAGACGAACGGCGTTAAGGATGTAACAAAAATTCAAAAATTTTTACAACAGGCTCAAGCAGCCAGTCAAGAATAGGAGCAATTATTATGTATCAACAACCAGATGAGAAGGGTTTTTACGGCGAATACGGCGGCCAATTTATCCCAGAAACTTTAATGTATGCCGTCAAAGAGTTAACAGAAGTCTATGAAGCTTCAAAAACAGATGAGGCTTTTCAAGCTGAATTAGCCTACTACTTAAAACAATATGTTGGCCGGGAAAATCCTTTGTATTTTGCTGAGCGCTTGAGCGATTACGCCGGCGGAGCCAAAATTTATTTGAAACGAGAAGATTTAAATCACACCGGTGCCCATAAAATTAATAATGCGCTAGGCCAAGTGTTACTGGCCAAAAAAATGGGAAAAAATAAAATTGTCGCTGAAACCGGCGCCGGTCAGCACGGCGTGGCGACAGCGACCGTCGCCGCCTTGTTCGGGATGGAATGCGTGATTTTTATGGGTGAAGTCGACGTCAAACGACAGGCCCTCAACGTTTTCCGGATGGAATTATTAGGCGCAACAGTCGAGAGCGTCCAGTCCGGCAGTAAAACTTTAAAAGATGCGGTCAATGAAGCCTTGCGCTATTGGGTGGCAAATGTGGAAGACACCCATTATGTAATGGGTTCAGCTTTAGGTCCCCATCCTTTTCCAGCAATTGTCCGGGATTATCAAAGTGTGATCGGCAGCGAGTCCCGCCGGCAGATTTTAGCCGTAGAAGGCAAATTGCCAGAGGTGGTGATGGCCTGTATCGGTGGTGGCAGTAATTCCATCGGCATGTTCTATCCTTTTATTGAAGATGAAAACGTGCGGATGATTGGCGTTGAGGCTGCTGGTTTAGGCATTGAAACCGGTGACCATGCGGCACCAATCACAGTGGGTTCGGTTGGCGTTTTGCATGGCGCCAAAATGCATCTGCTTCAAGATGATGCCGGACAAATTAAAGAAGCCTTTTCGATTTCCGCCGGCTTAGATTATCCCGGCGTCGGACCAGAGCATTCTTATCTGCATGATATTAAACGGGCCGAATACGTTTCGATTACTGACGACGAAGCGGTCGCCGCTTTTCAATTATTATCCCGCAAAGAAGGTATTATTCCGGCTTTGGAGAGTGCCCATGCGATTGCTTATGCCGTCAAAGAAGCGGCCAAGATGCAGCCGGATGAAGTGATGATTGTCTGCCTTTCCGGAAGAGGCGACAAGGATGTCAATCAAATTAAAGAACGTTTGGAGGCCCAAGCATGAAATCATTAACGACTATTTTAAAAAGAAAACAAGCTACTGGTGAAACGATTTTAGTGCCCTATTTAATGGCAGGGGCCAGCAGTTTGCAACAGTTACCGGCTGAAATTACCGCCTTGGCAAAAGGCGGGGCGGCGGCGATTGAAGTCGGCATCCCTTTTTCTGATCCCGTTGCTGATGGACCAGTGATTCAAGAGGCCGGTCTGCGGGCCTTGGCTCAGCAGGTCAGCCTCGCAAAAATTTTGGAAGTCTTAAAAAATTTCAATTCACCGGTCCCTTTGATTTTAATGGGCTACTTCAATCCCTTTTACGCCTATGGCTTAGAAAAATTTATTGCACAACTAGCAAACACGGATGTTAAAGGCCTAATCATTCCTGATTTGCCCTATGAGCATCGGGATTTGGTGACGATTTATTTAGATGAGAGCGACGTTGCTCTCGTGCCGCTAGTGACCCTCACCAGTACAAAGGAACGGATTGCGACCTTGGTGGCCTCTGGTGAAGGCTTCATTTATGCAGTGACTGTCAACGGCGTCACCGGCACTGGCAGTAATTATCGGGTTGATTTAGATGCCCATTTAAAATATATCCATGAAATTAGTGAGATTCCGGTTTTAGCCGGTTTTGGTGTATCGGAAAAAGAGCATGTCGAACGTTTCCGCCAAAGCTGTGATGGGGTGGTTATCGGCAGTAAAATTGTGCGGATGCTGGCAGAAGAGCCCTTGAGTGAAGTTACGTATTTTGTGGAAAAATTATTAGCTTAATCAAATCTGTGGTATGCTTTTATAAATAAATAAAAGTAGGTGACCAGATGGAAGAGCTCGTCAATTACAATTTGATTTTTGCTGAAAATCAGCGGATTGAAACAGAACGCTTGATTTTGCGCCCCGTGTCGCTGATGGACGCCAGTGATATGCATATTTTTGCCAGCGATGATGAAACGACTTTATTTATTTATGAGAAGCATGACTCGCTGCAGGATACCCAGCAGGTAATTGCCAATTATTTTATGAAGGAGCCCTTTGGCAAATACGGCATTGTTTTGAAGGCGACCAAGCGCTTGATTGGCACGATTGATTTGCGGGTGGATGAACAAAAAGTTACCGGCGAATTGGGCTATGTCTTGAATCGCCAATATTGGAATCAAGGCTATACCTCTGAAGCCAGCATTGCGCTATTGTATCTAGCCTTTGAGCAACTCAAGCTGATTCGGGTCAATGCCTTGTATAACGAAAAAAATCCGGCTTCCGGTGGCGTTATGCAAAAAATCGGCATGAATCAGGCGGGTTATTTCAAAAATTATCGAATATTCCGCGGAGTACCGGTCAATTATTTAGAGTGGGCGATTACCAGAGAAGAATGGCGAGCTACCCATTAAAATGAAACAAGGCCTTAGATGATGAACATACGATTAGCATGTTCTCATCCGAGGCCTTTTTGAGTTCACTGTATTAAAGCTTGCTTCAATTACTGTTTGTTCAAAGTCAATGTGAGGGGAATAAATTTGATGCCATCTGATTCAATAACAGTAGTGTCACCTTCAAAGCCTAGTTTTTGATAGGTGGCCAGCGCATAAGGACTAGAGTTGACAGTGACTGTTGCAGGATTGGCTGAATGTTCCTGTAGCCAATTAGCAAAAAGTTTTCTGGCAATCCCTTTGCGATGATAAGTCTCCGCCACAAAAAGTAGACAGATATGATTAGGGTTTCTAATACCTAATAGACCAACTATTTGTTGGTCGATAAAATAACCGTACAAACTGATTTTGCCGCTAATAATTTGAGGATATAGCTGTTGAAAGTCAATAAAGCTTTTAAAACTGGCAATGCCAGCCGCTCCATAATCCGGTGCCTGAAAGGTATCAAAGACCTCTGTGACAAGCTTTAAACCGGCTTTGATGTCAGCTTCTGCTGTTAGCTCTTTTATCATCCTATTTTGTCCCCCATCTTGAAAGTTCCTCTAAGTTAAGCATACACTATTTGAAAATAGTATTCAGCTGTTATAAAAAAACTTGAATTTATCAAACAGCTCGCCGTCATATACAGCGTTGCAACGTTTTGTAAGGGGATTCATATGGTATAATTAAAACAAAAGGGGTGCAGCTTATGTTGGGAACAATTTTTGCTTTATTTTATTATGCAATTGGGGCAGTCATTTTCTATTTTCTGATTCGTTTGGCGGTTAAACACGGGATTCAAGATGCCAACCGAGATAAACGGTTTTAAATTATATTGAGCTGTTTTTTTATAAATTTCTGGATTCTAATAGATTAATGTTGTGGAATTTTTTTGATAAATGAACTGCATGAAGGTGTTTTAGCGTGAAGGAGGCTTGAAGATGGCAGCAAAATTGTCAATTGTACTGGTGCTTTTATTTATGTGCGCAGTGTTAATTGGGTTGGCCTTTGTGATGCGGGCAACGGGAGGCCTGTTTTGGTCCCGGACGTTGAATCAATTTCAACGGGACCGCAATGATCCGAAATATCAACTGGAACGAAACGTCGGCACAGGTGCTTCCGCCTTGATTTTGAAAATTATTTCCCCGATTGCCATTGCACTGGTGATTATTTTGGGTATGGTTGTGTTGGGGGTGATTTAATTTTTGTTTCCAACTGCAAAATGTTTAGAATAAGAACAAGAGAATAATTAAAACGCAAGCACCGCTGATTTTTTTTAATTTCAGTGGTGCTTTTTTTCGCGCTATTTTAAAAACACAGGGAAAAATATAATTTTGACAATTATTAAGAGTAACGAAAATTTCTTGTGGTAAATAGCGGTGCATCATTTCGAAATCCTCTCAGTCAAGTATTTAGAAAAAAATCTAAAAAAAGAACGAATTAGCGAGTAAAATATACATCTGTATATACTTTTAAATTTTTTTTGTTAAAAAGGAATAAAAAAGAATGTTTATTAAATAATATTTTTTTTGTGATAATTAATTTACATATTATGATTTTATGATTATCTTTATAGCAGATGAAGCTGGAGAGTCAGCATTTTTTACAATCGGTTATTATTATTGAGTATCAATCGCTTTGGGGATAAAGTAAAATCGGAACTGGCTCGTTGATGTTGTTGGCATCATGAGCTTTTTTTGTTGAAGGGAGAGAAGGAAATGTATGGGTATTTATGTAAATGGAAGAGATTGAAGGAGGGAAAAAAATTAAAGACAGCTGCGGCTGAATTGCATCTTTCACCGACACATTTGTCAAATATTGAAAATGGCCACCGTCTGGCCTCGTTGGAATTAGAAATTAGCTTGACGGATTATTATCAGTTGCCGAAAAAATTTGCCAAAGAAATATTCAGTGATCAACGACAGTTGTTGTCAGACGGTCAGCGCAGTTTATTTGATTTTGACGAGGCGAAACTGACGGATATTTTGGCAAAAAGTCAAAAAATGCTTTTTTCTGAAAATGCATATTTAACACTAGAGCTGCTGGCCTATACCTATCAGCATTTACTCCAGCCAGAAAATAACAGCGGCATCGTTAAATTTTGCTTAGAATTAGTCCGTGAAAATGCTCTGATCCCTCTTGATCTGAAGAAGGTTGCCTTGTACTTAGTCATTTGCGAAGCGCAATCTGCAGGAGATTACCTACAGGCACAGGCTTTGATTGATGAATATCTGCAAATGTTGAGCTCTGATGATGATTATGATACGTTGCAGCTAACTATGAAAAAGGCGGAAATCAATTGGGAGTTAGGTGAGCGTTCCTCGCTTTTAAGAGATTTGCCGGAAATTCGTGCTCAGTTACAGCTTGTGATAGATACTGAAAAACATTTGCTGGGGCGTTGGAATTATTTATATGGGCAATGTATGCTCTATTATGGTTTTTTGGAGGAAGCAATTTTTTTCTTGGAACAATTAGCGAATCCAAGAAAAGTAGTTGCGGGAGAGAATAGTCGAGTTATGATTGGAAAAATTCTACTCTTTTCCCACACTAATTCTCAGCTTGTCAGTGAAGCAGAGTTAAGACAAGAACTAAAAAAAAATCGTCATTCAAGTTATTTTATGCTGGCAATCAGGCCTTATCTGTATACCTTCGCTTCAGCACTAATCTTGCAGGATAAGCCTATTGAGGCTGAAAAAGTGATTGAAGAGTCTTTAGGAAATGTTTATATGGGAAAAAATGAACCGAACTATCTGTATTATCAAATTCTCAAGGCCCATTACTTCCAGGAAAATCAGCGGATGGTGGCCCTCAGTGAAGAATATTTCGCCAAGGAAAGTTTTTTAGCCCAAAATCCTTTTCAAGCGGTTGATATTTGTAAGCTGATGGTGGAGTATTATGAAACGGCAAAACACTATAAAAAGGCCAGTTCTTGGGGAAATTGGGCCATCAAAGTCTCAAACACCTATTTTGGCTGTAAAAGCTTAGTTTAAATAAAACCACTAGAAAACAGCAAATGAGCTGAGTTCTAGTGGTTTTATTTTGAATACTTTTTTCAAGAGAGACACTTTTCCACTTCTTTTTTTAATTTCTATTCAAAATCAAATAAAAATAAGTTTAGCAGATATAATTTTGTCTATCTCCTATAACAATCAGTTATAAGATAAATGTATTTTCTCTAAAATAAACTCTATATATAAATATTAAATCCAATTTATTTAACTGTCAATCTTAAAATAATATAAAATTAATATATTTTGAATAAAAGTTGATTCTTTAGTGATTTTATTCCAAAAAAACTTTTTTTAAATAAAAGATGTTTCTGTGATAAATAAGGGGTTTAGCTAGGAGGAAAAAAGAGTTGGCAGTCGAATTTATTTTGGAGGGATGTTTTTGTTTTATTTGCTAAAAAAATGAGAATTAATAATTACTGGGAGTAAATGCCGTCAAGATTCTGGTCAAAAGAAAGGTGATAATGATGCGACGTGGAGAAAATATTTATAAAAGAAAAGATGGTCGATGGGAGGGCCGCTATTTAAAGTATCGCTTGGACCAAAAAGCTTATTATGGATCAGTCTATGGGAAGAAATATTTGGAAGTAAAGGAAAAGCTGACTCGTATTAAACAAAATCAGCGGCTAATTGAGGAGACGACCGGTTACTTAGGCACTTATGGCGAATTTTTGGAAAAAATTTATTTGGATTCGGTCGCTCATTCGATTAAAGAATCCACTTACTATACTTACTCACGAATAATTCATACATATATTGCTCCTTATCTGGGAAATTTTACTTTTTATCAATTAACCAAAGAGCAATTGCAGGATTTCGTTGCCGATTTAGTCAGTCAAAAGCTGAGTCCAGCAACCATTAAATTGATTTTCAGCGTTGTCAAACAAAGTTATACACTGGCAGAGAAAAACGGTTGGCTGAAGGTAAATCCTATCACTGAAATTGAGTTGCCGAAAAAGAAATATAAAAAAAACCAGCCATTAAGTCGTGCTGAACAAGGGGAGCTTGAAAAAATCAGCAGTCAATCCACTCATGGACTAGCTGTTTTGATTTCTTTGTATTCGGGTCTGCGAATTGGTGAAATCAGCGGCCTGACATGGGAGGATATTGATTTTAAAAGCAATCTAATCAGTGTCAGTAAAACGGTCAATCGAATTCACAACACGGATGGCTCCAAAAAGAAAACAAAAGTGATTATTACAGCGCCAAAGACCGAATTTTCCAGACGCCTTGTGCCAATGCCAAAGATTTTGCGGAAGCTCTTGCTAGAAGAAAGAGTCAGTAGCCAATCTAATCATGTCATTTTTTGTAAACATGGCTTAACTGAACCGCGGATTATCAATTACCGCTTTAAAAAAATGCTGGCTGAGACTCCATTGAAGGACATTCATTTTCATATTTTGCGCCACACCTTTGCTACCCGCTGTTTAGAAAGCGGGATGGATGTCGCCAGTCTGAGTCGGATTTTGGGTCATCAGTCCATCAAGCTGACATTGGACACTTATAGTGAGTCTCTGATGGAGCAAAGAGTGAAGGAAATTCGCAAATTGGATAAGCTTTATCAGATAAATAAATAACAGCTAAAAACCAGTCAAAAGAAAATTTGACTGGCTTTTTGTCGTCAATTTTACCGTCATGGCTTGTCAAACATGCTTCCAGCAAGGGTTTCAGCTCCTTATCTTATAACTGATTGTTACAAGATATTTTTCTGACTCAATAAATTGCTGGAAAGCTTGCCGTTACAAGCTAGTTTAGAATAGTTTGGTGAAAATTATCTTAAATATTCAAGGCAGTTAAATGAGTTTACCTTTTTTTAGAAAATCCAGAAGTGGAGGTGATTGCATGAGTCGTGCTGCAGTTCTCAGCAGGAGTAGCACCATTGATAGCCAAATCGATGTGAAATTAAAAAAATTAGGCTATGAAGTTTTTTTTTCGATTGAAATTCTTGATTTATTGTTGAAAAGAAGCAAAGAGGCACAGCGCTTTTTTGAACTTTTTCCGTTAATCATATTCAGTGAAACAGTGCCAGACAAAGAGATTGAACAGATTTTGCGGCAGCGGCAATTCGACCGGACTCGCTTTTTCCGGTGCGATACGAGCTTGCCGACAGAGGAGGAGTTTGCCCAGTGGCAGAAACTTGGTTTAAAAAATTGGTTGCACTCAGAGATTTCCCTAAGTGATTTGCGGGAAAAACTTGCCGAACAAATTACCGTTGTGCTGCAGTCAGAACGGAGCATTCACGAACAAGAGCCGATTGACACGGTTATTCGTTTTTCCTTTGAGAATCGGCTTTCGCCGAAAGAAAAGCAGCTGTATGAAATTCTCAAAGAACAACCGGGCAACTTCATTAATCGCAATGATTTAAGCGAATATATCTGGCAGCGGGAAGGGGACAATTCGACTTTTTCCCAATTGTCTCAGCTTGTGAAAAAGGTCAAATTCAAAATGAAAAAAAGCGGCATTGACCCTGACCTTTTTATGTCCAATTGGCGGGATGGCTACGCTTTGTCAGAAACTTTATTTGATGAAAATTTGGAGATTAGTCAGAGTTCAGACTAGACGGAAACATTTGAAAGGGGGTGCTGTTGTTGGGAACGGCAGAACAATTTTCATGTCTGCTGTTAAGTATCTCTAAATAAAAGGGTTTTTAAATAATTCTAGTGCTACTCCCCTAGCACTAACGAAAGGAGTTGAAACGAGTGAAAAAGAAAAAAATTGGGTTGTTGTTATTGCCCGTTTTAATAGCAGCAATCGTTGGGGGAATTATTTTAGCGCAGACGACAGAGACGAAGGCAGAGCCAACACCTGATGGGTATTTGGCCTTGGAAGATGCCCCTGGTGTTAACTTGATTAATAGTACGACTGGGTTGGCTGATGACGAATTACCACCAGAGTATGGAGCGTATTTTCAATTAAATAAGGATACCAGCTATGAGCCATTGAATGTCACAACTTACGATATGGAAAAAGCAGGTTGGATTTCCACTCCAGGTGAATCTCATAGTTATGTTTTCCAGGCTTCACAATATCCATCTAACGTAGAACGGTCTGTCACTATTCATAATGCTGGATTTTATCAAGGTAGAGCAGTTGATGTTAAGTTAGTTGTAGATAGAGTTACAGGGTATAGAATGACGTTCCATGGCCCATTATACAAAGATAAAGATAATGATGGTAAATATTTGTTTTCAGAAGGGGCAGTATCTGATTTTCCAATTGGGAATTTATTTATGTCTTTTTTACAGACTAGTTTAGGAAAAGGGTATTGGGCTAGTTCTATTAGTCCAGGTGCAACAACTGACTACCATTGGGAGTTTTATGATGCTGAGACGCAATTACCTCTTAATTATAAGGGGTTGTGGAATGCGAGGAATATCAATAATGTTAAGGTCTTTACAGTTGAAAAATCAGATGATGATTTTTCAAATTTCTATGTTCCAAATAACAGTAGAGTTGGGTACGTTCTTAGTGATGGTCTTTTAAAGACTACAGGAGTAGGCGATGATCAATATGAATTGTTTCACACATACTCCTATTCATTTGAGGGAACTACATTAAGTCAAAGCTTTACTAAAGGTCCTCTTCCACCAAATGAAACGTCTGGTGCACTAGGTGTTTACTATGACTCACGGCCAATTAGCCGTATTGGTCATGCACAACCAGCTGTTAGAGGTGTTACCAACAGCGCTACTCACGCAGAATCTGGCTACCAAGATTTGCACTATCAAATTGTTCAAACTGTTTCCAATAATGACATTCAGTTCCGTGACAACAGTTTTGTCATCGACACAACCTTACCATCAACCGATTTTGATGTTGATTTAAGTCGTATCACGGTAACCAATGAAATTTCTGGTGCAGATGTTACCTCTGACTTCGACATATCTGGTTCTGGGCAAAACTTAAGCATCTCACCAAAAGATCCAACATCAGATGAATTCAATGGTAACACTTTTACAATTGATGTTTATGGCACACCAAACAGCAGCTTCGATGTCTTAAATGTTCAAAATGGTTATGTCAATAATTCAGCTAGTGTTGATAACGGGTATATGGTCTTTGATTTGGATGCAACGCAAACGACCTTAACTTATGAAACCGATGCTTTTGGTGAAAAAGTTTATGATTCTATCGTTGATGGCAATGCTAGCCAAGCAAAAACTTTATATGAAGGGATTCCTTCTGCGACACCGAAATCCGGATTGACAATTGAACCTAATGGCGATATCGAAACGGTTTTTGCAAATCCTGGCACAAGCATGTTGGATAATTTAGTAGTTGATACTAACAATGATTCATTTGATGAACCAGTCACGGTCACTTTTGAAACACCATTGCCAAGCACAGCAACTGAAGGGACGATTACTGTCAATTTAACATTGACAACTGCTCGTGGTGTAGAAAGAACGGTTGCAGTACCTGTTCTAGTTGGAGCTAATACGGCTACGTTGACGGCAACTGACAATACTGGACGAACAGATGATTATTACGGTCAAAATTTATCAGATGCGGCTTTTGATGCTTATATTTTAGGCAAAGGAAATCCGGAATTAGCGGTGACTTATCAAGGTACGACTACCAACTATGACTATGCAACGAACCCTGAGTATTTCAGTATTGAAGATTATGGCGGCTTTAACAAGACTTCTGGAGCAGGAACTTACACAATCACGGTTGCTTCTGATGTCAATGCAGGCATTAATGTCGGTGAAAAAGTAACAACAACCTTTGATTTGACAATTACTGACATGACACAGCCAATCGGAACCGGGCGCTGGGGCTTTGCCAATGTTGGTGGTGGCAGTTTCTATACGGATAATCGGACGGACAGTGATTGGCTAAAACAATTTTTAATCAGTTACAGTGATGAAACTACTTCGCCGGAGAATATTTTCGCGCAAGGGGCAATTGCTGACACAGCATTTGATGACCAATTGACAACAACTGGTCGCTTTACCACAACCTCTACCAGTCCTTATGTTGGTAAGTATTACTTAATCAAGTTATACGATGAGGCGGGTAATTCATCGGACAATGTGTTTGTTCCAATGATTGTTCTAGATGATGCCAGCATTGATGCGACAGCTTCTTTAGCTATTGAGTCGGATTTAGCAGCCACTGGCAACATCACTGAATGGAATACCCAAGTGACTAATAACACACTACGGGATTATTTAATCACAAAGTATGACATGAAGGCTTGGGAATTGGATATGACAGCGGACTTAACTAATTTGACACCAGATTCTGATGTCAAAGCGGATGAGTCAAAATTTACTATTGATACTAGCGGAGTTGATGCTAGCAGTTCAATGACCAATATTGCTCAAACAATTACGTTAACGCTGACGGTTGATGGCAGAACGGTCTCTAGAGAAGTTACGATTACTTTTGGCGATGATCAGGCTCCAACGGCTGATCCAGCAAATCAAAGAATCAACATTTTGAATGCAGCTGATTTAGAAGCGATGGATCCAAGAGATTTTGTGACCAATATTCAAGATAATGTGTCGGTACCAGCTGATGTGACAGTGGAATTTGTGGGCACACCAGATTTTGAAACAATTGTTGCGACAACAGGTGACAAAACGATTCAAGTTCGTCTGACGGATGAAGCGGGTAATTCGGCGACTGTCGATGTCACGATTACGGTCTATGACAACCGGATTACGGTGAATTTTATTGATGGCGATAACAAGGTTCTGGAGACTGCCATTCAAATTGCAGGCAGACCAACTGAGCCAATCAATTTAGCAACAAATGCGGAAGTGCTGGCGAAGATTTCCTCAGTGACCAATCAAGGCTATACGTTGGAAACAACTGGCCGACCAAATCCAGAGACGGTGACCTTTACGGAGACGACACAGTCAGTTAACTATCTCTTCTCAGGTATTTTAGCGATTGAATCAGCGCCAAGCTCAATTGATTTTGGCACGATTGTCTTTGATGCAACAGTTCAAAGACGAGACAATCCTAACTTAAACGGAGAAAAATTAGTGATCAGCGATAATCGCGCAAGGGTTGATGGTGGATGGACGTTAACGGCGACTCTTACAAAAGAGATGACCAATGATCAAACAAAGTCTGTCATGTCTAATGCGTTAGTTTACGTTGATGCAAACTTAAAAGAAGTTCCTTTGTCGAAGGAAGCCCAAACCATTGCTGTGAATGCAACAGGTGGGAATCAAGTGATTACCGATAGCTGGGGAACCACAGCTGATAGTGAAGGCTTGAAGCTGATTGCGGATCCTAGCGAAACCACTTTTTCAAATTTGGGCAGTTATAACGGCCAGATTACTTGGACCGTCACAGCAGGACCATAGAAAGGAAGGGGAAAATGAAAAAAATAGGTTCAAAGTTTCTCCTTAGTCTGGTGATCCTGTTTGTGGGTTGTCTAAGTGGTGGAGTGACTGGGTTGGCTACAGATGCTGTTGGAGGACAAGCGACAGTTGATGGGAAAATTACATTTTATGAAACTTCGACAGAAGCACCAGCGACATCTTCAAGTGAAGTTTTGCCAGACACTGGTGGCAAATTACCTCAGACTGGCGAAGTCGTCCGTAATTACAGCCTAATTGGCGGCGGGGTTATTTTGGCCATACTGCTGCTACTCTATTACCGGCGCAAAAAAGAGAAGGAGGCGGACTGATGACAGTTAAATCACGTATTGCTTTAAGCAGTCTGGTTCTTCTCCTTGGAATGAGTATAGGTATTGATAGAGCAGAAGCTGCAAGTCATAGCGTTAATCAAAATGGCTCACTGGAGGTTCAGGATTCTGGAGTAACAAATCCTGTTGACCCTGAATTTCCAGGGGATGATGTCGATCCAGGACCGGGACCATCAACTGATGGTGCACTTAGATTTGATTTCATTTCAAGTCTAGGTTTTGGCCAACATGAGCTGACTACAGAAGATCGTCTATATAACTCATTAGCCCAATTGTTTCATAGCGAGACAAAAGCAAGGGGATATTATGTGCAGATTACTGACGTTCGAGCAGCAGCAACTGGCTGGGAATTACAACTCTCGCAAGATACTCAATTTAACAATGAGGTCATTCAAGAAATGGATGAGCAAAGTCTAAATGGGGCTGTTTTGTCCTTTGATAAAGGCTGGGCAAATTCAGGAGGTATAAGTGACGAGCCGTCTGTGACAAGAGATACGATTGAGATTCAAGAAATCGGCTCAGCATACACGGTAGCGAGCGCTTCTTCCACTCAAGGCAAAGGAACTTGGACCATTGAATTTGGAGCTTCTGAGGAAAATCAAGAGGGTCTTGCTAATACGCTCACTGCTGTTCTTGATGAAACAGGACAAAGCGTTATGGACGCAACGTTCAATAAGCCAGTTTATACAAACTCAGCGATTCAACTGCGAGTTCCTGAGAGTACACGAATCTATCCAGTGCAATACAGTACAAGTTTGACCTGGACATTAACAGCAGGTCCGACAAACTAATACCACTTATCTTTGACAATTTGGGGAAACCCATTTGTAAATAAAAAGGAAACTATAGGAGGAAACAAAATGAAATTAAGAAGTTTATGTGCTACTGCAATGGTAGCAGCTATCGGGGCAACACTTTTGGCACCAGTGGGAGCAAGTGCAGCAGGTACGACTCATTCACTAGATTCAACTGGCCGTGTTATTGTATCTGCTGGTACCTTAGATCCTACTTTGCCAATTGTCGATCCAGAAAAACCTGGTGAAGAAATTGACCCTGGCGGTTTAGTTCCGGGTGTTGATCCAGGCCAATTAGGGATTAAAAATGTTTCGGATTTGAATTTTGGTGAAATCAAAACTGGTCGTGCACAAATTAATAAACCTGCCGCTGCGCAAACAGTCAATCAATTAGTGGCAAATGGGACACCTGTAGAAGTGACTCGTGGGGCAATGGTCGTCTTTGGTGACATCCGAGGTACCAATGCTGGCTATACCGTTCAAGCAGAGTTAACGCAACAATTTACTAGTTATACTACTGACGGAACAGGTGCAGAAGTATTAGGAACTGCGACATTAGATGGAGCTTCTATTTCATTTAACAATGGGATTTTAGAAACAGATTTTGATAATCCAGCTACTGCTGGAACCATGACAAATACTGCTTTTGAATTATCTATGGAAGATACTGTGGCAGGAACTGGTGGTGCAGTGGAAGTTGTCAGAGCAACAAATGGAACTGGTGCTGGTGAATACACGCTTGAATTCGGTCAAAGTGCTAGTTACTCTCAAACGGATGCAAATATTGCGGTTGGGGGGGGGAGCAGACACAGCTGATAAAGCCGTTGTCTTAAATGTTCCGATTGCAACTGCTTCAAGTATGACTGCAGCAAATTATAAAGCATTAGTTACTTGGACAATCGCTTCATTGGCATAATACGAAGCTCAGGTTTGAGTTGAAATTTTAGTAAGTGGTTGTGATATGAGTCAATACAGTAATAGACTTGTGACGCAGCCACTTGCTCTTTGTTAATTCAAAAAAGTGGTACATATTCCTATCAACTAGGAAATACATATAGTGGATGATGGTGACTAAGATGACAAAAAAAGAACATGGTAAAATCAGTTTCGTCAAATTTTTTTTAACTAGCATATTTTTGCTGCTCGCTTTGCCTCTAAATGGATTGGCAACGACAGAAGAAAATAGTGGCACAGCAACTGGTTTCAACTATCAAGTTGATTTTCCAGAAAACCAGACTGATACAAGTCTCGGCTATTATGATTTGATGATGACACCTGGGCAACAACAAACGATTACCTTGACTTTGAGTAACCCCAGTGAGGAATCTGTAACAGTTAATTTGGATTTAAATGGTGCAAAAACTAATAGTAATGGTGTCATAGAATACGCTGCCAATAGTATTGAAAATGACCCTTCTTTGGCCTATGATTTTACGGAAATTGTCTCAGGTCCTGATTCAGTCGAACTAGCAGCTGGTGAAACTAAGCAACTAGAATTAACGATTCAAATGCCGGAAGCTTCATTCGATGGAGTCATTGCGGGAGGACTCGTTATGCAACGGCCAGAAGAAGAAGCCGCTCAATCAGATGATGCCAGTGGTGGTTCTCGTGTGGGTAACCGCTACCGTTATGCTGTGTCCATTTTATTGCGAGAAAGCGATGTAGAGGTTGCCCCAGAGTTGTCATTCAATGAAGCGTTTGCTGAACAGCAAAATTATCGGAATACTATTTTTGTAAATTATTCAAATATCGCCGCTACATATGTAAATGGCTTAACAGTTCAAGCTCAAATTTCAGAGAGTGGCAGTAGTCAGGTGCTGTGGGAATCTCGTAAAACGGGGATGCGAATGGCCCCTAATAGCTTTATGAACTTTCCGATTAGTATGAATGGAGATCGCATGACACCGGGAACTTATACAGCTCATGTAAATGCTTATGTTGGCGATCAAAGTTGGGAATGGACCGAGGAGTTTGAAATTACTCAGGAAGAGGCCGATGAGTTCAATGAGCGAGATGTCGGCTTGGTACAAGACCGAGGATTTGACTGGCAGATCATTGCTATAATAGTTGGCGGCTTTTTAGCTGTTGTACTACTAGGCTTTTTAGTAGTGAGAAGAATCCGCAGACAAAATAAAAAAAATAAAAAAGATAAGCGTAAAAAATGATTATATGCCACGTAAAGATACAGGGGGGACGCAATGACAATTCTGGAATGGGTGATAATGATTGGCATTGCTGCCATGATTATCTTGATTATTTTTATGTTCTATTTTATCCTGCAGTTTCTTTTGAAAAAAAGTAAGCTAAAAAAATTACCCCAGCGATTACCCAAAAATAAAAAGAAGCGCATGAGGTTTTTAAAAGCTCAAAAAAAAATTCAGCAACAAAAAAAAGCTAGTCTTCGAAAAGTAGTGATACTCTTTTTTGCAGCCTTGATTTTCGGCAGTGGGACAGCTTATGGGATATTCTATCAGTCAACTAATCTTTCGTCTGACGATGCGGATTTAGTTGCTCGCTCTTTTTCATTGGTTAGAGAAGTCGAGGAGCAACTTTTATTAGCCGAGAATCAAGAGGAGGAGGAAGATGCTATCAATCGCAATATCCGATATTTATCAACTAGTCTAGCAAGTTATGGAAGCAAGGTAGCTAATTCTTTAAATACAGTAGACGGACAAACAGTTTTGAACCGATATTACGCTTCACTCGGGGAATTGGGCCTTAACTTGACTCGTCAAGCAGCTGATTTTTATGGCAATCCTGAACTAGTCGCTCAGTATTCTAGTGACATCGAACGAGTGATTACTCTGGAAGATGCGGCTTTCGACTACTTCCAAGTAAATAAAGATGCCTTGGAAACCGAAATGAGTGGAGGCAATGAATAAGGCGAAAAAAACAACGAGTCAATCCAAGAATCACCCTAAAAAAAACTCAGCTAGGCGTGAACAAGCCAAAAGACCTGTTAAGGGTAATGACAAAGCAAGCTCTAAAAAGGATACTTTAAAAGCAGGGCAAACAAAAGCTAAAAAAGATACTCAAGGCAAGGCCCAAGTAAAAATAAAAAAAGCAGTTCCGGTCAAGGGCCAAGCTAGGGTTACAAAAAAGCCGCAAATTAAAAGTCAAGTAACAGCTAAAGATACTAGGGCTAAGGTAAGACAAAAAGGAGCTAAACAAGCTAGCCTTAAAAAAAGTCTAGTGAAAACTAGAGAAGAAGCGGCAAAGTTAGCGAAACAACAAAGCGCTGCTGGAAAAGCAGCGTTAACTAAAAAAGATTCCGCCCCCACTAGAATCGAAAAAAAGCCTAATCAGCAAAAGAATTCCGCAACCCCATTGGCTGTCAAAAAAACGACTGCTAAAAAGAGAACTCAGAAACAAAAAAATCAGCAAAATAAAAAACAGCCTCAGCTGATTAGATTTATTATTCATTTTAAAGAGTTGTTGCTTATTTCTGCAGGGACTTTATTGGTTTTTGTTTTGATTGGTTCCTTTTTTATTACTATCACTAGGGTAAATGGCTTCAGCATGATTCCAACTTTACGGGATGGTGATACTGTTGTCGTCCGTAAAACGACTAGCGTGAGGCGAATGGATTTGGTAGTGATTCAGCGGGGGAATACCCAACAAGTTAGACGGGTGATTGGACTGCCGGGTGAGGATATTGCGTATGTTGACGGTGAGCTTTATGTCAATGACAGCATCATCAGCGAGCCCTTTATCATCGATGAAATCAACGAGTCTCTGGCTAACGGCGGAAATTATACAGCAAATTTTCGGCTGGTTGAGATTACTGGCGAAAATAGAATTCCTGATGATTGTTATTTGGTTTTAGGCGATAATCGCTCCTTTGCCAGCGACAGTCGTCAATATGGATTAATTGATAAGGAGCAAATCCTTGGTGTGGTGAAGATGCGCTTGCTGCCGATTAATGATTTGGCTTCGTTTTGATTTATTTTGACTTGTTAATAATTACCTATATAAAGTCTATTACTCGACCTTTGTTTTGAGGTGAGTAATGGGCTTTTTTATTCCAAAAGTCAATATGCAACCACTTCCTTACATCGATGACTTGGCTTCAACGTGTCTAGTTATCTATTTCCTTGGCAGTCACATTTTTTCAAAGATTTCATTGTTTTTCGCCTGACGCACGTCTAATTTTAAAGTTACCAGCCCTCACCAAAAAGCTATCACAGTTAAAATTAGAAAAGCGATGAAGGCTGGTGGTGCAAATTTCCAGATTTGTTGGGCAATTTGCTGACCGATTTTCTGTTCTTGTTGACGGTTATTGATAAAGAGCAGGCTGAAAAATAGCGACCAAAAAAGCCCGTCAGTCCATTTTAAAAAGAACCCATAGCCGATAAAGCTGGCAAAGGTGATCAGACCAGCTACAGCAATAACTTTTAAATCCATTTGCTGCTCCTTTCTCGGTGGTTAAGAGTCCTTCTCTTCAGGCTTCTCATAATTAATTATACTGCCTTTGTAAAAACGAGCAACAGCTAGAATCATCGAGCAGGAAAACGCTAGAAAATTCTTAGAACCAAGCCTTTGTTATTTTCCCCAACTCTAAGCTATACTTATCACGGAGGCTTTTTCTATGACAACAAGCAGATTGGCAATTCTTTCGGATTTACATATGGATATTAATCAGCTGGATGAGATGGATTTGACGATGCTGGCGGATGTGCTGCAGGAGTCGGGGGTGACCCATCTGCATTTGGCGGGGGACACGGCGAATAAAGTGCAGAAGGTTTTGCAGACGGTGGCTTTTATCGAGCAGCACGGAATTACGGTGACCTTTAATTTTGGAAATCATGAAATGCCGGATGTGGCTGAACAGATTGAGGATTATCCGGACCGGCATTTTTTGAATTTAGACTATCAGAATTTAAATGACAAACTGGTTTTGCTGGCCTTTAGCGGCTGGTATGACTATTCTTTTTCGGTGGAAAAGGACCCGCTTAAAAATTTGGCTACTAAAAATCTTTATTGGTACGACCGATTTATCCATCGGGAGGCCGATGATCCGACTATCAATCGGGAAATTTTACGCAAACTGAAATTGGTTCTGGATGACTTAGCTCAACAGCAAAAAGAAGTAATCATTGCGACCCATTTTGTACCGAAAAAAGAATTTATTGTCTATCAGCAAAAGCCTTATGAGCGCTGGAATAGTTTTAATGGCTTTTTAGGCAGCGAAGCAACCGGCGCGCTGTTTGACCAATACAGCAATCTTGAATTGGTGGTCTTTGGTCACACTCATCGCCGTTTTCCCCAACAGGAAATCAATGGCACCCTCTATTCTTGTCAGCCTTTTGGTTATTACTTTGAGTGGCAGATTACCCGCCAGTTTGTGATGAAAAATAACTTGATGCCGGAATTCAATCCGATGAAGCTGCGGAAAATTCTAAAGGATAACCAAACTGAGTTTACCTGCTACCGGCGTTTACACTTAAAAGAAGAGTTCCGTCGGGCGTTAACCTTATGGGATTACTCAATAAATGAATAATCAGCGAGCACTGAAAAAATCCCAAGCTAATGTAGTAATCCCGAAAGTTAGATTTTTAGTCTAACTTTTTGGAATCACTACATTAGCTTTTTTCAGTGCTTTTTTGCTTGTAGACTTTTCAAAGGAGGCTCGCTGATAATAATTTCTACTGATTTATTTAGCTAGTTTGAAATTTTCTTCGATTTTATTTACTTGTTCCTCCATTTTGTTGAGCACATTTTTTATTCATGCTGATTTGGTTAAGGAATTTTTCCCAAAAAGCTTCTCTTTAAGTGAAAAGCGGCTACTAACCGAAAAAATAATTTTTAAATTTTGTCCGATAGATAACACGAAAAAAAAACTCAAAAGCAATTAACTAAAATTTCTTAGCATAAGGAAAAATTGGCAAAAATTATGAGTAGCGTTGAACCCTGTACAAAAAAGAAATTATCGAAAAACGATAATTAGTTATTGTTTTGGATAAATCATTTTAGTATAATTAGAGTTGAGGAGGGGAGCGAGATGGGGATCAAGGGATTTCAAAAGGTGGCTCGGATTCTTTATTGGTTTTTTCTGATTACGTATTTAGTGAAACTTGTGCCGCTAGTTTTTCTAACACTGACGGGAATTATTTTCATGTTTCTTGACGAAGGTGGCGCCTACCTTTACGAACCGGCAACTTACACGTTGTTCACTGCTGATGTTAATTCGTTACAACAGGATAATTTAGCGATGAAGATCATCGACTTCTGCAGTATTTTTCTGTCAAATTTCGCCTTAATTACCTCTTGTTATCTTGGTTCGGAAATTTTTTATAGCTTGTCTCTGGGAGAAACACCTTTTAGTCCCTGGTTTGTACGGAAAATCCGCAACATCAGTTTTTTATTGGTGCTTGAAGGTTTGTACGCTGGCGTACTTTATTCGGTTTTACAAAGTTTAGCAATGCCAAATGGCTATTTGATTACCTTGGGCGTGGGGCCAAGTCTTTTTATCGGCCTGATTATGTACGCAGTAGCAGGTATTATTCAATATGGTATAGAATTGCAAAAACTGTCAGATGACGTAATTTAAAACGAAGCTAGCTGTAATTTAAAGTTGGTTTAAAAGGGGAGAAAATTATGGGAGTGAAAAAATTTCAGAGGATTGCCCTTTGGTTGGAATGGCTGTTATTATTTTTTAGTGGTTTAGAATTGCTATTAATTGTACCAGCAGTCTTGGCATACTTAAAAATTGGCGGAATCACCTTTGGTTTTGAGCCAAAATTTATGCTGATGACGTTTTCTGAGGCCCGCAGTAGTACGGGCGTTGCGGGTGATTCGGAAGTTGGTGTAATACTTGATGCTATTAGCTTAGTTTTACTGTTACTCGTTTATAGTGTTATCTTTTATCAAGGGGCATTAATTTTTCGTGGTTTAGCTGATGGAGATTCACCTTTTACGCAAAAATTTTTGACGAGGTTGAAACGGGTTAGTTATGTTTTAATCGCTTCAAGTTTATTTGCTGGCTACATTCAGCCCTTTTTAACCCGAGTGATTTTGGGGATGCTTCACAATGATTATAATGTAGTTTACGGAATTCAGAGCAGTCTGATTTTTGGCCTGATGCTGTATGTCGGAGCCGGGATTATTCAATATGGCATAGAATTGCAAAAACTGTCAGATGACGTAATTTAAAACGAAGGTAGCTGTAATTTAAAGTTGCATTAAAAGGGGAGAAAATTATGGGAGTAAAAAAATTTCAGAGGATTGCCCGTTGGCTAGGCCGGATTTTCTGCTTTTTCTGTGGTATGCAAATTATTTTTGTCCTTCTGCTTGTTTTAAATATTTTTCACGTAGGGGATGTTTCTTTTGATTTTAATCCACAGTTTTTCATGATTCTGCGGTCAGAGGGCGCTGGGATGAGACTGGGCGGCAGTGGAGCAGAGTTGCAGCACTGGATTGATGGCACCACTGGGCTATGTTTATTTTTAGCGAATAGTTTTGTCTTTTATCAAGGGGGAACCATTTTTCAAGGGCTGGCCAAAGGGGAATCTCCCTTTTCAAAGCAATACTTGCATAAGCTAAAGCTGATTAGTTTTACTTTAATCGGCTCGGGCTTGTTTGCCGGTTTTGTTCATCCTTTTGTGACAAAATTCTTGCAAAATCTCTTTGATCAAGATTATGATATTCTATACGGCTTGGATAGCGGTCTGATTTATGGCTTGATTTTATATGTGGTGGCCGGGGTGATTCATTATGGCATCGAGCTGCAAAAGCTGGCCGAAGATACAGTGTAAGGAGGGGAGCCGCTTGGCAATAGTGATTCGTCTAGATCGAGTGATGGCTGATCGCAAAATTTCTTTGAAGGATTTGGCGGATGAGGTCGGCATCACCAATGTCAATCTCTCCAAATTGAAAACTGGCAAGGCAGTGGCGATTCGTTTTTCAACGTTGGAGGCCATCTGCAGGGCATTGGATTGCCAGCCGGGAGATTTATTGGAATATCAACCAGAGGAAAATTAAAAAGCTGAGTTGCTGAAATTTTCAGGAGGGATGTCCACAATTTCAACAGTTCAGCTTTTTATGTGAAGGTTTATTTGGTTATTCGCCGATAACCTGAAAAATTGGCTTCTAATCCAGCTCCGTCAAAGTCGCTGTTTAAAAAATGGGATTCTCTTGACAGCATCAAATAAGATTCCTTGCAAAAATTAATCTAAAAATTTACAAGAGGCTAGACCTTTCGCCAATCCTCCCGCAGCACACCGTATTTCACTGAATCAAAAAACTCTCCCTGATAATAACGAACTTTGGGAATCTGAGCTTCTAATTTTAAGCCGGATTTCAAGGCTAAATTCATCATACCTGGATTGCCAGACCAAGTTGTGCAGCCAATGTGTTCAATTTCAGGATGCAAATCAAAAAGATAATCCAACCAGATTGGCACGGCCCGCTTGCCGATACCTTTACCCCAAAGACTGCCGTCGTAGAGGACAATCCCAAATTCCAACCAGCGCTGCAACCCGCCATCTTGCCATTGAGCAGTTAGCAGCCCGATTATTTTTCCTCGATAAACAATGACTGCCCGATGGGGATTGCCGACTGAATCCCAGCCAAAGCCGCTGGAAAAATCCTGCCACGTTTCAACGGGGTCGTGAAAATACGGACCGTTAAATTTCATCCATTCCAAATCCGCCTCCGGGCCAAAGGCGATGCTCCAGATTTCTTTTAAGCGTTCCAAGGGAAAGCCAATAATTTCGATTTCACCATCTAAAGTTTTTAATTCCATATAGGTCTTCCTTCGTTTTTTCTTTAATTTTAGCACGAAAAAAGTTTTCCTTTAAGCAAAATTGAACTATTTTCACAAGAAAGGCAAATTTTTTTATTCAAGCGGGCAGATTGTTTCTGGCTGCTAATCAAAAGTGTTAGACTAATAGAGTAAGCAAATCAAGAAAGGATGATTTTGAATGTCAAAAAAAATGTCAGTTTCAACGGTAATTAATGAGGGCGGCCGCGAAGGTGAAAGCAAGTCAGTCACTGGATTCTTGGATGTCAAAACAACTGGAACGAAAAAAGAAGGCTATACCAATCCAGAAGAATTATTTGCCGCAGGATTTGCTGCATGCTTCAACGGCGCAATGGTTTTCCCATTAGAAAGAGACGGCCACGGCGACCTACACCGCAGCGTGCGGGCAGAAGTAGCGTTACTTGGCGACTTGCCTGATTTCAACAGCTTGCACTTGGAAGTCACTTTAATCGGTAAAATCGATGGCCTTTCAAAGGAAGAAACCTTGAAATACATGAAGGAAACAGAAGGCATTTGCCCTTATTCAAAAGCAATTGAAGGCAATGTTAAACTAACCGTCGACGCAGAATAATTTTTTAAAAGTTTAATATTCAAACCTGAGGCAGCTGTCTCAGGTTTTTTATTTTGCCCGAAATTATTGATGCTCAATCCCATTTATTATAGAAAGAAAAATTTTTTCCACTGCCTGTTGATTTTTTCACTGCTAAAGTTGTGTATATAGTGAGGGCTTTTTATTTTCTCGAAAAAGGAGTAAACATCATGCGCAAACTACATTTACAATTTAGAAATGCGGACGGCAGCCGCAAAACCATTATTATTCAGCTTTGCCATCAAAATCTGACCCCTGAAATTGTGCGGCAAGCAATGGCAGATTTGATTGCCCTGAAACTTTTTGAGCGCAACGGCGTACAGCTTTATACAGAAATTATCGGGGCAAAGTATGTGGAGACGAAGGTGACGTGGCTTTTTGATGACTTTTCCCGAAAAGAAGTAGCGAGAGCGCAGCAGTCGCATCAGACAGCGACTGCACCGGAAAATATGCTTGAAGAGCCAGCCGGTCATCTTTTCAATGGCCAAGAAAACTGGTCAGTGCAGGAAGTCTTTTGGCAATTGAGACAAACATTTGAGCGCTTTTTTACAAGGGCGAAAAAAAGCGAAAAGTTGGTTTATTTACAGCAATTCTCTTCAGGCGCTTGGGCCTTAGCGCCTTGATGTCAAAATGATGTTTACTGCAAAAAAAATTCAGCCTAGGCTTCTTATTTGAGCTGCTGTTTTGAGGCAGCAGCTAAGGCACTCCATCTTCACAGAAGGACTTTACTGCAAAGCAAGGGAGTTTGGGCTCAGTTCAATAAACTTATTCGGTCGTCAACATGATTACGTTGGCTATTCGGGATAAAAATCAATCGTAGTTCATACCAATTTCTTATCGTTAAAAAACCAGCAGAAACCCAGCGCTCCCCCACAACTAAAATAAATTGATATGTTATAATAATTGAGAATGAAAATATCAAATCTGGTGATTTTAATTGTATTTAGGGAGAAAAAAATGAAGCGATTTAAGTATTTTGTTGGTTGGGCGATTATTTTTGGTCTGTTTTTGGCTAGTCCAGCTGTTCCACTGGCAGCGAGCTCGGGCGAGACGGCGGATTCAAGTAGTCAAGCTAGCACAGAAACGACGGCATCAAGCACTGAGGACAGTAGCGAATCTGGTCAAATCAGTTTTTCAGTGGTGGGACATTTGCCGGAAAATCAGATTAATACTCAGGATGAATTTTTTAATCTGCGGCTGGCGGCTGGTGAGCAGCAGACAATTTCTGTTGGAGTGACCAATCATTCCAATCGGGAAATGACGTATCAGGTCTCAGTCAATCAGGCCTACACCAACACCCGCGGCTTAATTGATTACACGCAGGCTGCCGACAGTGCCCGCAATGATTATCCTTATCCGATTGGCGACATCGTTGATTTTGAAAATGAAGTCACGGTGCCTGCCAATGAAACAGTTGATTTTCCGCTGACTATCACGATGCCAGCGGAAGAATTTGACGGGGAAATCTTGGCGGCGATTCAGATTACCCAGTCACAAGAAGGCTCTGCTGATCAAGGCTATGCGTTGGGACTGCGTTTGACCGAAAATGACAATCCAGTCGTGCATGAGCTGAATTTAATTGATATTGCGCCGGCCGCTGCTAATAATCGGCCGAGTGTCGTGGCGACGCTGGAAAATCCGACGATGGCCAGCTACAGTCAGCTGAGCTATCACGGTGAAATTTACGATGCCAGTAGTGGTGAGTTAGTCCGCAGCAGCGATAGCGACGCCAATTTACAAATGGCTCCCAGCTCGACCTTTGATTTTGTGATTGATTGGGAGCAGGAGCCGTTGATGGCCGGCGACTACCGCTTGGTTTTGACGGTCTCAGATAATACCGATAGCGACTGGGAATTTGAACAGGAGTTCAGTATCTCCCAAGAGCAGGCCGATGAGATTAACGGCATGACCTTGGTCACCAGCCAAGCTTCAGGACTGCCGATTTGGGGCTTTATTTTTACCGGTATCGGTCTAGCCCTACTTTTGACTCTGGGTATTCAAGCCTATAAACGTCGTCGCCGTAAAAAATTGGTAGCAGCGAGACGGCAAGCTAAACAGCAGCAAAATAAACAACAGCAGCAAAAGTCTCAGGGAAAATCTGCGGCTAAAGCAAAGAAAAAATAACTTGCTCAAGCTAGTTTCCGAAAGTTGTAAAAAAAGCTGTAATTTTTTTGCGAGAATTCGGCTAGAGTCCCTTGACTTTAATTTTTGAAAGGGCAATACTTAAATCATTACTGAAAAAAGAGGAGGACAAGATGGAGAAAGCTAAAGGATCAAAAAAGCACACTCCTCCTAAAGAGCGTACTGCCCAAAAACGGCCGCCGACTGCCAATAAAGACACGGAGCAAAGACGCCAACAACCGGCGAGAACTCTGCAAAAAACTTCGCAAAAAGCAGATAGTAAGGCAGCGACCAATGAAAGAGCAAAAGAAAAGCAACGCCAGCTGAAAAATCAGCGCTCTGAGGTTAGCCAGCGGGAAACAACTGACAGAAAAGCTGCTAGACCACAGTCAACCAGCAGCTCTGCAGGGAAAAAGCGCCCCCGCAAGCCTGTCCAAGCGCCGTCTAAAAATTCTGCGGCGGGCAAAAAAGTCGCTACAAAGAAAAAGCGGCCACAGGGAAAAGCCAAGCGCCTCACCCAAACGAAGGGCTATCAAGCCATTCGTTATCTCCAATATGGGGCTGAAATTTTATTCACCTTGGCGGTCGTGGTCTTTTGTATCTGGTTTACCGTCAATATCCGGGCTCATTTTGTCAACGGCGAGTCAATGTCGCCGACCTTTGCCACCGGTGACCGCCTCTTTACCAATAAAAATAGTGAAGTTGAGCGCTATGACATTATTACTTTTTTCCCAGGGGAGTCTTCTGAAACCTATTTGAAACGGGTGGTGGCTTTGCCTGGCGATAGTATTTATGTGATGGGCAACAATCTTTATATTTTTGCCGGTGAAGTGGATGCCGAAAATATTCCGGGAATTATTTATTCAGCACAGCTGCCAGACAGCACCCAGATTGTCACCATTGATGATGTGGTGGCTGAGGAAATGGCCGGTTTAAAGGAAGTTCCTGCTGATCAGTTTTTCGTAATGGGGGACAACCGTGGCAATTCTCGCGACAGTCGCGCCCTCGGTCTAATTGACCGTGAGCAGATTGAAGGAGTCGTCAGCTTCCGTTTTTATCCCTTTGATAAATTCGGCTTTGTCCATTAAAACAACATAAAAAGCGGAGCTAGCAAAATGCGCGGCTGCCTCTAACTAGGAGTAATTATTTGATCCTCCTAGCTAAGAGCAGCTCAGCAAAATTGCTAGCTCCGCTTTTTTATTTGATTAACCTTCAATCAAGTTACCGGCTTCAGGACCCGCATCAAGTTTGTAGATTTTTTCAATTGCAATCACATTGGCCGCAACTGGCACCGGCAATTTATGGGCCGCTGCAAATTCTTTAGCCGCTTCATAAATTTCATCACCTTGATGGATTTCAACCGGACCTTCAAAGCGGAAGCCTTTAAAGGCAGGGTGATCAACGGTGGCCACGACTGCAAGGTGAGTATCTTGAACATTTTGCCAAGCTTGCTTACCAGTGTGTTCGTTGTAAATCAAATGATTGTCGTCTAAAACCCGCATCGTGCCTTTAGGTCCAACTTGTGGATAGCCGTTTTTATCGGCGGTTGCCAAAAAACTTAATTGAGCTGCGATCATATCTTTCATTGCTTGCGTTAAAGTTGCCATATTATCGTCTTCTTTCTTAATGTGAGATAAGTGTAGCACTTTTTAAAAAATAGACAAAAGAAAGTGTCCTGTTTTACTATTAATATAGAAGAAACAAAAAAAGCCGCCAAACATAGCTGCTAGCGGAAAAACTAAAAAGTTATTTATTGAGCAACTTTTTGTTTTTTTCGCATAAAACGGCTTGTTTGCGGCAATTTTTTAATAATCGAAAATTACTTCATGAGGTGTCCAGACATGCTCTTGGGTTTCCGCCAAGACCATGGTATCTTCAACGAGCTTGTCAATTCTAAAGAGAATATCATCATTGACAATCGTCGTCCCAATCACATCCGCCTTTTCGATAAAGACATAGCTCGGCAGCAGATTGGCTTTCATATAATTCAAAATGGGCTTCAACTGGGTTTCAGCTACTAGATAATGTCTAGCAGAATCGGCAGAAACAATCAAGCTGACGGTTTTCCGCAACAGAGCGTTACGGGGCAGCAGATCAAAAACATTTTTCAAACTTCCGGGAATCGACGCTTGGCAGATGGAGGTGGCAATCACTAAGATATCACACTCCATCAGAGTATTAATCAAAGCCTTAGTGTCCCCGCTATACTCTTGGTAATTACGGCCATCACTAAAAACTAATTTCAACTTTTGCAGGTCGCAAACCGTCACTTCATTTTGGGGATGCTTGACCATCAGTTCACTTTGGACTTGATCAATGGCTAGCTTGGCTCTGTTGCCAAAATTTGACGCTGATAATAGTACAATTTTCATTCTGCTCATCCTTTTTTCGTGAATTTCCTAGTAGCGTGTTCTGAAGACTGAAACATCAATCAACATAGAGTTAAATGGCCAAGCTCTTTGCAAGCCTTGCTGGGTGGACGGATGACTGTTGGAGAATCATCTTAGAGCAAATTAAATTGCTCTTGCTCACAGTTTTGTAATTACTGTGTCCTTTACCAGAAGGAGTGGCTATTAAACTGTCAACCTGATGTCAAAATCACCTTTGGGAAATATTTATTTTTGAGGCATCCGCTAAAAGCCAAATCTGCAACCAACAGAAGGGCACTTTAAAAGCAAAAGACTAAAAATCAAGGGTCTCAATTTTCGTCAATTTTTCAGCTAAAAACCTTAAAAAATATCTTTACAAAAAAATTATATCAACTTTGTCAATTTTAGTTAAATAAAATGCTTTTATCATAAGAATCATTTTTATTTAAAGACTTAATAAATCGCTTTCTTTTGGCGATAGGTTGCAGCCGACTACTGCAGCTGAAGCGTGTGGGATAAAAATAGTTGCCAGCCTAATCCTAGCTAGTTGCTTAAAATCAACGGGAACCACTTGTAAATCAAGTTTTTCAATAGACATTTTGTCAGTTTGCCCTCGAGTAAAAATTAAGTTAAATTTGTTAAAGCCAAGACGGAAATCAGCTTAAAAAAAATTTTAGATTTAAAAAATTTTTTTAGAAACTTTATTAACAAAGTTTAAAAAGAGTGGTATGATAAGGGAACCTATTTTAAAGACTATTAGGAGGAGACAGACCATGCATATCGAACACATTGCGTTAGCAACTAGCGACCTTGAAAAAATGAAAGATTTTTATGTGAATTATTTTAATGCCACCAGCAATCAGCTCTATCACAATCAGAAAACCGGCTTTCAATCCTATTTTCTCGAATTTGCTTCCGGCAGTCGTCTTGAACTCACGACAAAAAAACACTTGGCTGGCCGAGTGCCGGATAGTTTAGGCTATGCTCATCTGGCCATTTCCCTTGGCAGTAAAGCGGCGGTTGATACTTTGGTGGAGCGTTTTTTAGCAGACGACTTTCCGTTATTGAATGGTCCTCGGACGACTGGCGATGGCTATTATGAAGCAGTCATTCAAGATCCTGAAGGCAATCTAATTGAGCTGACCGTGTAGCTTAGGCATAAAAAAATAATTCCAAAAGTCTTCTATTAATTCCGTCCAGAAGACATCGCATGACTAAATATTTGTAAGGAGTTTGTCAATGGAAAATCAATTTGAACGCATGATTGCTGGTGAGTTATACTTAGCAAGAGACTCAGAGCTGTCCGCAAAATTTACCCGCTGTCAAAAATTGTTGGATGAATACAATCGGCTGACCTATGAGCAAAAAGAGCGCAGGACAGAAATTCGCCGGGAGCTTTTGGGAACCAGTGGAGAGCATGTGACCCTTGTGGCACCCTTTCGCTGTGACTATGGCGAAAATATTTCTATTGGTGAAAATTTCTATGCCAATTATGATTGTATTATGTTGGATGTGGCGCCGATTGAAATTGGCGATAACGTCATGTTTGGCCCACGGGTCGGCCTGTATACCGCTGGACATCCCATTGATGCCGCCGTCAGAAATACCGGTTTAGAATTCGGCAATAAAATTAAAATTGGCGACAATGTTTGGATTGGTGGCAATACGGTTGTCAATCCCGGCGTCACCATCGGCAATAATGTCGTCATCGGCTCAGGCTCGGTTGTCACCAAAGATATTCCCGCTGATGTTATCGCTTTGGGCAATCCCTGTCGCGTGCTGCGGCCGATTTCTCCAGCAGAAAGCCTAGCTTGGCAAGAACGCCAAGCTGCCTATGAAAAAGAATTCAAAATTAGTCTCTAATATAGTAGTAAAAGTTAATGGCAAAACTAATCAGAAAGAAGGCAAAGTTGTGGAATCCTTCAAGCCCAGCAGTGTCAAAGAGCATAATTTAGGCCTTTTGCGCCAGCTTTTAATCAGCGGCGCAGGACTGTCTGCCCGTCAATTGTCAGAAAAAACGGGCCTCAGCGTGGTCAGTATCAATAAGCTTGTCGCTGAATTGATCGAAATCGGCGAAATCAGTATCCAAGAGACGCCCCAAACAACTGGCGGGCGCAAGGCCACTTTATATCAGTACAATCCTGAGCGGCGATTATTGCTGATTTTTCAATTTGTCGAAGAAGCAGGTGCGATTGTTGCCAATCTAGCAGTGGTCAATTTATTTGGCGAGACCTTACAGCAAAAACGCCTAACCTCAGATGAGTTGCATCCGCAAAAATTATTAGAAAATATCCAACAGCTGTTGGAAAGCTTTCCTAAAATTCAACTGATTGTCTTTGGCATCACCGGCGCCGAAATCGCCGACAAGCTGCAAATTATGGACTTTGCGCCCTTGCAGGATATAAATTTGCGCCAGCTAGTAACGGAAACCTTTGCCGTTGATGTCCTCATCGAAAATGATATCAATGCAGCGGCTTTAAGCCAGTCGCAGCCACAGGCGATTACTGTGGCGCTTTACTATCCGAAGAATTTTCCACCGGGGGCCGCAGTGGTCATCAATGGCCAAATTTTTCATGGCACCCATGGCTTAAGCGGCGAAATCAAACATTTGCCCTTTGTTCAACGAGCACAATTTCCTGTTAGCCGCTCACAATTGAAAGCTCAGATTTCAGAAACACTTCAGACGGTCATCAGCGTCTATGATCCTGCAAAAATTATTCTTTATCTCAATCAATCAGCTTTTAGCCAAGCTGATTTAACTCTGATAGAACAAAAACTAACAAAGGTATTCCCTTATTTTGCGCTACCTACAATTTTATTAGCAGAAACTTTTCAAAAAGATTATTTTGCGGGCCTACTACAATTAGGGCTTGCCAAGTTACGGAAGCAATAGGAGTAGATTTTAGGGAATTTGTTATGATACAAACTAAAAATACAAAGAATTTTGCCGAAATAAGTTAAATATCTTATTTGTTGTGATTTTACGTGTAACGAGTTCATTATGTTGATGGAATACAATTTTTTAGCTACTTTTACAATTTTTCGAGTAACTGTGGACTACTCCTTTTTCCAATAATTTCCGCAAATTATAAAAATTTTTTGATTAGAAAAATACTAGTCTGAAATTCAGCAAAAAAATAAAAGTAAAAAATATCTTTATTCAGGTTAAAAAAGCCTGCGAAATTTTTATTATTTCGCAGGCTTTTTTTGTTGCCAAATGATGAATACATCAACAAATAGAAAAACAATATAAAATAATTTGGCTATTGATTGATACTGAAATGATAAATATAAAAAATGATAATATGTTATATATAAAATTAAAAGAATAGTCTATTTCTGATTCTATTCAGCTATTTTTCGTCAAAACTAAACTAATTTTTACATAAAAATGATTGACAAAGCTATTTTAGCGATTTATTATAAGGGTGTAAATAGTAACAGAGGTTATTATAAAATCATCGATATTTACTTAGATTTCGTTATTTTATGGCGTTTTTTTCATTGGTTTACGGAAAAAAACAAAAATAAAAAAACATATATTGTAAATGTGTAGACGTTTTAGAAAGCATCAGAAAATGGTGCAGATTCATCTGTTTATTTTGCAAACTCCTTCTCAATAGAAGCTCCGACATTTTTAAGAAAAGGAGGGTTGTTAATGGAAAAAAATGGTTTGTAACAAAGGGGGCTGAAGGATGAAAAGAAAGTTTTGGTTGATGGGGCATAAAATTTTTATGCTGGGGTGGCTAGCTTGTTGCATTTTTTTGCAGCCGCTATTGGTAAATGCAGATGGCGGTTCGGTTCAAAGTCGGGGAAGTATCACCTTTCAAACGGCAGTGAAAGAAGATCCGGGTGGGAAAGAGCCCGAATCAAATCAAAAATTGCCAGCGACCGGTGAATTAGTAAAAGGCAGTATGATTTTAAGCGGTGGCGTTTTAATTTTTATCTTTTTTGTAGTAGCTGCGCGCCGGAAAAGCAAGGAGGACGACCATGAAAAGACTTCTTAAAGCAAGTTGGCTCATCCTGTTCATTTCCTTTGTGTTACCGGTTGGAGCTGAAGCTGCTGATGCGGTTGGCGGGAAGGGCAGTCTAACGATTGATTCCGTTAAAAAAGGCGAAGACATATTTGATCCGGAATATCCTCAAAACCCTGTTGATCCTGGTGAATCGGAAAAAGTTGGCGACAACTTGAGAATTGATTTTGTTCCAGAGTTACGCTTTGGCAGTCATACAGTTTCAGAAAGCGAGACAGTTTACCACGCCTTTGCACAAAACTTTATATCTGATACACCGGCTCGAGCGAATTATTTACAAATCAGCGATTTTCGACCTGAGGAGCAGGGATGGACCTTAACCTTGCATCAGGAAAAACAATTTCACAGCATCAATGATGAAAATGTCGAGTTGCGGGGCAGTACCCTCTTTTTTGATAACTCATGGGCTAGCTCCACCTCAACTTCAAAAGCACCAAAAATTCAAACTGAGATTATTACCGTCGATCCGGGCAGCTCCTACATAGTCGCAACAGCGGAAAAAGGAACTGGCGCAGGAACTTGGCTGATTTCTTTTGGCGGTAGTCGTCAAGAGTTACCAAATATTGGTAATACCTTAACAGAAACAGATATATTGGATGACCGATTTGCGAATAAACCCGTTTTACTCAATCGTTCGGTTGGCTTGAGAGTACCGGTGTTAGCTAAACCGCAATCAGTCGAATACACGACGATGTTAACTTGGACTTTGTCTGAGTTGCCATAAATTTAACTCACTTAAAATTAGGAGGAAGAAAAATGAAAACGAGAAAAATTGGCGCAAGTGTTTTAGTGGCAGCAATCGCTGCTGGTCTAGTAGTACCCGTGGGAGCATCAGCAGCATCGACACCAACAGAAGTAGCTGACCCATATGTATCAAAAGGGTCAATCACTTATTTGGAAGAAGATGATGGTGGAACGCCTGGTAAAACGACTGATCCTGAAAAAGGTGATGATATTGATGAACCAACACCTAATCCGTCTACAGGAAAATTGATGATTATTTCAGCAACAGATTTAGTATTTACAGATCAGGACGGCTTAGATACAGGCACACCTTATGGGGTGAATTTAACACCAACAGAAGAAATATATTCCGCAGTACCTTTTGAAGCAACTGACGGAACAGACACGTGGACAACGCCTCACTTCGTTGAGTTTAGAGATGCCAGAGCCGATGCAAAATACTACACAGATCGGCAATACAAAATCACTGCTCAAATCTCAACACCATTCACAAGAGGGACAAGTGGTGAAATGATTCGAGGCGCTGAGCTTGATTACAAAGCTCTAGGTGTTCAAGGACAAAAAAATGTAGTAGATACAAATACTGGTTTAAACACATCTTCAACTTATTCAATGGGAACTAGCGGTGTGGATTATACCTTAGCAAGCAACCTGAAACTTGTACAAGGAGCAGATTCAAGCACAGCTGGCGCTGCAGTAGAAGTTTTAAAAGTTCATGCTGGTTCAGCAAATGCAACAGCAAATGGAACAGACGGTGTCGGTAAAGGACGCTACCATATTACTTTTGGCAACAATACTGACAGTACTAAAGTAGATGAAAATGTTCAATTGCGAGTTCCTGTTGGGCAATCACTAAGTGCCGGAACTTACGATGCAACTATTACTTGGACAATTACAGACACAATCTAAGCATTTTGTAGACTCCCTATGGGCTGATACGAAGGAATTCTCCTTCGTGTCAGCTGTCATTGGGAAGCTGAGAGGAGTAAACTGATGAAAATTCAATCTAAAATTTTATTGATTTTAGGCGTATTTAGCCTTGGCTTTTCATTCGGTCAGCGGGCACAGGCGACAGCAGATAGCACGCAGGAAACAGGCGGGTTTAATTACGAGACAGTTCATCCGGAAAACCAACGCAATAAAGGAGTCAATTATTTTGATTTGAAGATGTCGCCAGGACAAAATCAAACAGTACATATCGATTTTACGAATACGGGGTCAACAGAGATGGCTTTGGATATTGAAATAGCTGGTGCCAAAACAAATCAAAACGGCGTCATCGAGTATGGTCTGACCAGTTTGGAAAATGATCCATCCTTAGTCTATCCCTTTGAAGAAGTTGTCACTGGGCCAGCGGAAATTATCATTCCGCCAGAAAGCACAGTCCCATTAGAATTAGCGATTGCGATGCCTGCGGAGGAATTTGACGGGATGATTGCTGGTGGTATTCGCTTTCAGCCAAAAGAAAATCCCGAAGACAAAAAAGAAGGGATTACTCAGCAATTTTCATATGTGGTAGGCATGGTATTAAGCGAGACGGAGACACCCGTGACAGCCCATTTGGAATTAAATGATGTCTATGCCGAACTGAATAATTACCGCGGCGCCATCTATGTTGACTTCTCTAATACTACGGCCACTTTTATAAATAAAGTTACCGTTAATGCCACGATTGCAGCCGCAGAGGATCCCGATACGATTCTCTACGAAGCCCGCAATACAGGAATGCGAATGGCGCCAAATACCTTTATGACTTATCCAGTTTCCATGTCAGGTGCTACGTATCGGTCAGGAGATTATGTCGCAACAGTGGATGTCTACGCAACAGAAGGAGAATGGCATTGGCAGCAAGAATTTACCATCACCGAAGAATTGGCTAATGAATTAAATGAACAAAATATTTATGTCGTCCAAGAACAAGGCTTTGATTGGTGGTTGATTGCGTTCATAGTAGCCGGTATTTTTGGGCTAATTGCTGTGATTGCCCTTATCATCCATCTAAACAACAAGAAGAAAAAAAGAAATCGACAGGCAATTATTAAACAAAAAAAGAAAAATAAAATGGTTGAAATCAGTTAGACGGGTGGCGAGCTCATGAGTAATTTAGACTGGTTGTTTGTCGCCTTATTATCTCTTGCATTTGTCTCCAGCGGCTTAGTTTTAGGGTTGCTTTTCCGCTTCATACAAAAAAAGCGTCAAATCAATGGGTTGAAAAATAAAAAGTGTAAAAATAAAAAAAGTGAGCGGGTAAAAAAGCAAAAACTGCAAAAGATTCTAAAGGAAAAAAAACGCTGCAAAAATGGCTTGGTTGTTTTCTTGACTGTCGGAATTATCGCTAGTGGTTCAGCGATTTTTGGCCGAATTTATCAAGCCCACAATTTAAACGAAATCGATACGCATTGTATTGCCTCGGGATACGGGCTCTTGTATTTGCTAATCAGTCGTTGACAGAGCTTGAAGCCGATAAAGCTGATGCAGAAGTCAACGAGACGGTGAATCAATTGGCCCGCAAGTTCAGCAGTTTTGGTAGTTATCGCGGTAGCCCTTCTTTAACAGAAGAAGGACAGCTGCTATTGAATCGCTATTACACCAAGCTTGCACAGTTGGGGAATAACTTAAATCAAGAAAGCAATCTGGTGGTTACAGATGCTACTACTAGGGAAATTTATCAACAGGAACTAGCAGCTATTACAGCTTTGCAAAGTGAAGTCTATGAGCTTTACAACATTAACGAGGAGTCCTTAAAAAAACAGGTGACAACGGAAGCCTAAAAATTAACTGGCTGACAGGCGAGCGAGGCGAGGTGGTTTGAATGAAAAAAAAGTCTCAAGCTGTTTCTCAAAGAAGGATGAAGAGGAAGTCGCAACAGACGATACCCCTTAAAAATAAAACAAAATTAATCAATAAAGAAAGCCAGCCAGGTAAAAAAAAGCTCAGAGCAAGCCTGCAAAAGGTGCTAAATGTCGTAAACGTATCAAAAAAAGTACTAAAAGATGGCGTCAGCTTTCTTCTTTAAAGATAACCATCATCAGCCTCTTGTGTGCTGCTCTGATTGTTAGTGGTATTGGCATCTGGTTTCATTTTGGCATTTGCTTTATTTCAAACGAACAATTTGAGCAGCAGGCCGTTGTGATTCAACGGCAAAAAGAGATAAATCTTTTTGATCAAGTTGTGTTTCGGGTTGGCACCGGCGATCAATCACAGACCTATCTTTGCCGTGTGGTTGGCTTACCAGGAGATAGTATGTGGCAGGAAAATAACAGTATTTTCATCAATCATTCCCTTGAAGAAACAATCAGAATCAGTCCGCAAAACAAGGCTGATGAACTTCCCACGGGAACTCTGGCACTAAAAATGTCAGACAACAGCCTAGCCCAAGAATTGGGAACTTTTGAAAATCTACCGCAACATAATTATTTATTACTTTCAGATGATGTCGATAATCTAAACGATAGTCGTAGTTTTGGAACAATCCCCAGACGAAATATTGAAGGAGTGGTTTTGTTTTGAGACAAATTAAGAAGTGTGGCCGAAAAACAGGCGTTGAGTTTTGGCCAGTCAAAACCATCAGCATTCTTTGCTTTGCTATTGCATTTTTCTGCCTGCTTTTCGGAGGCATTTTGCCTAGCAAGGCCTTAGCAAGTGTTTCTGGTCTCGAGTTAGAAGTGATGCCGAAATTACCGGAAAATCAAATTATCGCAGAGGCTAATTATTTTGATTTGCTGTTAAAGCCTGGTGAAAAGCAGACTGCAAGCTTATTCATCAATAATCCAACCTCAAGGCCGAGAACCTTGACTCTTGAAATCAATCCAGCTACTACCAATTCCCACGGGAAAATTGAGTATGAGCCAAAAGCACCAGCAGAGGATTTGGTTCCCTTTGATATTCGTAAAGCTGTCAAAGCACCAGAAACAATCGAATTAGCTCCAGAGGAACTGAAAGAGATTCCCTTTGAAATCAAGATGCCGGACATAACTTATGATGGTATTGTCGCTGGTGGCATTAAAATTAGTGAAGTTACGACGGAAGAATCGACGGCAGCTACTGAACCGTCTTCAAATGAAACCTCAGAATCCAACGGCTTAGCTATCCGCAATGAATACAGCTACGTGGTAGCTTTGTTGTTGAGTCAAAACCAAAAGGAAGTAGCACCAGATATTGAATTCTTCAAAGCGGATTTGTCTACGGAATTGTCAAAGGATGCGATTGACTTATCTTTTAAAAATGTTACCAATGCCTATTTAAATGACGCCTATATCCAAGCAACGATTGCCCACCAAGATGGTTTACTGACAATCAGTCAAGACGATGGCGGCCGGCAGATTGCCCCAGCTACAATTTTTTCATTTCCAGTCTTAATAGAAGAAAAAATTCCAATGGGAGAATATCAAGTCGATGTCGACATCTATGGGTATCAAGATGATCAAGGAAGTTTTACCAACGGAAAAGGAGAAAAATATCGGTTTAAGTGGGAGCTCCAGGATACCTTTACAATGGAAAATCGAGTGATAAAAGGGAATTCTGGGACTGAAGCTCACAATAGTAATGGATGGAAATATATTGGTTTGCTGCTTTTTAGCGGTTTAACAGGCGGCTTCATTTATTTAGGCAAACGACTCCAAAAAAAGAGAGTCAAGGTTAGAAAGCTGCGGCATTAGCTGACCCAATCAACTGCCTGAAACTTACTGATAATCTTCATAATATTAAAGACTAAAACAAGGAAATTGAACAGGTCTGATTTTCGAGAGATTCACATAGAATAACCTGGTCACAGTTTCGGAGTATTTATAAGAAGAGTTTGCAAAATAAATAGTGAGTTTCAGCTGTTGAGTTGTTTGAAAGCGACTGTCGTGGTTTCAATAAGTATGGGGGGGTAATGATGAAAACAAAAAAGGTTATCGTTGGTTTGGCAACACTGTTGCTATTAGTCAGTGGCTTGGCAATTGGTCGGGTCTTACAAAAGACAGAGGTTACGGAGGCGGCGGATCCACAGGCGGATTCGCAGTCTGCTCAAATCACATTTAAGACAGATGCAGCCTATCCTTTTGAGGATGGTCAACTGGAAAAAGTGGTGACTGTCACCGAAGAAGCATTGAAAACATTTGATCTGCCTATTTTCAAATGGAATAATTCCCAAAGTCTCTTTGGCTGGCAGGTTAATTCGATGACATACGGAGATGGTGAAAATCAAGAAGTAAAAAATTCCTTAGAAAAAGATAAAATATATAAGACTCAAGATTTGCTGCGGGCCGGCTTTTATGCGGGTGATCAGGCAGTGTTCACAGCAGTCTATAAAGAGCAAAAAGCAGCCGGTACGACAGATGTTTTTGAGTCAAACTATGGCCCGAAAACAAGAATGCCTTCTTTATCAACGGCTGCAACCACACCAAAAATTAATACGGTAATGCTGTATAGTCACAATGGGTCACAATATTCACTAGAAGCTGAATACTCTTTAAATGCAACCGGTCTGAGATCCGCCTTGTACGACATCTATTTGAAAGATGATAAAGATTTAGACTATGTCATTTTTACGGGTGGTGCAATATCTTCAATTCCAGCATCTATCGGGAACGATAACACTAATGTGACTGGTATAAATGATGTTACCTTCTATTCATTGGGAGGACGGGCAAAAAGTATCACGCTTACCGGTACTATGGCTGATGAGGTCAACGAAACGCCTGCTAGAGCAAGGCCTAATTCTCTGACTACATCTAATCAAAATGGGACAGCAAGGTTATCGTTCGGCGGGAATTTAGAATTTAATACGGATATTGAAATGCGTAATATTGATGTGTCGTCTATTCCAACTTACAGTGCAAACGGTCACTCGTTAACAATCGGTAATGGTTTTTGGAGTCAAGCAGCTACTACCGTATACGGCGGAACCAACCGCTCAGCTGATCTTCAAATACAAAAAGATGCCCAAGTTACAATTATTTCTACCGGCTTATATGATTGGAATATCTATGGTGGTTCCAACACTGGGAGCGTCACAGGAGACACCACTGTAGTTATCGCAAATGCGTCAGGAACAATTGCTAAAATCAGCGGTGGCGGCAATAAGGGCTCTGTCAGCGGTGACACACGACTAATTATCAATAATGGAGCTGTGATTACTAAAATTTATGGTGGAACAGAAGCAGGGATAGTTAGCGGAAAAACCAATACACGGATTTGGTGTAAAGATACCAGTTCAGCATTATCTTTTAATCAAATATACGGAGCTAGTCTTTCAGGTCATAATAAAGATGATGTGACTACATTTGTTGGTGGATATGGAAAATGGATAAGAGGTGCTGGGGATTATGGATATTATGGAGTTGATGATAACAAATTTGTTGGCGGTAGCTCTACCGGGACAATTGCTAGGAATATCGACAATAAATCCGACAAATTGGCAGTCACGAATATAGTTGACACAAGCAATTTTTCATCAGGTTGGGCTCAAGGAATGGGGCTTAATCGAATTTCCGGTACAATGATTGCGAACGTAACTAATACCATCAGGGCCGGTGTTCTTCAAAATCGTACTAGTGACAATGCAGCAGGAGCTTTTATAAACTTTGATGGTGGAGGGAATTCCGAAGCTGTCCGTTATACATCTGCCATATTAGGAGCATCAGGTAATTCTAATTATGATAACGATGATTTCGCAGAGGGGCGGCGAGCTCTGGCTGAGTCAGCCAAAAATGGAAATAATTTTTATAGAGTATACGGGGACTTGGATACTCATTTGCTGGGAGGAGTAATGAGCAATGCCGTTGATTATTATGGCTATTGCCGTGGAGCAGGTTGGGGCGGTTATTACGAAGGGAATTCAACAATTACTTCTGGAATTAGGCGTAAGGATCAGACTAGAGTTGGTGGATATAATTTTGTAACTGGTCGACGAGCATATAGACAATACGGCATAGTTGCAGACGATACGCTTAAATTTCAGTCTAGCACGTCTCAAGGGTCAGCCTCCTCCCAAAGAACTCATGATGGGAGTTACGGCTTTGACATAGTTGGAGGAGGAGGTACCCCACCTACTTTATGGGCATATTTCCAACAAGGGAATTCTAAAACTGTTCATAACAATGTATTAGCCCGTTGGACTTATGGCGGTTCTTTTAGTGGAGTTAACCAAGGCGATACATCCATTCATAATTATGGTGGGATGGTTGATACTTTAGAGGGAGCGGGTTATGATGGGCAAAGAATTTATGGCAATGCCTATGCTAACATGTCAAACGGAGAAGTAAATTTCTTTTTCTCAGGTGGCGGCTGGGCGGACGACCACATATACGGGGATGTTTATGCTCATTGCACGGGAGGATATATTAACTGTCCTTTAGGTGGAACATTTGGATGGGATGGGACACACACAGTTCACGGAAACGCAAATGTAACAATATCTGGTGGAGATTTATCTGGTGTAATGTACCCTAGTCATGTTGATGGTGATGATCGTACTAAAAAAATAAGTGGAGGGGCTTCGAAAGCAGGTAAAATTTATGGAGACTGTACTCTGACTTTGGATTTGAGGGAAGACTCTAATTTTACTTTGCCAGATAATGTCAGTATTTCTGCTGGTAGGCCTTATGAACCTTATGCTGGCCAGGTTGGCAAAGATAGCAATAATCAGTCAACAGTTACCTTAAATATTTATACTTCTCCAGGGAATAATAAACTAAACAACGCTAAAATATATGGTGATGGAGGAGGCAATGCAGACAGCTCTTTTGTAGAACAAATCAATATTAATATTGATGCTCCAGGTTCATCTATCAATAATATTTATGCAACTCAATACAACAATCTGAATGGGATAGGCGTCAACTCCAGCTTACGTAGAGATGTGAACATCAATGTTCTGCGAGCAAAAACAATTGGTGGTCTATCAGGTACAAGTGCCGCTACGAATGATTATCTGACTAATTCTAGAGCTCAAGCCAGCACTAACTTAGGTAAAGAAATCGACGTCAGGCTTGGCGTAGAGTTAGGGCAGTCCACCGGCTACAATTGTGATTATAATGTAACGATTGACGAGGTCCATAAAGAAAACCAAGAACAACTGAAAAAAAATGCTAACGTAGATCCATATGCTATTAACTTTACTGGACTTGGTCTAGTCAATTTTCATAATCTAGAAATCGCTAATGGTTTTAAAGCTTTAGTTTCAGGAGATAATGCGAAAGTGGCCAATGGAAGAAGTGCCACAGCTGCAAACCATTATAATACTTACGATGATTTTGGTGATGTAGTGGTTCGAGATGACTCTGGTTTTGGTATCCAAAATGACACGGCGAATGCACTAATCTCGGTTGGTAAAATGACGTTGGAGGGGCAAACTGCTGTCTACTCTCCACCTGGTACAGGTAAGATTAATTTGACCAGTTTAACAGTTGCTGACGACGAAACTGAGTTAGTGTGGCACAAGCAAGGTGGCGATTTAAGCAGTCGGCGAGTAACCTCTAATGGGAATTTCTTTGGCCCTTCCTCAGCCTATCAAGTGCTGACCTTCACTTCTGATCCTATCGTTGAAAATATGGCCGGTAGTTTGACTCCCTTCAACTTCTCAGGAGTTGAGGAAGCCACAGGGAAAACTTTTGTTGGGGATGCGGATACTACTACTGGTAAAACTACCTCAGCCAATACAAACAAAGAATGGGGTATCATGATTCCTGGATCTGTGATTGATTTCAAAGTTGAAGGGGACTATGGACCAGATGACTTGAATGCAGAGGTAGAAAAATTACTCAGTAAAGGTACAGGTCTGATTAGCCACGATGTGACTGAAGCTAAAATAACAAAAGACCCGCCAATGTTTGCTTATGCTACTCAAGAAGCTGGTGTTGAGAATGGATCAGTTAAAGGGAAGTTAGTTATTCCAATTTTAGATGGTAGTAACACTATCATACCTACGCTAACTTTTTCACCAGAGGATGCTACAGGTTCTTGGCTGCGAAAGGGAACTATTGATTCTAGTAAAGTCGATAATACTTTGGATGAAATAATTGATGAACAAGCTGTTGATGATTTGAGAGCTGGGACTAATCTATACAATCCAACAGAATGGACCATGGATATGACTAAAGACCCAGAGGCTAATCAGTACAGCTATGATGTAACAATTGTCTTTAGTGCAGAGTCGATTCTGACTGGTCGACACGTTATTTTAACAAATGAACAAGCTAAACAAGTTCTTTCCAATGAAGATGTATTTGCGGAGCAAGAAATTGTCGGGCGACCACTGTTGACTCATTCCTTAACAGCAGAACAGCTGCAGCAGATTGGAAATGGTCTAGGTAAAGACGAATTGAAAAAAGTTTTCCCAATAACTTATCAAGTAACTAATACATTAGCTGAGGCTCCAGGAGAAGAATTTATCCGGGAAACTTGGAACGTGATAATTGTACCGGATGGAAGTAAAATATCGACAAATAAAGACTTTGCTTTATTCGCAGAAGATACTCAAATTGTTTTAGCAGCTGCAAGAAATCTAGCCAATCAAGCAGAATTGGATTCTTATACAAAAGCGGTCGTAATTTTCGCTGATAATAGTCCCAATCAATCGGCAACTATGGATCCAAAATTCCTTGAGGATGTCAAGAATGGTCCGGTCTTAACCGGTATTCCAGTCACTTATACGGCCAAAAAGTTGACAGGCACTGACAGTGAGGAGCTCAATTTAACAGTAGAGGTAACAGTTATGGGTTCTATATATTTGTCGCAAGTGACGGATGTTTTTGATTTTGGCAGCCAAACAACTTCGCTAAATGAGCAAACACATTGGCCTACATTAAGAGGTTTTACTAGCGAGGAAGACCCAAATAGTCAACGAGGCTGGAGCGATATTGTCGTCACCGATACTCGAGGAGACAATCAAACATGGAAGTTATCTGTTAAGGAAAAAGATCCGCTGACTTCATCTGATGGTAAAGTAGATTTGGAAGATACTCTGTACTTCCAAATGCCTGCAATCGGTGATGTAGATCCTATTGAAACACCAATTACTCCAGATTTTCTACCAGTTATTTCAGGTAGTAACGGATTGCATGGCTCTGCTGACTATCAAGAAAGTGTGACGGTCACTAACGGTTGGGGCGAGAGCAGCAACAAGGGAATAAAATTAGTAGTTCCTTTTAGCCAACAAATAGTGGGTGATTATAGCGGTAGCCTTGAATGGACGATTGAATTCGGTCCGGGAAATAACCGCTAAAGTAAAAATAAATCAAATAAAAGAAACGATAGTAACTCATAACTGGCTTTTTAAAAATAGATAGTGATATCTGATTTTAAAAGTCGCAATTGAGATACTATCGTTTTTTTGTGATTATTTTTTACTATCAACAATCCGCATTTCAAAAAAATCTCCCCTCAAAAAATTAGAAATTCATGAAAGCGTAAAGCAATTTTTTTATTTTGTAAATTATAATGATGGTTATCTTAAACTAGTTATTTCTAAAAAGTCGATTAGAACAGTCTGTAGGGATTGCATTCAACAGATTATAACTAAAGCTAATGGCTTCATCTTGTTATTTTTCCTATATTGCAAAAAAATAATCCTCTTTTTTGACTTGACACTCTAAAACGTAAGTTCTATATTATAAATATAAGCGATTTATTTTATAAAAATATTGTTATAAAAGATTATAAACACTTGAATTAATATTAAACGTTAGTTTTTGTTCAAAAAAACTAATTTAAGTAACAGAAAAGCTGTTATTGTGATGTTTTGCTCATTTTTAAATTGAGTGAAGGTCAGGTTAAGGAGTGATAAGTAAAAAGCAGGAATGATATCGAGTAAAGCGGGTGCCATGATGGGGCAGAAGATGTCGAAAAAGGCTAAGGGAGTAGGAAGTCCTAATAAAACAAAGCAAAAGCTTTCTGGCAGTAGCCTGAAGCCATCAACGGCAGTCAGAAAACAAACGCTCGCTGGAAAAAATGCAAACAATCAAAGACCGTCAGAAAAAGACCTAGGCGCGATTAGAAAAAAACCATCGCAAAAAGCTAAACCAAAAATAAAAGATCAACAATCAAAAGCTGCTTCTTCAAAAAAGGCAGCTGTTTCAACGCCGATAACTAATGCATCCAAAGGGAAAGCTGCGTTAGCTAAACAAAGAAAAACAAGGGCGAAGCCCACTACAAAAAAAGCAGCTCGTTCTCACCAGCCTCAGCGTAGTCAAAGCAAGCAGATGGGGAAAAAAGGTGCCAAGATTACGATTGGCAAACTCGTAATTCCAATCGACAGGCGCTTTGTTTTAACGATTTTTTCTTGCATTTTACTAGCTGGAGTCATCATGTTGATTGTGGCGACAACGATTCGTTATGACATAGTCACAGTCGCTGACAATACAATGGCACCAGTCGAAGAAAATCAAAAAGTTGCAGTAGATTCACAAGTTCGCATTCAGCGCTATGATTTGTTGGCTTTCCATTTATCTTCTTCAGAGTTTTCAGGAGAGTACATACGACGGGTGGTTGGCATGCCAGGGGATAGCATTTGGGTGGAAAATCAAACCATTTTTATCAATGGTGCACTAGACGAGATGATTTCCCTCAGACCCCAGACATATGCCAGTCAATTACCGTCCGGGACATATTCTTTCACAACGACTAATCAAAATGTGATTGAAGAGCTGCAGGGCTTCAGCAATATCCCATCAGAGAGTTATTTAGTTTTATCCGACACTACAGAAGATGATGGCGGTGACAGTCGGGATTACGGTTTGGTCAATGCCCGTAATATCCAAGGTGTCGTCACCTATCGAATCTGGCCGTTGACAGAATTAGGCGATATTTAAAAGTTGAAATGAGAGGGGGAATGTGGAGTGAAGAAAAAGTTTTGGTCACGGGCTTTGCTGGCGGCGATTGTCTTATGCGGCTTGCTGGGCACTGGCCAACGGGTTTTTGCCACTTCAGCGGGACTGAATTTATTGGTTTCCCCATTATTGCCTGACAATCAAATTACGACAGGCGTGAATTACTTTGATTTGTTATTAGAAAAAGGCGAGGAACAAACGGTTACCGTGGTGATGAACAATCCAACGGACCAAGATCGAGTGATTTCCATTCAAGTGAATCCCGCCACCACCAATTACAACGGAATGGTGGAGTACGAAAAGGCTGACCCAAATGAAGATTTGGTGCCCTTTGATATTCGCGACGCTGTCGAAGTGGAGCAGGAGATTGAATTAAAGGCCAACGAAACCATCGATGTACCGGTCACAATCAAGATGCCGGATGTCGATTTTGACGGGGTCGTCGCAGGCGGCCTGAAAATTCGGGAAATTACCGAAGACACTGAAGCAACAGAAGAATCAGAGGAGGCTACCGCGGATTCCTCAGTCGATGAAGAATCCAGAGAATCGGTTGTCACCAATACGTATAGCTACGTGATTGCCCTGCTGCTCAATGAAAATGAGTCAGAGGTTGCACCGGAGATTACTTTAGGAGGGATGGCACTCAAAAACATCAAGAATCAGGATGTGATTGCACTAGAACTAAACAATGAAGCAAACGCATATGCTCAAGATGTCCGAGTAGAGGCGAACATTTCACTAGAAGGAGGGGATGTATCCTTCACTTCTGAGCAGTCAGGCATGAAAATTGCTCCAGCCTCAACCTTTAATTATCCAGTTGAGGTTGACTCAGATTTACCAGCTGGCGACTATCTCGTTGAGACAGTCGTGTACTCAGAGGCAGCAGAAGATGGCGCATACGAAGCAAGGGACGGCACAACCTATAACTTACGTTGGGAATTAAGCCAAACTTTTACCCTTGAAGAAAGGATTGTTCAAGGTAACAGTGACACGGGTTCTTTTATTCCTAAAAATCATAATTGGATTTATTGGACGGGCTTTGTCGGACTTGCAGCATCTTTTGCCGGGATGGCATTTTATCTGCAACACAAAAAATTAGGCGCAGGTTAAGCATGACTGTGAGGAAATATTGAAGAAAATGTGTACGGGGGGTTAATAATGAAACTGAAAAGAATTATCGTTGGTTTTTTGGCAATCATGCTGGCCGTTGGTGGGCTAGGCATTGCCAATGTATTTCAAGAGACGGAGGTAACCGAGGCTGCTAATGGAGATGATTTTGCAACTGTAACTTTCCGGACGACAGCAGACTATCCTTTTGATGATGGGACGACTGAAAGAGTAGTACAAGTGGATTTAGAGGCAATCGAGACTATGGAACTGCCGTTATTTGAAAGTACCGACAGCGCAAGTTTTGTCGGTTGGAACTTAACTTCGAGATTTGATGCATTAACTACTTTGCATCCTAATGAACTAGTTGTGGGTACCACGTACTCACCTGCGACATTGTTAAGACAAGGATTTTATGCAGGGGATGAAGCGGTCTTTACAGCGGTAACTGCTAATCAAGGTGCTGAAGGCTCAACCGATATGTATGAGTATGGTCAAACGACCAAGTCGATGACTCGAGTCCCTTCCATTTCAACGGCTGCTGATGCACCAAGTTCAGGGAATTTGATTGTGTATAGTTACGACGGCAATTCCTATAAGAAAGAAAATTCGTATACTGTTTCTGTAGCAAATTTCCAACAAGCTTTATTCGACCTTTATGAAAATGGAGATGCTAAATTAGACTATGTTTTATATGTGGGAGGAGCAGTTGCAACGCTGCCGACTTCAATCGGGGCAAGAACAACTGTCCCAACAACCGCATCTGAAGTTAGTTTTTATTCTCTGCAAAATAAAATCGGCAGCTTAACGATTACCGGAAATACAGCGGATAATGTGAACGACACTCCAGCCACATCTGAGCCTAGTACCTCGGTGAGCAATCGGTTGACCTTTGCATCATGTACGACTTTAAATTTTGGGACAGATGTAGAAATAAGAAATATTTGGTACTCCAATGTGACGAACTTAGCGGCCAATGGATACAACTTGTATCTCGGTGGCGGCTCTTGGGGTAACCGAACAGCTTATGTTTTTGGTGGTTCTAGTGATGGTACATTAGTTCCAAATCCTGGAACAGGTGATACTCGGACGGCAGCAGATGGATCTGTTACCATTTTTTCAACTGGTACTGGTACTTGGAATTTGTACGGCGGCAATAACTGGGGTGAATTCACGGGAGATTCCTATTTAACCGTTAATAATACCAGTAATGCGATAAATAATATTACTGGTGGCTCTGGTGCAAATGGCTTTAATGGAAATACCTATGTGACGGTTTATAACACAAGGTCAACGGTCGCAAATATCAAAGGTGGGAATGATTCCTATGATGTCAATGGTAATACAAATGTGGCTATTCACAATGTTGGTGGGAGTATTACTGGTATCTATGGGGGGCAACCCGGAGCTAAAGTTACAGGAAACACTAGCTTAAAAATTTATGTTGCAAACTCTGTAACCAATATCTATGGTGGAGCTCAATCTGGTACTGTTGGCGGTAATGTTTCAAACTTTATCAGAAGCACCTCATCCTCATTTAATGTAACAAACTTTTATGGTGGTACGTATAATGGAACAGTCAATGGGGATATTAGTACCCTTTATGCTGGATATGGTAGGTATAGTGGTACGCACTTTGCCGGTGTTGGTTATACTTCTAATGTTGGTTCTGATACGAACCGTAGACAAGTTTCAACCATTTTAGATACTTCTTTGTATAGCTCAGGTAATTTCTTTTACAGTGGTGTAAATCGAGTGAGTGGTGTCGTCTATGCGGACATCTTGAATGTCACTAGAGCTGGTAGATACAGAGGAGGGGCGTCTATCCAAGGCTACAATGGGACAAGTGCGACAGAATCATCAAAATTGACACAAAGTGGGCTAGGTGCAATTGGGGTAGCTGAATACACAAATTTGAGTTCGACTGATGTTGACAACGGAGTATACGCCACCACCTACGACGGATACACTCCAGAAGAACGGCGTTCAAGAGCAGAAGCAGCTGCAACCAATCGAGTCTATGGAAATGTAACATCCCATGCTTTAGGCGGAAGTATGTCTAACGCAGCCGATCAAACTGGCTATATGCGAGCTGGCGGTTATGGGGGATATATCGAAGGAAATACATCCATTACCACCGGAATTATTTACGGTGCAGGTCAAGATGAAAAGGCTGGCGGATACAACTTTGTTCGGAACCAAACAATTGATGATAGTTACTATAATAATGCAGCAACCAATGCCATGCAGGACTTCAAGTATATAGTATCTACTGCTACGGGCTCGTCTACAAGTCAAAGAACACATGCTACTAATGGTGCTTTTGATATTGTTGGAGGAACTGGTGAAGCGGAAGGTGAGCGATATGGTGCGTACCTTTATGGAGATTCCAATCTAACTCATAACAATGTGTTGGCTCGTTGGACCTACGGATCAAACTTCGGCGGTATCCATGAAGGAAACAGCACCATCACTTTAAATGGTGGACTAGTAGATACTCTTGAAGGGTCGGGCTACCGGATGGTTCGTCATTATGGGGACTCCACTGCTATCATGAACAATGGTGAAATTAACTTCTTTTACTCTGGCGGTGGCTGGGGAGATTGGGCGATGTTTGGGGATGTGACTGCCTATTGTACAGGTGGAATTATTAACTGTGCTATTGGTGGGACCTATGGTATGCAAAATAGTGCAACCAGTCATTATGTATTTGGCGATGCCAATACAATTGTTACTGGTGGGAAATTTAACGGCTATCCAAGTCATGGCTCTCGAGGTTTTTCTGGAGGCGCTACTCAAAGCGGGCATATCTATGGGGATGTTGCATTGACACTTGATTTGAGAAATAGTGACGATTTCGCTATGCCTTCGGGGACTAGTGTTACAGGCGGGCGCTCAATGTCTGGAAATGGTTGGACTAACACCGATATTAACACTATAGGGAAAGATGAAAATAGTACCATAACTCTAAATATTTATACCAAATCAGGAAGCAATGTTCTAAATGGCACTAATATATATGGAGATGGTGGTCCGGATAGTAATACTGGAGGGAATAGTTCTCGATCAGGAAAGATTATCATGAATATTGATGCACCGGACTCTACGATTGGGAATCTTTACGCCACTCAATATCGCAATATTCCTACAAACACGAATACATTAAGGAAGTCCGTTGACATCAATGTTTTAAGAGTAGGACAGATTGGATCATTATCTGGGGGAAATGCGAATGATAGTATGAACAATACTGTTTCCTACAACAGCTCAGTAGCCTCGACACCAAAGACGATTGATGTAAAACTTGGTACAGAGTTGTTGGAAAACTCGCTCACTGGGTATGCTGTAAAAGTTGCAGATATAGCGGACGCTGAGAAGGACATTTCTTTTGGGACTTCTTCTAATACTGTTGGTTTAGTGAACTTTACCAATCTAAGTGTTCAAAATGGTTTTACTGCGCTTGCCGGCTATGGCAGTATCAAAAACGGTGTTAGTGCTACTGAAAACTTACACTACAATCAGTATGACAAATTTGGGGATGTCACTATTGAAGATGGTTCAGGACTTGGTGTCACTTCTTCTGGAGCGTTTATCTCATTAGGAAACCTGACTGTAAATGGTGAAGGTGGAATTTATTCCCCGGCTGGTAATGGAAAAATTAATCTCTCTGGAATTACTATGGCAAATGACACAGATCGTCTTACTTGGCATATGCAGTCTGGTGGTTCTAATACGGTAGCTTCAAACGGGAGTTACTTTGGTGCTGCAAATGCATATCAAGTATTGACATTTACAGCAACCGAAGCCAATGGTACCACACCAAAAACAGGTATGGCGAGTGATATTACACCGATAAACTTTATGGGGATAGATGATTCTAGTGGGAAAACTTTTGTTGGAGATAATGATTTGGTTACCAATGCCAGTTCCACTGCTTCTAATCATCGAGAATTTGGGATTATGATTCCTGGATCAGTGATTGATTATACGGTATCAGGAGATTATGATCCTGATGATTTAACTAGTTTGCTAAGTGCTGGAACTGGACTAATTAGTCATGATGTTACACTAGCTAAAAGTTTTGATGAAGTGACACCAACTGGAGATTTGAAAGCTATTGCTACCTGGGCAGCAGGGGTTGAGGAGACTTCCGGTCGTTTGGTTATACCTATATTGGGTTCAGATCCAATTTACCCAACACTAACCTTAAACCCAGACGACCCAACAGGTTCATGGCTTCGAAGCGGGACGGTTGATTCGACGAAAACCGATAATACCTTAGATGAAACAATCGGTGAGCAAGATAATTCGAATTCAATGTATTGGAAGATGGGTGTTGGATTCTTTGACGACAACACAACGTCACCAACAGTTACGACAAGTGACGCCAATGAATACAGCTACACTATCGACATTGTCTTCTCGAATGAACTTGAACTGACCGGTAGAAACGTGATTGTCACGGAAGATCAAGCCAAAACTTTAACGGATAACGAAGCAGTTCAAACTATCCAAAATATCTTTGGACGACCATTCTTGACAACTGATTTAAGTCAAGCAGATTTAGATTCCCTTCAAGTTGATTTAGATACCGAAAATGGGGAATACAGTCGAACCATTGGGATAAATTACCATATCCAAGATCATGAGACTACACCAGTAAATGAAAGTAATTTACCTGTGAATATCGTGATAGTACCAAATGGCACAGTAATTTCAGACGAACTCGATTTCGCCCTCTATGCAAATGATGGGCAGATGACTCTAGCTGAAGCCGGTGTCGCGACTGAAGCAGAAGTAAATGCATAAACAAATGTGTTTACAATCAGAGCTGAAGATGGGATGGAAAATCCTAGCGATATTACCCGAACAATCAGTAGCAACTTCGTAAGCGATGTGAACGCAACCAGCAGTAGTGGCCCAGCTGATGTACTAGGTAGTTATACAGCTACTTATACTGGGGACTTTACTGAACGTACACTGACTAAAGAAGCAACTATTCGTGTCATGGGTTATCTCTACCTGTCACAAGTGACCGATGTCTTTGATTTTGGTAATCAGCAAGTGACGGGCAGCACACAAACTTATTGGCCGGATAGAAGGGTCTATGATGCTAGTGAAACACCGGCAGATCCGGAATGGACAGCTCCGGGCTCGACAGATATTGTTGTCACGGATACTCGTGGAGATGGTTTAACTTGGGATTTATCAGTTCGGGAGGTTACTCCGCTGACTGATACTGTGAATAATCGCACTCTATCTGAAATGATGTACTATCAGAATTCATCTGCAAGTACGCCGCAAGCAATTACTAGCGCGGGAATCGATATTTTATCAGCAAGTAATGGCGTCTATACTTCTGCAGATTATATTGAAAACTACAATGTAACAAGTGGCTTTACGCTTCCAAGTAGCGGTACTGTTGTAGAAGGCTGGTCCGATGGTGAAAAAGGTGTGCAGCTGACTCTGCCTAGTGATGCTCAACGGACAGGTTCATACAGCGGTACGCTAGAATGGACCTTGACATATACTCCTTAATTTCCCATTTGTAAACCCTGAGGGAGGACATCCTTCCTCAGGAGTCTACAAAAATGGATTGTGATTAAAAAAATTAATATAACATTATTTTTGTTTTTGAATCATTCTTACTGATTTTTTTTACGCTTTTTGTTTAAAAAAATAATCAAATAAGTTAAAATGTATATGTATATATAAATAATATAAGCTTATAAAGTTATCAAGTGTGTTTATTCACACTTAATATACAACTCTTATGTAACTAAAGAGGCTCATCATTTCATTGAAGGGAGGCTGCTTGTTGGTTGTCTGACTTCTGCAGAAACACAAGAATGAATTTTTCATTAACTGCTGCAGGAAGTGATGTCTTAAGGGAACAGTAAGGTTGGGAGGGAAGAGTGGATGAAATGAAAAGTAAAAAATTAGTCCTCTTCGTTGGATTATTTGTTTTGTTGCTTGGTTTTTTTGGAGGGATGCAAAAGGTGGCAGCATCTGATGGAGCTGGTGGGCAGGTAACAGTTGAAGGTGGCATTACATTTTATGAAGATTCCAGTACAACTGTTAGCAGTTCAAATCAACTGCCTTCAACAGGTGGAAAACTACCGCAAACAGGTGAAATGATTCGTAATTACAGCCTAATTGGTGGTGCTGTAATTGTAGCATTGCTACTTCTTCTACTTTATCGCAGGAAAAAGGAAAAAGATAAAGAGGAGGGCCAATCATGAAAAGAGTAAGCAAACGCTTGACAGTCTTAACCCTTTTATTGCTTTCATCAGCGATGGTTGGCGGGGTATCAGCGCAAGCAACATCAGCGTCACATGATTTAGGAAATAGTGGTTCGGTCACCGTTGTCGGAACGGAAACGTCTGATTTAATCGATCCGGAAAACCCAACTGAAATTGTTGATCCCGGTGACGGCTACTCAACGACAGGACCTTTAAGAATTGATTTTATTTCTGATTTAGGTTTTGGCTTAGAACGAATTGGGACCACTGATCGAATTTATAATTCTTTAGCACAGCTGTTCCATTCAGATACTGAACCACGAGGCTATTATGTGCAGATTAGCGATTACCGGGAAGATGTTTCAGGTTGGCAGCTGCAGGTGAGTCAAGAAGGTCAATTTAGTAACAATGTAATCCAGAATACACAAGAACAAGAATTGCTTGGGGCAACATTATCATTTACTAATGGCTGGGCCAATACCAATGGCAGCGAAGATCCGGCAAATATTGTTATCACGAATGAAGCTATTGCGATTTCAGAAATGAATGCAAATTATACTGTCGCTGTGGCTGGAGAAGGTAGCGGTAAAGGTGTTTGGACCATAGCTTTTGGCGGGTCAGCAAACGCTGGCTATCAAAATAATAACTCCACAGGAACCTTAGCACCATTAGTAACAGCAGATGATGAAGCAGTGATGGATACGACCTTTAACAAACAGGCGTATAGTAATTCCGCAATTCAGTTAAGCGTACCAAATAACACAGTAATTTATCCGGTTCAGTACACGACCACTTTAAGATGGACTCTATTAGCTGGACCAGCGTAACACAATTTAATCTTTGGCATTTTGGGGTAACCCATTTGTAAATAAAAAAAACACATTTTTTAGGAGGAAGAAAAATGAAAGTAAGAACATTAAGTGCAGCTGCTTTATTAGCAGTATTGGGAGTAGCAACAGTAGCGCCAGTTGCAGCAAGTGCATCAGGTGGATCACATTCAATTCTAAATAGTGGAACTGTGACAGTTGGTGCCGGTACCATTGATCCAGGAACTGATCCGATTATCGATCCGGAAGATCCAGATAAAAGTATCGATCCAAATAATCCTGATATTGAAACTCCAACAGATGATCCTGGAAGTATTGGTATGGAGTATGTTTCGAAGCTTAAATTTGGTACCATTTCAGTTTCCGGTGCGGCTCAAAAAGTTCCAGCAGCTGCATTCACTGGTTATACAACTGAATGGGTTGTAAATCCAGACTATGACCCAGCTGATCCTACTACCGGCGACGAATACATTTGGCAAACAACAACAACTGAAGTTACTCGGGGTAATCTTGTAACTTGGGGAGACTTGACTGGTGAAAACTTAGGCTATAATATTACTGCTAAATTAACTACACAGTTTACTCAAGGTACAGGTGCTACAAACCCTGGCGCAGTATTAACCGGTTCATCATTAACTTATACCAATCCATTAATTGCTACTCGTCCTGATGCAGATGATCCTACTAATACCACAGGTGGTTTGGTTCCTACATCAACTTTCACATTGTACAATGATGGTAGCCAAGTTACTGCTGATCCGACACTAGCAGATGCTCAAACAGTTGTGACTGCAGCTGAAGGTCAAGGCGGAGGTAAATTCACATTAGAATTTGGACAAAGTGATACTTATTCTGGCTCTACTTCAGGAACTGCAGGAAGCTCAGTTAACTTAAATATTCCAGCAGCTACCTCTGCAAATATGGCAATCGGTGATTATGTAGCTGAAATTACTTGGACTATGAACTACACTTATAATCCAACAGCACCTTAATTAAAAGCAACTATTTTAATATTTATGAAACTGATGGGGCCTCTCCATCAGTTTCTCTATTTATAATGAAAATTAAGTGCATAAATGATTGAATTATAGCTATTTGATTGATAAAATAATATTAGAATAATAAAATGGCGGGTAAATAATATGATGATGTGCAAAAAAAACAAATTTTGTAAAGTATTAGGGTTATTTTTTCTATTAAGCTTATTTTTTTCTTTTGGGAATGCAAAGAGCGTGCAAGCAACAACCACTGACACTAGTTCAAATGGGTTTACTATTGAACCAGTATTTCCTGATAATCAAATCAATACCGGAATTAGTTATTTTGATTTAATGATGACACCTAGTCAGCAGCAAAAAGTTTCAATTAATATTACTAACGGTAATTCCGATTCGATTACGTTGGACTTGTCCTATAACTCTGCTAAAACTAATCGTAGCGGAGGAATTGAATACGGTGAATACAATATTGAAAACGATGCTTCTCTAGTTAATGATTTTGTGGATATTGTCACGGGTCCCGAATCAATCGAAATACCAGGTGGCGGTGAGACGCAATTGGAAGTATTGATTCAAATGCCGGAAGCAGCTTATGAAGGTGTTATTGCTGGTGGTTTAACTCTGACTCCGCGAGTCGATTCTTCAGAAAGTAGTTCTGATACAGGCGGTGGTAGTCGGGTAGAGAATGCGTATGCTTATGCTATATCTTTTTTGTTGAGAGAAAGTGATGTGGAGTTGCAACCTGATTTGCAATTTAGATCAGCTTTTGCAGCTACTCAGAATTATCGAAATACTATCTATATTAGCATATCAAACGTTATTGCGACATATGTTGCGGGCTTGACTCTAGATGCTCAAATCACTCAATCTGGTAGTGAGGGGAGTCTCGCAGCACTGCAATGAGTATGGCGCCGAACAGCTATATCAATTATCCTGTCAGTATGAATGGTGACCGCATGGAGCCTGGAATGTATACCGCCCATGTGACTGCCTATGCGGGTGGTCAGACCTGGGAGTTCACTGAGGACTTCGAGATAACTGAAGCAGAATCGGAGGAATACAATGCTCTTGACGTCGGCTTAGTCCAAGATTGTGGTCTCGATTGGCGTTTAATTGCCGCAATCGTTGCTGGCGTGGTAGTACTCTTAGGCCTGATTTTCTTAGTGATTAGACAAATTAAGAAAAATAAAAAGAAACAAGCAGATGAAGAAAAAGCTGCAAAACGCAAAAAGAAAAAGCGCGATGAGTAAAATAGATGGGGGATAGCCGATGACATTATTAGAATGGGGAATACTTATAGGCATCGCCGTCACCATTATTTTAGGCATATTAGCGGTCTTTAATTTGGTTCAATTTATCCTGCGAGCCAAAAAATTACGCAGCCTACCGAAAAAAAAGCCGAAGAATAAGAAGAAGCGTCGTCGTCTAATGCAGATGCGCAAAGAGCTGACCACTGGCCGTAAATCAGCTTTGAAGTTTATGATTATTTTCGTCATACTGGCAGGAGTTACTGGTGGCGGTACAGCTTACGCCACCCACTATCAATCCACCAATTTATCAGAAACAGATTCTGAATTGGTTGTTCAATCTTATCTGCTGTTACGAGATTTTGAAACGCAAATTCAAGCGTCTGGTAGTGAGTCAGCGGAACAAGATGCAGTCTCACGCAATATTCGTTACCTGACGACTAGTTTAGCCACTTATGGCAGTAAATTGGCTAGTACGGCCAACACTGTAGAAGGCCAAACCGTTTTAAATAAATATTACGCGGCAGTTGGGGAACTGGGGATGAATGCCAGCCGGGAAATCAATGAGTTTTATGGCAATCCAGAACTAGTTGCCACCTATGAAAGCGATATTGAGAAGATTAAAGCGCTAGAAGAAGTGGCCTATAGCTATTATCAGGTGGATCAGGCGGCGATTGATAGCCAAATTACTGAGCAGGAACAGGGACAAGAGTAAAAAAATGAATGACGATATGAAAGCCTAGCGCGGGGACGCTAGGCTTTTTTAAGACACTGACCTAGCAACTGTCAGTGTCGTAACTTTTCAGAAATGCAATTGTTTACAAGAAAAAGATATTGCGGATAACTACCAACACAATTAAATGTACCGGATAAAACAAGTAAAAGCCCCATTTCATCCAAGCAGGAGAATAACCGCGTTTGCCATTGTACATCAGCAGTAGTGGGATAACTAATAGACCGCCCCATGCAGTCATGATGATGCCCATCGGATAGCCGAGGGGATTGACCAAATACAGCTCAGTGTACATCTGATAAAAGAAAATAGCGCATGTATAAATGATTGGCACCGTTTTTCGCAGCAGGTCATTTTTAATCCGATAAAAGCCGTAGATAGTCAGAACCCCCATAAAGCCCCAATCAGAAAAATAAGTCAACAGGGCAAACACGAAGGCTAAAGGAATCTCTAGCCAAATCAGCTGGACCATATCGCAGATGATTATCAGCAAAAGTCCAATCATCAAGGTGAAAAAGATATTGTTAACTAAGTCGACAAGCTGAAACTCCCTTGAGGTGGAGTGGAATAGCAGGTAAAAGGGATAAATAGAAATTCCCCAGAATAGCGCCATCCTACCGAGATATTTCCACTTGTTACGGGTGTAATGGAATCCTTCTGCAACCATAAAGGCCATGATGGGAAAGGTCAAGCGGCCAATCCAGAGTGTTGCCTCATACATGCCCACAGACTGGGGAATAATCCACGGGGCAAAGCCACCGCCGATGTGATTAATTAACATAGCAATAATTGCAATTATTTTCAGAGTAAAACCATCAATTTTTTTCATTCTTCGTCCTCCCAGTAATATTTTAGCATAAATGAAACCATGAAAACTGAAATTTTCATGGTGATAACGATATTATTTTTGGGGATAGGTGAGATAGAATTCAAAAAATAGTTTTATATAGGTCTTAATGGAGAGAAAAATATTTTATTGCTATTTAGGTAGATGTCACGCTCTCTTTAAATTAATAGAACAAAAAATCGAGAAAAGAAGAACGCTCTTGAAAAAAAGAGATTAAATCATGAAAGCACTTCTCAAGTTTTAACTGTCTTTTTTTATTTTGTTGGGTTGTGTCGATGTAGCAATATAGTCAGATTCATAAAAATGGATTTGGGAGCTGATTTGCTAACGTAAGATAAATTCCGCATCAGCTTAAAAAAATTGAGATTTCGCTTAAAGCTGATTATATGAACATTAACCGTCCGTTGTAATAAAAAATCACAGGAATATAAAGAATAATTAAAGATTTTTTGTGAGTCGGGATAACAAGTTTTCTTGACTATTTTCAATAGTGTTTATAATCTTGCCGGTCTTGATTTCAATGACCGTTACTATTTACGGCTATCATTTAATGTATTTAGTTATTTAATTATTTTGCTGGGAAGTAATTGGCAAAAAAATAATAAATTTGGAAGTTTTTGTAATTGTTGTACAAGTAATGAGAAACTTGATTTTTATTATAAATAATGTATGCTACAAGTGGATTATATATTAATCAGATGAAATTATTCTATTGAAAAACATGTTATATAATAATAAAGGTTAATTATTTTGTTTGAGAAAGCATATGCATATTAAGATAAATTTTTTAGCAGTAAAGCATATTGATTCACACCTTCGGGGCCAGTACGCATGACAATTACACAGCCACGCTAAACTGGACTTTTGTCACCGAAGTCAATTAAGTAAGTGTCGGTTGTAGAGGAGAGCTCATTCTATTGATTTAGGAATATAGTTTGGGCTTCGTCGTTGATAATGGCGCTTAAAGAAAAAATTCCATCCTCATAGTCATATTTGAAGATGGCACAGTTGCCAATCCTTTTTTTATTGATGGGAATGTCCGCGTCTCTGCGCAGTTCGGGAATACTGTGGTCGTCCCAGTATTTCCTGAACTGACCGCAAAAAGCACCATGACTCATGGCTAAAACTGTCGTGACCTCAGGATCACTCATTAGTTGCTCGCAGGTTTGGATAGTTCGCTGCTGGAATTCTTTTTCCTCTTCACCGCCATAGTTTGCAAAAAAATCACGATAGGGTAATGGCGGATTTAAGTCTTCACTTTCGCCTTCAAAAAGTCCAAAGTTCCATTCTTTTAGACCTTTGAGGCGTGTATAAGGCTGATTGCTGATAATTTCCAGTGTGTCACAGGCTCTCTCAGATGTAGAGCTGTATAATTTATCAAACGTCAAGTTAGCTTTTTTGATATATTCACCAGCTAGGGCCGCTTGTTCCCGTCCCAGTTCAGTTAAAGGTGCATCACACCACCCTTGGATTTTTTTCCGTACATTAAAAAGCGTCTGAGCGTGGCGCATTAAGTAAAATGTTTTTTTCAATTCTGAAACCTCCTAGTTTTTAATTAAGTAAGTTACATATACTGATAATTTTACTAGTCTTTTTTAGAAATGCTAGCAGGTTATTTTCTTCAAAAGAACTGTAGAATTGATTGTCAGTGGGAGCATCCAGAACTTTATTAATGTCCTAATGAAAGTGTTTATAAATATCTAGTTTGATTTTTCAAATAGCTAAATTTATGAAGGAGGAGTTTTAAGTGGACTTTGTTGAAGTCGCAGAAAGAATTGCCAAAGAAGCCTACCACAATCAGGTGGACAATCAAGGGTATCCGTATTTTATCCATACGAAGGCGGTGGCGACCTTATGCAGCAAGCCGAATGAAAAAGCGGTAGCCTACCTGCATGATGTTTTGGAATATACATCTTTGACAATAGCTGACTTGAAGGCTTCTGCTATTCCACAAAAAGTCATTGATGCCGTCGTAGTTTTAACTAGAAGAGAAGAGGAGACGCTCTTTGAGTATTTAGAGCGGATTAAAAAAAATAACTTGGCGATGGTTATTACGCTAGCTAGCATTGATTTGCGCATCGAAGCGGCCCACACAAAAGACTTCACCACGCAAGATTTTGTACGTGTTGAGCGTTATCAACAAGCCCGCCGCTATCTTTTGGATGAGTTATAGGTAGTGGCGAGGCTGTGTTGATTTATCTCATGCAATATCTATCTGACGGCGAAATTTCAATAGTACACAAACAGTAGCAGACCCCTTATTTTCTTTCCTCCAGTAACACTAATTCGTGTAAAGCCCGTGTTGCGGCAATATAGAGAAAATGCGAATCGCTATTATTGGCTTGAGTCATGGGTAAGATAACCATGTCAAATTCTAAACCTTTAGCAAACTGTTGACTAGTTAATACGATTGGTTGTGTGATTGCACTAGAATCCTCGGTAACAATCTGAACAGTATCATCAGCTATTTGTGTGGCTAGCTCTTGGACTTGATTGGCATTTTGGCAAATAATGCCACAAGTTTGCCAGGGCCCTTTTTCAAAGTGTCGCAGCTGCTCTTTAATTTGCAGATGAAGTGGCTGTGAGCTTTGCAGGCGAGAAACAGGTTTTCCGTGACGATCAAGAGGTTCAAGAGTGTTTGGCGGGAGAAAATTTTGGGCAAATTGAACGATTTCAAAAGTCGAGCGATAGCTTTTCTTTAAAAAGAAAAGCTTAGGCTGGTCTAAGAGGCCAGCTAATTGTTGTAAAAAATCTTCTTCTTTAGAAATTAAAGTTTGCTGAATGTCACCACAATAAATTTTGCGGGCAGTAAATAATCGTTGGAGAATTTTAAACTGTAGCAGCGAATAATCTTGCATTTCATCAACGACTAGATATTTAACTGATTTGTCCACTGTTAGTCCAGTAAAGTAATGTTCGATGAAGAGTAGCGGGTATAAGTCGCTGCTCTTCACAATTTTAGTCTTGAGGTGAAAGTTCTTATCCAGCGTAGCTAGAAACTTTTGATAGGTTGCTAATGAATCTGAATAGGCTAATCGTTTAGTGAATTCTTTTTGGATAATCTGTTGCTGCTGAAGCCTTTTTTTACCAGTAAAGCCTTTGGTTAATAGAACGCTGGCTTTTTGAATGAGCTGCAAGAGGGGCACATCTTCTGAGAATATATTCTGCAATTCGACAATTGAAGCTGTCAATTCAGAGGTAATCAGGGGTGTTTCCCACAATTTTGAGCGCTGATTATCCAAAAAAATTTCTAGGCTTAGGGCAAATTTTTCAGACTGCTTATAACGATAGACCTGACTTTCTGAGCTATCTGGGTCATTTAGAACCTGACTAAGCTCTTGTTGTAATGACTGATGGACAGTCAGATTGTAGTTTTTTAGTGCTAGCTCCTCAAAGGAGAGCTGGCGCAAATCGTGTTCGCCAAGCTCAGGTAAGACGCTGGCAATATAATTAGCAAACACTTTATTGGGTGATAAAATCAGAACATTTTCTGATTTTAGATTTTCCCTCTCTTGATAAAGTAGATAGGCCAAGCGATGCAGGGCAATGGCCGTTTTTCCAGAACCGGCCACTCCTTGGATGATGATGTCAGTGGTAGGAGCTTGGCGAATAATCTGGTTTTGTTCTTTTTGAATCGTCTGAACAATTGTTTTCATTTGGTGGTTGCTAGCTTTGTTGAGGGTCTCGTTTAGAAAAAGATCGCTGAGGCCATCTTCCACAGGATACATTTTTAGCAGTTGGCCGGCTTGTATATCAAATTGGATTTTTTCTAAATTTTCACCTGTAAAGCTGATGCCATTGACTTGGTAGTGGCTGTCTCCTGTTCCAAAATCATAATATAATGCGGAAATAGGTGCCCGCCAATCATAGATGTATTGCTGATCAAAATCATCTGAAAGACCGTAACGACCAATGTAAAAATTGTCAGCTTCGGCTTCATCTGAAAAACGAAACACAACTTTGGCAAAATAGGGCGTTTGTTTTTGGTAATGAAGCTTTTCTGTTTGTTTCGTCTCTAGAATGCTGCGGGAATCCAGTAATTTTAGATTTTGTTGCTGATGATAAACTTCATATTTATCGAGTTCATGACTATAATCTACCGTATATTTTTTAATACTACGGTAATCAGACTCATTTTGCAGCAGGGATAATTCTAAATTCCCGATTTTCTTTTCGATGGTTTGCACAACGGTTTTTAAATATTTTTTTTCAGTTGAAAGTGTCATCTTCATCCCTCCAAAGGTTATGGTATCATGAGAAGAGAAGTCTGGTGGTTAAGTGGAGGGTTAGAAAATGAGCACCTATACAACAATGCAGATAGCCCAAGCTGTTGATTTGCATCCGAACACGGTCAGAAAATATGAGGAATGGCAACTGTTGCCACCACCTAAGCGTCAAGCAAATGGTTATCGAGTTTATACAGAATATCATTTGACCTTGATTCGGCTGATTCGTATTGGATACAGCGTGGAAATTATCCATGGCAATTTACGCAGAAAAGTAACGGAAGTTATCCAAAAGTTAGCGGAGTATGATTTTGTCGACGCGGAAAAAAAGCTTGCTGAGTATCTGGTTTTGTTGAGGAATGAAAAAATCAAGGCGCAAGAAGCCATTAATTTGATCTCCGATAATTTACAGGAGCAAACTCAAGAAAAACAAGTAACCTTTTCAAGAAAGCAAGCGGCGGATTATTTAGAAATAACCATTGATACTCTGCGAAACTGGGAGCTGAATGGTCTTGTAGAAGTCCCTCGTCAAGAGAACGGCTATCGGAGCTATAATGCGGCGGTGATGAAGCAACTTAAAATAATTCGCACACTGCGAAATGCCAATTATTCCCTTAGTGGGATTTTACGTCTTATGCAGGCTCTCAAAGACAATGGTGAGATGAACTCTCAGGAAATTACCCAGACATTGAACCAGTTGAGTGAGCAAGAATACATCCATTCAGTTTGCGATACTTTATTGCTCTCATTAGATAAAGCTCAACGTAACTCCGAGGTGATAAAGGACTTGATGGGAAAATTAGCTGTGCTAAAAGCGGAAAATGAAAATTCTTCAAAAAGAACCCAAGCTGCTCATTAAAGCGAGCTGCTTGGGTTTTTGTTTGTTATTATATGAATTTTTTAACGCCAGCCTAAGCCCGGTGCCACATCTTTTACGATGGTTTCAAGTAAATGCATGTTGTATTCGACACCTAAAGTATTGGGAATGGTAATCAGCACGGTATCTGCTTCTTTAATCGCTTCATCTTCAGCTAATTCCTTCACCAATTTGTCTGGTTCACCAGCAAAGGTACGCCCAAAAATAGTTGGATTGCGATGATAAGCTAAAAAGCCGACTTGATCATACTGAGAATCATCCTCTTGACCAAACAAGCGCAAATCCAAGTCAGTTGTAATTGGCTGAATTGAACGGGTTACTAAAGTTCTAGGTTCAAAATTATGACCAGCTTTTTTCCACGCTTCTTTATAAGCTCGCAACTGTTTGGCTTGTTGAATATGGAAGGGCTCATTAGTTTCATTGTTCACTAAGGTTGAAGATTGCAAATTCATCCCTTGTTGCGCCGCCCAGATGGCAGTTTCTGTCGAACCAGCGCCCCACCAAATCCGTTGACGCAGGCCTTCTGAATAAGGTTCAATCCGCAGTTTTCCAGGAGCTTGAGGAAACATCGGCATAGGATTAGGCTCAGCGAAAGGCTTGCCTTCAATTAAGTCTAAAAATTCTAAAGTTCTTTGCCGAGCGATTTCTTTGATTTCTTCCTCAGAATAATCATAACCGAAATATTGCCAACCATCTAAAACTTGTTCAGGTGAACCGCGGCCAACGCCCAACTCCACGCGACCTTGAGTAATAACATCCGTTAAGCCGGCATTTTCTGCCATGTAATAAGGATTTTCGTAGCGCATGTCAATCAAGCCGGTGCCAATTTCAATCTTACTAGTTTTAGCGCCAATCGCAGAAAGCAATGGAAACGGCGAACCAATTTGCGGTGCAAAATGATGGACCCGATACCAAGCACCGTCAATGCCGATTTTTTCGGCTTCAACTGCCAGTTCAATTGATTGCAAATAAGCATCGCTTGCCGTCTTAACCAAAGAACCTTGCTCCATCCAATGACCAAAACTTAAGAAACCAATTTTTTTCATCTGTGTGACCTCCTTTATTTTCAACGCATCTTTAAATAACTTGAGCCCATCTTACTACGATTCTAAGAAAAAAACGAATAATTGTTCTCGAAGACGGGGATTGGTGGTTTTAAAGGGAATTTATTTGTAATAAAGCAGGAGATGAATGGTGAAATTTCAGATTTTATGCTTATTTTTTTGATTAAATAAGAAAAATTGTAGGAATGTTTTTTGGGGGAGAGGACTGATTCATTCTCTAAGATTTTCAAATAATTGAAATCGCAGATGATAAAATATTGCAAAAAATTGATTATTAGAACGAAGTTAGAATATACATGATTGGGGAAAAATTTATTAATACAATACGGTTTCTGAAGTCATACTAGTTAAATTTTATCGGAGAGCCTTTATTCAAGGTTGCTGTGAGAGAAGCTGATGAGGAGATAGCTTTGATTTGGACAGAAAACTATGGTCCAAACCAAAGCTTTTCATGGGGATACACCATGAGAATAGCTAACTTTACTTTAATTGAAACTCAATTTCTTTTTGGAAGCCCTTCTGGTTACTAGGGCTTTTAAAATGAAAAATCATTTTGAACTGCGTTTCAGGGGTGAAGGCTTGGCTGGTGCCAGCTTCTGAAAAGTCAAAATTATTTTGATAGCTTTCACCTGGCTGAATTGTGGTTAGTAAGTAGATGGCACTTTTGCCCATAAAAATGGGTTGCCATTGTTGCTCTTGTAAGTATAATTCTTCTGTATCAGATAAAATGATGTCGATATTTTCCTCTGAACTATTTGAGATGAAAATACTACCTGCAAACATATTTGTCGAACTTTTTTCGAAAACAAGACTGAGCTGTGGTGCCGTTTCACTCGAATTGGTAGTCAAATTGTAATTACTTTGGTGAGTCGAAGCATTACTTTCTGTTGGTTCTGATGTGTTTTTGCAACCTGTTAGAACTAAACTCGCTAAGAGCAACAGTGAAATTGGCTTTTTCAAATTTGACCTCCTAAGGGTTTGTCTGAGTTGGTTTGATTTCAGTATAGCATTGAAATTTAGGGAAGAGAGGCACATATTCTTAAATGAGAATAATTAGGGGATTAGTCCAGTTCTGATACGGAAGCAGAAAAAATTTTAGTCATAATAGACTCAATCGAGCATTAAGGTTACGAGGCAGACTATTTCAAATTAGGCATGGTTAAAGCAAAGCGGATAAATCTGTAGGGCTTTTAAGGATGTTACTGTTGGCAATAAAAGCCTTACAGGACAGATGCAAAACTTTTTAAAACAAAATAGGTAATAAGGGACTATGATGAAATGATTTAGGAATTATTAATAACAGGTAGGGGTAAACGGGAAGTATATGTTCGTGAGTTAAACCAGCTACGAGTAAAACGACAATATATTTTGGGATAAACATAAAAAAGATTATCTATAAATCGCATAGATACAATATTTTAAATGATTCAGTAAAATATTATCTATTTAACACAAAAAGATTTTTATTTTTGAAATTTACTTTCCATCAAAATGAAAAGATGTTAAAGTTATAATTGGTAAAACAAAAAAAGGATAGGGGATTTTTTATGAAAAGTAAAAAGATGATTGGGTTAACTCTAGTAACACTATTGGCGCCGACTTTTTTAAATGCTCATGTGGCTTTTGCCGATTCAGCAGAAGTTGCACAACCGGAGGAAGTAACCACAGCACCAGTGACAGATACAACTTCGGCGGCCGTGGCGGCTGAAACACCTCAAGCCACACCAGAAGTAGCACAAACTGAACCAACACCGGACACAACAGTAACAACACCTTCTACTGAAGAGACAGTGCCACCAGTTGTTGAAGAAACAACTCCTTCAGTTGAAGAAGAGGTAGCAGAAACCACACCATCTGCAGTAACACCAGCTGAAAACAATTCTTCAACTGATGCTTCAGCGGAAGTGGTTGTTCCAACTGAAACGGAGGAGACTCCTACACCTGCACCAGCTTTACCAATCCCACCAGTGACCGGTGAGGACGCTGATTCGCCAATGATTAAGGTAGCACCACAAAAAACTTTAGAGTATAAGAGTGTATTTAATCCATTGGAGGGTGTATTCGCAATAGATGGTGATGGGACAGATCTTACTAGTCAAATCAAAGTCGTTTCGAATACGGTTGATACTAGCGTTCCGACTGGCGAAGACGATGCTCCTTATGAAGTAGTTTATTCAGTTACCAACGCCGCAGGAAAAACGACTACAGCAACTGTTGAAGTTTTTGTTGCGCCAGAAAATGTTGGTTTTCTAAGTGTCTCACCTTTTAGTGTCACAGTCGCACAGGGCGGGGATTATCAACAAGAAATTACCGAAAACATTGTTGTATTAGACCCTTACGGAAATGTCGCTCCAAGCAGTGATTATGTACTGAACTTTGTTGGAGGAATTTATGCCGGTGAGCCTGGAAGTTATCAAGTTACTGTATTAGTTTATTCAACAAAATACGGAACCTTAACTGAAGCTGTTGTTACGATTAATGTGATAAAAGGTTTGAATTTAACAGCGTCTGATCAAACATTATATGTAGGCCAAACTTTTGAGCCAATGGCCAACGTTACTGCAACTGAAATTAGGAAAGATGGCTCAACAGTTACACTAGGAGCGTATGATGGAAATACTGATACAGGAATTTCGTACACAGGTAATGTAGATACAACAACAGCAGGAGTTTATCCAGTAACCTACAGTGCAAAAAATTCTGCTGGGGTTATTGAGTCTAAGACAGTTAATATTACTGTAGAAAAAAGAGTACCAACCATCATTGTCGCTGACCAAACAGTTTATCAAGATCAAGTGATTGATGATGCTACAATCTGGAGCTGGGCTACAATTTCAGATCCTGTAGATTCAGCAGAAGATTTGACTAAGTCATACACGATTACCCCGATTAGCGTCATGCGTGCGGGCTCGATTGACACTACAACAGTGGGTGCTGCTTATACCGTTGAATATACTGTAACGAACACAGCTGGAGAAGTTGCGACTGAATCTATCACCGTGACTGTAGCTGAACGTGTTGCAACAATTAATGCTACAGACCAAGTAGTCGGCATTGGAGATGTTGTCGATGACGAAACTATTTTAGGTTGGGCGACTGCCAGTGATGTTGTCGATGGCGATAACTTACCAGTAACTGAATATACAGTTGTTGGCGGAGAAACGATTGATACTTCTGTTCCGGGTAGTACGTATACTGTCATCTACACCTACACAAACTCTGCTGGAAACGTAGCAAATAAAACAATCACCGTGACTGTTGCAGAATTACCAGTTCCAACAATTGTAGCTGAAGACAGAGTAATGTATATTGGGGACACTATCACTGAAGAAATGGTTCTTGGCTGGGCTGAAACTACCAATGCTGAGTATATTTCATTTGAAATTATTGGTGACGGCATTCCTTATGATCCGGCAACTAACACATTAGTTGAAGCTGGAGAATACCAAATTAAGTTTACGGCTTATTCTGGTATGGGAACTGCGTATGAACAGACAGCTGAAACAACAATGACCTTAACTGTTAAAGAGAAAGAAAATGCTACGGTTACTACCCCAGTGGATAATAAAACAAACACAACCACCAAAACAGTAACTAGCGGCAAAAAACCTTTACCAGCAACTGGTGAAAAAGAAAGCAGCATGATGGCAACAGTATTAGGGCTGACATTATTAGCCGGTGTTTACTTTATGAAGAAAAAAAGAGAAGACGAGTTTAACTTATTTTAAGAAAGACTCAATGATACCGTAGAAATTTGAAACCCCCAAGTAAAATCTATTAGATTTTACTTGGGGGTTTTTTGATAAACATTGGAAGATAATTATTGTCGGGTTGGGATGGAATGGTGATGAGATCTTTGGTATATAGGGGAGATGCTCTCCTGCTACTATTCCCACTCAATTTTTCTGGTGGGGAATATGGAGCGAAATGCTTTAAAATCAACGTTTATCAAAGCATATAAAGCGAATAAAACGATATGAATTAAAAATAAAGTGCAATCGTGGTGCAATGGAAACTAATCTGAGTCGTGTGAATCTGTGCAAATTAAATAACAAGCTTCAATGTTCAAGGGGATAATATATGTATTTATTCCCTTTTTCCTTTTTTCAAAATTAATCAGTTCTCAAATGAAATGCATATTCCCATACTTAAAATGATTATGGTAAAATCATGATCATAATCAATTTTGTGTATAGATTGATAGTTGACAAGCATATTTCTAACTAATGTCGAACATTTTAAATATTGAAAAAGGGACTATGTAGAGCAGACTATATCATGACTAAAGAAGTATTAATTAGACGAGTTATTTTATAGTTGGTTTTAAAAAGGAGAATGGTATATGTCAGTTTTGCTACTCACGATTATTTTTATCGGATTTATAGTTGTTTTATTTAGAGAACACATAATTGATTTTATCAGCTATCTTAGTTGGAAGAAAAGAATTGAAGGTACTCACGATTATGATCAGTCTGTCATAAGAGATTTGCTGATAAAGCTCGGAGAGAATGCTTTTTCATTGAGTGGTGAGACTTTACCATACGGTAGAGCCAAGTGGTTTATAAATTCTGTAGATTCGTTTAATGAAAAAACTGCGGCTGAAGATTTAGACTTTTTTGGCTATTCTCCAGTTCGTAGCAAAACAGAGCTTGAGTTTCAAGAGTATGGTCTTTTACTTACTCAAGATGGTCTCTTTTTCAATGAACAACTAGAAGAAAAAGAGGAGAATACAAAGGAATTTAAAACAAATAGTATCATGTTACCTTTTGAGGGGTTGTGGAAAGTAAAGATCAGTTCAGAAAGCTCTGAACTAAAATTTTTATACTTCAATGGGAGATCTAAAAGGATTAAATTAGGAAATAATGTCTTATTTGCTCAGGCATTAGCAGATGGTATACAGGGTATAATTGATACAGGATATACCAATGATTTGAAGACAGGAGATATCAGAAAAAAGCTATCCCAAGATATAAAAGTTTTTGGACATACATCAGAACAGTTTGATTTTGCTGCATCAATTGGTGCTGCCAGTTCGATATATACAGGATTAGGAGATCATTTACATGAGAAACAAATAAATTCTATTGTAAGTGCAAATATGGGACATGGGCATGCGGCGGAATACGCAAATAATCTTATAGATAGTATCAAACATCCTTTTTCTAAGGTTGAACAGGTTGGACAAAATAATGCAAAAAACGGTGCAGATAGAGTTGTTGGATTGGATTTTATTCAAACTAAATATTGCAATAGTGCCAGAAACTCGGTAAATGCGGCATTTGCTAAAAAATCAGATGGAGGTCAATACCGTTATGGAGGAATGCAATTAGAAGTTCCCAAAGACCAATACAATGAAGCAGTGAAAATAATGGAGCAACGCATTTGTGAAGGAAAAGTTGAAGGATATGATAATCCCAAAGATGCAAGCAAAATAATTCGCAAGGGGAATGTTACTTATCAAGAGGCAAAACTAATAGCAAAAGGGGGCAATATAGTTTCCTTAAAATATGATGCTATATGTTCCGTCTTTAATTGAAAAGTTTGAATCAATTGAAAAATACTTAGGTTATCCAAGAGAAGTAATAAAAGCTATATCAGAAAATTTCGGTCAAGAATTTATTATTCATGATTTATATGAAGGTTCCACAGTGGAAGAAAAATTAGGTTATGCTTTATATGATGGAGGATTTATCATAATACCTGAAAATTCAATTAATTATATTGATTACGAAGCTATTGGAAGGGATTATAATTATAGTACATGCGGAGAATTTATAGACGAAGATTATTATATTGAATTTATCTAAAATAAAAAAGTAATTCTATTGTACTAAAATGTAGAATTACTTTTTTTATAGATAAATATATTTCATGTAAGAGTTATAGTCTGGTAAAATACACTGTTTTTGTCTGTTAGAGTAGAAGCTATGTCAGTAATAATTTTATAAAAAAAATCTTTTTCTTTTGAATTGTTTTCAGTATAGTAATCATAAATAATATCAAAATCTTTTTCAAAAGTTGTTTTGTGTTCTAGGTATATTTTTTTAAAAATTTCCAATTCATCATCAATACATTTTTTTTTCTTTCCACTAAATGGCTCTATTCCGTTTATTCTATCCTCTAACATGAATTGGGTGCAGAAATTTACTGTTTTATCTTTATTCTGTATAGGATATATTTCAATATTCGATGAATCATTTAAACAATACTTTATATTATCTTTAATGTTGTCTATGTTTGGATGTAAAATAGGAGATAAAAATGTGTCACCTTTAACTAGTTTACTATTACATTCTGGACATGAAATAATTAAATTTTTACTATAAATCGAAAAGAATGGTGTTAAATTCCTAGGGATATAATGATCTATTTGACTATTCCCAGTGGATGTTTCATAGAGCATGCAACAAGGGCAAAATTTTTGTTCTTCAGCTATTTCTCGTCGTAATGTTGTTTTATTTATACATGGTTTATACGTATCTAAAAAAACAGATGAATCTATTGTATAATCATAGAGGTAATCAAAAAAATTTCTTAAAATATTTACAGAGTGACCATTATTAATGTGACTTGATATTTTATTAAAATAATTATGAGTAATATTTTTATTGGTATTTAATATATTTTTATATTCATTTTCTGAAAAAAAGATGGAAAAATCAAGTAAATCACACTTAAATATAAAAGTAATAATTTCAAGCCAAATACCGTTTGTTCTACAAGACAACTTAGAAAATTCTGGAAATTTTTTTTTATCAGGCAGAGTATATGTAAGGAGATCTTTTTTAAATTTTTTAATAGTGATATCTTTTGGAGGTTTTATACTCATTAGTTTGTAGTTGCTTTTTATGGCATTTATTTCTGTCTTTTTTAGTTTAGAGGATGTCTTTAAATCAATGTATTTAAAATCTTTTATTTGAGCATTAACTTGATTCATATATCTTGTTAAATCTAGAAGAAATACATCATAGGAATTAAGTTGTTTTTCAATATCTGGTGCCAAATCATTAACCTCTACTTTCTTTAATTTCTTTATAACATGCTTTAAAAATGTCAAATTTTAATAATGAATCTTCAAGAGAATTATATTCTTCTATCGCAACCAAACGAGATTCTGTATTTTTTATTTGTTTTATTAATTGTAGTTTATAATCTTCTAGGGCTGTATTATTATTACTTAAATAAAATACCTCATTTAATAAATCATCAATGCGCATACCTAAGGGATTTTTATTTACATAAACTTGCTCAGAGATACCGTCTTTCTTCTTCAAAAGAACTAAATTTTCTTCAAAAACTTGATTGACGAGTAAAGGGGAATGGGTAGCGACAATAACATGTGAATTACTATTTTTAAAAAAAGTATCTAAAATAGAAGTATAAAACCTTATCCATCTAGGATGTAAATGAAGTTCAGGTTCATCTATTAATATTATGCTATTTTTATTTTTTCGTACTTTATTTAACTCTAAAAGATGAGATAAAAAACTTAATTCCCCGCTACTTAACTGGGAAATAGAAATTATCTTTTCAAAACGTAAGGGAAACCAAATTTCTCTAACATATCTTAAATTTCCGAAACGTCTTCTTGTACTAAGAGAATAAATATCAGGTATATCTAGAGAGTCTAGAATCTGGAATAATGAGTTATGGTATTTAAAAAAATCAAAGGGGAGAGCTTTATAGTTCTTTTGAACTCCATATCTATTTACATTAATTGAATATCTATTTATTCTTGAGTTTAATGAAGGGATAATACTATTAATAACATCAACAATATCTCCAGATTTAGTGTGATCTATGCCCAATGAGTCAGCTGTATGACACAATTTTGTTATTGTTTCATCAGTGATACTATTTATTTTTTCTTGTGTTCTATTATTTCTTATTGAATTTCGTATTGTATTATATCTTATACATTCTACATAAATATTATCTTCAATAAATAGTTCAAGGATTGGATAATCAACCAGTTTTAATGTGTCCATAATAGAGTTATTTTTTAGTAAAAATTCTACTAAACTTCTAGATGTATTCTCTATGAATTCTGTGTTGCTTGTAATTTCGTTCGTGACATTATTCAGGAGTGAAGTGGTCAGATAGTGACAGTCAAAGTTAGTTTCGTATATACTATTTGAACAAAAGATTTCATCTTTATTTTGATTGTTTAGGGAAATTGAAAAAGGAACATTTTTATATTTACTATTAAAAATATGGTCGTTGTTGAATAAATCAGCAATTAAATTAAGAATTGTTGTTTTTCTTGTTCCATTTTCTCCAAGCAACAAGCTTAAATTATAATTTCTATTATCAAATTTATTTTTAGTTTCAAAAAAATTAATAGATTTAGTTAAGAAAGGTAGAGAGTCCTTACTATTCATAGAAGTGGTAAATTCTATTTTTTTGATCCGCATGAATTATTTCCTCCTGATAATCATTTTAAATATATTATCGCATATTATTAGATATAAATATATGAGATAGTATGTGTTATCGAGTAATAAAGAGTATTGATTCTCTAAAACTACCGCTAGAATTGAGCTTTGTAGCAAAAAACGAAAGACTAAAACAAATTTCTGAACTAGCTAATAATTATGGTGAGCAATATGATTTTTCTCCTTCATATATTGATATTGGAATTTCATATAGCGAGGTGGAAGAATTAACCATTTTGGGACACAGTTTAGCTGCAGATATTGAAATTTTAGAAGATATATTTGAATTACTTGTTAATTTGAAAAGAATTAATCTTTTTGTTTATGATGGAGAAGACTATTCTGAAAAGAAAGCAATCCTTATGAGTATGTCAAAATGCCCAATATGTATTAAAAAGTACAATTAGACGCAGATAAAATTTATTATCTTACGTATTTAGAGGTTAGCTACCATCTAACTTATTGCGTAGTGCAGAAGAATATAAAAGTACTTGACTATTCATCTTTATAAAATTTTCTCAGCGAAAAATCTAGGAGTAAGAGTAAGAGAATATAGGGTCGAAAACCAACCCCTCTTGTAGCGAAAACCGGATGATTTTAGGTAGGAAATAGGGCGGGAAAACGCTAAGTCAGGGCCCTTGGGGATGCCTTGCGCTGCAAGGCGGGACAGCTTGTCTGGACCCAATCTCCCTTATGCTCTTACACTAAAACAGGAGCGGCAGAGCGAATGCAAAAAATCAGCAATCATACTGTAGAAAAAATGCTCAAAGAAACGATCATTATCAATGGCTAAACTAGCAAGTACAGATATAGTAAGTAAGCTAAAACGACTAGTATAGTTGAAAGATAAACAGCATTACACTCAAAATCAAAGATGAGTATCGACAGACTGAAGCAGATACCTCAGACAAATAGTTACACCAATGAGTCGCCAAACTAGGCGGCTTTTTTCTTTGCTCTGGATTCATCTGGCCACTTTACTGTACCGAGAGTATTAACAAATTAGCACATAATATCTCTCGTAAAAAGAAGGAATGGATGACAATACAGTACGAAGAATCAAGACCAAAATAAAAATTAAAATTTTAAAAATGATAGGAGATTAAATCGCTATGGAAGAATTAAAAGTTCGTAAATTAAAAGATGGAACATTGGCAGAATTATCCAATTTAGCAAAGAAAAAAGGCTATGAAAGTCGACAGGATTTCATGCAGGATATGATTGAACAGATTGCCCATGAACAGTACTCATTTGAAACTGAAATCAGATATCAGCTACTCGTTAGTCAATATAATCAGATGCAACAATGGACTGTTGAACAAGTTACTGGAGCGATTACTACTTTTCTATCATCGAGAAATTTTTCTGTGAAAGGGGAAAATTTACATGAATAATAATCGAAAAAAGAATTACTATGTATCAGAGGAATTTATCGCCAAAGTGAAGGAGTTTGCTTGGTTGGATAAAACCTCTGAAGGTAAAATATTGGAGAAAATGTTGGCTCATTATTCCGGTGAAGATGAGCTAATAAGAAAATTAGATACGGTACTTTCTGAGGTTCGTATCCAGAAAAAAATTGGCACATCAATCGAAAAATTATGTGGCGTGTCTCAAATAATGTTGGCTTCAATAGCAGAAATTCAAGGTGTTTATGTTGTTGTTGAATCAGGACAAGGAGTCTTGTTTAAAGATGCTGAAAAGGCATATGACGTGGAGAAGAATGCAAAAATAATTGCGAGTAGAAATAATTGGCACTATAAATAAAATCATTTTTATTACTAAACTATAAATTAAAAATGGAATAATAGTTTTCTGAGATAGGTGACGTCGCCTATCTCTTTTTTTATGGAAGGAGCGTGTTTATTATGGCTAGAAAAACTGTCCGTGATGGTGAATTACAAAACTTTACACCATTCTTTAATGAGTTTCAGCGGGAAGTCTCAAAATACTTTGAACTGCCCTTAGAGGCAAAGTATGCCTATATGTTGATGAATAATCGGGAAAATCTAAGCTACAAGAATTCTCTCTATAATGAAAAAGGGGAGGTCTATATTCATTTTACTAACGGCAGTTTATCTAGCCAATTGGGTGTAAAAGAAACTCGCTGCCGTTCCTTAAAGAAATTGTTGCTAGATAATCAACTTATTGAAGAGGAAGCTGTGCCAGGGAAACCGTCTCGAATTTTCATTAATCAATTTGATATCTATGAAGTGGACTATTTATGGGAAAGATTGACTCCATCTGATGGCAGGGATAAGTGGGTCGAGCGCAACCTTGAAGGCTTAATCGAGGAAACAGACTACACTACTATGTATGATTTTATCGAATATGATAATCGAACTATTAAAGTAAAATTTTTTGTAGCTATGGATACAGACAGTAAGCAATCAATACCCCCTCGTAAAACGAGCCCCTCACCCGACGAGGGAGTACCCCCTCGTGACACGAACCCGAATAAGAATCTTTTAAAGAATAAGATATTAGAGCAACCAATTAAAGCAACCATTAATGCAACGGGAGTTCAGCAAGTTCACTCTGAGCAAAAACTACCCTTTTCATTCGTCGAAGGATATAATCGTCTGTTCCTCACAGAGGAGACCGTTCGTCTGCTTAGCTTGTTTGGAGATTTTAAAGTAACGAAAAGGTTTCTCGATATCATTTTTGAAACGAAAAAGAAAGTCGAAAATTTTAGGGATAAAGCCTACAGGGAAAAAGGAGTCGTCGATACTCTGCCAATTTACGGTGAAATCTGGGATTTAGAGATTGAGAAAAAGGTCAAGTGGCTCATTTTTAAGAAAAAAGAGTATGAGATGAAAGAGAACACAATTAAAAATTTGGAAAGCTACTGGTATAGGACAATGGAAATATTCTGGCAGAATGTCATCATCATGGAGCGTGAGGATGGATTTATGCGGTTGGATATTGCAGCGACTAATGGTGAACTTGAAATAAGGGATTCTGTTGGAGAATTTGAAAAGCTGCTGGAGTCTGAATCCTTATCAGCTACAGACAAGAAAATGAGACTCTTTGATAGGATTTATAATCCACATGTTTGTGTAGGGGGTTCTCTCACGACTTAAGTTACTGACTTTACTTTTGAAATGCCTTATAATAAGCATACATGCAGTGAAAGAAGGTGGTTTAATTTTGGAGAATAAAGATATTTATTTGGACTATGCGAAGGAACACAAGGATTTTTTTATTCGCAAAATTATTGATGGCAAATCACCTAAACATAAAAAAGATGCTATTTTCATGGCTGGCAGTCCGGGAGCAGGCAAGACCGAAGTTGCGGCTGGTTTAGAAGAAAATTATGTTAATTATGTGGTGATTGATGCAGATTACTTTAGAACGCAATTTCCTGACTATAATGGCAATAATTCTAGTCTTTTTCAAAAAGCGGCTTCATGGTTAGTTGAGCAATCTCTGAAATATGTTTTAGAAAACAACTATTCTTTTATTTTAGATGCCACATTTGCGGTATTAAGCGCTGAAAAAAATATTACTAGAGCTTTAAAGAGAGGCTATAGCATTACAATTTTCTATGTGTACCAAGACCCCAAAGTTGCTTGGAAGTTTACGAAAGATCGAGAACTCGCTGAAGGCCGGAATGTTCCGAAGCAAATTTTTATCAATGCTTTCTTTAAATCCCGAGAAAATATTGAGAAGGTTAAGTTGAGACATCCTGAGATTATGTTGCATATTATTATCAAAGATTATCAGAACAATGTTTCTGAGAGCCATTATGCCGCTGACAATGTGGCTCTCGTTTTACCACTGCAGTATATTCAAGAAGAGTTGGAGGATGAACTAGATGACTGAAAAAGAACAAGTGAAAAAGATTGTTGAAAAATATAATGATAGCATTTCTGACCTTTCAGAGAATGCCACTGCTAAAGAATTCAAAACAGTGATGAAATATATTGCGGACCAAGCGAATTTAAAACAGCGGAAGTTGGTTGGGTTGGAGAAGTAAATATTCAAATTAATAAACAAGTAAAAGGCTGTGGGGTTAGAAGCTTAACTTCTTAGCCTTTTTTCATTCCAAACTACAAGACGAAGTTCAATGCTGTACGAAATTCCTGTAATGAATACAACAGTAATTTGGAGAGTAATTCTTCAAGAGTTTCCTAATTTTTAGTCGCAAGATTAATTTTTGGATTTTTTTGATGTGAAAAGATATTTCTATACGTGGTCTAAGAGATAAGCATCTGAGATTACAAGTTTGTATCAAAGACTTATAAGAAAACTGTTTCGATTTCTTTTATGATACAAATTATTTCGTAAATATTGTAAAAAACAGTTGATTTTTGAGTAAGCTAATTCAGGGGTTAGTCGACTCATTTATAACAATAAGATCAATACTCTAATACCAATTGTACCGTAAAAGTAGTAGAGCTCTTACTATGATATACCCCTAGTGCAGAGACACTAGAATTGCGATTGCCAGTGGAAAGGAAAGTAATCTTTTATTTTTTTTTTGCAAATCGGCAATCAACCTAATCAATGACAAGTTAAACATACTGACTGAAAAATTTTTTTTGAATTGTCAATTATCGGATAGAAGGAATAACCACTCCTAGAGGCCATCATAAATAGGGTAAACAGTCTAGGTGGAATTCCTAAATTTATTGTATGTTAGTAAGACAAAATAATCTTTGCGATGAAGTAATCAGTTTCTTGGAATAAAAAAAAGTTGGAATTTCGATAGTTTTTTAAGATTTTTTTCAAAGTCCATAATCCTAATCCAGCATGCTCATTTTTAGTACTGTATCCTTTTTTCAATACACTTGCTATGTCAACTTTCTTTGTAGTATAATTTGTGATTTTTATAAGCAGGTGCTGTTCTCTGTTTTCAAAAAGTATTTGAATTTCCTTATTAGATTCATTTTCGACAGCTTCTAGGGCATTATTCATCATAATTGATAGAATTCTAATGAAATCTATCAGTGAAATTGCAGGTAGTGTTGTTAAGTTCTCAAATTGCAGTGTTAATTCTACATTTTCATTTTCACAACGACGAATAAATTCAATCAACAAGCCTCGAATAGCAGTATTTTGAATTTTTTTCACTTGATTGTAATGATAGCTTTTTAGGGGTTCTTTTGAGGAAATCATTATTTCCTTCAAATATGTTTTAGCTCCGAATAAGTCTTCGTTTTCAAAGTACTCATTAAAAGCAATCAAAATGCCCTGTAAATCATGACGATATTCACGTGCCAACTGAAAATTTTCCTTCTCTTCTTCAAAGGATTGGATAAGATTATCAACATAATTTTTTTTTTGGTTATTTTTTTTGAACAAGGTCAAAAAAGAGAGTAGCAGAGTAGTTACAACAAAATTTAATACTAATATCAAAAGTAAGGTAGTAAACTTCCCTCTCAAGGCAACATTTATATGAATCAGCATTAAGACTAAAAAGAGTATAAAGATGCCCGTTCCTAATTTTACATGCTTTTTATGAATATCGTTTAAGGCATTCCAAACATTATACTTTAGGTCCAATCGATTCAAAATATGAGTAAATAAAATAAGTAAGCCTATTTGGATTAAGGTAATCAAGACTAGCTTGTGATTGTAAGCTAAATTTAATAGTAAATAGATTCTTCGTGGAATATGGTAGGTAAAAAACCAGACAAATGTGATTAATGTATATTCTAAAATTAGCGCTATAGCAGGTAATAACCAATTTTTTGTATAGTGTTGCATCATTAAGTATTGTAAGAAGAAAAAGATTAGGATATTCAAGTATAAATAGTGATCTGTTGTAACAATTCCCAGAAAAGCAGTTAGACTCAAAAAAACTGATAGAATAAGACATTGTCGCTGAGATAGTAGTCTTTTAAAAAAAATACTCCAAATTAAAGATAAGTAGTTTATTGAGTAGCCAGCAATAAGTAAATCAAATTTCACGCAGACCAATCTCCTTTAAGTAATTTTTCGCTTTGCGAGCTCCAGTTTTTCCAACTATCAAAAAGATTTCATTTGCAAATTGAAGACTGCCTTCATTAACAATAATTCTTTCTAATAAATCCATGTTTATTATATATGATTTCATCCCTTTAAAAAAAAATTCGTTGTTAAGCTTTTTTTTAACCGTACTTAATTTTCCATAAACCATACATTCACCATTACAGTGTTTAACCGTTAGCATCTGTTTAAAGCCTGGAACAGTTGCAATATAATAGATATTTTTTTCTGGAATTAAGATATCAGTTTCAAATTGATTAAACATTAATATTCGCTCACTTTTGTGACGTTTTCGTGAAATCAAATTCGCCTTTTTCATAACTTTATGGATAGTTGAACTTAAAATAGAATTGTCTTGATTTTTTAATAAATAACCTAAAGAAAAAATGTCTCGATTTAGTACTTCAATTCCTTTAGAATCAAAAGATGTTATAAAAACAATAAAGCAATTTTTATTTTTTAAACGGATCTTTTCTGCTAAGTCAATCCCAGTAAAATATGTGTTTAAGTCAATGTCCAAGAAAAATAGATCGTCATCGAGGATATCAAAAGTATGCAAACTATTGTAAAACTCTTTTTCATTGTTTATCTCATTTAATGAAGCATATGGTAAAGCAAGGTCAATTATGATCTTGCTTATTTTTTTTCTGACAATAAATTGATCATCTAATATAAATATACGCATATATCTTACAACCTAACATTTTTGATAATTCATACTAGCACATGTTTAATAAAAAAAATCGAAAAGATCGCAACATGCTCAGAAAACGGTTCCAAATGAACGAAGCTACAAAAAAAATATAGTATTGTTTTATTAACAAAGCAGTTGTGACGGATATTAGTTTTCATTAATAAGTATTTTGAGTGTTGCACCTTGATAAATAGAATAAAATCTTTAGGTGTTTTTGTAAGTACTTTATTCGTTTTGATCAACATAAAAAATTGAGTGTCAGAAAGAAAATTTTCTCTGTTAATCATTCGATATATAAATGTAAGAATTATAGTTTTAATTAAGAAAGAAGTGAAAAAATGAAAACTGTTTTGATTCTAACAAAATGTGTTTTTGCTGAGTCGGAGTTAAAAAAGAAGATTGAAGTTCTAGGTTATGAAGTTTTAGCCTCAAGTTCAGCTATCGATTTGATAATACATAAAGAAAAGTTCATTTTGAAGAATTTTTTTGAGATTGTAATTTTTTCAGAGAGTCTCACGAATCAGATGGTCACTCACCTATTGGGAAACATCGATCAGCCAACCATTAGGTTCTATCGTGTTAAAGATGAAGAATCTGTTGAAAATGAAGTGTTTCATTTTGAATCGGCGCTTTCAGGATATTTGAACACATCAATGTCTCTTAGCTCTTTAAGAGAAGAATTAGCTTCAAAGGAAGAAGTAAAGGCACATTCTAAAGAAGTTTCTAGTTACATAGATGCTAACTGGGAACGTCGGCATACGCAAAGATTTATAAAAAGTTTATCAAAAAAGGAACGTCAAGTATTTAGTATTTTATATCAATCAGACGGGAACTACCTTAAAAGAGAAGAATTAGCAGGAAGTTTGTGGGACAAAAATGTTACAGCATCAAATTTGGCTCAGCTTTCACAAATAGTTACACGTATCAAACGGAAACTTCAAATGATAACCGATGATGAAGATTGCATAACAACAAACTGGCGTAAAGGCTATGCTCTATCAAAAGAACTGTGTGAGAAATTTGCTAATTTAGAAAAAACGGTAATTCATTAAAATGAGTTTGTTTCTTATTAGAAAGGAGGTTTAATTGTTTGTCAAACAGAAAAATGAAATTTTTTATCGGCTTATTTAGTTGCTTGGTACTTTTTTCTTTCGAAAGTTCATCACAGGTTCAAGCAACATCAGAACTAAATGAATCAATGAGTTCTGACGAAACATTGAACAATCAAGAACAAAATAATGGTTTAACTAGAGGAATTGGTTTGGCAGGTGCAGGTCTAGAAAAAATACCTTATGGAGCAAAGAAACTTGATGGTTTTTTTGGTGGAGCTAACGTAGTCGGATCAGGATCACCACAAAACGCTATTATCGAGTATTATCCAACAGATGGGACGAATGATAACCGACCTTATGACGAAATTCGCTTAAGTGGACAAAGGAATTGGGCTTCAATTTTTTCGAATGATGAACATAGAGTAGATTTTTCAAAGGAATTTGCTGGAAGAATATTTATTAATTTTGATAAAGCAAATACCGATGGATTAGCATTTGTGCTGCATAATGACACCAGAAAAACTGGAGCAATTACGAGAGCTACTTCAAATGAAGACGGTCAAAACCTGGGTGTGTATGGGGCAAATAGGAGTGTCCGCGATAACATTTTTCAAGCTTATCGTAACCCTGTTGAGAAAGCAATTCAAAATTCAGTTGCTGTAGAGTTTGATATGTATAACAATAAAGCTCTTGCAGCAAATATTTTTGACTACGACTTAGGTTTAAAGGATAATGATCAATCTCATATGGCTTTTACTTTTCCAGGGAATTCTACTAGTTATGTTCCCTTTGTAAATGGACTTACTGAGTGGGGAGGAATATTAGCTCCTGAATACGCTAAGCTAAAACATTATATTTATGGAGGAGAGACTTCACAAGGATCGCAATCTTTATCAGCAATTATAAGCGATACTTGGTACGAGTTTTATTTTAAGTATGAAGTAGGTATTGGTTTGTATTATTACCTGTATAATCCAGTGACTGATACGCAGACTTGGCAAGTCCTAATACCAGAAACAGCGTTACGAACTAATCTAAAACTAGACACCAACGATAACAAAGCATACTGGGGATTCACCTCAGCAAATGGTAGTAAACAGGGAACTAGCCGATTCATTTTTAGTGAAACGCCTGTTGACAAAATTGTATCTATATCAAATGAAGTCTTTGATAATAAGCATAATGAAATAACAGTTGCCAGAGATGCTGAACTGAGTTCAAAATACGTTATAAGTGGCGATGAATTGATAATTGAAACAACGATTTCTTTAGAGCAATCTGATCGGGACTTTACAATATCTAGTTTGCAAGGAAAATTTGACCCTGCTTTGATTAACTTAAGTAACGGAACTAATTTTAAAGTAACACTTTCTTTAGGGGAGGGAGCTGAAACAGAAGCTATTGCAACTGCTGATAATAGTGGGGTAATTACGCTGAACAACCTTAATCAAACAATCCCAAAAGAAGGTGGGAATTTGGTAGTTAAAGTCAGTCTACCTACTCTGAGCGGTTTAGAAACAACCAAGAGCTCCTTCTATAGTAGTGCAATTGGACATTATGGGACAGAAACAGATACTGAAACAATTGAAAGTGAATCAAATTATTTTTGGATAAAAGAAGGTAACTCTCCACCAATGATTGATTTACTTAACTTAAGCAAAACTAGTTATACTGATTTTATTGATACATTGCAGTTCAATTGGAGCTATCATGACGATAATGCAGTATCAGATGAATTGAAAATGCGGATAGAGTTAAATGGACACCTGTTTGAAGAAGAAATCCTAGCAACCCCAAAGGGAGTGGATATATCTTGGAGCCAAGTAGCAAAAATTGATTTATTAGCAGTAGAAAATCTGTTGGTTCGTGGCGAAAACCATTTAAAAGTAACAGTGACAGATGCTTACAATGAAACAGCAATTAACGAGGTTCGATTTCAAGTTGTGGGTTATCAAGGATTTGAAAATATTTCAACGGATTATCAGTGGGAATATAGTCTGACGCAATTACCGTCTGAAAGAGCACCACAAAATCGTATTCAATCGATGACTGTTAAGGCTAGAGATACTGTGAGGGAGAGTAGCTCAAGCAAAATAAGAATTCAAGCTACAGCAATTACTTCTGATGATAATAGTTTGTCTGAAAACCAATTTGTATTCAAACAAAATAACATAATAGAAAATTTAAGTAGTGTTGCTTTAGATATGAATCAAGAGTATCAATTTTCAACTTCCGAAGGACTACTCTTGAGCTTGTGTGATCAAGATAAACCTGGCGAATATCGTGGAACTATCACTTGGACAATTCAGGATGCCCCGTAGGGAAGGAGAGAAGTTATGAAGTATTTTAAAAATTTAGTTTTCAGCGGCCTTCTCCTTGTCATGATTTTATTTTCTATAGCCGAAGTATCAGCAGCTGAAAATCCCTCGAATTCTTTTGAGAGCCAAGCAACTATTGAATTAATTGATGACAAAAATAATTTGTTTGATAATCATGGTAAACTTCCTCAAACCAATGAACTAGTAAATTATTCTCTAATACTTTTAGGAGCATTTACCTTAAGTTTTTGCGTTTTTATTGGTCATAAAAAATATCAACGAGGTAGTGATAAATGAAAAAAGCAAAAAATGGCATCATTTTTCTAATTCTTCTTTTTATCCCATTGACTGCTCACGCTAGTGAAGGTAAAAGCTCATTGAGAATTTTACCACTTGATGAGGAAAATCCACGGATTTATGAAGTCAATAATCTTGACTTTGGTAAACAGAATCAAGGGGCAAGCAATCAAGATTTTACAGCTGCTCAAGATTTAGTAATTAAAATCTATGATCAGAGGCAATTATCTAGCAGTTGGAGCTTACAATTGAAAATCAGTAATTTTGAAAATCAACAAGTTGATACATTACCACTAGCAAATTTTTCGTTAGGTTCAGGAGTAGTTCAAACAGACAATAAAGATGGTCTTATTGCTCAAAATTATTCTTATCAGAATGGAAAAGACTATCAAACGATTCTCACTTCTCAAGCAGAACATAGTCGCGGCTGGCTTGAATATCGAATACCAAAAGAAGAAATCACCTTATCTTTTTCTGAAAATGCGGCGATTGGAAAATATCAAGCAACATACTATTGGCGAATAATCAATGCCGATACTTAACTTGTTATCATTTTTTTGATAAAAATATTTAAATACACGGAGGAACAAACATGAAAAAAGAATTAGGCGTTACATTTATTGCTGGATTAGCAATCTTAGCGGTGGCAACCCCTGTCCATGCTGATGAAACAACTTTAAGTACTCAGGATGGCACAACACAATTAAGAATTACAGATTTTGCAGTTGATCCTGAAACTGGCCTACCACTTTCCCCAGGAGCTTTCAATTTGGTTGAGGTTTCAAGTATTGATTTTGGGGAACACACCTTAGATAGCTTAGCTGGTGTGAATCCGACTTTTACAGGAACTTATGATCAAGATATGACTGTCAAAGATGCTCGACCTAGTGCTGCGAGTATTGTTTCAGCAAAGGCCAAGATTGCCGAAGTAGCAGCCGATGTAGAGAAAACAGCAACTGATGATGAAATCGCTGCAGCTACAGCAGAATGGGATGCAGCAATTGCGGCATCAGCTTGGAGAGTTGAAGCAGAAGCGACAACACTTGATGGAATTGGTAGTTCTTTAAAAATTGGGACAACTGAAGTTCTAACTGCTGCTGGAACGGTCATTACCGAAGAAGCTACAATTCCAGTTGGAACAAAAGCTTATACCTTAGAGACTCCAGAATTGACTTTAGCTACGAATAATATCGAAGCTAAAACATACAATGGTACCATCACTTATACAGCGATTAATGCTATTTAAGTAGGTTGAACGAAAGCTACGGCTGAAGTCTTTAGTACTTTAGCCGTAGCTTATTTTTTTAAATTTAGAAAAATTATTTTTGGAGGATGTAATTTGAAGAAATCCCATTTTTTTATTATTGCTTTTGTTTTGTTTTTTCTCCCAGTACAAACCGTCGCTGCAACTGGGGGAGTCGCTGTTGATTATAGTATTAAAGCAATTTTACCAGAAAATCAAGTTAATAATGAGCTTTCTTATTTCGATTTGAGAATGGAACCTAATTCAATACAGACCATTGAAGTTCAAGTGAATAACTTTTCAGATGAAACTCAAAAGTATTTTGTTGAAGTGAATACTGCACAAACAAATGGCAATCTGTTAATTGATTATGGCAATTCAGAAATTCCTGAAAACTCGCCAAATCAGCTGCCAATTTCAGAATTTATTCAATATCCTAAAGAGATAGAAATTCCACCACAAAAAGCTGGTGTGGTTTCTTTCGAGATTAATGTACCATCAGAGGGATTTGATGGTATTAAGTTAGCTGGTATACATATAAAAAAAGATTTTTCCAAAGAAGATAAAAACGAAAATCAAATATCCAGTCAATATGATTATGTTTTGGGTTTAGTAGTGTCTGAGAACGATAATTCTGTAACTCCTGATATCGTGTTTAAAGGAATTAATCCTGAAAATGTTACAAACAATGCAGCAATAACGGTACAGTTGGAAAATCCCACTACAACTTCCATTAAAAATATCACAATGACGGGTAATATTTACCTAGAGAATTCTAATACACCGATGCTATCAAGGGAAATCACTAATGGCAGTGTTGCCCCGGAATCTGTTTTTGATGTATTCTTTTTCAATGGTGATACTGGTACCACAAAGCCTTTACAGGCTGGAGAATATCTATTGGAGCTATCCCTTCAGGATAATCAAGGAAACCAATGGGTTTTTAATGAGATTTTTAATATTACTACCAAACAAGCCCAGCAAGTTAATAATCAAGTGTTCACAACAGAAACAGACAATATCATGTTGTACGTTATAATTGGAATTCTTTTTGCTTTGATTTTCTTCGGAGGGATAGTCATCTTAATTAAGCACAATAGAAAGAAACAGCAACAAAAGCGACAACTTAAGAAAAAGAAAAAGTATCCAAGTAAAAGAAAAAATCCTGTTCGACCTAAAACAAAAGAATCCCGCCCTTCAAAAAAAGGTCGGATTAAATAGTTTTTAAATTGTTTCTCTTTTGAAATAGTTATTAAATATTGAGCCATCATACAGCAAATTAGTTGTATTATAAAAAATCTACTGACTACGATATTTTTATAATTGTGTGGATAAACTATATCGAACTAGTCCTACTAAAGTCCTATATACAAAAAAATATTTGGCTATATAGTTTACATTAAGAATATTGAGTTATCTCTGCAAATTTTGTGTTTAACTCTTTATAAAATCAAAATGAAAGAAGGTTTTAAAATGGGGAAAAAGTTATCAGGGTTCTCATTAAAAATTATTGCTCTTTTCTTTATGGTGGTAGATCATGTTACTACATATTTAGGGCCGGCCTTAGGAATTCCGGCATGGTTTTCCTTACTTGGCCGGTTTGTTGCACCGCTTTTCGTTTTTTTTATGGTGGAAGCTTATTTTTATACTAGGAATAAAAAGAAATATTTCATTCGACTTTTTGTAGCTGGAATACTGATGCACCTCATCAATATTATTAGAAATATTTTAATTGGAACATCTTTTGAAAATCCATATACCGGAGATTTTGATGTCTTTAGTCTCCTTCAAGGTCAAAACATCTTTATGACTTTAGCGTTACTTTTTGCTTTTATCTGGGCTTTGGACAGGCTACTCCATTCTACGGGCTCAAAAATTGGTAATATTCTTGTGCTAGTTGTCTTATTCATTCCAATACTTATAAGTGAAGGAGGAGCGTATGAGATAGTGATTGGAATCATCTTCTACCTTTTTAGAGGTAACTTTAAGAGAATCTCTATTGGGATTATCGCCTTCAGTCTCTTACTATTCTCAAGTATGGTATTTACTTACTTGCAGGATTATCCTGGAACATTTTACAGTTTGATAACGTTTGATAATGAGTTTATGATTTTTTCGGTCCTACCTTTTATCTATTTATATAATGGTAAAAAAGGTGGATCAGGGAAAAAATGGGAGAAGAATCTATTTTATTACTTTTATCCCGCTCATCTTATTGTAATCTATGCATTACAATATTTTTTGAAGTAAAAATAGATCGCTCTATCAGTTAAAGATAATTTTATTTAAAACTGACATTAGCTGACAATAATTTAGTCTGTGGATGGTAAGGGGATGTCTTTTTTCAAGAAGCTATGTGTTGCTATATCGTTGTATGCAGATTAGAAATTAGTTTTTTCGGGTGAAGCATAAGAGAATATGCACTTAACAGACCTCGCCAAAAAGAAGCTACCTGAAAAAGGCAGCTTCTTTTTATTAGTGGTAATTTTTTATACCATGTCACTGTGTAATGAGAATGGTTGAGACCAAAGCAGTAATCACTGTATTATTATCAAGTCAGCAAAAAATACTTAGTAGCCAGTTTCTAACAGTATTTTTGTACAAAACATTTTATCGACAATTTCAATTTGAAAATCCATATTGCTGTAATCGGAAATAATTTGATTCAATGAGTATAACCCTCTACCAGAATGCCCTTTTTTTGTCGAAAAATTTTTTTTTAGAGTAGAGGTGACTGAAATATCTTCGAAAACTGTATTTTTGAGTTCAAAAATAGTTCTCTTTTCTTTTCGATAAATTTGTAGAGTGATCAAATTTTTTTCCCTTGGATCGATGGATTCGAAGGCGTTATCTAGCAAAATAGATAGACATCTTACTAAATCAATCAGCTCGAAAAATATCTTATAGTCAGCTTCTTCAACACTCAGGTTAAAATCTATTTGAAATGGAGATTCCTCTAGCTTGTTGATGAAAGAGATCAATAGAGCCTGCAACGGATAATTATTTAGATTAGTTAAAAGGGAATAATTATCTGTATCAATAATTTTGTTTGAATACTGAATAATCTCTTGAAGGTAAGATTTTGCGTTGGTCAGTTCATCTTTTTCGAGATAATGGGAGAGGCTTATCAGTATGTTTTTGTAGCCATGTCTAAAATTTTGCATTTGATTATAGCTTTGATTAATTGATACTATTGATGTATTTAAGTAGCTTTTTTGTTGTTCTGATGAATATAAGGTCGCAAGGATTACCATAAATGCGGCTAGAAACAAAGAGCAAACTACCAATAGGAAAAAGCTCAAAAGAATAGCTGAATACGCTAGTGTGTATAGATAGTATTGATTTAACATAAATAAGCTTCCGTAAACTAGCAAACTTCCAATCGCAAAATGAGTATATTTTTTTTTGATTTCGGAAAAAAGCCTTCTTAGATTAAGCCGCTTATAAATAGAATTTGCTAAAAATGAAATGAGCGTAAGCAAAATAAGTTGTGAAATTACAAGAATTAAAAATATGAGCTTGTTTTGATAGAACTCTGTTCCTAAAAAATATCTTGGTAAATCATAAGTTAATAACCATGTTATGGAAAGGGTTAAGCTATTTCTAAGAAAAGAGAATGCTGAAGGAAGCCAGGACTGAAAAGACTGTTTTATAATACAAAATCTAAACAAAGTATATAACACGATAGAGAGCTGACAAATGGCTATTGATAGAAAAGAGATCAAAAAGACATAAAGTAAGCATAGGCATAATAAAATAGTTTGCCTTTTATTTACAATTTTTTGAAAATCGCATCTAATCAACATAAAGAGTTGGATTATTACCGTTAATCTTAATATAGATGCATATGCCATAGAAAATGAATCCCTCCTGATTTAAGATTTAGTTTATAGAATTTTTAACTTTAGTAATCTGTTTTTTTCCTAAAAATAATTTTTTACCATTTTTAAATGTTATTGATTCTTCTACTCTGTTGAAGGATTCAATTAAAGAAGTATTAATAATATAGGATTTAAGATTCAAAAAGAAAAAGGGAAAATCAAGTTTCAGTTTTAAATCACTTAATCGTTCATTCGCCGTAAATTGACTGTCAACCGTTTCGAACACCGTCTTTTTTGGAATGCCAGGAATGGTTTCAACATAATAAATTCTCATTGGATCTATGAGTATTATTTGATTACTCGTTCTTATTTCAACTAGGCTTTTGTCTCCAATTCTTCTCAATATAATATTCTGGATATCTCTCAAAAAAGGAAACAATACGTTGTCAGATACGGGGGGAGAAGCACTTTCCTTTACAAGGTAGCCAGTTGGATAAGTTTGAGTGTTAATACTATCCCAAACCAATGTTTCGTCACTGGTTAAATATAGAATAAAAAGTCTGGAATTTTTCTCTCTGATTTTTTTTGCCAACTCTATTCCTGTAAAACTAGTATTAAGATGTATGTCAATTAAAACTATATCGTTGTCTTTGAAGGCTATGCTTGAATCATCGTGATAAAGTTTTAAGTAATTAACATTGTCTTGAATTTCGAGATTAATGTAGGGACTATTTTTAGAAAATTTGTAAATGGATTCAAAAATTGCTTTCTTATGAGACAGTTCATCTTCAAAGGCAAATACATTGATGTTATATTTCATTTTTTTCACTCCTATTTGACTAAAAAGTATAATAACTCGAGAAGATTTTCAAGTGAGATAGCTTGGCTTTAGTTAAGGTTATTCATCATAAATACTGTTCTAAACAAAACAAGCATAAAAGGTAAGGATAGCAGTCCTAACTTTTATGCTTGTTTTAAATTTGGTTTTGATAATGAAAGGCTTCAAATCGCACTTGAAAGGACCGCTTTAAAAGCCCAATCTCGATATACTTAAGAAGTAAGGCAATCAGAAATTTTTAGTGGAATATTAAGAATTAAATTCTCAATTACCTTACAATTGAGAATTTTTGACGAGTTGATTACAACTGTTTTCAATAATTATCATAGCACAAACTTCCTTAAATGCAAATATAATTATGGGATTTGAACTATTTTTATTTATCAGTCTCAACTTATAAAGATTTTTGCACTAAATTAATAAAATAGCCGTCAAAAACATCGTCAATAGAAAGAAGGATTTCAATGGTAAGAAAAGGAGAAAACATCTACAAGAGAAAAGATGGGCGTTGGGAGGGACGTTACATTTCCGCAAGAACAAGTTCTGGAAAGATAAGATATTCTTCAATTTATGGAAAAAAATATGAAGACGTAAAGAAAAAGTTAATAGAAAAGAAAGCTGAACCAGAAAAGATTAGTAGAGAAGCTAGCCCCAATTTGAAACAAAGTTACAAGAGCTATTCGAGTTGGTTATCTTTTTGGATTAATAATATTGAAATAACTCGAGTTAAAAAAACAACTTTATCAATTTACACTCGTTTGATTGAAGTACATATTAGCCCATCATTAGGGAATTATCCCCTTAAAAAGTTATCTGCCGAGATGATAACCTCCTTTTTAGTGGAATTACAAAAAAAGAGTTATCTGCAGGAACGATTAGAAATATTTTTAATCTAGTTAAAAAATCTTTATTGGATGCTGCTTGCCAAGGTTATCTTCATGAAAGCCCATGCAAAGATATTCCTTTGCCTAAGACAGTGAAAACCCAAGTCCCGACTTTAACATCGAAACAACAGCAAAAACTTGAAAAGACCGCTCATAGTAAAATGGAATATTCTCCAATCATAATTGCTTTGTATTCTGGTATGAGAATTGGCGAAATTAGTGGTCTAAGATGGTCAGATATCGATTTTGAAGATGATCTAATTTACATAAGAAGAACGGTCTCTAGAATTTTTAATCTTGATTCAACAAAATCAAAAACAAAACTTATCATAGGAAGTCCAAAATCAGAAAGCTCAATTCGAGAAATTCCTATTGCAAAAAATTTGAAAAACTATCTTATGGATAAAAGAAGCTTTGCCACATCGGAATATGTGATAGCTTCACAAAATGGCCTTACTGAGCCGAGATCCATCACCAATCGTTTTAAAAAGTGTTTAAATGAGGCAAAACTTCAAGATATTAATTTCCATTCTTTGCGACACACCTTTGCTACTAGATGTTTAGAGCAGGGAATGGACGTTGCGAGTTTAAGTAAGATTTTAGGACATCATTCAATAAAAATGACATTAGACACCTACGCTGGTTCCCTAATGGAAACAAGACGCAAAGGAATCTCAAAAATCGATGAGCTTTTTCAAATTGATTAAAAAAGCCGTCAAAAAAAATGGTCGTTATTAAGAAAGCCAGATTCATCAAGGCGAATATTTTTGAATTCTCAATTGTAAGGTAATTGAGAAAAATAACAGATGTTAATGCAAAGGATTAATAGCATAGCTGTCCAAGCAACTATAATATAACTTTTAATTGTAATTGTAAAATATAAAAATTTGGTTCTTATTATAGTTTCGTGAATCTTAAATAATACGGAGGGGGAGATGTGGTTGAAGTCAATTTTAATACTCACAAAGAATATATTGGCTGAAACACAATTAGAACAGCAATTAAAGACTTTAGGATATGAAGTATTTTGCTCAACAGATGTTTTAGAGAGCATTTTACTTGGATATGGGCCAAGATATTTTTCATTATTCGAAGTAATCTTTATTAGTTCAACAATTTGTGATGATGAAGCAAAAATTATTATAGAAGATAATTCCGACAAAATTAAGTTTTATCGAATAGAGGATTTTGATGAAGAAGAGCCAAATGCAGAAAGTTGGAAACGAGTTGGAGTAACTGGTTTAATCAGGGCGAATTGTCCAACCAAAATTTTAAGAGAATTACTATCGGAAAAAAAAGATCCAAATTATGACAATAACTTTGCGAGTGATGCTTATCTGGAAAAAAATAATAAGATTATAAATTTCGACATTTTCTTATCTACATTATCAGCAAAAGAAAAAGATATTTTTGAGATTTTAACTTCTTTAAATGGGACATTCATAACTCGAGATGATTTATCTATCAAGCTATGGGGGGAGGTCAAAGCTTCTAATCTAGCACAATTGTCACAAATAATTAGTCGAATAAGAACAAAAATCGAAAAGAATAATTTAGAAAGCTCATATTTGATTACAAATTGGAGGAAAGGATATGCTCTTTCGAAAGACTTTTTTCAAAGTTTTTAACACATCAAAATGAGGATTGTGAACTTACACAGACGGAAGATGCTGGAAGGGGGGATGCTGTTGGGCAAACTAAGACAACGATATTTTAAGGGCTCACTTTACAAAGGAAGGAGAATGATATTCAAAACTAGGGAGGGAAGAGTGAATAAAATGAGAATCTTTACAAAATGGCAGCAAAAATTATTTTATATTTTAGGGATGGCAGCTCTTCTTTGTTTAATGCTTACTAATGCTATGTCCGCAAAGGCATATGTAGCGAAAGGAACTGAGCCGAATTCCTTTACTCAGGCTGTAACACCACCAGATGCAGTTGGCAGTCGGGTAAATGTACTAGATGCTTTTAATCTACCAGGTACCTATCAGGGTACTGGGGCCGCAGCAAATTTTGCTTATATTAGTAATACTAGAGATAATGTTGCTGTTTTATATAATGGTACCCGAGTCGGACAGAAATCCGCACTGTGGTATAACCAAAAACTAGATTTAAATCAGCCTTTCGAATTTGAAGCCTATGTTTACTTGTCGAATACGGGTGCATCCTCAACGGGGGTTGGGGATGGTTTGGCGTTCGTTTTACAAAATGATCCACAAGGTACTGAAGCCATGGGTGGTTTTACTAGCAGTGGTAATATCGGCTCTATGGGGATATATCCCGCAGCCAGAGGGACAGTTAACATGATTTATAATGCTTTAACTGTCGAATTGGATACAAACTATAACAGTGGTTCGTACGGACTGGATTATAGTACCTATGCTCCAAGTGGTCAGACCAACAGAGGATTGACAATAGATAGTACACATTTAGGGTGGCCTCATGCAGCAATGTCAACAACCGCTACAAGAGGAAACCGCTGGAGTAGTAGCAATACTGCTCGGCCGATAAACGAAACAATTACCGACTTTATGCATAGGAGTCCGGTGCAAGTTGCTACAAGAACTGAGGGAAATGCTTGGTTTGGCAGATGGGTAAAGTTAAACGTTCGCTGGATGCCAAATAACACTTCTGGAACGTATACAGCAGATGATACAGGCAGTTTAAGCTACACTTGGGGCCCAATTTATAATGCAAACTTTGAAGGTGATCCACTGTATGAGTATAACACTCAGACTTGGTCTGATATAAACATTGATAAAACATTTGGCTCTGAGTTTAATAGCGGTGGTGCATTTGGTTTGGGGAATCGGGAAGTCTATTGGGGCTTCACTGGATCCAACGGAACTGGCCAAACGCCAGCGGGTGTCATGATTACTAAACTGCCAAATGAACCAGATATAGTGGTTGATCGCAAAGTGCGCAATGTTTCTACGAGTGGCTCATTTGACACATTTGCTGTAGCGAAACCAGGAGAAATCTTGGAATACACTGTCACGGTCGAAAATTCAAATATTAACAAGAAAAAAATCCCATTAACGAACACGAAGATCAAAGAGGATTTGGCAACTGTAAATTATGTTAATGGTAGTTTTAAGTACAGCAGTACCCATACTGGTTTCACAACACCTACGATAAGCACGGCCAATGAAGAATTTACTTTTACTGATTCAGTTAACTCTTTTAAAGTTGGAGAAAAATTTAGTTATACCTATCAAGTTCAAGTTGGTCAAGATACAACGGAGTTTATTAATGATGTTGAAGTATCGAGTACGTACTCTACTGCATTTAATGCTGGAGAGACGAATGTTACAGTCTTTCCTGATGGTATTAACTTAGCGAAGTCAGCTAGCGATAGCAATCCAAAAGTAAATGACAGTATTGATATTAGTATAGATTTATCTGCCCAAACAGGGATTTCAGTTTTGGATACTATCAAAGATTCGATTCCAATTGGATTTGAACTGGTTGCTGGTAGCACAGAATTAATTGTTTACGAAGGGCATGACAAAAACACGATTAAAGGGTCTGAAACACTTAGTGATGATCTTTGGACAGGGACAAGTACTTCGGGTTATACACTTGATTTTAAAGTTGATGATGACTTAAATAATTCAAGCTTAAAAGAGTTATTTGGAGGAAGCATTCGAAACAACTTGATTTCATTGACTTACAAAATTAAGCCGACTACTTTTCTTAAAGGAGAAAAGGATATCTCGCTAGGAGTTGCTTCAACTAATTCAACCAACAAGGTGAATGGGATTAGAGGGACGATCAGTTACCCAGCTACTTCAAACGGATCTTCATTGACAATTAAAACAGATTTAACATTTAACTTTTTAGATGATCAAGGTCAGCCGCTAAATAACGATTTTATCCAAAGTGCTAATTCTAATTTCAATGGTATCAACCCAGTTATTCTTTATTTGAATACTGATGATGGCTACGATTATTCAACCATTATTAGTGAAATATCAGGTAACTTGCTTAATAATCAAAATTTGGCACTTTTTAAAGTGAATAAGAATTTGATAAGTGGTTCTTTGACCGATATATCTGGAACTGCTGTGAAAGATGGAACGGTCATTGATCTATACTATGGCTCGAAAGCAATTCTGACAGTTGAGTTTGTGGATGAGACGAATCAGGTGATGTCAGGGCATACTATTACGATTGGTGAGAATCAAACGATACCAGCAGACATTTTTATTGGAGATGTGATTAATCTTAAAGATCCTGCTTATACAGGCGTTCAGGAAAAGGTGCAAGAACTCAAAAATGCTGGGTATGAATCAATAACACCGCCAAACAATGAAGCAGCCATTCAATTGAATAGTGCGGCTGTTACGGTTCAGTATAAAGTCAAAGGCCAATTGATTATCAGCTCTTATCCAAAAGAAATCAATTTTGGCAGTTTGATTTATAACGGAAGTGCACAGAGAGTTGAGAATCCGAGTCTCAGTGATCGATTGACCATTACAGATACTCGAGCAGGACTCAAATATGGCTATGTAGTGAAAGCTACACTAACAAAAGAAATGGAAAATGATGAAGGATCAATTCTAGGTGATGCAGTTCGATATGTTAAAGGGCTTAGTAATAATCCGACTGATGAGGTTGTTTTAACTGAACAAGCTCAGGAAGTTTTCCGTCAACAGGACTCCGGGACAGGGATTTTCGCTCTTTCTGACACTTGGTCCACTACAACTGAACGGACTGGAATCATTTTATTGGCAGATCCATCCAATGCCAGATTGGCTGATGATGCTCCACCAAATACTCAAATAACCGATGTAGGTACTTTTACAGGTGAGATTACTTGGTCAATTGAAGCAATCCCATAGGGATAGAGGAGTGAAAAAATGAAAAAAAAAATAAAGGTGCTCCTCTTACTATGGGTGATTGGAATCGGGAGTTTTGGTGGTGCTTTGCTTGTTGGAGCAAATGCTGGTGGACAAGTCGTAAACGATGGAGAAATTACTTTTTATGAGGAATCAACAACATCTTCAACAAGCTCAACCTCATCGAGTTCTAGTTCGACTAGCTCAAGTTCAAATGATACATTACCAAATACTCAAGGTGGAGGCAAGCTACCGCAAACAGGGGAAACAATTCGCAATGTTAGTGTTTTAGGAGGCGTCCTATTATTGGTTGTTCTTTTGATTCTTCTATATAGAAGAAAAAAGAAGGAGGGGGATACATGAAGATAACATCATTTCTAAAAAAGGTCACCCTTATACTAATAGGAACTAGCTGTTATTTTGGAAGCGATATTGCGTATGCTAACGAGTGGTCAGGTCAAGGTAGTGTCACTGTCACAGATTCAGGTGTAACTAATCCGGTTGATCCAGAAAACCCTGAAAAAGAGGTAGACCCTGGACCTGGCCCATCGACAGATGGAGAGCTTCGAATTGATTTTGTGTCTAAGTTGAATTTTGGCTCTGTCAGCACTACTGGAACCAATCGAAGCTATTCTTCATTAGCACAACTTTTTCACAATGAGGGGACTTCTGCTAGAGGTTATTATATCCAAGTGACAGATCGCCGTAGAGCGGCAGATGGTTGGAATCTGACTCTTACTCAAGATAGCCAGTTTAACAGTAAAATTATTCAAGATTTGGATAAGAAAGAGCTGGAAGGTGCTGTTTTATCTTTTGATGAGGGATGGGCTAACTCAGCAGATAATTTAGAACGATTACCGACAGTGAGCCGAGAAACCCTTTCAATTAACGAAATGAGGACAGCTTATACAGTAGCTACTGCTTCCGCTGGTCAAGGAACAGGAGTATGGACCATTGCCTTCGGTGCTTCTGGAGAAAATGGTTCTAAGCAAAAAAATACATTGACCGCTTTAACTGATGCAACTGGTAATGCTGTAATGGATTCTACTTTTAATAAGCAAGCATACAGTAATTCTGCAATTTCATTGTCTGTTCCAGACACAACAAAAATTTATCCGGTTCAGTATACGACGACTTTAACGTGGACATTAACAGCCGGACCAATCGAATAGTACTTTGATATTGGCAAACTGAGGGAAACCTCATTTGTATAAAAACACAAATGTTTAGGAGGAAAAAAAATGAAACTTAGAAAGTTAAGTGCAGCGGCATTAGTAGCAGCTATTGGGGCAGGGGTAGTTTTTCCGGCGGCAGCATCTGCTACATCAACACCAGATCCATCTTATGCGGGTGATGGATTTGTAAAAATCACAGGGGGAACTATTGACCCTACAGACCCAACAATTCCCGATCCGGAAATCCCTGGTATTATTGACCCGGTTGATCCAATTACACCTAACCCTAATCCAGGAAATTTGGCAATTAAGCGTGTCTCTCCACTTAAATTTGGAGAGGTGAAAACAGGCCAAAGGGGAATCAGAAAAGCGGCTGCAGCAATTGCTGTAAATGCAACAAACCCTGCGGGTGAAACAAAAAAAACTGAACGTGGAAATTTTGTGCAATTTGAAGATGCTCGAGGTAACCGTGCTGGATATACTATCTCGGCCAATTTAACTCAACAATTTACTCAAGTTGATAGTAATGGTGTATTAGTGCCGACAGAAACACTAACAGCTTCTACAATCAGTTACACAAATGGAATTGTTGCAAATCCGAGTAACACGCAAGCAACTGCCCCTAGCTCAATGTTAGGTAGTTTTGATCTTGAATTCGGAGTATCAAGAAATGTTGCTAGTGCCAATGCTGGTGAAGGTAGCGGCGAATTTATGCTTGAGTATGGTCAAAGTACAGATTACGCAGGTATTACGACTTCAACTGCTGGAAACTCTGTATTTTTAAATATTCCAGACACAACTGCTGCGAATATGTTAACGGGTGATTATGAAGCGGTAATTACTTGGAGTATTGTTACAGGCTATACAAACGTGAATCCATAATTGGCATAAACAAAATTTAAAGGTACACGATAATGAAGTTCTGACAAGCTGATGGAAATCATTTTCATCAGCTTGTACTTCTTTCGTCAATTTTTGTACATAAAATATTATAGTAGGAGATTTTTTGGAGATGATTAAAGACACATGCAAGGTTCTATTCAAAATGATATTGGCAATTTCATTTCTGTTCGGAGCGAGCTTAATTTGGTCTAACGAAGTACTGGCAACATCTGACTCTTCTGAAAGTTCAGGAGGGAGTTTTACTTATGTAATTCAAGAGCCAGAAAATCAGATTAATGCAGATAGTGGCTATTTTAATTTGATGATGGCACCTAGCCAACAGCAAACTTTGATTGTGACATTATCCAATCCGGGTGAAAAAAAAGTTACAGTTAATATGGCATTGAATGGAGCAAAAACGAATCGAAATGGCGTTATTGAGTATGCAAATAGTGAAATTGAAAATGATGCTTCTTTGCCTTTTAGTTTTACTGATTTAGTCACAGGCCCCACTTCTGTTGAATTGGCTCCTGGAGAAACTAAGGATGTTGAACTAAATGTTCAAATGCCAGAGACAACTTTTGAAGGTTTGATTTTAGGTGGCTTGCAGATGATCTTAGCAGAAGATGAATCAAAAGGAACTACAGGCCAAGGAGCAGTTGTAAAAAATCGGTACGCTTATGTCGTTGCAATTGCTTTGCAGGAAGGTGATGTAAGTGGGATTTTGCCTGAAATGTCATGGAATAACGCATATGCAGGGCAGGCAAACTATAGAAATTCAATTTTTGTTAATTTTTCAAATATTAAAGGGAAGATGGTCACTGGAATGACTGTACAAGCACAAATTTCTGAACAGGGTAGTGGTGAAGTCCTGTATGAATCTAGGAGCACCTCTTTACAGATGGCACCGTACTCTTTTATTGAATATCCTATCAGTATGGGAGGAGATTCTATGACCGCAGGGATGTATACGGCTCATGTGCTTGTGTACGTTGGCGATCAATCGTGGGAGTTTACAGAGGATTTTGAAATCACTGTAGAGGATGCTAACCAATACAATGAACGAGATGTTGGTCTTACACAGGAACGAGGGCTTGATTGGAAATTAATTGCAATGATTGTTGTTAGTTTCGTATTGGCAGTTATCGTGATTTTTCTTGTTATTAGGCAAATTAAAAAGAATAGTCATCGTAATATTAATGTCGTAACTAAAAAGAAACGCCCTAAGAAAACTAAAAATAAACCGAGATAAGGTGACTATAGGAGCGGAGTACACATGACAATCTTAGAGTGGATGATTATTGGTGGGGTTGCGACGACGATAATTAGCAGTATTATTTTACTTTACTTTTTATTCCAAGTGATTTTACAAAGCCTTAAATTGAAAAAAATACCCAAACGACCTCCAAAAAATAGAATAAAACGAAAACGATGGCAACGACTAAGGGATAGAATTAGGTTTAAACGAAAAAGAGCGATGCTCTTTTTTGCTCTATCTTTATTGCTTGGCTGTGGCCTCGGAGCTGGAACCATTTATGCAAATTTTTATCAATCGACTAATTTAGGAACGGATGATGAGGACGCCATCGTGCGAGCATATTTCTTATTGCGAGATTTTCAGGTAGAGCTAGAGAAGGCTGCTGCTCAAGAGGAGAATTCTGATGCGACTGTTCAAAATATTCGCTATTTAGCGACTAATTTGGCTGGCTATTCTTCAAGAAAAGCCAGTTCCTTGAACACGATTGAAGGTCAGCGTGCATTAAATCGTTATTATGCTGCTCTCTCTGAGTTAGGGATGAATGCAACGTTAGAAGTCAATAATTTCTATGGAAATACACAGCTAGTAGGCGATTTTAAAAATGATATCGAGCGCACCATTACTTATGAAACAACAGCATTTGACTATTATAAAGTTAATCAAACAGTTTTAGATGCTGAAGGATTTAGTCAGGGAGAATAACGTTGCAGAAAAATGTGTTGCCTAAGAAAGTAGGACGGCAAAAACAACATTCAAAAAAAAGGAAAAGTAGCGGTTTAAAGAAAAAAGCACCATCAAGTATAAGACAGAAGAAAAGTGTAACTATTAAAAAAAGGAATTTAAGTCTTAAAACGGGTACCACAAGAAATAAGAGAAGAAATCAAAATGAAAGAGCTTGTAAAAAATTGTCTCATGACTCATTAAGAAAGAAAAAAAAGGGGGGGATCAAACATAAAAAGAATTTTAGAAGAAAAAATTTTTTTAAAAAAATGATACGAGAAATTTGTGATTTCTGTTTAATTTTCCTTATTTTGATGATTGTTTCTATAGTCATTAGTAGTTTTTTCTTTTCAATAAATCGAGTTAATGGCTACAGTATGTTGCCATCTTTACGAGATGATGATTTAGTAATTGCTCGAAAAACTGATAAGATAAAGCGGTTAGACTTGCTTGTTTTTGAACGGCGGAATAAACAAGAGGTTCGAAGAGTCATTGGCCTGCCAGGTGATCGAATTGAATACTCCGATGATGTATTGTATGTAAATGATAAGATTATTGATGAGCCATACATTATAGACTTAATAAATGAAGCTCAGCGAAATAATGGGCAATATACTAAAGATTTTAAAATGCAGGTGCTGACAGGGGAGCCATTCGTTCCTGATAATTGCTATTTCGTATTGGGGGATAATCGAGAGTGGGCGGAGGATAGTAGAGATTATGGATTTATTGAAGAAACTCAAATCATTGGGATAGTCAAAGTGCAGTTGTTACCAATTAATGATTTTTCTATATATTGATTGTCAGGACAAGTTTGATTATCTGATTAATTGAAGAAAATTGCTGAATGAAAAAGAATCTTACTGACCTTTGTCAAAAAAATATCGATTGTTTGAAGTTGTTTGTGTTAGATGATAACATCAATTAATACTTTGCTGCTATGGGCATAAGAACCTTGCTTATTCTGTAGTGCAAAAAGTGGAGGTTGTCATGCTTGTCAATATTTTTGCTAATTTAGGACTTATTGGTCTAAATATATATTTGATTATGCGTTTGAAGAATTATGTATATTTAGAATCTATTTCACGAAAAAAAGAAATAGTTCTTTTTATTTTACTTGAAACACTCATTGGAATTGTAATGCTACACTTCTCTAGCGTTTTCCTGAATGTTAGAGTTGATTTTAGATTTTTATTGTATGCAATTCTGATCAAATATTTGGGATGGGAAATTACATTACCTACAATTTTATTAGTTATGATTGCTAGACTTTTTTACAGTGCTGACCAGTCTGTTTGGATGCCTCTTTTAATTGGACTATTTCTCATCGTTTCCTTACAAGCATTTTTTTCGTTTATCAAAAAATACTTTTCCGATTTAGTTCAATTGCTTATTCTACAAGTCTACATCATTGCAGTTTTTTTGATACCAAATCTATTTTTTTTAGATGGAATTGTTCAAGTTTTACAGTATAGTGGGATATTTCTAGTTTTTGGGTTGATACTTTGTTTTATAACATACTTCATCTATGCGGATATCGAGAGAGTTTTTTCATTACCAGATAGAGATCATTTAACAAAGCTGGGAAATGTACGGAAATTTCATAAGGATATTAATGGCTTAGAAGTTGTAAAATTTCAATATTCACTTGTCATGGTTGATATTGACTATTTTAAAAAATACAACGACACATATGGTCATAAAATAGGTGACCAAATTTTGAAGGAAACAGCTGCTGTGATGATAAGCCTCTCAGATAAGCAAATTAATTTTTATCGCATTGGTGGAGAAGAATTTGTGGCCATTATTAAAAATGAAGACTACGTCGCTGCTATTTCATTGGCCAATAAAATTGAGCAGAGTATTAAGAACTTAGAGATTGATTATGGGGAGATTGAGAAGATTCGAATTACTGTTTCAATAGGAGTTACTCAAAAGAAATTATTAGAGAGCTCGAGTGAAACATTGGTTAGAGCAGACTCGGCCATGTATAGTGCCAAAAGAAATGGTAGAGATCAGATTATTTTTTTTTAAATGGTTAGTATACATACCTATAAAGCTAACTAAATAGTCAGAGAAGCTAATGGGATTTATCGTAAAAGCGGTCTAGTAGGCACTATCTATTCCTATGTGCTTTTATAGAATGTTTTTATGGAGAACGTTATGGGAAATATAGTAAAAAAAATCTTATTAGGAATTACTATAGTGATTCTTACGCTGATTGTTATCTGTTTTGGAATACTTTATTTTACGCCAGGTCCATTGTTTACATTGGCAAATTTAGTACCTGTTGAAGCAAATCTAACAAAACCGGAGAACTATTCGACTATAGAAAGTAGCATTACAGTTGAACAAAATATTTTATATTCTGAAAATTATCCTAATAGCAGTTTGGATATCTATTTTCCAAAACTGTCTACAGAAAAATTCCCTGTGATATTTTTTGTTCATGGTGGAGGTTTTTTTAAAGGTGAAAAGGAGATGGCAAAATATTTTGGCCCCACACTTTCGGATAGTCAATATGCTTTCGTAAGTATTGACTATAACCTTGTACCCAATGCAACTGTTTTTGACCAAATAAAACAAGTGAATGAAGCTTTCAAATTTATTGTGGAGAACGCAGATAAGTATTCATTTGATACAAGCAAGATTAATCTTGCAGGTTCTTCTGCTGGAGGTTTTCTAGTTTTACAATTGCTCTCAGCCTATTATGACAAAGGATATGCAGAAGAACTAGAGATTGACACGGTCAAAAATATGAATATCAAGAGTATCCTTCTATACAGTGCTGTCTATGATTTATCTGCATTTCAATCATTCGAAGGGAATGTTTTCGAAAATTATATTATGGCAAAATTGGGATGGGGACTGACTGGTGAAAAGAATTGGAAAAACGATCGAGAGTTAGGTGAAAGCTTAAACCTAAATAACTTTATGAGCTATGATTTTCCGCCAATGTTTATTACTGATGGTAATACTCAGACATTTACTGAGCAAGCAAAAAATTATATCCATCAACTAGAAGAGCAAAATATACCTGTTCAAGAGTTGTTTTTTGATTCACAGGAAAAGGTAGGCCATGGCTATCAATTGAATATGGCGAGTGAAGCTTCAAAAAAGGCCATTTTTCAGTCTTTAGATTTTTTGAATTATAATAATTAGTAATTTTCGTATATACAAGAAATAATTTTTTAAAGAATAACTGATATACTTCTAATTTGTGATTTTGTACAATGTGATTTCTTTTACTACATAACATTCTATAAAATTATTTTATTAATAAAGCGCTTCAATTTCTTAAACAGGTCACTATAATAAATAGAAGCGAGAAGAATTAATGATTCCTTAGAATCTTTGAAGATTATGAGTATTTTTTTCTAGCCCACAATTGATGCTTCAAGACATTGAGAACTATTGGCAAGGAAATATATTTAATTAAGTTCCGACTAAAGCAGCTTTAATTTGAAGGTACGCCCCTGGTTTGACGTATGAAGATAGTCCATACTCTGTACAAGATAGCCAAAGTAAAAAAAGTGACTTATGATTCATAATAAATTATCTATAGGATGCTATATCTATTTTTTTATTATTCATTGACTCAAAAGAAAGGTAGTGATTTAGGATGGAATCTAAAAATAAAAAGACATCAACTAAGTGCGTTCAATTATTTTTTTCAGTTTTATGGTTTTTAGGAGCTGGTCTCATTATGGTCTTATATTTAACAAATAATTTACCGTACAGTTTTCAAGTTTCTAGATTTATTAGTTGGTTGTATGACCTTGTAGGTGTACTTCCGGCTTCAATCATTCAGTTGATTTTATGTGGGTTACTTTTTTTGAAGGGTTTAGTGGATCAAAGACGAATTTTGTTAAAATCAGGTATTATAGATACCTTTAACCAAGAGACCATAGAATCGCTATTAAAAATATTCAAAAAAATAGCCTACCCAATAACATAGCAGGCCTGTTAAGTATAGTGATAACAATTAATTAGGTTTTAATGAAGAGAAAGACTTTTCAGTTTTATAAAAAATACTTTTACAACTGTTTAGATTTAAAAATGAGTAAAATTTCTTAGCGGTTCCACTTTGGTCAACAGCTTTTGTGAAGTTTTTTGAATCTTCCATTGTCTCAAAAGTAGTTGCGTCAGCCCATGTATCATTGTCTGAAAATAATTCGAATGAAATATAACCTTGTTGTTTAGAGATATGATTTTCGTTTAAATTTTCAACCGCTAGTAGAAATTCAGAAATATTGACATCCTCTTTTAGCTTATAAGAATTGAAAAAAACAATTTTACTCATAATTTTTTTTCTCCCTTCAGATTATCAAGTTAGTTTCTATGATAATCGTTTTCATTGAATGGAACAATAATAAATTGAAATAAACAAAAGAAAGTCAAAATGTATTGTGAAACTGAAAACCAACTGCGTTGTATATTAGTCTGTGAACGACGTATTTCACAGACTAATAATTAGTATTTATACATTATTTAATTGTAAAGCTACCTAATTTTTTAACTTCTCATGTATAGGAAAAGTAAATTTATATATAAAGCTTCTGCTATTCACTGGTCGATTGTTTGTAAAAAAAAGTTCAATAAAGAATTTTTTTTCAACTAATACGTTTAAAGATTCTTTAAACGTATTTTCTAAAGAATTAAATACATCTTGGGAATATGATATTTTATCAGAGAATACAACAACACAATCTTTGCGAAGTTGTTCTACCACTTTGCCTGAATTGAAAAAGCTGAAATTCCATGTACCATTGCTCGTATAAATCATGGCACGATTGTCTTCTAAAAAAAAGTCGGGAGAATAGTGTTTAGAAAAAATATGGAATGTCTCAGATAGCCTCATTTTCTTAGGATTATAAGTTTTTAAAGGCGAAAATTTAATAGGAACTGTTTCTTCCCTTATTATTGGAAAATCTAAATCGGGCATTGATGAACTAAATAGCTCTTTTTGATGATAGATCATCCTTTCCCACTTGTCTAATTGAACTTTTTTTTTCGCAATTACTTTCAATTGTGAGTCTAAAAGTTCTTCATAATCCCACTTAACCTCCTTGTCTAAAATACTAACAATGTCTGCCAATGAATAATCCAAAGCCTGTAACAATTTTATAGATTGAAGTAGATATATTTGATTTTTTTCGTAAAATCGATAACCTTTATCTGTTTTTTTCGCTGGTTTAAGAATATTTTGATTGTCATAAAATATTAAGGTCTTCCTTGGAACTCCAGAAAATGATGCAAACTCGCTAATGGTTAATAAAGTACTATCCATAACAAATTCTCCTTGACTGTATAGTTACTATACAGATTAAACTAAATTTACCACAATTTCAAGGGGATGATTGTATGTATAACAAAGCTATTTTTATTGATATTGATGGGACTTTGGCCGATTACTTTGGTCGAATACCTGTTAGTGCTGTAGAGGCTTTATCCAAATCGAGAAAGAAAGGGAACAAGATATTTTTATGTACCGGTCGTTCAAAAGCTGAGTACAATTTAATACTAGATAAAATTGATGTTGACGGAGTAATCGGGGCAGGAGGAGCATTTATTGAAGTAGATAAAAAGGTGATAAAAGAAAACTTTTTTTCTGCTCAAGAGATTGATTATTTATCAAGCTATTTAAATAACAGTAGAATTTCCTTCTATTTAGCTGGGGAGAAGTATCTTTATGTTAATGAAACAATGAAGAAAAAGTTTAAAATAATAGGTCGTTTTCTTCCAAATGACAAAGGGGCCCTGTTTAAGGATATAAGCGAAGTTGACTTTATGAAAGAAAAAATTTATAAGGTTAATTTCATACAAAAAAAATTCCTTTTGACAAAATACTAGAAGAATTATTTTATAATTACACAATTTCACCAAGCACTATAGCTTTTTTAGGGAAGAATAGCGGGGAGATATTACCGCCACACACCTCTAAACAACTTGGAATCGATTTTTTACTAAGCTATCTGGAAATCGATAAAATTAATACTGTCGGAATTGGAAATGGTAGTAACGATATTGATCTTTTTGCAGCAGTTGAAATTAAGATAGCAATGGAAAACTCTAATCCAAATTTATTAAAATTAGCAACATATATCACTGATACTCCAAATAAAGGTGGAATCTATAAAGCATTTGAACATTTTGATCTTTTTTAAAATAAGTTTGTAATGTATCAATTTTATTACTATTTAGTACAAAGCTGATAAATCTTTTAAGTTTCGATTATTTTAACTACCTAATCGGGGGATTTACAAACTCAGGGGGGTGATTTACTCCTAGATTTTGCCATAGACTCTACGTTTCTGGTTAGTTTTTAAAATTGAAAAAACACATTAGAAAATTTATGGAGAAAAATTCTATACCCATCAAGCTCTCCCAATAAAAAGAGTATACTCAATTTTGTTATAATAAGAAAATCCAAATTCTTTTGAGCTGTACAATGTAAGGACAAAAGGAAATCTATCAACTTAAAGTATAGTAGGTGGAGTGGTAAACCGATTATTACTAGTAATATTTTTGGCAGATAAGGATTCAAATGAACTATTAAGATATGTAATAGATTACGAAAATAAAGCTTGGGGACTGTCAATTACTGTAGAACTAATCAAGCTGTTTACTCGATGCTTAGTCCACTAGCGACGGATTTCATGGACTGGAGTTTGAACTACTCCAATTTTCGTAGGAAGTTTTGTAATAGCCTATTTCTTGAAGTTATGTCCTATCATAGTTCCGGAATGAAACAAGAAGATTTTATTCATCTGATTCTTATGGAACCACCTTTTCTCATTTCGGGTTTGAATGTCTGGTTTATTCAAACGAAAAGATAGCAGTCTACATTTAGTTGGTTAAAATGAGAAGGTAGAAAAAAGGTGAAGACTAGGAATGGTTGGTAAAAATTAAGGTAGTTAGCCTAGCAGCTAACTACCTTTTTAGTGTGCTCCAAAACGGCTATCTTCTATAATGTTGATTGAATTTTAATGATTTTTCGAAGGATTAAAAAAATTTCAAAAATCTGTGTCTTTTTTGTCCTTTCAGATTGTTTGTTATAGATGAAGGGGAAATATTACCAATCAAACTAATCCAGATATATGAATGATATTAAGAAAGAACAGAGATATTTCCGCATTATTACGTTTTTTTCAACACATTTAGGAAAAAGTTAAAAGAAAATTTCGTTTTCTGTGTCTTTTTTAGTTACTTAAATTGCTGGTATTAGTATAGGGAATTTTAAGATAGCTTAATCTATTAAAATTTCTTTTTTCAGTAGATTGAGTTTTAACATCACTTTCTTAAGATTTTTACAAAAGGTGAGTTAAAATAGAAAAATTTCCGTTATTTTGGTTTCATTTTCCGACTTCGTGGATATTTAATCTATGAGCAACAAAAATGTTCCTTGAAAACTGAATACATTTGTTAGAGCAACCCACTTAAATTAAGAGCAATAAGAGTTTCAGCGCCATGAATTTAATCAAAAGATTGAAGGAGCGATACATGATCTCTTCATACTAATTGCTAGTTAGTAAATGCCAGGATGATTTTGAGTGATAATGATACTTCTGCAAAGCTCCTCGAGGACTGAGGAGAGGTGAAATCCCTATGTTTCCTTAGAACTAGCTCTAAGGACTCTAACAAACGAGAAGAAAGTATTTGAGAAGTGCAAAATGATGGATGAGAGTTTATTTGGTGTGCCATTTTACAATAGTGTAATTAAAAATTAGTAGTAACAGCGTAAATCAGATAACTAAAAAAATAATAAGGTGCTTTATGCAGATTGAGGCGGAGTCAAAAGACCTGTTATAATCAGAGGTGAATATTGAAGTTTTAATCTGCATGGAAAGGAGTCCAATGATTACAGTAACAAAAAAAGATTTGGTGCAGCTTGGATATGGGAATTCTTTTGCGGCAGATATTATTAAAAAAGCAAAAGAATTGATGATTCAAAAAGGGCACGTCTATTATAGCTCGAAAAAGCTGGACCGTGTACCTGTAGGAGCCGTGGAAGAAATTCTCGGTATCCAGCTGGCCGATTCCGACAACGACGATTAGTTTTTACGCCAACGATTCGTGAGGAGTAAAAACAATGAGTAATGATGCGATTAAAAAAGACAAAAATGGCTTGTACTATTTTAGAGTGAATCTTGGCTATGATATCAATGGCAAGAAAATTCAAAAGTATCGGAGCGGTTTTAAGACTCAAAAAGAAGCAAGGGAAGTCTATTCCAAATTGTTGCTTGAAGAGCCTGAAACAGCCTCTGAGGGCACACCAACTAGCATGCTGTTTAAAGATTATATCGAAGAAATCTTTTTACCTTGGTACAAGTCACAAGTAAAAATCCGAACCTATGAAAATCGGCTACATTCAATCAAAAAGCACTTCTCATACTTTTATAAGATGCCAGTGGATAAGATTGAGCCTATCCATGTTCAAAATTGGCAATCTCAACTATTTAAAACATTGAGTGCATCGTATATCCGGAATGTTCAAGGAATTTTTTCTTTGGCAATGGATAAAGCCATTTTATTAGGTTTGGCTCAGAAGAATGCGTCGAAAATCATCGGAAATGTCAAGAAGCAAAAGACTAAGATTGATTTTTGGACGAAGGAAGAGTTTGAGAAGGTCATTTCATGTATTTACAAAGAAGATTATTATCAACACTTTCTCTATGTGTCTCTGTGGTTTTTGTTTATGACTGGATTACGGATTGGTGAAGCAACTGCCGTTCAGTGGGAGGATATTAATTTTCAGACAGCGGTTTTGAAAATTGATAAGACGTTGTTTTATAAGAATCTACAACACTATGAATTTGTGGAGCCGAAAACAAAAGCCAGCAACCGACATATTGTTTTGGATGAAGATACCTTGTCAATCCTAAAAGAATGGCGAGAGGTACAGAACAATGTTGCACCAAGTGGTTTTGTCATGAGTTACAATGGCGAGCCAACACAAAAGCATACGATTAGCTATGCCATTACTCGCTATGCAAAATTAGCCGGTGTTCATCGGATTAAAATTCATGCGTTGAGACATTCCCATGCTTCACTATTGATTCAAATGGGTGAGAATCCCTTAATCATTAAAGATCGACTTGGGCATGAAGACATTGAAACAACTCTAGGAACCTACGGACATTTATATCCAAACAGTAATTTTGAAGTAGCGTCAAAACTAAAAGGTGTTATTCAAATGAGCCATTCAATAACAAACCTCGACCACTCACCAAGCAATCAACACACCGTAGGATTTTTAAATCAGAAAAATTTGGTGCAATCCCGGTGCAATGATTTACAAAAGAAGAGCTGAAACCCTTGGTGCATAAGGGTTTCAATCTCTCCTGCTACTATTCCCACTCCACCGTAGCCGGTGGCTTACTCGTAATATCATACACAATTCGATTGACATTATCGACTTCGTTGACAATCCGCACGGAAATTTTTTGTAAAATATCCCATGGGATGCGGGCGAAATCGGCGGTCATGCCGTCGATTGAGGTGACGGCCCGGATGCCGATGGTATAATCATAGGTGCGGCCGTCGCCCATGACGCCGACTGATTTCATGCCGGGGAGGACGGTGAAGTATTGCCAAATGTCACGGTCAAGGCCGGCGTTGGCGATTTCTTCTCTTAAAATGGCGTCGGAATCTCTGACGATTGTTAATTTTTCTTCGGTGACTTCACCGAGGACACGAATCGCTAGGCCAGGACCAGGGAAGGGCTGGCGCCAGACGATGGAATCGGGCATGCCAAGTTCAGTTCCTAAGGCCCGGACTTCATCTTTAAACAAGGTATTTAAGGGTTCGATTAATTCAAATTGCATGTCTTCTGGCAAGCCGCCAACATTGTGATGGGATTTAATCGTTTGGGCTGTTTCCGTGCCGCTTTCGATGACATCAGTGTACAATGTGCCTTGAGCTAAGAAGTCAATGCCCTGCAGTTTTGAAGCTTCATCGTCGAAAACGTAGATAAATTCGTTACCGATAATTTTGCGTTTTTTCTCTGGATCAGACACGCCGGCTAATTTATCTAAGAAGCGGCGTTGAGCATCGACTTTGATGATATTCAAGCCAAATTTGCCGCCGAGACTTTCCATCACTTGTTCGGCTTCGTCTTTGCGTAACAAACCGTGATCAACAAAGATACAAGTCAATTGATCGCCGATAGCTTTTTGTAAAAGGACACCAACTACGCTGGAATCGACACCGCCGGACAAGGCTAATAAGACGTTGCGGTCGCCGACTTTTTCACGGACTTTGGCGATTTCCATATCGATGAAATTGCCCATGCTCCAGTCGCCAGTGCAATGGCAGACATCAAAGGCAAAATGACGTAATAAATCATTGCCATATTCTGAATGGCGTACCTCTGGGTGAAATTGGACGCCGTAGAAATTACGATTTGTATCTTGGATAGATGCGATAGGACAGTCTTTGCTGGTGCCGACAGCTTCAAAACCAGTCGGAATTTCAGTGACCAAATCACCGTGACTCATCCAGACGGTTTGTTTTTTAGGGGTGCTGGCAAAAAGAACAGCATCGTCAGCGATGATTTCCAGTTCAGCTTTGCCATACTCACGGTTTTTAGCAGGTTCGACTTTGCCGTCTAACGTATAGGTAATCAATTGCATACCATAACAAATACCTAAAACGGGAATGCCTAATTCTAAAATTTCTGGATCAATGCGAAATGCATTCTCATCATAAACGCTATTGGGGCCGCCGGAAAGAATTATTCCTTTGGGGTTCATTTTACGAACTTCATCGGCGGTGATACGGTGGCTTAATAATTCTGAGAAAACCCCGAACTCCCGGATGCGGCGGGTAATTAATTGGTTGTACTGGCTGCCATAATCTAGCACGATTATTTTTTCAACGCTGGTCATATCGACTTGGGTCACACTATCTACTCCATTTCCTATTTATTTCAAAAGGCGAACCTTTTAAAGCTAGTTGCAACATCAGTTGAAAGAAATTTTAATTTAATAACGTTTCAGATAGATTTCATCAATGATGTGGTGTTCAGATTTATGAAGAATTATATCGGCCCGCTCACGAGTAGGCAAGATATATTCTTCTAAATTTTTCAAATTCACATTTTTCCAAACGCCTTTGGCCATGTCGAGAGCGTCTTCCCGTTTGCCGATGGCATATTGATAATAGTAATTTGACGGGTCTAAAAAGGCGGAATCCAGCAGGGCTTCAAAGCGATCCAGATACCATTTTTCAATGACGCTAGAATCGGCATCGACAAAAATTGAAAAATCGAAAAAGTCGCTGACATAAATTTGTTGGTTAGCAGGCAGCTGCAGCGTATTGATTCCTTCAACAATTAAAATATCAGGCGAGTTGATGTACTCATATTCACCATCGATAATATCGTAGACGGAATGCGAATACAGCGGAAGTTCAATGTTTTCCTCACCACTTTTGACCCGATTTAACACACTGATCAAATTTTCCATATCATAACTTTCGGGAAAGCCTTTGCGGTCCATAATATCTTTTTCGGCTAAAACTTTATTGGGATATAAGAAGCCATCAGTGGTGATTAGTTCAACATTGCGGCGTCTAAAGGTGCGGGATAAAATCGTTTGCAGCAGACGGGCAGTGGTACTTTTGCCAACTGCGACACTGCCGGCAATTCCGATGATAAACGGCGGCACCCGCAGGTATCTGTGCAAAAAGAGACCTTTACTTAAGGTCAATGATTCGTATTCTTTTCTGTACAATTGAATCAAGTGGGTCAGCGGCACATAGATATCCTCAACGTCTTGAATGGAAATCTGGTCGTTGAAACTCTTGATATTTTCTAGTTCTTCTGCGGTGAGCGGCACCTTGCCGTTGACGTAGAAATCCTGCCATTCTCCCCGTCCAATTTTGTAATAATTCATCCGTTTGTCCATGGGACCCTCCAAATTCGGTTATACTGCTGTATTTTACCATAAAATTCGCCATTCTCCCATGTTTAATTAGAATACTTTTGTTTTGTGAAAGGTCTTCTGCGTGATATGATTAACAAGAAATAACGTAGAGCAGTTGGCTGATTTTTGATTGCTGAAATTTTGTCGATTTAAAAAGGTTAGTTTAACCATTAATTAATCACAACCGCTACACAATTGCCCACAAAAAATAAAAATATTTATTCATCTGAGGAGGAATTTTTTATGAAAAAAGTTGTATTATTTGGTGATAGCATCACCGCAGGATATTTAGATAATCAAAATACGGATATTGTTGAAAAATTAGCAGCCAAACATCTAGGCGACATGGGTTTTCCCGGCTATGTATTTGAAAATTACGGGGTCAATGGAGATACATCAGTTGATGGTGTTATTCGTTTGGCTGAAGTAAAAAAAGTTGCTGAATCTGCTGACTTCGTCATGGTATTTTTCGGAGACAATGATTTGACGAAACAAAAAGTAGCAGTGGCTGATTATCAGGCCAATTTGGAAAAAATGGTGGCTGAGCTTGGTGCCGCTAAAAAAGTCTTGTTGGTCGGCCCGAGCTATGTTAAAACTGTATCGGAAGCTGTGTTGGCACAATATGTAGCGGCAGCCAAAACCGTTGGTGAAAAAGCTTTGTCCTTCATTGATCTGAATCACTATATGGCGGCTTATCCCGGACGTGATCAGTTTTTAGAGGAGGATGGTCTTCATTTTTCTGAAGAGGGCTATGACTTTTTCACCGCGTTAGTGGCACGGGACATCAAAGAATATTTACTAGCACAGCAAGCAAATTAAAGGGGCAGGATATGGCAAATCATTATTTTTCAGAAAATCCAGAGACAGCGCATCAGTTTGAAAGTTGGCGCTTTGCACTTCTCGGCCATGAGTTTCAATTTACAACCGACAGCGGCGTTTTTTCCCGCAATACTGTCGATTACGGTTCCCGGGTTTTGCTGGAGGCCTTTGACTGGCAGGAGTTACCTGATGGGACTTTGTTGGATGTCGGCTGTGGCTATGGACCAATTGGTTTAGCATTGGCCAAAGCCAGTGGGAAAACCGTTGAAATGGTGGATATCAATCAGCGGGCTGTTGAGCTGGCTGAAAAAAATGCAGCGGCCAACCAGCTGAACAATGTGGATATCCACACTTCTAATACTTATGAAACGCTGCACCAAACTAACTATGCAGCAATTATCAGTAATCCACCAATTCGTGCTGGAAAAAAAGTAGTTCATGAAATCCTTAGCGAGGCTAAGCCATTATTAAAAACTGGCGGCACGCTGACAATCGTGATTCAAAAAAAGCAAGGCGCACCCAGCGCTGAGAAAAAAATGGCAGAAGTCTTCGGTAACGTAGAAATTGTCACCAAAGATAAAGGCTATTACATTTTGAAAAGTTATAAAGAATAGTGTGGTAAACTCCCTCAAAAGTTGTCTGACTTTTGAGGGAGTTTTACTTTTCAGTTGAATATGCGTTAAAATTTTTTCAGCACATACACATATATAAAACTAAGCGCAGAATCAAAGGCAAATACATCAAGTAATCTCAATTTTTTTAGCGATTCGTCATGAAAACTAGAAAACTGACTCTAGTATTTTTTTTAAAATTTGATAAACTGAAAGCGGATAAAAGACAATCAATTTTATTTTCAGCAGAATCAGAATTTTCTGAATTGCAAATTGACTGCTTTAGGTACAGGCTTAGCCGAATAAAAATCTTATTCGGTTAACCAGTGAGTTTGTGATTGCAGCCAAAGTTGCAATCAGTTTAATAAATTGGTTTGATTAGGGGAAAGTTGCTTTTGCAGTTGGAATGGTTTTAAAATTTATCACACCTAATCAAAAGGAAACAGGGGGAGTTGGCAATGAAACTGACGATTAAAGAAATCGCCGAGATGGCGGGGGTTTCGATTACTACAGTTTCACAAATTTTAAATAATAAAGGGGCCCGCTTTAGTCCGGAAACCCGTAAAAAGGTACTGGATATTGTTGAAAAGTATCAATATAAGCCAGATTATTTTGCCTCCAATTTGATTAAGCGCCATTCAAAAACAATTGGCATGATTGTGCCAGATGTCACAGATTTCTTTTTCTCAAAAGTTATTGAAGGGGTCGAAAGTTACTTAAATCCGCTGGGCTATATGATTTTGCTCTGCAATAGCAAGAACAGTAAAGCTCGGGAAGAAAAATACATTGAGGAGCTAGTTCATCGTTCTGTGGATGGGATTTTACTGGCGACACCCAATGTTTTGCCTGAAGGAAAGGCTTTAGACAGCGGCTTTTTTGCGAAGACACCACTGGTTTTGATTGACCGGGGGATTAATGAGCGCAAGGGCGGCCGCTTGATTGTGAAAGAGTACGAGGGGGCTTATCGGGCTATCAGCAAGCTAATCGAGTATGGTCATCGGCATATTGGCATGTTGAAGGAAGAAGAGGGCTATTATCAGCTGATTGAACGGCAGACAGCCTATCAGCATGCTTTGAAGGACCACGAGATTCCCTTTAGGAAAAATTATTTGTCAAACGGCAGTCTATCAATCGAAGGCGGCTATCAAGCGGCTAAGAATTTATTAGCTGAAAATCCTGAATTGACCGCTATTTTCTGCGGCAATGACGAAATGGCGATTGGCTGTTACCAAGCAATTCATGAGATTGGTAAAAAGATTCCGGAAGATTTTTCGGTGATTGGATTTGATGGATTAGAAATTTCTAATTATTTAGTGCCTTCTCTCACGACAATTTTGCAGCCAAGCTTTGATATCGGCTTTTATGGGGCAAAATTCTTGGTTGATAAAATAGATTTTCCTCATAGTCGGGTACCAAATAAGATTTTTGACACGGAGTTTATCATTCGGGAAAGCATAAAACCATTGACAGCGGTTCCAAAAGAGACTACTATCTGAGTGAAAACAATTCTTTTCAGTTTTCTTTTTGGGACTTTAGTAAAATGTTTTACTAAAGTGGTTTACCTTTTAGATTTTTTGTGTATAATATTTTTGAAGTTAGGGGGCAGAGTTTTATGCGAATGGTAGATTTGATTGAAAAGAAACGAAACGGCCACGAATTAAGCAAAGCTGAAATTCTTTTCATTATCGAAAACTACACGAATGGTACAATTCCCGATTATCAAATGAGCGCTTTTTTAATGGCGGTTTATTATCAGGATATGACGGATGAGGAAATTACCGAAATGACCTTGGCGATGGCAAATTCTGGTGATGTAATCGATCTTTCCAAATTGCACGGGATTAAAGTGGATAAACATTCAACAGGTGGGGTGGGAGACACAACTACCTTAATTTTGGCGCCTTTAGTTGCCAGTGTGGGAGCCACGGTGGCTAAAATGTCCGGCCGCGGTTTAGGTTATACTGGAGGTACCCTAGATAAATTAGAAGCGATTCCTGGTTTTAAAGTTGAAATCAGCGATGAAGATTTTGTCCGGATTGTCAATGAAAGTCATGTGGCAGTCATCGGCCAGTCCGGTGATTTAGCGCCGGCCGATAAAAAACTTTACGCTTTGCGGGATGTGACGGCCACGGTTGATTCGATTCCTTTAATCGCCAGTTCGATTATGAGTAAAAAAATTGCCGCCGGCGCAGATGCCATTGTATTAGACGTGACGACCGGTGATGGGGCCTTCATGAAAAATATTGATGATGCCAAACGACTTGCTCATACCATGGTGCGGATTGGAAAATTAGCTGGCCGCAATACCATGGCGGTCATTTCAGATATGTCTCAGCCATTAGGAGAAGCGATTGGCAATAGTTTAGAAGTTGTCGAAGCTATTAATACCTTGAAGGGTCATGGCCCAGCAGATTTAGTTGAAATGTGTTATGCCTTGGGTAGCCAAATGGTTGTCTTGGCTGAAAAAGCGGATACGCTGGAAGCTGCTCGGGAAATGCTGGAGGAAGCGTTGAACAGTGGCAAGGCTTTTGAAAAATTCAAAGAGATGGTTCAAAATCAAGGCGGCGATGTCAGCGTGATTGAACAACCGGAAAAATTATTGACAGCACAGTATCAAATTGAATTGCCCGCTTTGAAAGACGGTTATGTCAACCGTTTAGTGGCCAATGAAATCGGCATTGCTGCAATGATGTTGGGAGCTGGCCGCAAGACGAAGGAAGACGAGATTGATCACAGCGTAGGCTTAATGCTCCATAAAAAAGTCGGCGATCAGGTCAAAGCCGGCGAATCTTTGATGACGATTTACAGCAACACAGAAGATATTGCGGATGTCAAAGAATTATTGTATCAAAACGTGACGATTGGCGGACCAACTGAAGAACCGCCGTTACTGCACGGCATTATCACAGATTAGGAGTGGACAACATGGAATTGAATCGTTTAATCGATCACACAATTTTAAAAGCAGATGCCACTGAGGCGGATGTTTTACGAATTATTGAAGAAGCCAAGGAGTATTCTTTTTACTCAGTATGTATCAACCCAACTTGGGTAGCTCTAGCAAAAGAAAAATTACAAGGAGCACCTGTTGCTGTTTGTACCGTTATTGGATTTCCTTTAGGGGCTAATACTTCTGAGGTGAAGGCCTACGAAACAACCAACGCCATTCAAAATGGGGCGGATGAAGTCGATATGGTGATTAATATCGGTGCTTTAAAATCAGAACACTTCAACAAGGTTCAAAAGGATATTGAAGCTGTCGTTGAAGCGGCCAAAGACCGAGCTTTAGTCAAGGTGATCATTGAAACGGCCCTTTTAGAAAAGGACGAAATTATTAAAGCCTGCGAATTAGCCAAAGCAGCTGGCGCTGATTTTGTGAAAACGTCGACTGGCTTTTCAACTGGCGGAGCCAAAGTCGAAGATGTTCGTTTGATGAGAGAAACAGTTGGCCCAGATATGGGAGTCAAAGCTTCTGGGGGTATTCACAATGAAGCCGAAGCTTTAGCAATGGTGGAAGCTGGCGCGACTCGGATTGGAACCAGTGCCGGCGTTGCTATTATGGCCGGACAAACTGGTGTGGGGTATTAAGATGACCACAGCAAAACAAGAATGGCTAGATGTTGCTTTAGCAGCCTTGGATCATGCCTATGTTCCTTATTCCCATTTTCCAGTAGGTGCTTGTCTTGTAACAACGGAAGATGAAATCTACCAAGGAATTAATATCGAAAATGCCTCATTTGGTTTAAGCAACTGTGCGGAACGAACAGCTTTTTTCAAAGCTGTTTCAGAAGGCAAGCGGGAGTTTAAACATCTGGTGGTTGCCGGGCATACACCGGAAGCAATTTCTCCTTGCGGTGCCTGCCGGCAAGTGATGGCGGAATTTTGTTCACCGGATATGCCGGTGACACTCTTAGGGGATAATGATAGTATAAAAGAGACAACAGTGGGGCAACTGCTGCCTTATGCTTTTACGGATAAGGATTTATAATTCAGTATTCAATCAGTCTTTGACTGTTGAAAATAAAAAAACTTATTTAGGGGGCTTTACAGTAATGAAGAAAGCGAAATTATTTGGTCTTGGCGCAGCAACTTTGGCATTAACGTTGACGCTAGCAGCTTGTGGCGGAGGAAACAACTCAAGTGGCACAACTGACTCATCAGGCGGTACTGCATCAAGTGGTGGTACAACTGATGCAGAACACAGTGCAGTTGTTATCACGGATATCGGTGGAGTTGATGACAAATCCTTTAACCAATCTGCTTGGGAAGGTTTGACTGCTTGGGGCGAAGAACACGGCTTATCAGAAGGTACTGGCGGTTACGCTTATATTCAATCAAATGACGCATCTGAATACACAACAAACGTTGACTCGGCTGTTTCGCAAGGATTTAAAATAATTTTCGGGATTGGCTATCTATTAGAAGATGCCGTCAGTACGGGAGCTGCAGCAAATCCTGATACAAACTTTGTTATTGTCGATAGTATCATCGACGACATGGACAATGTCGCTTCAGCAACCTTTAGAGATAATGAAGCAGCTTACTTAGCAGGTTATGGAGCTGCTTACACTACTTTAACTAACCAAGTTGGTTTTATCGGTGGTGAAGAAGGTGTCGTAATTGACCGATTCCAAGCTGGTTTTGAAGAAGGCGTTGCGGCTGCTGCTGAAGAATTAGGCAAAGATATTGAAGTAAAAGTTGAATATGCTGCTTCATTTGGTGATCCTGCCAAAGGTAAAGCTATCGCTGCTTCTATGTACAACAGTGGCGTAGATGTAATTTATCATGCTTCAGGTGGTACTGGTGCTGGGGTCTTTGAAGAAGCAATTGCTTTGAACGAAGCCGGCGAAGGCGATAAAGTTTGGGTTATCGGTGTTGACCGTGACCAAGAAGCAGATGGTGACTATACTGATGCTGATGGTAATGCTGCGAACTTAACATTGACTTCAACACTTAAAGGTGTAGGAGCTGCCGTGGAAGATTTGGCTAACCGTGCGTTAGACGATGATTTCCCTGGAGGCGAACACTTATACTATGGTTTAGCAGATGGTGGTGTTGATATCACTGAAGGCAACCTTTCTGATGAAGCTATGACAGCAATCAATACTGCTAAACAAGCAATCATTGATGGAGATGTAACTGTCTCTGAAACACCTGCAGAATAATTTTTACTGATATAAAAAGAGGTTGAAGTTTCTATTTTTTGAAATAAAGGCTTAACGAATAATGTAGTTGCTGCTGCGGTTCATAAACAATCCGCAGCAGTAGCTTATCATTATACTAACCGCTGATACATTTTGGCAGAGCCTTCAATTTTTAAGGGGATGGAAGAGACAACCTCCCTTACCAAAAAAGATTTACTTAGCTAAATCTTTTTTGGTAAGGGTAAATTCCTTAGCAGGTCATTTTGCAATTATTGATTTTTTATCAAGACCTAAAATTACTGTTTGTTTCTCGGGAAAAAAATTGTTAGGAAGTGAAAAAATTGCCTCAAGAAAACTATGTGATTGAAATGCGCCACATCACAAAGGCTTTTGGCGAGTTCAAAGCCAATGACAACATCAATCTTCAGGTGAAAAAAGGCGAAATTCATGCTTTGCTAGGGGAAAATGGTGCGGGTAAGTCAACGCTGATGAATATTCTATCCGGCTTGTTGGAACCAACTTCTGGCGATATTCTTTTGAATGGCCAAAAGGTTGTCATTAATGGTCCGACCGCAGCCAATCGTCTGGGTATCGGGATGGTCCATCAGCACTTTATGCTGGTTGACGCTTTTACTGTTGCAGAAAATATTATTCTCGGCAGTGAGCCTACCAAAGTGGGGATTTTAAACCAAAAATCTGCCATCGGTGAGATTGAAAAAGTATCAGAACACTATAATTTAGCGGTTGATCCGAAAGCCTACGTTAGAGATATTTCGGTAGGTATGCAACAACGGGTTGAAATTTTAAAAACCCTATATCGGGGTGCGGATATTTTAATCTTTGACGAACCGACCGCTGTGTTGACGCCCCAAGAAATTGATGAATTAATTGAAATCATGCATGGCTTGATTAAAGAAGGTAAATCGATTATTTTAATCACCCATAAGCTGGATGAAATCAAAAAAGTAGCAGACCGCTGTACCGTTATCCGCCGTGGTAAAAGTATTGAGACTGTGAATGTCAAGGATGTTTCTTCTCAACAATTAGCGGATATGATGGTGGGTCGGAGCGTTTCCTTTAAGACAGAAAAGCAACCAGCTAAACCAAAAGAAGTTGTCTTAGCGGTTGAGGGGCTGACAGTTAAGGAAAATCGTGGGTTAGAAGCAGTTAAAAATCTCAGTCTTGAGGTAAGAGCTGGTGAAGTGCTGGGCATTGCCGGAATTGATGGCAATGGCCAATCAGAATTGGTGCAAGCCATTACCGGTTTACGAAAAGTCGAGAGTGGCACGGTGACCATCAAAGGGGAAAACATGACCAATTTTAAACCCCGCAAAGTCACAGAAGAAGGTGTCGGTCATGTACCGGAAGACCGTCACAAATACGGATTAGTTTTAGAGATGACACTGGCCGAAAATATGGCGTTGCAAACGTATTACCAAGAACCAAATAGTAAAAACGGTATTTTGAATTATGGCAATTTAAATGAGCATGCCAGAGAATTAATTGAAGAATATGACGTACGGACTGTTAACGAAATTGTTCCAGCTAAAGCATTGTCTGGGGGAAATCAGCAAAAGGCAATCATTGCTCGGGAAATGGATCGTGATCCGGACCTCTTGATTGTCGCTCAACCAACTCGTGGTTTAGATGTTGGGGCGATTGAGTATATTCATAAACGCTTGATTGAACAGAGAAATAAAGACAAAGCGGTATTATTAGTTAGTTTTGAATTAGATGAAATTTTAAATGTCTCAGATCGGATTGCGGTAATTCATGCCGGTCAAATTGTCGGAATTGTCAACGCCTCAGAAACTTCAGAAAATGAATTAGGCTTGATGATGGCGGGATATTCTTTAGAAGAAGCACGCCAAGAATTAGCAAAAGTGGAAGTAGGTGGCTCAGGTGAATGATCGTGCTGAAAAAATCAGAAATATACTGGTGCCGATTTTATCTGTTATCTTAGGTTTTATTCTAGGCGCCATTATCATGGCAATCTTTGGCTATGATCCAATCGCCGGCTATCAGACGATGTTTTCGACAGCCTTTTTAGATCAGAGCACAGGTGCTTTAAATCCAAAAAGTATCGGCGAAATTTTTGTTTCCGCCGGTCCATTGATTTTCACCGCTCTTGGATTTGCAGTAGCTAGTTCTGCCGGTTTCTTCAATATCGGGCTTTCTGGTCAAGCACTATGCGGCTGGGTAGCGAGTATGTGGGTTGCGCTAGCCTTTGGTGATTTGCCACGGTTAGTGATTTTACCACTAGCAGTAATTGTTGGAGCTCTAGCAGGGGCAGCAGCAGCTGCAATTCCAGGTCTTTTACGGGCCTTCTTTGGAACCAGTGAAGTTATCGTGACGATTATGCTGAACTATGTTTTCTTGTATACAGGAAATTATTTAGCCAATAGTGTTATGGGCGAAAATTTGATGAGTAATAAAGGTGTGACACAGACTTTAACAAAGATTGGTTCCAACGGTTCTTTGAGAGCCAGCTGGTTATCAGAATTGACCAACGGTTCCCGCTTGAATTTAGGGATTATCTTGGCCTTTATCTTCTTGATTGTTGTCTGGTTCTTAATGAAGAAAACAACTCTAGGTTATGAGATTCGTTCTGTTGGGTTGAATCCTTTTGCCTCTGAATATGCTGGGATGAGCAGCAAACGAACAATCGTTGTATCAATGGTGATTTCCGGTGCGCTAGCCGGTTTAGGTGGTGTCGTTCTTGGTTTAGGTACCTACGAATACTTCTTCACCCAAAGTGCTTCATTGAGTATTGGTTTTGATGGGATGGCTGTTTCCCTCTTAGGCGGCGGTAGCTCAATCGGAATTTTATTATCAGCAATTTTATTCAGTATCTTAAAACTAGGTGGACAAGGCATGCAATTTGCTGGCATTCCAACTGAATTAGTCGATGTCGTGATTGCTTCAATTATCTTCTTTATTGCCATCAGCTACTTGATTCGCTTCTTATTGGCGAAGACTAGCCGCAATAAAAAAGAAGTCGAAATTGTTACAGAGATTGAAAGTAAACCTGATGACGAAAGTCAAGAAGGAGGGACCCTCTAATGGATATTTCAACGATTGCTTCAATTTTTACCCAAACTTTGATTTATGCCACGCCGCTAATTTTGACGGCCTTGGGCGGGACCTTCTCTGAGCGTAGCGGGATTGTTAATGTCGGTCTTGAAGGTATTATGGTAATGGGGGCTTTTAGTGCCACTGTCTTTAATATCGAATTTGCTTCGTCCTTTGGTGCGTGGACACCGTGGCTAGCGATGCTCTTCGGCGGTTTTATCGGAATGATTTTCTCACTGCTTCATGCAGTGGCGACAATTAATCTGCGGGCTGACCATATTATTAGCGGTACCGTGGTTAACCTGATGGCACCTGCGCTAGCTGTATTCTTGGTGAAAGTTTTATATGGCAAAGGTCAAACAGATAGTATCAGCCAACGTTTTGGTTACTTTACTTTCCCTGTTTTAAGTGATATTCCGGTGATTGGCGATATTTTCTTCCGTTCGACTTCGCTACCGGCATATTTTGCGATTATTGTGGCAATCATTGCTTGGTTTGTCATTTTTAAAACAAAATTTGGTTTGCGATTGCGGTCTGTTGGTGAAAATCCGCAGGCAGCCGACACTTTAGGGATTAATGTGTACGCAATGCGTTATTCAGGCGTGTTAATCTCTGGCTTCCTCGGCGGTATGGGTGGGGCAATTTTTGCTCAATCAATTGCCGGTCGCTTCGCTGCAACAACGATTTCCGGTCAAGGTTTCATCTCGATGGCTGCTATGATTTTCGGAAAATGGAATCCTCTAGGTGCAATGGGGGCTGCGATTTTCTTCGGCTTTGCCCAAAACATCAGTATCGCTGGTTCCAATTTACCAATTATTTCATCGATTCCGGCAGTCTATCTGCAGGCGGCACCATATGTCTTGACGATTTTAGTTCTCGTCTTATTCTTAGGCAAGGCGTCTGGACCTAAAGCCGGTGGTAAAAACTATATTAAATCTAAATAATTGTTTATGATATAAGGGTGGGACTAAGGGACATGTTTCTTAGTTACGCCCTTTTATTTGGCTAAAGGGACCAATATTTAAAAAGTGAAAGGAAGAAAACAAATGTTTAAACGTGTACATTTAGTAGTCATGGATTCTGTAGGTATCGGTGAAGCGCCAGATGCTGATAAATTCGGCGATGTCGGCTCAGATACTTTAGGCCATATCGCAGAAGTTGCCGGTCTAACCATTCCCAATATGGAACAGCTAGGCCTAGGCACGATTCGTCCTTTAAAAGGCGTGGCGGATGTAAAAAATCATCAAGGCTATGCAACAAAATTAGAAGAAGTTTCAGTCGGCAAAGATACCATGACTGGTCACTGGGAAATTATGGGCTTAAATATCAAAACACCTTTCAGGGTTTTCCCAAATGGCTTTCCTGATGAATTGCTAAAACAAATTGAAGATTTTTCCGGCCGTAAAGTGGTCTGTAATAAACCATATAGTGGAACAGCGGTAATTAATGATTACGGTGAACACCAAATGAAAACCGGCGATTTAATCGTTTATACATCAGCTGATCCAGTGCTGCAAATTGCCGCCCACGAAGATATTATTCCTTTAGACGAATTGTATCGCATCTGCCAATACGTCAGAGACATTACGAAGGACGATCCTTACATGATTGGTCGAATTATTGCTCGGCCTTATGTTGGCGAACCCGGTAATTTCACGAGAACTGCTAATCGCCATGATTATGCGCTTGATCCTTTTGGTCATACTGTTTTGGATTCTTTAAAAGAAGCCGGCAAAGATGTTATCGCAGTTGGGAAAATCAACGATATTTTCAATGGTCAAGGGATTACAGAATCTGTTCGCACGAAAAGTAATATGGACGGTGTCGATCAATTATTGAAGGTGATGGCTCAAGATTTCACTGGGCTAAGCTTCACCAACTTAGTTGACTTCGATGCATTGTTTGGCCATCGGCGGGATGTTGTTGGCTATGGACAAGCCATTGATGATTTTGATGCGCGCCTACCGGAAATCATTGCCGCAATGAAAGAAGACGACTTGCTGATGATTACGGCTGACCACGGCAACGATCCCACTTTCCCGGGAACTGATCATACACGGGAGTATGTGCCTCTTTTAGTATTCAGCAAACAATTCAAGGGTCAAGGAGCTTTACCACAAGGCCATTATGCCGATATTTCTGCAACGATTGCCGAAAACTTCGCTGTACCAGCAACTGAAAATGGTCAAAGCTTTTTAGCTGATTTAAAATAAAAATATATGGCTATGATATAGTTTTTCCAGAGATATTATCCGCATCGAAGTGTCTTTGTCTCGGTGATGTAATCAGTCGCGGGGACAAAGCGCAAGGATTACCACTATTCAGTAAATGCTAATTATTAATGAAAAACATTTTTAGTTTTTTTTGATTGCGAATTCGCTAACTATAACTCTGGTCAAAACTATCTCACAACCATGTTTGATTGAAATAAAAATGGGAGGGTATTCATGGAAAACTTACAAAAAAAATTGCAGGAAACAGCGGCGTTTATTCGTCATTTAGGTGTTGGCGAGGTGGACTTCGGCCTAATTCTAGGTTCAGGGTTAGGTGAACTGGCTGAGGAGATTAAAGATGCTATCGTAATTCCCTATGAGGAAATTCCCCACTTTCCAATCTCAACGGTGGTTGGTCATGCTGGCCAATTGGTGTATGGCAAATTGTCTGGCAAGTTCGTTTTAGCCATGCAGGGACGTTTTCATTATTATGAAGGCCATTCAATGCAGACTGTCACCTATCCAGTGAGAGTTATGAAAGAATTAGGGGCCCATTCGATGGTGGTCACCAATGCTTGTGGTGGCGTCAATCAAAACTTTGCGCCCGGGGATTTAATGCTAATCACCGACCATATTAATTACATGGGTAACAATCCACTAATCGGACCAAACGATGAAAACTTAGGCCCTCGCTTCCCTGACATGAGTCAAGCCTACAATCATGAATACCGCATGAAAGCTAAAGAAGTGGCGGAAGCCCGCAGTTTGCACATTAAAGAAGGCGTTTATGTCGGCTTTTCTGGTCCGACTTATGAAACACCAGCAGAAATCCGGTTTGTTCGCACAATTGGCGGTGATGCAGTCGGCATGTCAACAGTCCCTGAGGTCATCGTGGCAGTTCATGCTGGGTTAAAAGTGCTGGGGATTTCTTGCATCACCAATTTGGCCGCAGGAATGCAGGCAAACTTGAACCATGCCGAAGTAGTGGAAACGACCGAGCGAGTAAAAGAAGAATTTAAAGCATTAGTCAAAGAAACTTTAGCTGTCTTATAAAATTTAAGGAGAATCAAGCGAATGAGCGTTCATATTGAAGCCAAAGCAGGCGAAATTGCTGATAAAATTTTACTGCCCGGTGATCCATTACGGGCCAAATATATTGCTGAAACCTTTTTAACTGAGCCGGTTTTATACAATAATGTGCGGGGCATGTTAGGCTATACCGGAACCTACAAAGGCGAGCGGGTTTCTGTCCAAGGAACCGGCATGGGTATGCCATCTGCAACAATTTATGCCCATGAATTGATTAATTCATATGGAGTTAAACGACTTATTCGCGTCGGTACTTGCGGTGGATTGCAAAAAGATGTCCATGTGAGGGATTTGATTTTAGCGCAAGCTGCCGCCACTAGCTCCTCCATGATTGAAAAAAATTTCCAAATGTTCCATTTTCCACCGATTGCTGATTTCAATTTATTGATGAAGGCCTATGAAGTTGCAAAAGCAAAAGGCTTTAACATTCATGTCGGCAATGTGCTTTCAGAAGACACCTTCTACAAAGATGATATGGCAGAAACGATGCAACTCGCTGAGTTAGGTGTTTTAGGTGTTGAAATGGAAGCGGCCGCCTTGTATTACCTTGGAGCAAAATTCAATGTAGAAACATTAGGTATCATGACCGTTTCAGATCACATCATCACCGGCGAAGAAACCACAGCCGAAGAACGGCAGATGACCTTCAATGAAATGATTGAGGTCGGTTTAGAAGTAGCGATTAGTTAAATATGGATATAGACAGTTGAAATGCTTTTCAACTGTCTATTTTTTCGTTATCATTAAATGGAAATGGAGGAATGCAAAGATGAATAATTTTCGTTTTGATGTAGCAACCGATGTCCGTTTTGGCAAAGATCGTTTAGACGAGCTGCCAGAAGTTTTAAGTCAATTTGGTCAAAATGTTTTACTAGTATATGGTGGTGGCAGTATTAAGAAAAATGGTCTTTACGACAAGCTGCAAACTGTCTTAAAAGAATTTACCGTCACAGAATTGGCTGGAGTCGAGCCTAATCCCCGTGTGGAAACTGTCGCTAAAGGCGCAAAATTATGTCAAGAACATGATATTGATGTCATTTTAGCAGTCGGCGGTGGCTCAACGATTGACTGCGCCAAGGTTATTTCAGGGGCTGCTCTTTCTGATTTGGAAACGTGGGACTTTGTTAAAGCCCGCAATTATAAAGGGCCAACCATTCCACTGGTAGATATTTTGACTCTGGCAGCAACTGGTAGTGAAATGAATCGTGGGGCGGTCATTTCCAATATGGCTACCAATGAAAAATTAGGGGTTCACGGCTGGAATTTTTTGCCAAAAGCTTCCTTTTTGGATCCGAGCTTGACGTTTTCAGTCTCTAAATATCAAACGGCGGCAGGTTCTGCAGATATTATGAGCCACTTGATTGAAAATTATTTTAGTGAAACTACTGGTGCTGATGTGCAAGATTTTACTGCTGAAGGTTTGATGCGGGCTGTAATTAAGAATTGCCCGATTGCCTTAGATACTCCTGATGATTACGATGCCAGAGCAAATCTAATGTGGGCCAGCACTTGGGCTTTAAATGGTTTGACTGGTGGCGGCAAAGGCGGCAGCTGGTCTTGTCATCCAATGGAGCACGAGTTAAGTGCCTATTATGATATTACCCATGGCGTTGGCCTAGCTATTTTGACGCCTCGCTGGATGAAGTTTGCCTTAAACGCAGATACTGAAGCGAAATTTGCACAATTCGCTCGTAATGTCTGGGATGTGCAGGAAAGTGTTGACCACCTAGCAGCACTTGAAGGCATTCAAAAATTATATGATTACTTTGTCGCTTGCGAGATTCCGATGACTTTACCTGAGGTTGGCATTAATGAAGAAAAATTTTCCGAGATGGCCCAAGGAGCTGTGGCCCACAGTAGCATTGAAAAAAATGCATACGTGCCACTAACAGCGGCTGATGTACAAGCGATTTACGAAGACTGTCTAACACCATCTAACTATTTGTAAAAATTTAAAAGCCCGTGGAAATCTCTCAAGGATTTCCACGGGCTTTTTGTGCAGTTTATTAAAAAAATAAGAGCTTGTATAATTAGGTTAAGCAAAATTTTCCACAGCAAACCATCGTAGCTGTTCACAAAACTCCATCCAAACTTCATGAAGAATAAAATCTCAAAAAAAGTAGCAAAGATAATTGCAATTATGATGCAATCAAAAAACTTTAAAAGAGTAGTAATAGGTCACTACAAATAATTCCTATCATGTTTTTTTGCTAAAAAGGCGAAAGTTTTAATAGATGGCTCGCCTTTTTTAATGTAGAGAACTTCCAGTAACAAAGTTAATCATAGTTTGAAATTTGATTGCCGGTGTAAAAATTCAGAAACAGCAGCAGGCAGGTGTTTTATGACTCCCAGTTTTCGATAGATGAAACTTAGGAGGGAAAGCAAGGGGATAAAAGAATAGATAATTTTTTCAGTATGAAAATAAATGTTTTCAATACTATTGAAATAGTATTTTATTTCAAAAGTTATAAAATACTTCTTATAACTATGTATTATAGGAAATATAATAAAATATTCCATTTCTAATTCCGTTAATTTAATTCTAAATGTAATTAAATTTATTATCAATCTTATTTCGTATAAATTATTGTGATTTTTGAAGAATTTTTTTCGATTTATTGAAAGTATGATGATTTTTTTGTCAATTGATTAAATTACCTTTTTTTTCGATTTTTATTGAACATTGTTGCGTAAAATTTGTTATTATGTATAGGATTTTGTTGATATCATGATGAAATTAAATGACAAGAATAGCTTTAAGCCGTCAAGAGAATCGTCAAGAAAGAAAGGGAAATTATTATGGTAAAGCGTGGAGAAAATATTTACAAAAGAAAAGATGGCCGGTGGGAAGGGCGCTATATTAAGGGTCGTACTGCTGAGAATAAAATCGTATACGGTTATGTCTACGGAAAAAAATATGATGAGGTCAAGGACAGTTTGTTGATGTTGAAGGTCAACGCATTTACCAAGAAGAAAACACCTTTTCACAAAAGAACATATGGAGACTGGTTTTCGAATGAATTTTATCCGTTATTAAAAAAACGCATAAAAAATTCAACCGATTCCAGTTATACACGAATTGCACAGGTCCATATCCTACCAGTGCTAGGCCATATTTCTTTTGTGGAGTTGGATGAATTTGTCTTGCAAAATTTTGTGAATGGTTTGTCTGATAAAGGTCTGAGCGGCAGTAGTATCCAATTAATTTTTAGTCTGGTTAAGCAATCCTTGAAGGAAGCTGTTAAACGGGATTATCTACACCAAGAAATTGCTAATAAAGTCGTTTTGCCTAAACAAGAAAAACGCAATATTTCGGCGTTAAGTTTAGCCCAACAACAGGAACTGGAGCAGTTGGCCAGAAATAGTCGTCATGGCTTACCGATTATGATTTCTTTGTATACTGGCCTCAGAATTGGCGAAATCAGTGGCTTGAAATGGGAAGATATCAATTTTAACGAGCAGATGATTAAAGTGGATAAAACTGTGATAAGGATAAAAAATGATGCCGCTGAAAAATTAAAAACTAAGCTGATTATCGATTCGCCAAAAACTACATATTCAAGACGTCTAGTTCCACTAGCGGATACTTTGAAGGAATACTTGCTGCCGTATCGAAAACTAGATCATGAGATGGTCGTGTCAACAGTCAATGGGATTGCAGAGCCGCGAATTATCGGCCTGCGCTTTAAAAATCTGATTGCTGAAACGGATTTTTCAGATATTCATTTTCATGTATTGCGACATACATTTGCGACTAGATGCTTGGAGCAAGGGATGGACATTGCTAGCTTGAGCAAAATTTTGGGGCATCAGTCAATCAAATTAACTTTAGATACTTATAGTGATTCTTTGATGGAGCAACGAATCAAGGAGATGCAGAAAATCAATTTCATTTTTAAGGAAAGAAATTGAAGAGACACAAATTTTTTAGTTTTTGAAATAGATTTTGTTTCCATGGACTTATTTTTATTACTGGAATTGATGTGGTTTTTTAGTAGAAAAAAATCTCAATAGTTTATATGGAGTTCTGGGTATTTCAGCCGTGGCGCTTGCCACGGCTTTTTTTGTGCTGCAAAAAAGGCCTGAAATATTGCCAGTTTAAACCGTCATTTCAGCCGTCTATGTTTTCTTAAACTTCTTGTTGGAGTTGGTATGACGAATACTTCCTATAATACATAGTTATAAGAAGAAAAGGCTTGATTTATAAAGGTTTTTCGCAGTTTTTTGAATAAAAAGTATCTCGGCAATTTAATTTTAGAAACCGATTGTAAATCGACCCAGGAAGTTACTTAACGGAGGGAATCCAATGAAACAAATTCTTTTACTAACCAAAAATATTTTTATCGACATTGCTTGGCAAAATAAAATTCAGCAACTCGGCTATGAAGTCTTTTGCTCAAATCAGCTGCTAGAAAGTTTTCTTTTAAAACAAGAAGCGTCTGTTTTTGATTTTTTTAAGACAGTCATTTTCAGCGAAAGTATTTCCAACGAGGAGGTAGCTAGTGTTCTTGAATTTGCGACTTCTGATCGCTTGAGTTTTTATCGAATCGATGAGCAGCAGATTGCTGAAGAGACTATTGAAGGGCCCACTGACCATGGGGCGGTAAAAATTCTCAATTCACAAATGAGCTTAAATGAATTACGGGAGGCCTTAGCGGACACGAAAGCAATTAAAATTTTTGCAACCGTTTATCCGCAACGGAGTGAAGAACCCCAAGAAGAGATTTCGATTCATTCAGTGACAGCTTTGATTTCGGCGATGTCCAAAAAGGAACGGGAGCTTTTTGATATTTTATATGAGCATAATGGGGAATTTGTTACCAGAATCGAACTCAGCAAATTACTGTGGACACAGGGGGTATCTAATTCTTCTTTGACTCAATTATCGCAAATTGTCGGCCGCTTGAAAAAGAAAATGCATAAATTGGGCTTAAATGAGGGCCTAATCGAAACCCATTGGAATAAGGGATATGCCTTTAAAAATCAATTTTGCGAGAGCATTTCCAATTATGCCGCCACGAAATCCATTTAAGGAAAATGCTTAGACAGCTATCGTGGGGTCAGTCAAAGAAAGGCTGTTCAATTTGGGTAAATGATTTTTTTCAATCTGCTTTTAGACATGCAGGTCATGTTTAAAAATAAAATTTCTCTATTGGTGATAGAGATAATTTACAGGTTAAGCGGAAAGGGGGCGTTGTTGGTTACTAAGCAGCTGCAATTCTATCTAGTGGGCTGCTAATTTCTTGGGGAGTGTGATGCTTTCACGGAAACAAAAAAAGATAGGAGGGAAGAGTGAATGAAATGAAAAATAGAAAAAAACATTGGTTACTCTTAATCAATTTTATTGCAGTATTTTCGTTGATTGCGGTAACTATTGTTCAGCTTTCTTCCGGAGCAATGGAAATTTTTGCGGCACCAAAGGAGTTGAGCTTATCTACAGAGGAAGACTTAACCCAGTTAAAGGCTGGAGATGAGTTCGTCGTAACGATTTCCGATAGTCGCGATGAAAGCGACATCGCAACAACTGAAAATACAGAAGTACCCTTTGTCGACAAATCAGGGGATATCACAGCTGCTGAAAATGCAGCGAATGCAGCCTCAGTTAGTCGACAATGGCGCATGACTTTGCCAGAAGGAATCACCTTTGACGAAACGGCTGAAAAAGCTACGTTGACAGCCGCTACTGCTTCAGGTATCACACCGGTCATTCATTTTGACCAAGAGACCCGCATTTTGGATATCACAGTTAACGCTTCGATAACCAAGCTGGCCTTAAGTTTGACCGCTGAAACTGCTGGAGAATACGAAATAAGCGTCGCCGATAAAAACATTATGCTGACGGATTCGGAAAAGCTGGCGGTGGTTGTGGGTGAAGCGGAGGAATTCGAGGAGATTAAACCCAAAGGAACTGTAACTAATTTAGCAGTTCAACCTTTAATAACCGACCCACAAGCTATTCAAGTTGTGACAACTTGGGATGAATTTGTTGAGGCATTAGGGGATACCAGCATTAACCAGATTACATTGGGCAACGATATAACATTATCTGGGACATTAACAGATAATTACGGGGTATTTAGTAACAGTTCCGTAGATTTATCGACTGGTTATGGTTATCTATTTGTGTCTAAAGCAGCAATCTCAAGAAATCTTATCATCGATGGCGGAAAGTACACATTTGATTTTGGTAATCTAGCCATTAGTTTTACTGACGCATCTGTTAACACTTCCAGCTATTGGAATATTACGATGCAAAATATTAACGTCAAATCAGCCAATCCTTATGCACCATTCTACTATCCAGTCTTAACTGGTGCGGGAAACGGTGGAATTTCTACGAGTTCTTATCTGACTAGATCGAGTTAGAACTATGGTGATGGCTATTACCATGTTAAGGATGTTAAAAATTGGCAAGAATTTTATCTAGCTTTTGCTAATCGCAGTGTTTCAGTTGTGAATTTAGTGACTGATATAGTTTTGCCAAGGGGCACTGTCACTTACAGTAATTTGATATTACCCAATGTGACTAACCAAGCAACAGCTGTTTTTGCAGACGGAACCAGAGCGAATAATCCGGGCACTCCTACTTGGTCATATGTAACATTAACAGGTTCAGCTAGAGAAATGATTGTAGAAGGAAATGGGTATACCCTTGACCTCGGAGCGGTAACTTTATGTTTCCGTAATGCAACGACAAATAACGGTAATGGGAATTTTAGCTCCCATTGGTATCAAACTTTCCGGAATATCACGTTTTATCATGGTAATTATTGGGGCGCTATCATTTTAAACGACCTCGATGATACTTTTGAGAAACAGTGTTGGCAACGCTTTGAAAACTTTACTCACTACGGTGCTCAGCTAATTCAAGCGGTTGCTTCGCAATCAATTTTTGCCGGCAATGTCAAAATTGAACAGCGGGCTAGTTATACAGCATTAGGTAAAGACGGTTTGCCGATTCGAACTGACGGTGAAGGGACTAATGGAAATAGTTGGCATGTTGATTATTCTAATAATCAAACTTTAGCCGTATGGGAATCAAGATTTGAAGATAATGCAAATGTAACGTTGTCTTCTTTAGGCGGACCTGTCCTACAAATGAATTCTGGTAATGTAACGATTGGTGAAAATGTAACTTTAACTGCAACTCGAGAGGGAAGTGGGACTTCTGGAGACGGCTACAATTCGGTCCTCGATATGCGGGGAGGTAATTTGACGATTGGAGCCAATTCAACCGTTAATTTATTAAGTACCTCTACTGCAATTTACCGAGGCGTAATCTACATGAGTAATTCCTCGTCATCAATTGATGTCGCAGAGGGAGCCACAGTTAATGTAAAACGTGAAGGTGGTCCTAACTCCTTAAATGATGCGAATAATAATTTAATCTACATGAGTGCTGGCTCCATTAATGTTAGAGGCTCATTGAATGTTATTGGGACAGGCATGGGCTCTACGACTACTCATATGATTTATTCAGATGGTAGCGTCAGCTTCATCATTGGAAAAAATGGTAGCTTGGATATTCAAAGTGATAGCACCTCTATCGGACAATATCTCATTCGTTTTGGCGGTAGTTCTTCCACCTTCCAATTTTCGGATGCAAAACGAGTAAATCTGCAAAGAGTTAATACGATAAATTCCGGTTCAGCCACAAATAATGGCTTGATTTATTATTCTGGAACGTTGAATGTTTCTGTCCAAAATGTCTATCAATGGACATTAGGTAACAGAAATATTGGTGCTGATGGTGATATTGACGGTGGCTCTACTTACCAATACGAGCCGATGTCAAACATGAATATTCGTTTTAGCAGCTATACCTCAAGTATTACATCGGCAAACTCGATGTACACGACCACTTTGCAAAATTTTTATAATAATTTTTCGACAAGAGGACAGCAAAGGATTCTGTTTACACAGATTCCTAATCCGGAAGTTGCTATCCACAATTCGCCAAATGATAATCCAGCGCAAACGGATTCTCATACGATTAGCGGATACGCAAGGCCGGGAACTTATCTGCGGGTCTGGGAGGAAGCGTTAAATGGTACAAATTCTGCTAAAACAGTAGACCAAGCCAATAATGTTTTAACACCAGTCCAAGATACCAATATGGATCCAGAAACTCGTGCGAATTATACGTATCAAGTTCCGGCAGATTCTGATGGTAATTGGACAATTGACTTGGAAGATTTAGGAATTAGTGAGACCTTCACTGCAGAAAATAAAATTCATGTGTATGGCTTTTATAATCTTAAGTCAGAAGAAGTCGAGAAGGATGTATTGGATAAGACGGCGCCACAAGGTACAGGGCTAACCTATTACAGCTATGTTGGAGAGACTTTACCACACGCTAGTGATTTTGTGGACACCACTTCGGTTACAGATACGAATCCATTGCCACAAACTTTTACTTATGCTTATGCAGACCGACCTTCGGCTGAGAATGCTTTACAGGCTGGTACCGATGATTCTGGAATTGAAGTTCCAATCTATGTATATGATAACGCGTTAAACGAAGGAACGATTGCGGCTATTTTGGTGGTCTATCCAGAATCTGCAGGAATGACGGTTAGTTCTCCTTTGGATATAGAATATTCTACAGTTCGGGGCTTGGCTGATACTGCTTTAGCAGATTATATTTTACAAAATGTCACACTAGAGGCCTATAAAATTTCTGATGGTGTCAAGGAAACATGGACAAACTATACAGATTTTGATGTGACGGATTTAGGTAATTTGACAGATCGTGGGAACTTAGCGATGAACACGCCATACCCTGTGACGATTATGCCTAAAGCTGCAACTGGGTTGACTGGAGTAAGCGATGTGACGACGGTTTATATCATCAATATGAACTCCACACTCACCATTTTATTCGCCGATGAGTCAGGTCAAGTGTTAGATAATTACACCTTAACGGCTAGTGAAGATCCGACAAGTGATATTGTCACAGATATTTTTGTTGGCGATTATCTTGATTTGACTTCGGATACGTTTGCTAAAGTTCAGGCGCAAAAAGCTGCGTTACTTGCGGCAGGCTATGCCTCAGTGACACTGCCAAACGGAACGGATGAGGGGAATTTTTACATTGGAGATGTGGATCAAGAGATTACCTATACGGCTCAGGGTCAACTAATTATTAAATCGGTACCGACTTCCTTTGCCTTCGGTGATTTGGCTTTCAATGCGCAACCACAGCGGCTCGATACACCGGTGATTTCCGGCGATGATTTAATTGTCACGGATACCCGGGCAAATAAGACGGCTGGTTGGAGTCTGTCGGCAGAAGTGACTACGGATTTAACCAACAATGTGACGAATGCGGTAATGAAACGAGCTTTAATTTATCGGGATACTGATGGCACTGAGCATACTTTAGATATTGATACGGGCGCTCAAATTATCACCAGTAACAGCAGCGGTGGCACGCTGAACCTTTCAGATGGCTGGCGTACATCAGGAACTACTCCGCAAACAGCACCCGGTTTGAAACTGATGGCTGATCCGGTTTATATGCAGGCAGGCAGTGACGGCTCTAAACTTGGTAGTTACAAGGGGGTTATCACTTGGACGATTACAACAGGCACACCATAGAAGGGCGGGAGCGTATGAAAAACAAAGTATTAGTTCTCCTAAGCCTGAAGGTGGTTTTCTGGGGAGCGTTCGGAGCTGCTGGCGAAAATCAAGCCGCTACCGGAGCTGGACAAGTGACTGTTGAAGGTGGCATTACGTTTTATGAAGAATCGACAGCACCTTCGACAAGCTCTAGCAGTTCAACAACCGGGTCGCTGCCTTCAACAGGAGGCAAGCTTCCCCAGACTGGTGAAGTCATCAGAAATTATGGTATCGCTGGTGCCGGTGTTTTAATTTTACTCTTGCTTTTCCTTTTCTATCGTAGAAAAAAAGGAAGGGAGGAGCAGCGATGAAATTCAAACGTTTTATTACTGTTCTACTTGGTAGCCTTTCATTGCTAGCTCTGTTTTATACAGGACAGCCAGTGAGGGCAGCTTCTGAAAGTAATTTATCTGGAAACGGCACTGTTGATGTTTTGGATACTGGGGTAACGATTCCGGTTGATCCCGAAAATCCCGGAGCAAATGTTGACCCCGGGGAAGGCCCATCTACTGAAGGGCCGCTAAGATTTGATTTTGTTTCAAGTCTTAATTTCGGACTTGTAGAGTTGACAGACGGGGACAAGGAATTTCATTCACTGGCGCAACTATTTCATAGTGAGACTGGACCCCGTGGTTATTATGTGCAGGTGACCGATCAGCGAAAGGACAGTTCAGGTTGGGAGCTACAGGTGGCCCAAGATAGTCAGTTTAATAATCGAGTCATTCAAACTCTTTCAGAGCAGGAATTAGCCGGAGCTTATCTTTCTTTTGATAACGGCTGGGCAAACAGCGCTGACGGAAAAGGACTGCCAGTGGTGACGCGAGACACGATTAAAATTTCTGAATTTAATGTGGGCTATACTGTTGCAACTGCCAGTACTACCCAAGGTAAAGGGGTTTATACCATTGCTTTTGGGGCGTCAGCTGAAAATACAAGCAATCAAACAAATACGTTGACTGCTTTAACAGATGCAGATGGAACCGCGGTTATGGATGACACCTACAACAAACAGGCTTATAGCAATTCAGCAATCAAACTATTTATTCCCTCTGGTACGCAGATTTATCCAGTCAATTACACAACCACCTTGACTTGGAGTTTAATTGCAGGACCGACTGAATAAAACTAACTTTAGACAAACTGGAGAAACTCTCCATTTGTAAATAAAAACCATAAAATAGGAGGAACAAAAAATGAAATTTAAACGGTTAAGTGCAGCTGCTTTAATAGCAGCAATTGGGGCAATGACAGTGGCACCATTGGCAACAGGGGCAACAGCGCAAACACATGATGTAACATCAGAAGGAACAGTTGATGTTAAACAAGGAACAATTGATCCTACTACGGATGCCATTCCCGATCCAGAAGTACCAGCAAATGCAATCTTTCCTGCTGCAACAGAACTAGTGTTATCAACAGTAGCGACCGATCAAACAATCGGGATGGTCGGTGCTACTCAACTACGTTTCCCTGAAATCAACACTGGCAACAAAGCACAATCTGTTAATGCACCTGCTTTTACAGGAACTTTGATGAATCGCGAAGACAACACAGACGCTGGGACTCCAGTAACTCGGGGTAACTTCATCACTTGGAGTGATATCCGGGCATCAGGGAATGCCGGCTACACAATTAGCGCTCAGATGACTAGTCCATTTACTTCTTCATCTACAACAAACTCTAAAGTGATGTCAGCAGCAGAAATTCGTTATACAAATCCAATCGTTGGAACTTTGGATAACAATGCAGCAACGCCTGCACCGAATGTTTCAGCAGCAACATTTAACTTAAGCTATGACGCACAAGGCACTGCCACACCAATCGTTGTAGCAGAAGAAGCAACGACTGGTGATTTGACAGGTCGTGGTTCTTGGACATTGGCATGGGGCTCTACTAATGGCTCTGCTGATACCTCTGGCAACTCCGTTAGCCTATATGTTCCAACTGGTGCTGGTTTAGTAGAAGACACTTATACTGCTGAAATCACTTGGACATTAGGCTACAACGCTTAATCTATTTGAAGATAAAAGCTTTGTTTAAAGATTACGCAGCTTTTTATAAAGCTTAAAAAATCTCAGCTGACCTGAAACAATTTTTAAGAGAAATTGTTTCAGGTTTGTCTTTTCAAATTTGTACATAAAGCAATTGGCTTTTTAAAAATTTTACAGATACTCGAGGACGAAAAATGAAAAATAAACAACGCATATTAGGACTGATTCTTGTCAGTATTTTGGGATTCTTGACGGTAGTCTTTTCTCTACCGCTGGCTACTGTGGCCTCTGAAAGTGAAGTAAATGGACCGAGCTTGGGCATTGAACCAGTCTATCCTGATAATCAAACGGATACGCGCCTAAGTTATTTTGATTTGATGATGACGCCTAATCAGCAGCAGACAATTTCAATTCAGGTGACCAATGGTTCCAGTGAAAGCGTGACGGTGGATTTAGCTTATAATGGTGCCAAAACTAGTAGTCAAGGTAATATTCAATATGGCACAACCAACATTGAAAACGATCCGTCTTTGCAATATGATTTTGTCAATTTAATTACTGGGCCGGAAACATTGGAGATACCAGGAAATTCTACGGTCTCACTAGATTTAGCTTTGCAGATGCCGGAAGTCGCTTACGACGGCGTTATTGCGGGGGGTGTGACTTTAACGCCGAGCACCTCTGAAGCAACAGCTAGTTCAGGCAGTGGTGGGGTTGTGAATAATCGCTACTCCTATTCGATATCCGTTTTATTGCGGGAAAATATGACAGAATTACAGCCGGATTTGCAATTTAATCGGGCCTACGCGGAACAGCAAAATTTCCGCAATACGATTTTTGTCAGCCTGTCAAATGTGATTGCAACTTATACGAATAATTTGACAATTGACGCTCAAATTAGTGAACAGGGTAGCGAAACCATCCTGTGGGAGTCCCGCAAAACAGCAATGCGGATGGCGCCAAACAGTTCAATTGCTTTTCCAATCAGCATGAATGGGGAACGGATGGTCGCCGGCATGTATACGGCTCATGTTAAAGCCTACGCTGGTGATTTGTCCTGGGAATGGACCGAGGATTTTGAAATCACCGAGGATGAAGCAGATCGATTTAATGCATTAGATGTAGGACTGTCCCAAGATCGTGGCTTGGACTGGCGTTTAGTGGCAGCAATTGTCGGCGGGGTGCTAGCTGTCATTTTATTGGCAGTATTAGTGATCCGCCAAATCAGAAAAAATAAAAAAGCCAGCAAAAGGAAAGTCATCAAAAAGGGCCAACCACGTAGAAAATGACACAGAAGAGTTAGGGGATAGACATGACAATTTTAGAATGGCTGATTATTATTGGCATCGCAGTAGCGATTATTGCCTGCATTTTTACTCTAATTTTTCTTTATTTAACAATTAGTCGTCAAAAAAAAGTATCAAAGCTCAGCAAACGACCGCCTAAAAGTAAAAAGCGTCGCCGCCGCTGGGAAAAATTGCGCCAGCGTTATCTTCGTCAAAAAAATAGTGCTTTGCGGTCTTTGATAATTTTTCTTGTTATCACCTTTATTTTCGGCGGGGGAACGGCGTATGGCATGTACTATCAGTCCACAAACCTTTCCTCAGACGATGCCGAGGCGGTGGTTCAGTCTTATTTTTTGGTGCACACCTTTGAAACGCAGCTGACAGAAGCGGCAAACGGTGAAGGGGAGGAAGATGCAGTGACCCGCAATTTGCAGTATTTGGCAACTAGCTTAGCCAGTTATGGCAGTAAAAATGCCAGCAGCTTAAATACTGTTGAGGGGCAGAGTGTCTTGAATCGCTATTATGCCGCAATTGGTGAACTGGGTATTAATGCCAGTCGGCAGGTCAGTGAATTCTATGGCAATCCAGATTTAGCCGCAACCTACACTAGCAGTTTAGAACGCATTACCAGCTTAGAGGAGGCTGCTTTCAGCTATTATGAGGTCGATCAGGATATGTTAGACCAAGAGATTACTGCCCAACAAAGCCAGTAATGCAAGATGACGAACAGCAGACAACTCACTTGAGCTGTTTTGCTGTTTTTTCTTAAAGGAAATTTTCTAAGGAGGAGAACATGAATTGTTTTCGGCATAAAATTTTTCAAAAACTGCTTATCAGCCTGTGCTGCAGTTTGTTTTTATGGATTGGTTTTGTTCCCATCAAGGCTTTGGCTACCAATACCGAGAATTCAGCAGCGGCCTCGCAAGATATAGCCAATGCGATGGGCTTCACCTTTACGATGGTCTACCCTGAAAATCAAACGGATCAAACGCTCGGTTATTATGATCTAGTTTTAACCCCTGAGGAAAAACAGACTGTCTCAATTGTTTTAACCAATCCTGGCGCTGAAAGTATTGATATTGCAGTTGCTTTAAATGGTGCGAAAACGAATCGCAGCGGCAATATTGAGTATAGCAAAAATGACCTCCCAAAGGATGATTCTTTGAAATATAGCTTTGAAGAGCTGGTCAGCGGACCTAACAGCCTAACTCTTGCGGCAGGAGAGACAAAAACTTTAGAACTTGAAATTCAGATGGTGCCAGAAAAATTGACGGGTGTCATTGTAGGGGGCTTACAATTGATGCGGCAAAATCAAGTCGCTGATGAAACGACCGATAGCCAAGCGACTTCACAAATATTCAATCAATATGCCTACTTAATACCGATTGTTTTACAGCAAAACACTGAAGTAATCCCACCGGACCTGCAGTTTAACCAAGCCTATGGCGGACAAAGCAGCGGTCAAAATGTTGTCTTTATTAATTTTTCTAATGTAGCCGCAACATTCGTTAATGACATGACGGTGGCAGTTCAAATTGCGACTGCTGACAGTCAAGCTGTGCTTTATGAAACCAAAAAAACGCAAATGCGGATGGCTCCTAATTCCTTAATTGAATTTCCCGTGCCGATTGAAGAAGGAACGATGCAAGCCGGCGAGTATGTTGCCAATATTCAAATTACAGCCGGTGAATTAAGCTGGGAATGGCAGGAGTCCTTCGCTATTACAGACGGGGATGCCAATCAATACAACGAACGGACAGTTGGTCTACTTGATGGCAATGAACAAAATTGGCAGGTGATAGTCGGACTGTTACTGGGTTTTGTGTTGATTGTGGTTGGTGTATTTTTCTTTGTTAGATATTTGAGAAAAACAGCTGCACAGAAAAACAAAAATAGAAGGAAAAAACCAGACTCTCATTGAAATTTTCTATTTATGACGATTGTTGTGGACTACTATTTTTTTAGGCTGTTTGTGAACAGTTGCCGTAACAAAAATCTTGCGGAATTATTTGGCAGAAGAGGAGAGGCAAAGTAGATGAGGCGAGGTAAAAAAGAGCCCTTAGTTCAAAGCACAAAAAAGAGCAAAACAACTACTAAAATCGGGCAGCAGCCGGCCGCTTCAAAGAAGAAAACGAAGCCTCCGAAAAATGTAAAAAAAAGTAAGAAAAGCTCCAACGCTACTGCTAAAAATGTAGTTAAGCAGACTACTTCAAAAAGAAAAAAGCGCACGAGTCAATCAAGTGTGAATAGGCAAAAGAATAAATCTCTAAAAGAAAAGGAGCCCACAAACCAATATATCCCCACTGAGGAACTAAACGATCTTTTAAGGGCTAAGAAAAAAAAGCCAAGAGCGAACAGACCAAAAAAGGCTGAGAAAACGACAGATAAAAAGCTTTCTAAAAAAAAGCTTTCTAAAAAAAAATCGCCTCATAAAGCAAATCTCAAGCAGAATTTTCCTAGAAAAAAAAATCCCAAAAAGGAACGACCTAAAACAACTACTTCTACTTCACAAAAGCTTGGAAAAAAAAGAAAGAACAGCACGACGCAAAAACAGAAAAAGAACTCAACAACCTTAATTCGTGATTTTGTGTTAGTTTTTATGGGAACAGCTCTGATTTTTTTTCTTATCGGCTCTTTTTTACTTACTATTGGCAGCATGAAGGGGTATGGTATGATGCCCACTTTGCACAATGGTGATACAGTGATTATTCGCCGAACCAAAGAAATCAACACGATGGACCTTGTGGCCTTTCAGCAGGGCAATAGCTTGCAAATTCGCAGAGTTATTGGCAAACCTGGAGACACTGTGACTTATCAAGACGATGAATTACGTATCAACGGCGAATTAAAAAATGAGCCCTTCATTATTGATGAGATTAACGAAACCCAAAAAAATGGCAGCCAATATACGCAGGATTTTACTTTACAGACTTTAATTAAGCTGCCCGCTCTTCCGGAGGATTGCTATCTCGTGCTTGGGGACAACCGTCCTTATGCGGCAGATAGTCGCAGTTATGGATTGATTACCAAAGAGCAGCTGGTGGGAGTGGTGTCGCTGAGGATTCTGCCTTTTACAGGAGTGAGGTTCTTTTGATTTTACAGCTGAATTAATGGAAGATTTTATTATGAGAGTGGCAATTTTTCTCTGTTGAAAATTGTTGATTAGTTTTAAGAGGCTAGCTTTTTTCTGTATTATGAATATTCTAAAAAGACTTGACTCATGTGCTTCAAATGTTGATGTATTTGAGAGTTTAGGTAATGCAGCACTCTCAAGCACTTGAAAGCTAAAAAAGTTCGCCGAAGAATATCTTCTCCGGCGAACTTTTTTAATTCATATTAATCTTACAAATAGTATTTCTTCGCAACAGTTAAATCATCGTTTAATTCATAAACTAATGGTTGGCCTGTTGGGATTTCAAGGTCCATGATATCATCATCAGAGATGCCTTCGATATGTTTAGCTAAAGCACGTAAAGAATTACCGTGAGCTGCTACTAAGACAGTTTTATTGTCTAATAAAGCTGGGGCAATTTGATCTTGCCAGAAAGGTAACGCACGTTCTAGAGTAACTTTTAAGTTTTCGCCTCCAGGAACGTCGCGAGGGTCTAACATGGAGTAGCGGCGATCTTTGGCAGCAGAGCCTTCATCAGTTGCTTCTAAAAGTGGAGGTAAAGTGTCATAAGAACGACGCCAGATGTGAACTTGCTCGTCACCGTATTTTTCAGCGGTTTCTTTTTTGTTTAAGCCCTGTAATTTTCCATAGTGGCGTTCGTTTAAGCGCCAAGATTTAACAGTTGGCACCCAAAGTTGGTCAGAGTATTCTAAGATGTAGTTACAAGTTTTGATGGCACGCGTTAAAACTGAAGTGTAGGCTACGTCGAATTCGATGCCGGCTTCTTTAATTTTACGGCCGCCTTCTTTGGCTTCTTCAACACCTTCTGGAGCTAGGTCAACGTCAACCCAACCGGTAAATTGATTCAAAGCATTCCATTCGCTAAGACCATGACGAGAAAAAACTAATTTTGGCATGTGATAAATCTCCTTTAAAATTTTTTCTGAAAATTTCAATTCCTCATCTATTGTACAAAACTTTTGCTGATTTTACCATTGAAAAATCGGCAAAATCACGACTTTGAGAAATTTTTAACTATCTTTTTTCGAGAGTTTTGGGACCTTCTGGATAACCAACGATGACTTTGCCAGTTAAACCAATGAAAAGACCATGTTCGACGACGCCCACTGTGGTGTCTAATTCCTGAGCGAGGGCAGGGACGTCATTAATTTGCTGCAAATGCAAATCGATGATGTAATGGCCGCCATCAGTGACTAGGACTTGTCCAGCATCATTTTTGCGTAACTTTGGTTCATAGCCTTTTTGGTCAAATAAAGTAACAAGCTGTTGATGACCATAAGGCACAACTTCAACCGGTAAAGGGAATTTCCCTAATTTTGCTACTATTTTGGATTCATCGACAATCCAAATGTTTTGACGGGAATAGGTTGCGACAACTTTTTCAAAGAGCAAAGCTGCACCGCCGCCTTTAATGCCGGAAAAATCGGAATCCACTTCATCAGCGCCGTCAATCGTTAAATCAACGTGAGTAACTTCATCAATGCTTTTCAAAGGGATTCCCAAGCCTAACGCTTGTTTTTCAGTAGCTTTAGAAGTAGTCACTCCAGTAATCTTCAAGCCTTCCTCCTTCATTCGCCGACCAATTTCTTCTACCATATAGTAGGCTGTCGAGCCGGTTCCCAAACCGACTATCATGCCATCAGTTACATACTTAGCGGCCTCAATGCCTACCATCTCTTTTAAATTCATCTGTGCACACCCTTCAAATAATTTATATAAGACTCCAGTCTATTGTAGCGTTTTCCAGTTGAAAAAACAGTATCAAAAGTAGATATTCTCCATATTTTTCCGTGGAAAAAAAGGGGTAGCTAAGGGAAATAAGTCCCATAAGAATAAAAAGTTTCTGAGGAATCGCAAAAAATCTTAAAGAGTCGTTGACAGCATAAAAAAACCATGATATTCTATCAAAGGTGCTTTGTTTACAGGTCTCTCTATTGAGACGTGCTGACTGTGTTAAAGTACACGCTTGATGAAGAATGCAGAGAATGCATTATTTTTTATCGCCATAAAAGAACCACCTGGATGTGTGGGTCTAGTGAGCGAATCGAGGAAGGAGGAAAACAAGGAATGCCTACAATTAATCAATTAGTACGTAAACCTCGTAAGTCAAAGGTGAAAAAATCTAATTCACCAGCTTTGAACAAAGGATATAACAGTTTTAAGAAGGTCCAAACAGATATCAATTCACCTCAAAAACGTGGGGTAGCAACTCGTGTGGGAACTATGACACCTAAAAAACCGAACTCAGCTTTACGTAAATATGCTCGTGTTCGTTTGTCTAACTTAATCGAAGTTACTGCTTATATCCCAGGTATCGGCCACAATCTTCAAGAACATAGTGTTGTCTTGATGCGTGGTGGACGGGTTAAAGATTTACCAGGGGTACGTTACCATATCGTTCGTGGCGCTTTGGATACTGCCGGTGTAAACGATCGGAAACAAAGTCGTTCTAAATATGGTACTAAACGACCTAAAGCTTAATTTCAATTATTAGTGAAACTAACAATATTATAATAGAAGAGATTATTTCGGAAGGAGGAGTTACGGATGCCTCGTAAAGGTCCTGTTGCAAAACGTGATGTTTTACCAGATCCAATGTATAACTCAAAATTAGTAACTCGCTTAATCAACCGTGTAATGGTTGACGGAAAACGCGGAACAGCTGCTAATATCATTTATAATGCTTTTAACAACATCAAAGAATCTACTGGTAATGATCCATTAGAAGTCTTTGAACAAGCTATGAAAAATGTTATGCCCGTGCTAGAAGTTAAAGCACGTCGTGTTGGGGGTTCAAACTACCAAGTCCCAGTTGAAGTACGTCCAGAACGTCGCACAACTTTAGGTCTTCGTTGGATTGTTAACTATGCGCGTCTTCGTGGTGAACACACTATGGAAGAGCGTTTAGCGAAAGAAATCATGGATGCCGCTAACAACACTGGTGCTTCAGTTAAGAAACGTGAAGACACACATAAAATGGCTGATGCCAACCGTGCATTTGCACATTATCGTTGGTAAGATTTTCTTTTTCAAGAAAATCTTATCTATACACTCGATATACAGAGAGGAGAAAAAAGTAGAATGGCCAGAGAATTTTCGTTAGAAAACACTCGTAACATCGGTATCATGGCCCATATTGACGCCGGTAAAACAACTGCGACTGAACGGATCTTGTACTATACTGGTAAAATCCATAAAATTGGTGAAACTCATGAAGGAGCTTCTCAAATGGACTGGATGGAACAAGAACAAGAACGTGGTATCACTATCACATCAGCTGCGACGACTGCACAATGGAAAGGTCATCGTATCAACATCATTGACACTCCTGGACACGTGGACTTCACAGTTGAAGTAGAACGTTCATTGCGGGTTCTTGATGGTGCTGTAACAGTTCTTGATGCTCAGTCTGGGGTTGAACCACAAACCGAAACTGTTTGGCGTCAAGCGACTACTTATGGTGTTCCCCGGATTGTATTTGCAAACAAAATGGATAAAATTGGGGCAGATTTCTTATACTCTGTAACAACTTTACACGATCGTTTACAAGCAAATGCTCATCCAATTCAAATCCCAATCGGCGCTGAAGATGATTTCACTGGAATTATTGACTTAGTCAAAATGAAAGCTGAAATGTATGTCAATGACTTGGGTACTGAAATTGAAGAAACCGACATTCCTGCTGATTACTTAGAATTAGCAACTGAATGGCGTGAAAAGTTAATCGAAGCTGTTGCTGAAACAGACGAAGATTTAACCATGAAATATTTAGAAGGCGAAGAAATCACTGAAGCTGAACTAAAAGAAGGTATCCGTAAAGCAACCGTTAACGTTGAATTTTACCCAGTCCTTTGTGGTTCTGCCTTCAAGAACAAAGGGGTTCAATTATTATTGGATGCCGTGTTAGATTACTTACCTTCACCATTAGATATCGAAGCAATCAAAGGTATCGACCCTAAGACAGATGAAGAAGTTGAACGTCCAGCTGACGACAGCGCTCCTTTCTCTGCTTTAGCCTTTAAAGTTATGACTGACCCATTCGTAGGTCGTTTAACTTTCTTCCGTGTGTATTCTGGTGTCTTACAATCAGGATCATACATCCAAAACGCAACAAAAGGTAAACGTGAACGTGTTGGACGGATCCTACAAATGCACGCAAACTCTCGTTCTGAAATCTCTGAAGTGTACGCTGGAGATATCGCTGCGGCAGTTGGTTTGAAGGATACAACAACTGGGGATACTTTATCTGATGAAAAGAATTTAGTTATTCTTGAATCAATGGAATTCCCTGAACCCGTTATCCAAGTTGCGATTGAACCTAAATCAAAAGCTGACCAAGATAAAATGGGTACAGCGCTACAAAAACTTTCTGAAGAAGATCCGACCTTCCGGGCTGAAACTAATCCGGAAACTGGCGAAACAATTATCGCTGGTATGGGCGAACTTCACTTGGACATCATCGTTGACCGTATGCGTCGCGAGTTCAAGGTGGAAGCTAACGTAGGTGCTCCTCAAGTATCTTATCGTGAAACATTCCGTGCTTCTACTCAAGCGGAAGGTAAATTCGTCCGCCAATCTGGTGGTAAAGGTCAATACGGTCACGTATGGATTGAATTTACTCCAAATGAAGAAGGCGCTGGCTTTGAATTTGAAAATGCTATCGTCGGTGGTGTGGTTCCTCGTGAATACATCCCAGCCGTTGAAGCTGGTTTGAAGGATTCTATGGAGAACGGTGTTTTAGCCGGTTATCCAATGGTTGATATCAAAGCAAAACTTTACGACGGTTCTTACCACGATGTCGATTCAAATGAAACAGCCTTCCGTGTTGCCGCTTCAATGGCATTGCGTGCGGCTGCTAAGAAAGCTAATCCAGTTATCCTTGAACCAATCATGGGCGTTGAAGTTGTTATCCCAGAAGATTACTTAGGTGATATTATGGGTCACGTAACTGCTCGTCGTGGTCGTGTTGAAGGTATGGAAGCTCGCGGAAACTCTCAAGTAGTTCGTGCGATGGTTCCATTGGCTGAAATGTTTGGTTATGCAACTACTTTACGTTCAGCAACTCAAGGTCGTGGTACATTTACAATGACCTTTGACCATTACGAAGATGTGCCTAAGTCTGTTCAAGAAGAAATCATCAAGAAAAACGGCGGCAAATCTGAGTAATACCAGCTTTTAAGCTTGGTTGTCACATTTTTGACAATCATTCTAAAATTGCGATAGAGGGAGAGCTGTCCTTGCCAGGACGGTTCTACCTATCAAAAAATATTAACTTAAAAACCTAGGGGGAACAAATTAAAATGGCAAAAGAAAAATTCGACCGTTCTAAACCACACGTTAACATTGGTACTATCGGACACGTTGACCATGGTAAAACAACTCTTACAGCAGCAATCACAACTGTTTTAGCTAAAAAAGGCGGAGCAGAAGCGATGGCTTACGATCAAATCGATGGCGCTCCTGAAGAACGCGAACGCGGAATCACTATCTCAACTGCTCACGTTGAATACGAAACTGACGCACGTCACTATGCTCACGTTGACTGCCCAGGACACGCGGACTACGTTAAAAACATGATTACTGGTGCTGCACAAATGGACGGCGCGATCTTAGTAGTATCTGCTGCTGATGGTCCTATGCCTCAAACTCGTGAACACATCTTGTTATCTCGTAACGTTGGTGTACCTTACATCGTTGTTTTCTTGAACAAAGTTGATATGGTTGATGACGAAGAGTTATTAGAATTAGTTGAAATGGAAGTTCGTGACTTATTGTCTGAATATGACTTCCCAGGTGATGACACTCCAGTTGTTGCTGGTTCTGCTTTGAAAGCTTTAGAAGGCGACGCTTCTTACGAAGAAAAAATCTTAGAATTAATGGCTGCAGTTGACGAATACATCCCAACTCCAGTTCGTGATACTGACAAACCTTTCATGATGCCAGTCGAAGATGTATTCTCAATCACTGGTCGTGGAACTGTTGCAACTGGTCGTGTTGAACGTGGACAAGTTCGCGTTGGTGACGAAGTTGAAATCGTTGGTATTGCTGAAGAAACAGCTAAAACTACTGTAACAGGTGTTGAAATGTTCCGTAAACTGTTGGATTACGCTGAAGCTGGCGACAACATTGGTGCATTATTACGTGGGGTTGCTCGTGAAGACATCCAACGTGGTCAAGTATTAGCTAAATCTGGTACAATCACACCTCATACAAAATTCTCTGCTGAAGTTTACGTTTTATCAAAAGAAGAAGGCGGACGTCACACTCCATTCTTCACTAACTACCGTCCTCAGTTCTACTTCCGTACAACTGACGTAACTGGTGTAGTTGAATTGCCAGAAGGTACTGAAATGGTAATGCCTGGTGATAACGTAACTATGGAAGTTGAATTAATCCACCCAATCGCTATCGAAGACGGAACTCGTTTCTCTATTCGTGAAGGCGGACGGACTGTTGGTTCAGGCGTTGTAACTACAATCAAAGCTTAATTCATTTTAAGTTGAACCTTTAAAGCAACATTGTGATCGGACGTATGCGTCAGAATTTATCCCCGGGATAGATTCTGACGCTTTTTTTATAGTAAAAGGAGGAAATGAAGATGCGACTGGTTCCATTATCGATCGAAAAGTTTCCAGAACTACTGGCATTTGAAAAAGAAAATCGAAATTTTTTTCGTCAGCATATCCCAGATCGTGGGGATGACTATTTTTTACCAGAAGCATTTCAACAACGAAATGAGGCATTGCTGATGGAACAAGATAACCGGCGATCTTTCTTCTATTTAATTTTAAATGAAGCTGACAAGGTAATTGGAAGGATAAATTTAACAGATTGCAATTGGCAGCAACAAAGTGCTGAACTAGGGTATCGCATTGGTGAAGCCAGCCTTGGGAAAGGCATGGCAACGCAGGCAGTTGAATTGATTTCAATTGAGGCGCAGACTTTAGGCTTAAAAAAAATCCTAGCTTATACTACCAATAACAATCTTGCCTCACAAAAAGTCTTAACTAAAACTGGCTTTCAATGTACACATCAAGATTCTGAAACATTTTCATTTTTGGATGAGGAAGTCTTCTTCGTCTATTTCGGGAAAATGATTTAATAATTGACAACCTGACTGGGCGCATATGGATGCCGTGAAAGGTTTTATAGAATCTTTTTTACCCGCCGGTTGTTTTCAAAAATATAAGTCCCACTTTGTTGAAACTTGACTAATAAAAACTAAATCAGACTGGATTATCAGTTCTAATGGAATCAGACAATCTCACAAGCTGCTCTTAAAGGCAGCTATGAATCACTCTTTGTGCAGATGTTAGAAACGCCATCACAAATGGAAGATTGCTGAAAGATTCTGTAGAACTTATAGTGCGGTCTTTTTGTATACAACAAATTAAGATTTAGTTTTTTGCAGTTAAGAATCAATTAACATTTAGTTAAGAGCTGATTTAGGAAGACTTGATATGATGTTCTTGTAAACAAGGAGGAGTTAAAAATGGAAACTATCTTAAATCTATCGGGTGTAAATAAAAAATTTGGCAAGCAGCTGGCTCTGCAGGATATCACTATGACAATTCGTAAAGGTGATATTTATGGCTTGGTTGGTCGTAATGGTGCGGGGAAGACGACCTTACTTAAAACTATCGTGCGGATGATTCAGCCGAGTAGTGGCAACATTCAATTGTTTGGTAATCAAAACGAAAAAGAGTATATCAAAGAGCTGAAGCGGGTAGGGAATATTATTGAAACACCAGTCGCCTATGACCAGCTGACGGCCGAGCAAAATTTGAAATATTACTGCAAAATTAACGGGGTCATTGAAAAAGATGCAGTTGCCAAAGCGTTGAAATTCGTTGATTTAGAGGATACCGGCAAAAAGAAATATAAAAACTTCTCTCTAGGGATGAAGCAAAAGCTGGGTTTAGCAATTGCCCTATTAAATAAACCAGATTTTCTGATTTTGGATGAACCAATTAATGGTTTGGACCCGGTGGCGATTGTCGAGTTTCGGGAGCTTTTACTAAAGCTCAACCGAGAGGAAGGCATGACGATTTTGATTTCTAGTCATATCCTAGAGGAATTGTATCAAGTAGCTACCCGTTTTGGTTTTATCAAAGATGGCTTGCTAGTGCAGGAGATGACCAAAGACGAATTTGATTTGAAGGCCCAAGCCTTTATTAAAATTGAAGTTGACGATGTTAAAAAAGCTTTGCAGACTTTGGGGCAAATGGCGATTGAGGATTGTAAGGTTGTCGGACAACATCAGCTTAATGTTTATCAACTGGAAACACCGATTCGCCAAATCGTGCGGGAATTGACGATGGCGGACTTGGCAATTGATGGCATTTCCCTTGAGGGCGAAAGCTTAGAAACTTACTTTAAAGAATTAGTGATGAATTAGGAGAGTGGAAAATATGTTTAATTTTATTCGTGGGGATTTTTATCGGTTGTTGCACACTAAGAGTTTTTGGATTACCGAAGCAGTGGTCTTTGTTTTTACTTTAATCGCTATTTTTTCAATGTCGACTGTCACAATGGTCACGGTCAACGGCGAATCTGCGACTAGCGGGAACTCTGTTTCAAGTATTACCGGCTTTACGGCAATTCAATTGAGTCTGACTTCAATGTTACTTTACTTCATGCTTCCTTTGATCATTTTAGTATTGGGTAGTGAGTATTCTAAAGGAACGCTGAAAAATATCGTGACTGTCGGCGTTTCCCGCACTAGCTTCTTCTTTGGGAAATTTATCAGCTTTATGACGGTTTTATTCGCTCAAATCTTAGGGATTATGGCAGTCAGCTTTGTTGTCGGCACCATCGTTGGTGGAGCCGGCTTTGAAAATGGTGAACAAGTTGCAACCCTTGTCTACTATATGTTTGGACTCTTGTTAATGTTAGCAGCTATCTCTTCTTTAATCATTATCGTTCTTTACCTAACAAAGAACACGGCTGTCTGTATTATTCTAGCAATCATTTTGCCAACGATTATCAATACGGTGCACATCTTTAAACAAGACTGGAAAATCTTGGATTTTATCGACTTCCAAGGGGGAATGGATAGCTTGGTCAGCGGAACTTTGAGTAACTTTAGTGATATGCTGCCAGCTTTTGCAGGTTCAATTATTACAATGGTGCTATGCTTAAGTCTTTCCAATCGGATTTTCAATAAGCAGGATTTATAAAATAAAATGGCGAGAACGAATCATTGTTCTCGCCATTTTATTGAGCTTTTTTGGGAAAAACAATTGTAACTTTAAAGCTTTCAGCCTGTGCTTGAAGGGTCATTTTTCCCGATAAGCGCACTACCAGTTCCTTCACAATAAAAAGACCAAGCCCAGAGTTTTGGCTTTGACGGGACAAATCCTCTGTGTAAAAGCGTTCTGTTAATTTTTCAGGATGAAGAATTGGCGTGGCTAAATGATTTTCTGCAGTTAACATTAGTTGATTTCCGCTTTCTTTTAGCTGTAGTGAGGCAGCCTCAGTCCCGTGATTTAAAATATTTCCTAAAATATTTTGAAAAATCCGCCGCAATAGCTTACTATCAGTAATCAAGTTAAGCTCAGGTTGAATATCAACGGTCATCTCAATATCTACCTCCACAAAGGATTGGTAGAGATTCAGTAGTTCTTCTTGCAATAAACGAGAAACATTCACTTCGGCAAATGTCGGCTGGATTTGATCTTCAATGAGCCGTTGATAATTGAGGAGCTGTTCTAAATGTTGCTCCACTGTGCCTAAATTCGTTGAGATTTTTCTCAGCAGCTCCTGTTGCTTTTCTGTTGCCTGAGCATCCTTTTCCAAGAGCTGCACATAGCCTCCCGCCACCGTCAAAGGGGTTCGCAGGTCATGGGAAATATTATGGATTGCTTGTTCTAACTGCTTTGTCTCGTTGACCAGCTGATGGCGTGCTTGTTTATGATTACGAATCATTTGATTATTCAATAAAACAATCTGCTGAAAAGAGCGCAGACGGGAATGGGTTTTTAATTCCAAATTGGTCTCGTTTTCAATAATGATAGCCAATTGATCACGGTATTTTTTTAATTCTGATAAGACTACTGCTAGAATCGCCAATAAGATTAGGGCAATTGCTGTCATCAACCACAGCATCGAATTTCCTCCTTTTGAAGTTTTTAAAAGGACTAGGCAAGTTTGACACCAATGCCCCAAACAGTTGCAATATAGGGCTCAGTATCATCCAATTGCTTAATTTTTTTTCGCAGATTGCTGATGTGGACATTGATGGTGTTTTCATCCCCATAATAGGCCTCGCCCCAAATCTCTTCATAGAGCATTTCTTTCGTGTAAACTTTTTTTGGATGTTTCAATAAGAGAGTGAAAATTTCAAACTCTTTCTTTTTAAGGGCCACGACTGTTTCGTCTTTTTTCAGTTCAAAGGTATCTGGTAACAGAGTCAAATTTTTGTAGCAGTGACTAGTTTCCGCTTCTTCTGCAGGGACAGCCACTTGATTTCGCAATTGCACGATAATTCTAGCCTTCAACTCATCAATATTAAAAGGCTTGGTCAGATAATCATTGGCCCCAGCCAGTAAAAGTTGAGAGATTTCCTGCTGATCTGTTAAGGCCGTCAGAAAAATAACCGGTATTTGCGAATGATTGCGAATCTCTGCCAAGACTTCGCTGCCGTCTTTTCCCGGCAGCATCCGATCCAGCAAAACTAAATCAAACTCATCTTGTTGAAAATACAGCAAGCCTTCAGTCCCTGAGTAGGCCGGTTGAACATGGTAGTCATCCGCTAAAATCGTAGCCAGCATTTCATTTAATTCATTATTGTCTTCAATCACTAGTATTTTTTTCATTTGCGCCAACCTTTTTCAACCATTTTGATTAACATTTTAGCACGAAATACACCAATACCACATTCTAAAAAGTGAAATATTTTCCATTTGAATAATTATTTAAAAATACTGGATATTTAAGTTTTTTTATGTATAATAATGTATAAACAAACAAATAAAGAGGTAGAAATTATGAATTCGATTTTTCAAGGAAAAAGTTTTTTAGCTGAAAAAGATTTTAGCCAAGCGGAATTGTTGTACTTGATTGATTTTGGGCTGCATTTAAAAGAATTGAAACAAAAAAATATTCCCCACCAATATTTAGCAGGGAAAAATATTGCATTATTATTTGAAAAGACATCGACACGAACCCGGGCCGCTTTTACGGTTGCAGCCAATGACTTAGGCGCCCATCCGGAATTTTTAGGTGCACAGGATATTCAACTAGGTAAAAAAGAATCCGTTGCCGACACCGCTCAGGTTTTAGGTAGCATGTTTGATGGAATTGAGTTTCGCGGCTTCAACCAGCAAGTTGTCGAGGACTTAGCGAAATATTCTGGAGTGCCGGTCTGGAATGGCCTAACTGATCTGTGGCATCCGACTCAGATGATTGCTGACTTCATGACGGTGAAAGAGAATTTTGGTAGTCTAACTGATATTACTTTTGCTTATGTCGGAGACGGGCGTAACAATATGGCAAATAGTCTTTTAGTGACTGGCGCCATTTTAGGTGTTCACATGCGGATTGTTTCACCCCAATCCCTCCAACCAGCTAAAGAAATTGTTGAACTAGCCCAAGGGTTTGCAAAAGATTCTGGGGCCCAGCTGTTGATTACTGACGATATTCAAGCGGGTGTCAAAGGGGCTAACGTTTTGTATACCGATGTTTGGGTGTCAATGGGGGAAGAAGATAAATTCGCTGAACGGATTGAAGCACTGCAGCCTTATCAAATTAACAGTGAGATGGTGGCGGCAACTGGCAATCAAGGAGGCAAATTGATTATTTTGCATTGTCTGCCCGCCTTCCATGATACGCAAACTGAGTATGGCCAGAAAATTTTTAAAGATTTTGGCCTGACTGAGATGGAAATCACTGATGAGGTTTTCAACAGTCCTTTTGCTAAACAGTTTGAACAGGCTGAAAATCGGATGCATTCGATTAAAGCGATTATGGCGGCGACCTTAGGAAATTTATTTATTCCAAAAGTTTAAAACTAAAAAAGCTGTTTCCTATAAAATTCTTTACCAATAACCTTTGTTGTTGGCAAAAGGATTTCTAAATAGGAAACAGCTTTTTATTGAGACATTCATGGGTTAAAAGGCGTTGCTGCGTAATTTATAATGGAAAAGCTAATTCACAGGCAACTGCCCCGTAAGGAGGTGTTGTGTGTTGAAATTAGTTTTTACACTGGTCCTCTGTCCGATTGTAACTGGTGTTATCGTCGGAATAGTGAATTCACTATTCGATTATTGGTTAACTAATCGTAAAGATGACTAAGCAGTTGCTGGATTAACCCATGCGCCAGTAGTGTCGCCACTGGTGAAAAGTAAAGCCCTACTCCTCCACGAGTAGGGCTTTCATGTTGTGCTCATTAGTTTTTACACGTCGCAACTTAAATATAGCATAGTTTTCCCCATTTTTCAACGATCTAAAGGGAAGGTAGCTCAACTAACGTAAGATTTCAATGCATCATAGAGTTAAATTGAATGAGAGGTTTGTAGTATAATCAAAGCAATGAATCTATAGATATCAGCTAGATATTAATAGCGAGGTGATAAATAATGCGGCAAGTATATTTTATACGACATTCTATTCGTGATAGCCGGGTGCACTCTGAAAATGCCCCTTTGACAAAAGAGGGGACTAAGCTGGCTGAAAAGCTAGTGCCACTGTTTTCTGAAGTTGTCATTCAACACATTTATACAAGTCCTTACGAACGGGCGCAAGCCACAGTTCGACCGCTAGCATCCTATTATAATCTGCCAATCACTGAAAATACAGCTTTGCAGGAACGAGCAATCGGCTCTTGGTTAACTGATTTTGACGGCTTCACCGCTGCCCAATGGCAAGACTTTTCTTATAAATTAACTGGAGGGGAATCTTTGGCTGAAGTGACTCTACGCATGAGCCAGATTTTTTCAGAAATTCTGGCGACTTCTTCTGGTAATATTATAATAGCTGGACATGGGACTGCTTTAGCCTGTCTGTTTAAAGAAATCACCGGCGGAAAATTTGGCTATCAAGATTTTAAGCAGCTCCAGATGCCTGATGTCTTTTTAGGGGAGTTCTCAGATACAGGAAAATTGCTTAATTTTTCCGCTAGTTTATTAGCGAATGAGTCATCTAAATAAGTAAAATTTTTGGTAATCCTAGTTGCTTTTACAGTGACTGTATCCCAAAAATTAATTTGACAGCTCGTCGGGATTTTGTGGAAATTTTTAGTCCCTCTTTTGAATCAAGAATTACGACCTTTTTCCCTAGCCAAATTCTGAGATAGCAGGAAACAAATTTTAATTCACCGACAAAGCCCTTCATTTCCTCTTCGCTGCCGTCAGCTTGCTCGATTTCTGTCCGGCACCACCAAGTATTACCAAAGCCAATTTCATAATATTTTTTCATCTGGCAACCTCTTCTGATCATTAAAAAGTACTTGTTTGCCCTCTTCATAAACAAGTTTCTTCTATTATAATAGAGAAGATCGTTATTCAGCGTAAAAATCACTGAGAATTTTTTTATCTACGAAGGAATAAAAACTCATTTATACAGGTGTGTTTTTTTGAGACAACTCGAAGTTTAATTAAAAGACTATTTTAAAAGTGTTCATGCAAGTTTAAAAAAAGTTTCTCCTCTTATATATATTCATGGTGTACTAAAGAGAATCCAAGGTTTTGAAAATGCTTGTAAATCCTGGCTTTTTCTGAAAAAAATACTTGCTTTGAAGCTTTTTCTATAATATAATGACAAAGGCGCTGTTTACAGGTATGTACTCAGCACTGGCAGGATAAAAATAATTCTGCCGGCTTTGAAACGAGAGGTTGCGACACGCCCGGGCGCTTTGCCACGAACGTGCTTGTCGGAGATTTTCGTGGAGCTATGTCTACTTTTCAAAATAGGCGAAGGAGGGAACAAGATGGCAAAACAAAAAATTCGTATCCGTTTAAAAGCGTATGAACACCGTATTTTAGACCAATCAGCGGATAAAATCGTGGAAACTGCAAAAAGAACTGGAGCTAGCGTGTCTGGTCCAATTCCATTACCAACTGAACGCAGTCTTTACACAGTTATTCGTGCGACTCATAAATACAAAGATTCACGCGAACAATTCGAAATGCGTACTCACAAGCGTCTGATTGACATTGTGAATCCTACACCAAAAACTGTCGATGCTTTAATGAAGCTTGACTTACCATCTGGTGTAAACATTGAAATCAAACTATAAAAATCTAATTAAGATGGAGGTGTACTCATGACCAAAGGAATCTTAGGGAAAAAAGTGGGGATGACCCAAATCTTTACTGAATCTGGTGAACTTATTCCAGTAACTGTAGTGGAAGCTACGCCTAACGTTGTATTACAACTGAAGACAATGGAAAATGACGGCTACGAAGCTGTTCAAGTTGGTTACCAAGATTTACGTGAAGTATTGGCAAACAAACCTGCGAAAGGTCATGTTGCAAAAGCAAACACGGCTCCTAAGCGCTTCATTCGAGAATTCAAAGATGTTGAGCTAGGAGAATATGAAGTAGGAAAAGAAGTTAAGGTAGATATTTTCCAAGCAGGAGATATCGTTGATGTGACAGGTACGTCAAAAGGTAAAGGATTCCAAGGTGCTATTAAACGCCACGGCCAAAGCCGCGGACCAATGGCTCACGGTTCTCGTTATCATCGTCGTCCTGGGTCAATGGGTCCAGTTGCACCTAACCGTGTATTCAAAAATAAAAAGCTTGCTGGTCGGATGGGCGGCCAACGCATTACAATCCAAAACTTGGAAATTGTCCGCGTTGACTTAGACCGTAACGTTATCCTTATTAAAGGAAATGTTCCAGGAGCTAAAAAATCTTTAATCACAATCAAACAAGCTGTGAAAGCTAAATAATTTAAGTAGAGGAAGGAGGAACTAAGGAATGCCGAATGTAGCATTATTCAAACAAGATGGTAGCCAAAATGGCGAAATCACATTAAATGAAGAAATCTTCGGAATCGAACCTAATGAAAGTGTTGTCTACGATGCCATCATCATGCAACGCGCTTCATTAAGACAAGGAACACACGCTGTTAAAAATCGCAGTGCCGTTCGTGGCGGTGGTCGCAAACCATGGCGTCAAAAAGGAACTGGCCGTGCTCGTCAAGGTTCAATCCGTTCACCACAATGGCGTGGAGGTGGCGTAGTCTTCGGACCAACACCACGTTCTTACAGCTACAAACTTCCTAAAAAAGTTCGTCGTTTAGCAATGAAATCTGTATTATCAGAAAAAGTTGCTGCAAATAATTTGGTAGCAGTTGAAGGATTAGCCTTCGAAGCACCAAAAACAAAAGAATTCAAAGAAGTATTAGCTAAATTAGCTATTGACTCTAAAGTATTGGTAGTTGTTGAAACTGACAATGACTTTGCTGCTTTATCAGCTCGTAACTTACCAAATGTTTCTGTTGTCTTCTCTGACAACATTAGCGTTTTAGATGTAGTCTCTAGCGATAAAATGTTAGCAACGCAAACTGCTCTTACTCAAATTGAGGAGGTGCTTGCATAATGAACTTATTAGACGTAATCAAACGCCCGGTTATCACTGAAAAATCTATGCTTGCCATGGACGAAAAGAAATACACTTTTGAAGTGGATACCCGCGCTAACAAAACTTTAGTGAAACAAGCTGTTGAAGCTGCCTTTGACGGAGTAAAAGTTGCCAACGTAAACATTATCAACGTGCATCCTAAATTCAAACGGATGGGCAAATACGCTGGTTATACTAGAAAACGTCGGAAAGCAGTCATTACTTTAACTGCTGATTCAAAAGAAATCCAAATTTTCGAAGCTGAATAAGCTGATTGACTAATTTACTATATAGGAGGGAATAAGACGTGGCGATTAAAAAGTACAAACCTACGACAAACGGCCGTCGTAACATGACAGGTTCTGATTTTGCTGAAATCACAACTTCAACACCTGAAAAAACATTGTTACATCCTTTGAAAAACAATGCCGGTCGTAACAACAACGGACGTATTACTGTTCGTCATCAAGGTGGCGGCCACAAGCGCCAATACCGCATGATTGACTTCAAACGTAATAAAGATAACGTTGTCGCACATGTTAAAACAATCGAGTATGATCCAAATCGTTCTGCTAACATCGCGTTAGTTCATTACGAAGATGGAGTGAAAGCATACATCTTAGCACCTAAAGGATTAGAAGTGGGCATGACTGTGGTATCTGGACCAGAAGCCGATATCAAAGTAGGAAACGCACTTCCATTAGAAAATATCCCAGTGGGTACTGTGATTCACAACATTGAAATGAAACCTGGTAAAGGCGGACAATTGATTCGTTCAGCTGGAACAAGTGCTCAAGTACTTGGTAAAGAAGGCAAATACGTATTAATCCGTTTGAACTCTGGTGAAGTTCGCATGATCTTGGCAGCAGCTAGAGCAACAATTGGTTCTGTCGGTAACGAACAACATGAATTAATCAATATCGGTAAAGCGGGTCGCTCTCGTTGGATGCGTAAACGTCCAACTGTACGTGGTAGCGTAATGAACCCTAACGATCACCCACACGGTGGTGGTGAAGGTAAAGCGCCAATCGGACGGAAAGCACCAGTTTCACCTTGGGGCCAACCAGCTCTTGGTTACAAAACCCGTAATAAAAAAGCTGCTTCTGACAAACTTATCGTTCGTCGTCGCAAAGCTAAATAATCTATTTGACCATGTGTTTCAAATTTTGAGAGGAGGTTCACCATGGGTCGTAGTTTGAAAAAAGGACCTTTCGCTGATGAGCATTTAATGAAGAAAGTTGAAGCTCAAGCAGGTGCTGAAAAGAAAAAAGTTATTAGAACTTGGTCTCGTCGTTCAACAATTTTTCCAAGTTTTGTAGGCTACACTATCGCTGTTTATGATGGACGTAAACACGTACCAGTTTACATCCAAGAAGACATGGTAGGACATAAATTAGGTGAATTTGCACCAACTAGAACTTATCGCGGTCACGCGGCTGACGATAAGAAAACTAGACGCTAATTTTGAGGGGAGGAAACAGTCTAATGGCAGAACAAATCACATCAGCAAAAGCAACTGCTAAAACAGTTCGCACTTCACCTCGTAAAGCACGTCTAGTAATTGACCTTATCAGAGGGAAAAGCGTAGCGGATGCAATTTCAATTTTGAAATTCACCCCTAACAAATCAGCGGGAATCATCGAAAAAGTTTTGATGTCCGCAGTTGCTAACGCAGAAAATAACTTCGACTTAGATGTCGAAAACTTAGTGGTATCTGAAGCATTTGTCAACGAAGGCGCAACTATGAAACGGTTCCGTCCACGTGCCAAAGGTTCAGCATCACCAATCAACAAACGTACAAGTCATATTACAGTTGTTGTATCCGAAAAATAAGGAGGGATAATCAGTGGGTCAAAAAGTACATCCAATTGGAATGCGTGTAGGCATCATCCGTGATTGGGATGCAAAATGGTATGCTGAAAAAGAGTATGCTGAGTTCTTACACGAAGATTTAAGAATCCGTAAATTTATCGCTACTAAACTTGCTGATGCCGCTGTGTCAACCGTTGAAATCGAACGCGCTGCAAATCGCGTAAACATTTCAATCCACACAGCTAAGCCAGGAATGGTTATCGGTAAAGGCGGATCTGAAGTCGAAAACCTAAGAAAAGAATTAAACACATTAACAGGTAAAAGAGTTCATATCAACATCATTGAAATCAAAAAACCTGATTTAGATGCAAAATTAGTCGGCGAAGGCATTGCCCGTCAACTTGAAAGCCGGGTAGCATTCCGTCGTGCCCAAAAACAAGCGATTCAAAGAACTATGCGTTCTGGTGCTAAAGGGATCAAAACTCAAGTTTCTGGTCGTTTGAACGGCGCAGATATCGCTCGTAGCGAAGGCTATTCAGAAGGAACAGTTCCATTGCACACTCTTCGTGCCGATATCGATTATGCTTGGGAAGAAGCAGACACAACATACGGAAAACTAGGAGTTAAAGTGTGGATCTACCGTGGCGAAATCTTGCCAGTTAAAAAGAACACTGAGAAAGGAGGGAATTAATCATGTTAGTACCTAAACGTGTAAAACACCGTCGTGAATTCCGCGGAAAAATGCGTGGGGAAGCTAAAGGTGGTAAAGAAGTATCATTTGGTGAATTCGGCTTACAAGCTGTAGAATCTCACTGGATCACTAACCGCCAAATTGAAGCAGCCCGTATTGCAATGACTCGTTACATGAAACGTGGTGGGAAAGTATGGATTAAAATTTTCCCTCACAAATCTTATACTGCCAAAGCTATTGGGGTACGTATGGGTTCTGGTAAAGGGGCACCTGAAGGTTGGGTATCACCAGTTAAACGTGGCAAAATCATGTTTGAAATCGCTGGCGTACCTGAAGATGTTGCTCGCGAAGCATTACGTCTTGCTTCTCACAAATTACCAGTTAAAACTAAGATCGTAAAACGTGAGGAAATGGGTGGTGAATCGAATGAAGGTTAAAGAAATCAGAGAGTTAACCACTGCCGAAATGCTTGATCAAGAAAAACAATTAAAAGAAGAATTGTTTAATCTAAGATTCCAACTAGCAACAGGTCAATTAGAAAACACTGCACGTATTCAAGAAGTACGTAAATCGATTGCACGCATCAAAACTGTTTTGCGTGAACAAGCTAACTAATTCGGAAGGAGGCCATTACTCGTATGACTGAAAGAAATCAACGCAAAGTTTACCAAGGACGCGTGGTATCTGATAAGATGGACAAAACTATTACAGTTGCTGTCGAAACTAAGAAGAATCACCCAATCTACGGCAAACGCATGAATTACTCTAAAAAATACAAAGTACATGATGAAAACAACACTGCAAAAGTTGGCGACATCGTGCGTATTATGGAAACTCGTCCATTGTCAGCTACCAAACGCTTCCGTTTGTTAGAAGTTGTCGAAGAAGCAGTTATTATCTAATAACCACGAATTTCCTATATTAAGTTTTTCAAAAACTTATTTCCTTGAATGAGAAAGGAGGATTCAACCGTGATCCAACAAGAAAGCCGTTTAAAGGTTGCTGATAATTCAGGCGCTCGTGAAATTCTAACTATTAAAGTGTTAGGCGGTTCAGGACGCAAAACTGCAAATATCGGTGACGTGATTGTTGCTACAGTTAAACAAGCAACGCCAGGTGGTGTTGTCAAAAAAGGTGAAGTCGTTAAAGCCGTAATCGTTCGGACTAAATCAGGCGCTCGTCGTGCTGATGGTTCTTATATTAAATTTGACGAAAATGCTGCAGTTATCATCCGTGATGATAAAAGCCCTCGTGGAACTCGTATCTTCGGACCAGTTGCTCGTGAATTGCGGGAAAACAACTTCATGAAGATCGTTTCCCTTGCACCAGAAGTATTATAATCTGAAGTTTAACCATAAGGAGGTGCGAATCTAACATGTTTGTTAAAAAAGGCGATAAGGTTAAAATTATCACTGGTAAAGACAAAAATAAGGAAGGCGTCGTTTTAGAAGCTTTTCCTAAAAAAGATAAAGTCATCGTTGAAGGCGTCAATGTTGTTAAAAAACATCAAAAACCTTCTCAAGCTGTTGCAGGTGGGATCATTGAAACGGAAGCACCGATTCATGTTTCCAACGTAATGGTCCTAGACGCTAATGGCGTTGCTGGCCGTGTTGGCTACCAAGACGTTGATGGCAAAAAAGTCCGTGTTTCTAAAAAAACCGGTGAAGTATTAGATAAATAATCATAGGAAAGGAGGGCTCTAAGGAATGAACCGCCTTAAAGAAAAGTATCTTAAAGAAGTAACACCATCTTTGATGGAAAAATTTAGCTACAGCTCAGTTATGCAAACACCTAAAGTTGAAAAGATCGTCATCAACATGGGGGTTGGTGATGCGGTATCAAACGCTAAAAATCTTGATAAAGCAGTGGAAGAATTAACTTTAATTTCTGGTCAAAAACCTTTGATCACGAAAGCGAAGAAATCAATCGCTGGCTTCCGTTTACGTGAAGGAATGCCAATCGGTGCCAAAGTTACCCTACGTGGCGAAAGAATGTACGAATTCCTAGATAAATTGGTTTCCGTAGCATTACCACGGGTTCGTGACTTCCACGGTATCAGTAATAAAGCCTTTGACGGCCGGGGAAATTATACTTTAGGTATTAAAGAACAATTAATCTTCCCAGAAGTTGATTATGATTTAGTAGATAAAGTACGCGGTATGGACATCGTTATTGTAACAACAGCTAACACAGATGAAGAATCTCGTGAGTTGTTAACACAATTAGGCATGCCATTCCAAAAATAATTATAGGAGGCGAACTACATGGCTAAAAAATCAATGATTGCAAAAAACAAACGCCCTGCAAAATTCTCAACACAAGCATACACTCGTTGCGAACGTTGCGGACGTCCACATTCTGTTTATCGTAAATTCCACCTATGTCGTATTTGCTTCCGCGAACTTGCCTATAAAGGACAAATTCCCGGCGTGAAGAAAGCTAGCTGGTAAAAACAACTTACAACTCGCAAGAAGGAGGTAAATCACTCAATGGTCATGACAGATCCAATTGCAGATTTCTTAACTCGCATTCGTAATGCCAACATGGTAAAACACGAATCATTAGAAGTACCTGCATCAAAAATTAAACATGATATCGCTGAAATCTTGAAAAACGAAGGTTTCATCCGCGATGTGGAATATATTGAAGATGACAAACAAGGCGTGATCCGCGTATTTCTTAAATATGGTAGAAACGACGAACGGGTTATCACTAACTTGAAACGTATCTCAAAACCAGGTTTGCGTGCTTACGTTAAATCTAACGAAGTACCAAAAGTCTTAAACGGCTTAGGAATCGCAATCCTATCGACTTCTGAAGGTGTTATCACTGATAAAGAAGCTAGAGCCAAAAATATTGGCGGCGAAGTTTTAGCTTACGTATGGTAATTTAATTTTACAAACAAGGAGGTGCCCTAAGTGAGCCGTATTGGTAATAAAGTAGTAGTCTTGCCTGCTGGAGTTGAAGTAACTCAAAAAGGTAATGACGTCACTGTTAAAGGACCTAAAGGTGAATTAACTCGTCCATTTTCTTCTGATATTACAATGAATATCGAAGGCAGCGAAGTTACATTTACTCGTCCAAACGATAGCAAAGAAATGAAAACTATTCACGGTACAAGCCGTGCAAACTTCAATAACATGGTTGTTGGTGTTTCCGAAGGCTTCCAAAAAGCCCTTGAATTAATCGGGGTTGGTTACCGTGCTCAATTGCAAGGAACAAAACTTGTCTTGAACGTTGGTTACTCTCATCCTGTTGAAATCACTCCACCTGCTGGCGTAACAGTTGAAGTACCTGCCAACACACAAGTTATTGTGAAAGGCATTAATAAAGAAGATGTTGGCGAATTAGCTGCAAACATTCGTGGCGTTCGTCCGCCAGAACCTTATAAAGGCAAAGGTATTCGTTATGTTGGCGAATATGTTCGTCGTAAAGAAGGTAAAACTGGTAAATAATAGCAGTTTATTAATAAATTGCGGGAGTCTTCTGAAGCTTGTCAGCTTTCAGAGGCTACCCAAAGCGGCTTAGGCTAGCTTATTTCAAGAGGTGAAAATTGTGATTACAAAACCAGACAAGAATAAAACACGTCAAAAGAGACATCAACGTGTCCGCAACAAAATTTCTGGTACTGCTGAGTGCCCACGCTTGAACGTTTTCCGTTCTAACAAAAACATCTACGCGCAAGTAATTGATGACGTAGCGGGTGTGACGCTAGCAAGTGCCTCAGCCTTAGAAAAAGAAATTTCAGGTGATACTAAAACTGAACAAGCGGCTGCTGTCGGCAAATTAGTTGCTGAACGTGCTGCTGCCAAAGGTGTAAAACAAGTAGTCTTTGACCGTGGTGGATACCTTTACCATGGCCGTGTAGCAGCTTTAGCTGAAGCAGCTCGCGAAAATGGACTAGAATTTTAGGAAGAAGGAGGAATACCATTCATGGTTTATATCGATCCAAAACATTTGGAATTAGAAGACCGCGTAGTTGCGATTAACCGCGTAACTAAAGTTGTTAAAGGTGGACGTCGTTTACGTTTTGCTGCTTTAGTTGTTGTCGGAGATAAAAACGGACATGTTGGCTTTGGTACTGGTAAAGCTCAAGAAGTTCCTGAAGCTATCCGTAAAGCAATTGAAGACGCGAAGAAAAACTTAGTTGAAGTACCTATGGTTGGTTCAACTATCCCTCACGAAGTTATCGGTGTCTTCGGCGGCGGCCGCATTTTAATGAAGCCTGCTGTAGAAGGTTCTGGAGTGGCAGCTGGTGGACCAGTTCGTGCCGTCCTTGAGTTAGCTGGGGTAGCAGATATCACATCTAAATCATTAGGTTCTAACACACCAATCAACGTTGTTCGCGCAACAATTGATGGTTTAAAACAATTAAAACGGGCAGAAGAAGTTGCGCAATTGCGTGGCAAATCTGTTGAGGAATTAATCGGTTAAGGAGGACAAAGTAATGGCTGAATTAAAAATTACATTAAAACGCAGTGTTATTGGACGTCCTCAAAACCAACGTGATACAGTGAAAGCTTTAGGCTTAGGTAAAATCAACAGCACGGTTGTTAAACCAGCTAACGATGCTATCAAAGGCATGGTAAATACTGTTTCACATTTAGTGGACGTTGAAGAAGTCTAAAAATATTTAGATGATTAAGGAGGTGCCAATTAATGAAACTTCATGAATTACAACCTGCAGAAGGTTCTCGTAAAGTGCGTAACCGTGTTGGTCGCGGAACTTCATCAGGTAATGGTAAAACTGCCGGCCGTGGACAAAAAGGGCAAAAAGCTCGTTCAGGTGGCGGTGTGAGACTTGGTTTTGAAGGGGGACAAACTCCTTTATTCCGTCGTTTGCCAAAACGTGGATTTACTAATGTTAATCGTAAGGAATATGCAGTTATTAACTTAGATGTGTTAAACCGCTTTGAGGATGGTGCTGAAGTTACACCAGTTGCTTTGGTGGAAGCTGGAATCGTGAAAAACGAAAAAGCCGGCATTAAAGTCTTAGCTAATGGTGAATTAACTAAAAAACTTACTGTTAAAGCAGCTAAATTCTCTGAAGCAGCTAAACAAGCAATTGAAGCTGCTGGTGGTTCTATCGAGGTGATCTAATATGATCAAACTCTTGAGAGACGGATTTAAAGTTAAAGATATTCGTAACAAAATATTCTTTACTTTATTTATTCTAATCGTATTTCGAATTGGAGCCCATATTACCGTTCCTGGTGTCAACGCTAGTCGTTTACAGGAAATTGCTGATCTGCCCTTCTTGAGTATGTTAAGTTTGACGAGTGGTGGTGCGTTGCAACAATATTCAGTCTTCGCTATGGGTGTTTCCCCATATATCACTTCATCAATCGTTATTCAATTATTGCAGATGGACATTGTTCCCAAATTTGTGGAATGGTCCAAGCAAGGGGAAGTCGGTCGTCGTAAATTAAATCAGATGACCCGCTATCTTACGTTAATTATCGGTTTTGCGCAATCGCTGACCTTGACCATCGGTTTGAACTCGTTGACGTCATTTGGCGTTACTACTTCAACCAATTGGGAAACATATGTCACAATCGGGTTAATCCTGACTGCTGGTACAATGTTTGTCACTTGGATGGGGGAACAAATCACCGAAAAAGGTATTGGTAATGGCGTATCGATGATTATCTTTGCGGGAATTATCTCACGTTTGCCAGAGAGTATTAAAGAAATTTACAATGAATACTTTGTAAATATCGACCAATCAAAAATCTGGCAAAGCGCAATTTTTATCGCTTTGATTTTAGTTGCTGTGTTAATTATCGTGACCATCGTAACCTATGTACAGCAAGCGGAATACAAAATTCCAATTCAATATACCAAACGGGTTGCTGGAGCACCAACTAGCAGTTATCTACCATTAAAAGTAAATGCTGCCGGCGTTATCCCAGTAATCTTCGCCAGTTCATTTGTGACTTTACCTGGTACGCTTTTACAAGCGTTCGGAAATTCCTTTAGCGATGCTGGCTGGTACGATATCGTTTCACAAATCTTCAATTATCAAACGGTACCCGGCGCTATTCTTTACACAGTATTGATTGTTGCCTTTACATTCTTCTATGCATTTGTCCAAGTCAACCCTGAGAAATTAGCTGAAAACTTGCAAAAACAAGGCAGCTATATTCCTAGCGTGCGACCTGGTAAAGGTACTGAAGAATATGTATCTAGTTTGTTAATGCGTTTAAGTACGGTCGGCTCAGTCTTCTTAGGCTTAGTAGCCTTGTTACCAATCATTGCTTCGATGTTGTGGGATCTTCCTTCATCAATCGGACTTGGGGGAACAAGTTTACTAATCATTATCGGAGTTGCGTTAGATAGTGCTAAACAATTAGAAGGTTTATTGTTGAAACGCAAGTACGTCGGCTTTATCAACTAATCAGTTACCGAGAATTTCTCGCTGCCTAAACACATGATGGGAGAATCTTCTCCCAGAGGGTGTTGCGGAGGTTAGTTGAAGGCCAAGACATTCACTGCAGAGACTTTGCTGATTGGTTAAACAATCAGCCAAAGGAATGAAGGAGGAGCACTGATGAATCTCATTTTAATGGGACTGCCTGGAGCTGGTAAAGGAACTCAGGCTGAAAAAATTATTGATGCTTATGGGATTCCGCAAATCTCGACTGGCGATATGTTCCGAGCTGCAATCAAAAATGAAACGACTCTTGGATTACAGGCAAAAGCGTTTATGGACAAAGGCGATTTGGTTCCTGATGAAGTAACCAACGGCATTGTTAAAGAACGTTTAGCTGAAGATGATACCAAAAATGGTTTCCTTTTAGATGGCTTTCCCCGGACTATCGACCAAGCAAAAGCATTAGATCAAATGCTAAAAGACTTAAACAAAAAAATCGACGGCGTCATTGAAATTCATGTCGCAGAAGATATTTTAGTTGAACGTTTGGCAGGTCGCTATATCTGTCGTAATTGTGGGGCGACTTATCATAAGATTTTTAACCCGACAAAAGTCGAAGATACCTGCGATCGTTGCGGTGGGCATGAGTTTTTCCAACGGGAAGACGACAAACCTGAAACTGTTAAAAACCGCTTAGCTGTTAATATTGAAAGTAGCGCACCAATCTTGGCTTACTATCAAGAGCTAGGCTTATTACAAACAATTGATGGGAACCGTCCAATTGATGACGTATTTGCAGATGTCAAACATATCATTGACAAATAGCCCAGCTAGCCCGCAACCGACTTGCGTTTGGTTTCTCTTGTCAAATGTAGCGGTCTATGATAGAATATGTCAGTCCGACTTCTAGTCAAATAGAAGTAGTCAAGTTGAAAATGTAGGTGGGAGCAGCTGTTTCCGCCGTTTTATCGTGTAAATCACGAAACAAGTACAAGGAGGTACTATGCGTGGCAAAAGATGATATGATTGAAATCGAAGGTACAGTCGTCGAAACTTTGCCGAATGCAATGTTTAAAGTGGAATTGGAAAATGGACACGAAGTACTCGCTCACGTATCAGGCAAAATTCGGATGCACTACATTCGTATTTTACCCGGTGACAAGGTGACAGTTGAACTGTCTCCTTATGATCTGAGTCGTGGCCGGATTACCTACCGCTTCAAATAATTGTACTCCGTAAAACCACAGGAGGTATTATCATGAAAGTAAGACCATCAGTAAAACCGATGTGTGAACATTGTAAAGTAATTCGTCGTAATGGACGGGTTATGGTGATTTGCTCAGCAAATCCAAAACACAAACAACGTCAAGGATAATGGAGGTGTCATAAAGTATGGCTCGTATTGCAGGAGTAGATATTCCTCGTGATAAACGCGTAGTAATTTCCCTTACTTATATTTTTGGGATTGGTAACACTACTGCGAAAAAAGTATTGGCTAATGCTGGTGTTTCTGAAGACGTTCGCGTTAGAGATTTAACTAACGAACAAACAGATGCTATCCGTGCAGAAGTTGATAAATTAAAAGTTGAAGGTGATCTTCGTCGTGAAGTGAACTTAAACATCAAACGATTGATGGAAATCGGTTCTTACCGTGGGATTCGTCACCGTCGTGGATTACCAACTCGTGGACAAAACACGAAAAATAATGCACGTACTCGTAAAGGCCCAGCTCGTACAGTAGCAGGTAAGAAAAAATAATTCTTAAGTAAAGGAGGCCAACACTTCATGGCAGCAAAGAAAGTAAATCGTAAACGTCGTGTCAAAAAGAATATTGAAGCTGGGATTGCACATATCCACTCAACATTCAACAATACTATTATTATGATCACTGATGTTCACGGTAACGCAATCGCTTGGTCATCAGCTGGCTCATTAGGCTTCAAAGGAAGCAAGAAATCAACTCCTTTTGCAGCTCAAATGGCAGCCGAAACTGCTACCAAAGCAGCGATGGAACACGGCTTAAAAACCGTTGAAGTAACAGTTAAAGGACCTGGTTCAGGACGTGAAGCAGCTATTCGTTCACTACAAGCAACTGGACTAGAAGTAACAGCAATTCGTGACGTTACACCAGTTCCTCATAATGGTGCCCGCCCTCCAAAACGCCGTCGTGTTTAATAGGTGCAGCTCATTTTGAGTGCTTGCAATAACATCATTGAACTAATGACGTTTCGTTTTGAAAGGGGTAAAGATAAGAATGATTGAATTTGAAAAACCTAGAATTGCCAAGATTGATGAGAAAAAGGATTACGGAAAGTTCATCGTTGAACCTCTGGAAAGAGGTTATGGAACTACTTTAGGGAATTCCCTACGTCGTATTTTATTATCTTCTTTACCGGGTGCCGCTATCACCAATATTCAAATTGATGGCGTATTGCATGAGTTCTCAACTGTTAAAGGTGTGAGAGAAGATGTGACGCAAATCATTCTGAACATCAAAGGCTTAGCGTTAAAGCTTTACACCCAAGAAGAAAAAACCCTTGAAATTGATATCACAGGACCAGCAACCGTCACTGCCGGCGATATTCTCGTGGACAGCGATGTTGAAATCCTAAACAAAGATTTATTTATCTGTGAAGTAGCTGAAGGTTCAACCTTCCATGCTCGTTTAACGGTTAAACCAGGACGGGGCTATGTCCAAGCAGATGAAAACAAACGTGAAGATATGCCAATTGGTATGCTTCCAGTTGATTCTATTTACACCCCGGTAAACCGTGTCAACTACCAAGTTGAAAATACACGTGTCGGCCGTCGTGATGATTTTGATAAATTGACGATGGAAATTTGGACTGATGGCTCAATTGAACCATTAGAAGCAATGAGTTTAGCTGCAAAAATCATGACTGAACATTTAGACATCTTTGTTAACCTAACTGACGAAGCGAAAAACGCTGAAATCATGGTTGAAAAAGAAGAAACTCAAAAAGAAAAAATGTTGGAAATGACAATTGAAGAATTAGACTTATCTGTTCGTTCATATAACTGTCTGAAACGTGCCGGAATCAACACTGTACAAGAATTAACTAATAAATCTGAACCAGAAATGATTAAAGTTCGTAATTTGGGCCGCAAATCATTAGAGGAAGTCAAAGCAAAATTGATGGACTTAGGTTTAGGTTTACGTAAAGAAGACTAATCCCAAAGGAGGATAATCCCCGTGAGTTATCGTAAATTAGGACGCACATCTAGTCAGCGTAAAGCAATGTTGCGTGATTTAACTACCGATTTGTTGATCAACGAACGTATCGTAACGACTGAAGCTCGTGCGAAAGAAGTTCGCTCAACAGCGGAAAAAATGATTACTTTAGGCAAACGTGGAGATCTTCATGCTCGTCGTCAAGCAGCTACATTCGTTCGTAACGAAGTTGCCAGCGTACGTGAAGAAGATGAAAAAATCGTTGTGGAAACAGCTTTACAAAAGTTGTTTAACGATATTGCACCTCGTTATGCTGAACGCCAAGGCGGCTACACTCGTATCTTGAAGACTGAACCAAGACGCGGCGACGGCGCCCCAATGGTTGTTTTAGAACTAGTTTAAAATCACACTGCTGTCACTTTATAGATGTGAGCATAGAGTGTTATGATGTTGGAGTTTTACTCCGAGTCTAGCTCGGCGCCAGAGTCTGTGACCAAATTGTCTCAAGCTTGATTATCCAATTGCTAGTATCTTGGTAAGTTTGCTTTTTACAGCAAACACGGAGAAGAAAATAGTTTGAGGCAGCGTCACAGCCTCTTGGCACTCATCATAAAGTGTTTTTTTATACCTAGCAAACCTGTCATGACAGTTAGGTGTAAAAAAGCACTTTATTTTATTTTGTAAGAACAAAAGATTGCTATATTCCACAGTTTATGATGAAATAATAACAGGAAAATTTGTGGACGGAGGAAGTCTAATGGATCCGATTATTCAACTTGAGAATATTCGTTTTAAATATCAAGAAGACGATTCAAGCTACGCCTTAAACGACGTCAGCATCGAAATAAACCGGGGAGAATGGGTGGCGATTATCGGTCACAATGGCTCCGGCAAATCAACTTTAGCTAAGACAATCAACGGTTTATTGCTGCCAGAATCTGGTTCTGTCAAAGTCGGCGACTATATTTTATCAGAAGAAAACATTTGGAGTCTTCGAAAAATGGTTGGCATGGTCTTCCAAAATCCCGACAATCAATTTGTTGGGGCCACAGTGGAGGACGATGTCGCCTTTGGTATGGAAAATCAAGGGGTTCCTAGAGAAGACATGCTAGTGAGAGTCAAGGATGCGCTGCAAAAGGTTCGCATGAGCGATTTTGCTGCCAGAGAACCTGCTCGACTGTCCGGCGGTCAAAAGCAACGGGTTGCGATTGCTGGTGTGGTTGCGTTGCGTCCAGATATTATTATTTTAGATGAAGCGACGAGTATGTTAGATCCTGAAGGCCGAGAAGAGGTTATCAAAACCATTAAGGAAATTAAGGATGAAAGCAATTTGACGGTGATTTCAATCACCCATGATATTGACGAAGCGGCAAATGCCAATCGGGTCTTTGTCATGCGTCAGGGGGAACTGATTAAAGAAGGTTCACCGGAAGAAATTTTTTCTGCTGGCCCTGAATTAATTGAATTGGGCTTGGACCTGCCATTTCCCGAAAAACTAAAAATTGCCTTGAAGGAACAAGGAATTGCCGTTCCCCAAGAGTATTTAACTGAAGAAGGGATGGTTGAGTGGCTATGGACATCCGTTTTGAAGAAGTAAGCTTTACGTATCAACCCAATACGCCCTTTGAACAAGCCGCGTTATTTGATTTAGATTTAGAAATTAAAGAGGGCTCTTATACGGCGATTGTTGGTCATACCGGCAGTGGCAAATCGACTTTACTGCAACACTTAAATGCGCTTGTCAAACCAACCAAAGGGAAAGTTTGGATTGGCGAAAGAGAGATTATCGCTACTACAGATAATAAAAATTTAATACCGATTCGCAAAAAAGTCGGGATTGTCTTTCAATTTCCAGAAGCTCAATTATTTGAAGAAACGGTTGCCAAAGATATCGCCTTTGGTCCTAAAAACTTTGGTGTTAGTGAAGAAGAAGGAAAAGTTCTAGCGAAAGAAATGCTAGAATTAGTTGGATTAGACGAAACCTATATGGAAAGGTCACCCTTTGACTTATCTGGTGGACAAATGCGACGTGTGGCGATTGCCGGCGTCTTGGCAATGGAACCAGAAGTTTTAGTCTTAGATGAGCCGACAGCCGGTCTTGACCCACAGGGACGTCGTGAAATGATGCAGATGTTTAATGAGCTGCATCTAAAGAAAAATTTGACGATTGTCCTCGTAACTCATTTAATGAATGATGTTGCTGATTTTGCAGATTATGTTTATGTTCTCGAAAAGGGCCGAATTGTGAAAAATGGCACGCCAAGAGAAGTTTTTGCGGATATCGAATGGCTGAAGGCCAAACAATTAGGCGTCCCAACGGCTTCTGAATTTGCCCAACGATTAGCAGCCAAAGGCATTCAATTTGCTGAATTGCCGCTAACCGCTGACGAACTAGCCCGTGATATTGTTGCGCTGGCTGGAGGTGACGCCCATGATGAATAAATTAATTTTAGGCCGCTTTATTCCGGGGAATTCACTGATTCACCGTTTAGATCCGCGGGCTAAATTACTAGCAAGTTTTTATTTTATCGGCATTATCTTTCTGGCAAATAATTGGCAAACTTATTTGCTGATGGGGAGTTTTACCATCTTTGCTATTTTACTTTCAAAGATTGACCTGCGCTTTTTCATTCGTGGCGTACGTCCGCTGCTCTTTTTAATGCTTTTTACCGTTGCATTGCAAATCTTTTTCACCCGTGGCGGTGAGGTCTATTGGAGCTGGGGCATTTTCAGTTTAACTTATCTCGGTGTAGTTAACGGGGTGATGATTTTCTGCCGCTTCGTTTTGATTATCTTTATGTCTACTTTGTTGACGTTAACAACGCAGCCTTTAGAATTATCTGACGCAATTGAATATATTTTGCGTCCGTTGCGGGTGGTGCGTTTTCCAGTCCATGAAATTTCATTGATGCTGTCGATTGCTCTGCGTTTTGTGCCAACCTTGATGGATGAAACGGAAAAAATTATGAACGCTCAGCGGGCTCGTGGTGTCGATTTCGGCGAGGGCAATCTGATTGATAAAATGAAGGCGGTCGTGCCATTACTGATTCCGCTCTTTGTCTCCAGCTTTAAACGAGCCGATGATTTAGCCACGGCAATGGAGGCTCGTGGTTATCAAGGCGGCGAAGGCCGAACAAAATATCGTGTGCTTCATTGGCATGGACGAGATACAATAGTGGTTTTCGTGTTTGCAGCGCTGACTTGTGCTCTGCTTTTCTTACGCTATTAAAAAAAATTTTAGTCAACAAGTTATCCGAACTATCTGAGAGGGAAGGCATTGTTAACATTTTGCCGCCAGGTTATCATCACCTGTGAAATCTTGGATGGCTTCGGATTTTTTATTTTATAAATTAATAAAGGAATGAACAAAATGGTACGATACAAAGCAATTATTGCTTATGATGGCACAAATTTTAACGGCTTTCAAAACCAGCCCAATGGTCGGACTGTCCAAGGGGAAATAGAGAAAACTTTAAAGATGATGAATAACGGACAAGGAATTACCATTTTTGGCTCAGGACGAACAGATGCAGGAGTCCATGCCATCGGTCAGGTGATTCATTTTGATCATCCTGAGGAGCGCCCTTTGGAGCGAATGCGCTATGCTTTAGACACGCAAACGCCAGAGGACATTGCTTGCCGGGAAGTAGCAATTGTTAAAGATGATTTTCACGCTCGTTATCATGTTATCGAAAAGACCTATGAATTTCGGGTTGACATCGGCAAGCCCCGCAGTCCCTTCCGCCGTTTTTACGCGAGCTTTTATCCTTATCCGCTTGACTTGGATAAAATCCAGCAGGCGTTGCCGGATTTATTGGGAACCCATGACTTTACTTCCTTTTGTGCAACTGGTAGTTCCGTTGAAGAAAAAGTGCGGACGATTTATCAAGCCGAGATGACCGTTAATGCCACTGGTGATGAATTGCTTTTCACTTTTCGCGGAGATGGCTTTTTATACAAAATGATTCGTATCTTAGTTGGTACTTTATTAAAAATCGGCAATGGCCGCATGGCTGTCGACAGCCTGCCAAAAATTATCGCCGCCAAAGATCGAAATGCAGCCGGCCCAACGGCGCATCCAGAGGGATTGTATTTAAAAGAAGTGAAGTATGAGTAACGGAAAAAGCCAATCTGCAACCATTGTTTAACAATAAGTTGTAGATTGGCTTTTTTTTATTTCACCTTCACAAACAAGCGGTCACCAACAAAGAAAACTAAACTTAACGCTAGCATCGGTAGAGCAATAAAGTAATAATATCTTAAATAAGGTGTGTCGCTGCCGGCAATATCAAGAATTCCTTGAATAATCACGGCATTGATACAGACTGCTAAAGCGATATTGTAGAGATTAAAAGCTAACCGATTATTGAGGGTTTTTAAAGGTCCGTTTAAAAGAATAATCAGCAGCCCGCCGATTAAAGGAATCACCCAAACGTACTCTAAACCGATTGAGGTGACGCCATGACTAAAGCGATGATAGATGAGCTGAAAGACAAAAAGAAAGGCTGTAATACTTAGGTAACCGATAATTGTGCGTTTTAGTTTCATGTAAATCTTCCCTTCTAGGCTAATAGCCGAAATATAAAATGTCGCTGACGGCTCGTTCGCTGGAGCCGCCGCTACCGCCAACAGTTTGATTGACGACTTCACCATTGAAATAAAGTGTTGTTGAACCGCCGCCGTCTAAATTATAGGCGGTGGTTGCACCGAGGCCTTCAAAGACTTCAGCTAATTGATAGAGGCTTAAGCCTTCACTATCGTCGGTGCGGCCTTCTGAAACGACAATCACATAATGGTTTTCACTGATTTGACCGATGGCGGTGCGGGGATTGCTTTGCATGGATTGACCGACTTCACTGGATTCGCTAACAGCGATAGTGCTGTCTTCAATTAATGTCGGGCCAAAGGACAAGACTTGTTGAGCGCCAGCTGCCAGTAAATCGGCGGCGCTGGTTTCAGATTCATTGATAATTGAAAAATTGCCGTCGCTGTCAATTACTAAATCCTCTTGGTCACTGTCGCCGGCGGTATCGCGATATAAAACGCCATTGCGGATCACATAACCGGTTGAACGGAAGCCGTAATAATCGCCATTGATGGCTAAAATGGCGTCGTTATCCTCGGCGATAGCGGAAGTCGTTTCGGTAATATTGCGGCCGTAAGTTCCCTGGGCTAAAGCTGTTTGCAAATAGCTAGCGTCGCTAACTTGAATATCGACGACATAGACAGTCGTGTTGTCAACGACTTCTTCAGTGATAGCTATTTGGATATTGTCATCACTGTAGCTGGTATCAGTGATGGTTGCCTCTGAGGAGCTACTGGAATCAGTCGAGCTATCAGTCGTTGTGGAACTGGTGCTGGTAGTATCAGCGGTTGTGGTTGCCACAGCCGCTTCAGCTTCGGCGACTGAAACGCCAGCTTCAGGTAAGACAAACGCCTTTAACAGTACAAAGCCGTCACCACCGGCAATCAGCAAACAGGCTAAACCGGCCCAGAGATATTTTCGTTTAAAAAACTTTTTTTTCATAAGACACCTCTTAAATTTACAGGAATAAATGGACTAACGGGGCGTAAAAACAACCCGTTTTTGAATGGAGAAACTGAAAAAGAATAAGATGAAATCAATCACTAGTTTACTGATAAGAATGGATTGAATCACAGAGCTGAGGAGAGTGACTCCCAGCCAGCTCAATAGCAATTGACTGCCAAACAGCAGACTGTATTTCCAAAAGGATTGCTTGATGTTGGTTTTATTTTGGAAAACTAGTTTGCGATTAACTTGATAATTGAATATTCCCGATAAAATGCGGGCCGTGACGGTGGCCACCAGCAGCATTTGCGCCTGCTGCCCAAAAATTGCAGCAATTAAAACAAATAGGCTCACATCAACTAAAGCCGAAGACAAAGACGAAAGTAAAAAGGAAACGAGTGGGCGATAGACTAAAAAAGAATCTTGGATAGTTCGAAAATGAGAAAGATGATTTTTTTCTTCATAGACGGTGGCTATCGGCAAGGTTTCTATTTGATAGTCGGACTGCGGTAATTCTAAAAGCTGATTCATCTCATATTCAAAGCGTTGTCCTTTGATTAACAATAAATCCGGCAGACTAGCGCTGGGAAATCCTCTTAGTCCCGTTTGGGTATCTTCTAAACGAATTCCTGAGCTCAGATAATAAATCATGGAGGTCATCCGGTTACCAAATAGGCTCCGCGCGGGTGTGGTGGCCTTTGAAAAACTACGGACACCTAAAAGAAATTGCTGGTCCCGTAAGCTTTCAGTTCGTTGGAGCATTTGGAGAATATCCGAAATAGTATGTTGCCCATCACCATCAGCGGTGACGACGCTTCTAGCAGGATAATTTTCTTTGATAAATTTGAAGCCGGTTTTTAAAGCGTGTCCTTTGCCAAGATTGTCAGGATAAGTCAAGACCTCAACACCTAGAGACTCGATTTTCTGAAAGGCTGCTTGATAAGCGGGCCCACTGCCGTCGTCCACCACGACAATCGGCGCAATTTGCTGGCTCAGCTCCTGCACAAACGCCAAAGTTTTGGCGGTCGGTTGATAAATCGGAATTAATAAAATAGCTGGCATCACGTCACCTCCTGGGAATTTTCCTTTAGCATAGTGTTTAGTATAAACATCTAACTTAAAAGGGACTTAAAGGTTAAGGTCGCTGAAAGGTTAAAAATTCGGTATACTTGAAGAGACTTTGAAACAGAAAGGATCAGTAAACAGATGATACAACTTGAAAAAGTCGGCTTTGTAGCCGGCGGAGAGACAATTTTGGCAGATATTTCTTTTGCGGTGGCCAAAGGCGATTTTTTAACGATTTCGGGACCTTCTGGCGGCGGTAAGAGCACGCTTTTAAAAATTGTGGCGAGTTTACTGACCGCCACCAGCGGCAAGATTCTTTTTGAGGACCGAGATTTAGCGGAGCTTAATCCGGTAACTTATCGACGGGAAGTTTCCTATTGTTTTCAGCAGCCGGCCTTATTTGGGGAAACGGTGGTGGATAACTTGCGCTTTCCCTTTGAAATCAGGGGAGAAACTTATGATGAAGGCCGGGCGGTTGAATTATTGGACCGAGTAGCTTTAGGCAAAAGCTACCTACAAAAATCCATCAATGAAATTTCCGGCGGGGAGAAACAGCGGGTAGCATTAATCCGCAATCTGATGTTTCCGCCAAAAGTTTTGTTATTAGATGAGGTGACGACTGGCTTAGATGAGGTGAGTCAGCAAATCGTTTGGCAGTTGATTTCTGATAGCAATCAAGAGGGCATTACGATTTTGCAAGTGACCCATGACCGTCAGGAAATCGCAGCAGCCAAACAGCTGCTGACAATTGAAGGAGGAAAAATCAGTGAACTTAAACGTTTCTAATTTCGCCTTGGCGACAGCGGCACTACTGGTTTGTGTTTCATTATTTATCAGCAGCAAAGAAAAGCTGGGGCTGACGAAAGATATTTTAATTAGTGTGCTGCGGGCGATTATTCAATTGATTGTTGTCGGCTATGTGCTGCAATATATTTTTAAAGTCGATAACGTTCTCTTGACGGCGGCGATGATTTTGGTGATTATTTTCAATGCGGCGTGGAATGCTGGCAAACGCAATCCACAATTAGAGCACGGCTTTGCCTATTCCTTTGGGGCAATTTTTGCTAGTACCGGCATTACCCTCGGCATGTTAGTTTTGGCGGGGGCAATTAATTTTATTCCCTCTCAAATGGTGCCCATCTCAGGAATGATTGCCAGTAATTCAATGGTGGCAATCGGCTTATGTTACCGCTCGATGGAAACCCAGTATCACGACCAGCGGCAACAGGTCTTAGAAAAATTAGCATTGGGCGCTGAGGTAAAGCTGGCTTCGCTGCCGATTTTGCGGGGCAGCATTAAAACGGCGATGCAGCCGACCATTGATTCGGCTAAAACCATGGGGATTGTCAGCTTGCCGGGAATGATGAGTGGCTTAATCTTTGCCGGTGTCGACCCAGTTCAGGCAATTAAATATCAAATTATGGTAGTCTTTATGCTTTTATCGGCCACCGGCTTAGGTTCGTTTATTGCGGGCTACTTAGCATACCGCGACTATTTTAATAGTCGCCAACAACTAAAAATTTAATTCAGTAAAAAGTACCAATAGTCTGAGCTTTTTTGATATAATATCTGAGAAAGCTCAGGCTGTTTTGATTATTTCAAGCGGGACAGCCTTAACTAATTAGGCTGCATAACCGAGTAAAAAAAGCCTGTGAATTAGTCATCTTAACAGGTGGAATCCCGAACTTTGCTATATTTACTTCTACGGTTCAGTAGGTCCGAATCGCAAATTAACAATATCTAGTCGTTTTTACTAAATATCGTTTGTAAAGTTCGGCTTTGTTCTAACTAATGTCACAGCCTCTTAAAAAAAGCAGACTAAGCTGCAAAATCTAACTATTCTAAGGAACAGGGAGAAGTTTATGAAAAAAAGTGACCGTCATACCTTAATCAAACAAATTATTACCCAACAAAATGTGGGGTCGCAGGAGGAACTTATTCAGCTTTTGAAAAAAGCTGGCGTCGACGCAACGCAGGCGACTATTTCCCGGGATATTCGGGAATTGAGAATTGTGAAAGACCATGACAATAGCGGCAATGTGCGTTATGGCATTTTCAATCAGCCGACTGAGACGGGCATGGAGGAAAAACTGGCGGCCTCCATCAAAGAGGAAATGCTGAGTTTAGAACAAATTCATTTTACACTGATTTTAAAAACGAATTTACGCAGTGCTGATGTGGTGTCTAATTGGCTGGATGAAGTCAATTATCCGGAAATTGCCGGAACGATTGCCGGTGTCGATACAATTTTAATTATTTGTCACAATAATGAAGAAGCAGCGCAGGTAGCGGCTCGTTTATCCGCAATGCGCTAAAAAAAATTTGGAGGCTTACAGTATGAATTTGGAAGCGTTACAAAATGGTTCAGATATTCGGGGAATTGCGATTACGACAGCAGAGGAAACGGCGAATTTGACACCGGCTGCGGTAACTGAGATTGCCAAAGGTTTAGTCAGCTGGCTGCGGGAAACTAGAGAAGCAGATTATCAAGCCGGTCAATTAAAAATCGGTATCGGCCACGACAGTCGCTTAAGCGGCCCTGCTTTAAAGCAGGCCTTAATTGATAGCTTAGTCGAACAGGGCATCAATGTGATTGATTTTCATTTGGCGACAACACCGGCAATGTTTATGGCGACCCAGTTTGACCAATTTCAATGTGATGCGAGCGTGATGTTGACGGCTAGCCATCTGCCGTTTTATTTTAACGGCATCAAGATTTTTAGTCCGGCCGGCGGTGCTGAAAAAAGCGATATTCGTTTTATCTTGACCCATATTAAAGAAAATAAAAATGGCCAGACGGGCTCTGTTACAGAGGCTGATTTGTTAACGCCTTATGCGGCTGATTTGGTGACCAAAATTCGGCAAGGGATGCAGACCACTGAAGAGCAGCCGCTTGCTGGTATGAAAATTATTGTGGATGCCGGCAATGGTGCGGGTGGCTATTTTGCTGAAAAAGTTTTGGCACCGCTGGGGGCTGACACGAAGGGTTCGCAGTTTTTAGAACCAGACGGCAATTTTCCAAATCATATTCCAAACCCGGATAATAAAGAAGCGATGGCTAGTATTCAACAGGCAGTTTTGGATCAGCAGGCGGACTTAGGTGTTATCTTTGATACCGATGTCGACCGCTCGGCTGTGGTGGCGAAAAACGGCGAGGTGATCAACCGCAATAATTTAATTGCGGTCTTGGCCACTATCGTTTTAGCGGAACATCCGGGGACCCGGATTGTGACCAATTCACCGACCACCAATCACTTGAAGGACTTTATCGAAGCCAAAGGCGGGATTCAAGTCCGTTATATTTCCGGCTACCGTAATGTTATTAATAAAGCGATTGAGCTAAACGAAGCCGGCGTCGATTGCCAGCTGGCGATTGAAACCAGTGGACACGCAGCCTTCAAGGAAAATTATTTCTTGGATGATGGCGCCTATGTAATTGCTAAAATTTTGATGCTCTTGCCGAAATTAAAGGCAGAGGGTCGCACGATTGATCAGTTGATTGCCGAATTAAAGCAACCGGCAGAAACGATTGAATTTCGTTTTAAATTGGAGGCCAATGATTATCGCCCAATCGGAGAAAAGGTGATTGCCGACCTACCGGCATACTTAGCCGCAAAAGCTGGTTTCACCTTGGATCCAGAAAATGATGAAGGTGTCCGCTTTAGTGTTAGTGGAGAATACGGCAGCGGCTGGTTCTTGCTACGGATGAGCCTACATGAGCCGTTACTCGTTTTACAAGTTGAAAATGACATCGCCGGCAACAATCGCAAAGTTCTAACTGTATTAGAAGCTTTCTTTGCGCCAATCGACAAGGTCAACTCAGAAAACTTGACTGCATACGTGCAGTAAAAAAGGAAGTGATGGAGTTGGTCAAAGCAATTTTATTACCTTTAACGCTACTTTTATACGGCACGAATTTTATCGTGGCCTTGACGATGAAATTTGGCAAACAACGCCAAACCAGTGAAAAAATTGCCATCTGTTTTGGTGTCAATATGAGTCTGATTCTGATTGGCTTAATTGTCATCGTCGTGATGCGCTTAGCTGAGGTCGGCTTTCTGCCGGCATTTTAAAAAATGAGTTCTGCTGACTAACTTTTGCCAGTTATTTAAAAGTTAGTAAAGAGCAGGACTCTTTTTTTCAGAAAACAGCGGTCTATTAGCGAAATAGCGAAAATTTTGATACTATGATAGGTGTAGAAATAAAGTGAAATGTGAGAAATTCAGGACTGTTGCAGGAAATTTATTTTGTCTAAAGAAATACTGAAGAAGCCAATCGAAATTTGCAGTAAAAGCAAGTCAACAAACTAATCGCTTGGACAGCTTGTCTAAAACAAGTTATTTATTGATGAGGATAAATTTTTTGACTAACTGGCAGTGACATGGATTCCAGACAGGTCTTAATAGAAACAGGAGGCAATTGAGATGGCGAAAATAATGATTGTAGAAGATGAAGCGGTCATTCGCAACTTGGTGATGGAGGAGTTGGAGAAATGGGAATTTACTACCTTTGGCACAACTGACTTTCATGATGTATTGCTGGATTTTGAACGAGAAGAGCCTCAATTGGTTTTACTAGATATCAATTTACCGGTGTTTGACGGTTATTATTGGTGCCAAAAAATCCGCGATGTCTCCAAGGTGCCGATTATTTTTATTTCCAGCCGTTCCACCAATATGGATATGATTATGGCAATGAATATGGGGGCAGACGATTTTATCACTAAACCCTTTCAAATTGATGTGCTAGTAGCGAAAATCAATGCGCTTTTGCGGCGCTCTTATGATTATTCTGAAGGCAGTGCTGAAACGTTGGCCCATAACGGCTTAACTCTAAATATTGATAATTCCAGCATGGAAATCAACGGTCAAATTGTTGACCTCAGCAAAAATGAATACCGACTATTATATATTTTAATGAAAAAACATGGCAAGATTCTCAGCCGAGAAAAATTGTTGCGGGCCTTGTGGGAGGATGAGCGCTTTGTCGATGACAATACGCTGACGGTCAATATCAATCGTCTGCGGAAAAAAATCGAGGAAGCCGGCATGAAGGGCTATATTGAAACAAAAGTTGGCCAAGGATATCTTGTGCCTTGATTGAAAAAAATGGACAACAAGTGAAAGAGGCGGGAATCGAATGAGTTTTTGGCAATATCTCAAGGACCGCTGGCTGATTATCATCGGCTGGCTGCTGTTTGTCGTCTTGACGATTTTTTTAATGTGGCTAACCCCCAGTCTGTATGTGGATTGGTCAATCATTGGCTATCTGGCGTTATTAGAGGGCTTTTTATTGCTGATTTTTCTGGGCGGCTATTATTTAGCCCGCCGGCATTGGTGGCGCCGTCTCAAAATGACTGAGGAGGCCGAAGATGTCCTGCAGGAATTTTTTGATGACGGTCAGAACAATGAAGAAATTTTAGTCGAAAATTATATCAACCATCTGTTGGTGGAGCATCAGCAGACCATGCAGGACCTAGTGGAAAAGCAGCAGGATCAAAAGGATTATATCGATTCCTGGGTGCATGAAATCAAAGTGCCACTGGCGGCAGCCGGCTTGATTCTCCGCAGCATTGAAGATGATATTTCTGATGAAAAATATCTGCTGTTAGAGGATGAGATTGCCCAAATTGATGAATACGTTGAGCAAGTGCTGTATTACGCCCGCCTAGATACATTTTCTAAGGATTATCTGATTCAAGAATATTCTTTAAAAGAATTAGTTCAGCCGGTGGTCCGCAGTCAAGTCAATCATTTTATCCAAAAGAATTTGAAATTGGAGATTCTCGGAGAAGATTATCAAGTGCTGACGGATGCCAAATGGCTCAGCTATATTTTTCGGCAGCTACTGTCTAATGCAATAAAATATACGCCAGTCAACGGCGAAGTTCAGATTTTAATGGAGAACACCCCTGACGGCATTCAATTATCCGTCAAAGACAACGGCATCGGAATTCCCAGTGAAGATGTCAAACGGATTTTCGATAAGGGATTTACCGGTGAAAATGGCCGTCGTAGCGAACAGCATTCAACTGGGTTAGGCTTGTACTTGGCCTATAACTTAGCAGAAAAGCTAAACGTAAAACTGTCGGTCCAATCGACAGTCGGTCAAGGCACCACCATGACGCTAGCTTTTCCTAAGTTGCGGTATTATCAGGAGGAGCGGTAATTGCGAAACTTATGACACAAGCATGTTTTTCTTCAACGAAAGGGAGTCAGTTTGATTCTTTTTTTGTTGAAGCAGCTTTAGGTCATAAGTTTTTTATTTTGGAGGTCAGGCAAATGAAAAAAATTATTATTGCGATGGATTCATTTAAGGGGAGCGGTACGAGCAGTCAAGTAGCTTCTTGGGTTGCTCAAGGAATTCGACAGGTTAATCAGCAACTTGAAATTCAAGAAATTCCGATTGCCGATGGCGGGGAAGGAACTGTGGAAGCCTTAGTTCAAGGGCTGCAGGGTCAAATTAAAGAAGTTGTTGTGAGGGGGCCGCTAGGAAAAAAAGTGACTGCCTGTTACGGCTTATTGCCCAACCAGCAAGCTGTAATCGAAATGGCAGAGGCAAGCGGCTTGGCTTTGATTAATCCCGAGAGTGACGATGTTTTTCAGGCCAGTACCTATGGAGTAGGAGAATTGTTGTTAGCGGCAATTGAAGCAGGTGCGAAAACTATTTATTTAGGACTGGGCGGCAGTGGCACCAATGATGGCGGCGTCGGGATGGCCCAAGCTTTAGGTGTTTCCTTTAAAGATACAATGGGTAACGAAATTTTGCCGGGAGCAAAAGGCTTGGAAAATTTAGCGGAAATTGATAGTAGTGGTCTTAATCCGGCAATCGAAAAGGCCACGATTAAAATTTTGGCAGATGTGGCTAATCCTTTAACTGGTGCAAATGGCGCAACCGCTGTCTATGGTCCGCAAAAAGGCCTTCAGAAAAATGACATCGCCAAAGTTGATCAATGGCTAGAACATTATGGTCAATTAATTTTCCAGACAACAGGTTTAAAAGTTGCTGATGAGCCCGGCAGTGGAGCGGCTGGCGGTTTAGGGGCAGGCTTGTTGGCCTTTGCAGGGGCAGAGGTCACTCAAGGCATCACCGAAATTTTAGATTTGTTAAATTTTGAAGAAGCAATCAAAGACGCTGCCTTTGTGATCACTGGTGAAGGCCGGTTGGATAGTCAGTCTCTTGAAGGTAAAGCACCGCTGGGTGTCGCTCGTCTAGCAAAAAAATTCCAGCTGCCAGTTGTCGCAATTGTCGGCAGTTATCAAGGAGATATTTCGGGAGTTTATCCAATGGGTATAGATTTAGTTATTGCTGCGATTTATCGGCCCCAGACTTTAACTGAAGCGCTTGACTCAGTGGCAGAGAATCTAGCTGCTGCAGGTGAAACAGCGATTCGCAGCTATTTATTTAGTGGCATTCGACGGGATTCTTAGGGTTTCAGGAAAACCCCTTGTCCCGCCTCCCGCTATCTGGTAAACTGCCAAAGTGAGTAAAAGCAGACAGCCGTCGTTTTCAAAAGGGCGACGGCTTTTTTGAAAGGAATAAAAATGGACTTTTTAATTGCGTTAGTACCGATGGTGATGTGGGGTAGTGTTGGTTTAGTCAGCGGCAAAATCGGCGGCACAGCCAATCAGCAGACATTGGGGATGACTCTAGGAGCGCTGCTTTTTGCGTCAGTTGTTTTTATAATCGTGCGGCCGGTTTTAACCTGGTGGACAATTATCATCGGTGTTGTGGTGGGCATCTGCTGGTCGGCTGGACAGAACGGCCAGTTTCATGCGATGAAGCATCTAGGTGTTTCAGTCGGTCTGCCGATGTCAACCGGCATGCAATTGGTGTTAAATACAATTGCCGGCGCTGTTTTATTTCATGAATGGACCCGTACAAAAGATTTTGTGCTGGGCATTGCCGCCTTGCTTTTATTAGTCTTAGGTGCGTATCTAACCGCCCGCCAAGATGATCAAAGCCAACCACGGACGCCTGATAAAATGCTGGATTTTGGCAAAGGTTTGCGGGCATTGGTTTATTCGACCCTCGGCTATGGCGCCTATACAATTATTGTGACGTGGGCTAATTTAGATGCTCTGGCGATTATTTTACCGATGAGTATCGGGATGAATATCGGTGCAATTTCCTTTGCCGCCAAAAAGCTGACGCTTAATCAATACGTTTGGAAAAATATGATTAGCGGTCTAATGTGGGGCTTGGGAAATGTTTGTTTGCTAGTGACGGTCCAAACTTTAGGATTAGCGGTTTCCTTCTCCTTGTCGCAAATGGGAATCATTATTTCGACATTAGGTGGAATTTTTATTTTGCATGAACGTAAAACTAAAAAAGAGCTGCTGTTTGTAATCTTTGGCTGCTTATCAATCATCGCTGGCGGAATTTTATTAGGCTACATGCGGGCGTAAGGAGAAAAATGTAGAGATGGATTTATTTAGAAAAAAAGCAATCATGCCCACAGGCACTAGTGGCATGAAAAAAGAATTAAAGACCAAAGACTTAATCTTTTTGGGTATCGGCGCCATCATCGGGACCGGAATTTTTGTTGTCACCGGTGAAGCGGCCCAAGCCTACGCTGGACCCGCTTTAAGTTTATCCTTTTTATTGGCGGCCGTTGTAGTGGTTTTGTCCGGTTTGTGTTTTGCGGAATTTGCTTCGCGGGTGCCGGCGTTGGGCGGTCCGTACGCATATATGTATATCGTCTTTGGGGAATTTATCGCTTGGTTAGCCGGCTGGTTTTTGATTTTAGAATTTATGCTGGCTGTCTCTTCAGTGGCTTCTGGTTGGTCAGGTTATGTGCGGGGCTTTTTGACCAGTCTGGAGATTCAGCTGCCGCAATTTTTAAGCGGCGCCTATAATCCGCAAAATGGAACTTATGTTGATTTAATCGCTGTGTTGGTCTTGATTTTTGTCACCTGGTGGGTTTCTTTGGAGGCAAAAAAAGCCCTGCGGTTGAATAATTTAATGGTCTATGTAAAATTTGCAATTATTGCTTTATTTATAATTTTAGGTGTTTTCTTTGTGAAACCTGAAAACTGGGTGCCCTTTATGCCGATGGGTGTCTCTGGTGTGATTGACGGTGCAGCTTTGGTCTTTTTTGCCTTTTTAGGCTTCGATGCGGTGGCAATGGCCGCCGAAGAAGTTAAAAATCCGCAAAAAGATATTCCGCGGGGAATTATCGGGTCAATTGCGATTGCGACAGTTCTCTATATTGTCGTGACATTGATTTTAACAGGAATTGTGCCGTTTACTGAATTGGGCGTTCAAGATCCAGTAGCCTTTGCGATGCGTTATGTCGGTCACGGCGTGGTGGGTTCCATTATTTCGGTGGGTGCCATTTTGACACTGCTATCAGTGACGATTGCAATGATGTACTCACTAGCACGACTGCTGTTTGCCATCAGTAAAGATGGTCTGCTGCCGAAAAAAATGGGGCTGATTGATTCAAAGCATCGGACACCGAAAAACGCGACCATTGCCGCTGGTGTAGTGGCGATGTTTTTTGCAGGGATTTTTCCTTTGTCTATTTTGGCGGAGCTGACAAATATCGCTGCTCTGAGTCATTTATTGTTAATGGCTTTTGGTATTTTACGCCTAAATAAAGTCATTGGACCTGCCAAACCCGGCGAATTTAAAGTGCCGTTTGGTCCGGTTTTACCGATATTGTCCATTATTTTTTCAATTGTATTGATGCTGCGTTTTCAAGCAATTACTTGGATTGTCTATGGCATTGCCATCGTCATCGGCTTAATCATCTATTTTAGCTATGGCTACCAGCATAGCGCTTTAGGTTTAGAACAAAAGAAAACGAATAATAAGTAAACAAAACTCAAAAATCAAAGGCTGTATTGATGAAGCGACCCAAAAGCTAACTTTTGGGATTCAGACAGACCAATTGATTTTTGAGTTTTTTAGTTTTGAAAAAGAGTTTTCAGATAGTGCTTCTTTTCGGATTCTTGAAGGTTTGCAAGCTTAAAGCTGGGCTGACTTAGTTTGGCGATTTCCTCATCAGAAAACCACAGCTTATCTTTGGTAATATCTCTGCCGTAGTCAGCCGGCTTGGGAATAAAACGAAAGACAATAAACTGGCAAGCCTCCTCGAAGGGATTTATCACTCGATGCAAGCTGTTATTCATCGTAATTAAATCATGAGGGGCTAGTTCAATCCTTTTTATCGTCTGATTGCTTTCAAAAATTTCAACAGCTAAACCACCTGTTAAGACGAAAATAATTTCCTGTAAATATTGATGAGCGTGCCATTCTTGGGTCAACTTTTTTGGCAAAGTATTAAAATGGACTTCAAAATTTTGCCGTAAATAGTAGTCTACTAGCGTGCCATTTTCTTTTTGAACAGTAATGGCTGTAGAGCTTTTTTGATAATCTGCTGAAAAATTCATGTTTGCCCTCCCATATTCGCTATAATTATACCATGTACAGATTTTTTTAAAATAATCGCAAAAATTTGTAACCATCTGGCAACTCAAACGTTGTTACTGTGAAAAGGGGAAATCAAGGGATAAGGGGGGAGTAAATGGGTGAAAAGTGGATTGAGGAGCTCTTTGAAAAAGAGTATCCGGCTCTGCTGCTTTATGGGATTTCATTGACACATTCCCGCTTTGAAGCGGAGGATTTAGTGCAGGAAGCTTTTTACCGCTTCCTATTGATTTATGATTCCTTAAGCAGTGATAATTATCGCGGCTGGCTGTTTCGAGTGATGCGCAACTATTTTTATGACGGCCAGCGTAAGGAAAAAAACAAGAAAAAATTAGTTAAGTATTTAAAAAAGGAATATAAAGGAACCACAGCTGACCTCTTGGAGGAATTTATTCAGTCTAATGAACGGGAAGCCCTTTTTCAAAAAATTCAGCAGTTAAAAAACCCTTATCAAGAAATTTTGTTGGCTTATTACTTTTTGGAGATGCCGATTCAGACGATCGCTGAATTTTTGCAGCTCAAGCCAAATAATGTCAAAGTCTTGTTGCATCGTGGGAGAAAACAGTTAAAGGAGCGATTATAAATGAAAGATTATCGGGAGCGTTTAGAAAAATATCGGAATTATCAAATGTCACCAGAAGAAGCCCAAGCGTTTGAACAGGAAATGGCGGATGCTGCCAGTCTTTTTGATGATTTGCTAGAAAAAGAGGAACTGGCGGCCCTAGAAGACTACGAAAAAAATCAACAGGAGCAGGCTCAACAGGAAAAAGATGTCAAGAAAAAAATTCGCCGCCGTTATCTCAAGATGGTGGCACTGGTCATCGTTGTGGTTTCGCTGATAGTTGGTGGTGGCGTGTATTTAGTCCCAAAAGCGATTGATAGCTATTATTATAATCCGGCTGAAGGGCAAGTTGAAGGCTCTTCTTATGAGCGTTATCAGCCGAGCGATTTTGAAGTGTATCAGCGGGTCTTAAATCAAGTGAATGTTTCTGAAAATCGGTTAGTGTCGACATATGCTTTTCATAGTGGAGCGGGGACTTATCAAATTTCACAAAGTTTTATCGACGACTTTACTCAGTCTTATTTTCCTAGAATGTATACTTTGAACCGTAATCAATTACAGGATGAAACAAATTACGGCAGTAGTGATGCTAATTATTACGGTGGTGTTTTAGCCGAGGTAAATTTGACAGGAGACACTGAATTTTCCGGCGCAGATGATTTGGCTTCAAGAATTGCGGACTTGCCTGATTCAGCTTGGGTCAAATTAGAAGTCAGACCAAAGGCTCAAAGCTGGGCAGCAGTTTCAGAATTGATTAACAACCACCCGGAAATTACGTTTTATTCCGGCAAGATTGTCGAGCCTAGTGTTAATAGTGGTGAATATATGCCGTCTTCTTTTCACGTTGGTGTCCGTTTTGGCCGACCTCAGTCAACAGTCGAGACTGTGGGGAACCTCTATGTTCAAAGTCAAATTTACGATTCGGAATATCAAAATAAGCTGGAGGAGGACTATCCTAAATTATTTCGGCTGAATGGAGAGTTTGGCGCACATCAAACGGAAGAAGAATTGCGACAATATCTCAGTTCAAATCTGCAGTATTTAGTCGATCATCAAGAGGACAGTCTGGATACTTATCGCTATCCAGCTTCGGATTTCTATGAAGAGTTATATGGAGAAGATTTCGACCAAGCAGCCAGTGATAAGGCTTATTATGATAACTTGATTGAAGCGGTTGAAACAGGTGATTTGAAATTTGATAGTCTGTTGATTGCTTTGCCAAAGGATTTGTATGCCGACTTTGTCAATGGTGATAATTTCTATACAGCGAATTTAGTGGATGTTTTAATGTTCCGCTATTAAGATTATATATAGGGACAAAATTAAAAATCCCCCGCAAGCTCTTCAATGAACTTGCGGGGGATTTTATGTCTTACTGTGTTAATTCCATTAATTTTTGTTTCAAATCTTCTTCCATTTGAACGAGTTCGGTTTCGGCATTGCGGCGTTTCAGCTTGCCTTCTTGTTGGATACGCAAGGTTTCTTGGATGGTTTCCACCAAATCGTTTTGGGTTTTTTGCAGTGTTTCGATATCGACGATGCCTCGCTCGTTTTCTTTGGCGGTTTCGATAGCGGAAATTTTCAGCATCTCTGAATTTTTCTTCAAGAGTTCGTTGGTCGTTTCAGAGACTTGACGTTGCGCTGTAACCGCATCTTTTTGACGCAAGAGGGTCAGAGCAATGACCACTTGGTTTTTCCATAAAGGAATTGCCGTATTAATCGAAGCTTGGATTTTTTCCGCCAATGCCTGATTGGTATTTTGGATCAGGCGAATTTGTGGTGCCTGTTGGATGGTAATTTCCCGAGCAATTCGCAAGTCATGGGTCCGCTTGTCTAAGCGGTCTAAAAACTGACTGTAGTCATTGGCGATTTGGACGTCCATCTGGTCGCCGGTTTCATTGGCTTTGGTCATCGCTTCAGGAATTGTTTTGGTCTGCAATTCCTCCATCTTCAATTCGCCAGCAGCAATATAGATGTTCAAGGCATCAAAATAATCTTTGTTTTTAGTATAAAGCTGTTCTAACATCAGATTATCTTTGATTAAGCCATCTTTTTCTTTGTTTAGTTTGACGGCAATCTTATCAATTTGGGCGCCAATTTTTTGGTATTTGGCGGTCACTTCATAAATCGATTGCTTCACCTTACCAAACATTTTTTGGAAAAAGTTGCCTTCGCCAGCCCGTAATTCATCTGGATTGGCTTCGTTTAAGCGGTACATTAACTCAGTTAAGGAATCGCCAACGGGGCCAATATCATTGGCTTGCACGTGGTTGAGCATCGATTCAGAAAACTCGCCTAATTTGGTTTGCGCTGCTGAGCCATAAGTGATGACCGCCTGTGAATCATTGACATCAATTTTATTGGCTAATTCTTGGGCCTGATGCTGATACTCCGGTGATAATTTATCAATTAAGCGGGGAGCAATTTTTTGCTCCTGCAGCATGTTGATCTCCTGTTTTTGGTGGTCGGTCAATTCATTGACCACCGGCGCTGAAAAAGGATTGTTTAATAAATCCTCTAAGGTATTTGTCGGTTGCGAAGTTGGTAACTTGTCATCTGCCATATCATTTTCCTCCGTGTTTCTTCAATTTATATTTAAGTTGGTGCAGGTTGCTTTTGAAAATCAAGCCTGATTGAAAGAAAAAGCTAGCTCCGAAAAGCTAGCTTAATTATTTCAGCAGGTCTACTTTAACTCGCTCTTCAACTTATTATCCCTGTTTAGACTTTGTTTTGCAATGGAAATTTCAACATCTAGCTCTTCTAAATCATCAGCGACAAATTGTTGATAGTCTTGGACGATTAAAAGCGACAGTTGATCAATCACTTGGGCACTTTCTTCAAGTTTTGCAAAGGCCTCTTTACTTTTGACTTCATGCTGATTGATTTCCAAATACTTGTCAGTCAAATCTGCCATATTCGGCAAATGGGTATAAAGGAAATGACTGGCATCATGCAGGCGTGTTGGTTCCTTCACCAATTCTTTAAATAAAGCTTTGGCGGCTTTAACCGTATCATGACGCAAATCAATGGCTTTTAATTTCGACGACTGGGCGGTGTTTCTTTGAACCCGATCAATTTGTCCTTTGGCAACGTTCATCGTTGACCGGAACAATTCGATTTCGCTAGGGGTCATGCCTAATTGTTCATAGCGATCTTCTTTTTCCTTGGTCATGATTGGCATTTCCTCTGGTTTTCGTTTTCCTTTATTGCCAAGCCGAGTCCCAATCCAGTATAAAACAGCTAAGATGATGACGCCGGAAAAGATGAGGCCAAACAATTCATCTTGAAAGATAGCCACTAGTGGCACAAAGACGATTAATATTAGAATGAGCCTGAAAGTTCCAAATTTTTTCAATAGAATCCCCTCCTTTATTCTGCCTGTGGGAATCGTAAAACTACTTTTATTTCACGTAATTGTCATGAAAAAGTCATGGCAATGATTCCCTTTAATGATTATATTTTAGCATAGATAGCTTAAGAAATAGTATCAGTCTAAAGGTTGATTTTTGGGATTTAGGAAATTTATAACAATTTTCTGTGGTAAACTATGGTCAATGAGAAAAGATTTGAAAAGGACAGGTGACAGCTTGTGTTAAACTATCAGGATTTTGAAGAAAAGACGCTGGAGCGAAAAGAAATTTATCACGGAGCGATTATTGATTTATACTTAGATACAGTCAAAGTACCCAATGGCGATACAGCAAAGCGGGAGCTGGTGTTCCATCCCGGCGGTGTTGCTGTGATTCCCATTTTAGAAGACGGTCGCATGCTCTTAGTGCGCCAGTTCCGTAAGCCCTTAGAACGGATTATGCTGGAAATTCCAGCTGGAAAAATTGAGAAAGATGAAGGCCGTCATCCCGATGAAACGGCGAAAAGAGAATTGGAAGAGGAGACGGGATTTCGGGCCCACAGTTGGCAAAAGTTAGCGGAAATGGCTTTGTCGCCAGGCTTTGCTAACGAAGTCTTACATATCTATTTAGCAGAAGACTTAGTTAAAGTAGAAAATCCGCTCCCCCAAGATGAAGATGAAGTGATTGAATTAGTGGCGATGACGCTAGCAGAGTTAAAAGCCGCTGTAAAAAGCGGCGCAATTTATGACGCCAAAACGATTTACGCGGTCACTTATTACGAATTACAATTACTAAAAAAGCAGCACGCTTAAACTATCAATGAAGGAGGTCTGGCTGTGGCCAAAGAACCACTTATTACCCGCAGTGAACTGCGCAAGCGGCGGGAGTTAGAACAACAGGCGGCCGAAGCACGTCAGCAGGCCGCGCAACAGCAGCAGCAGCAGGTTCGCAAAACGGCGGCTAAAGAATATCAGCGGGAAGAAAAGCAGATTAAAAAGTTTTACCGCAAGGAAAGCAAAAAAAATCAACCCATCACGAAAACCCGCAGCGGCGAGAAAGCCAAGTCCCGTGAACGCAATCATTTTTTAAATAAAGCGATTGTCATCGTCTTTATTTTATTAGTGATTGTTATGGCCTTTGTCTTTTTGGTTTAGGTTGACTGTTTAGCTGAAAAAACGACTTATACAAGATAGGAGATTCATGATGAAAATAGGAATTATTTGTGCGATGGAAGAAGAAATTAAAGCATTGCGAGAAAATATTGAACGGCCAATTTCATGGGAAAGAGGCGGAGCCTTGTTTATTTCCGGTTCAATTGGTCAACATGAAGTGATTGTTGTCCGCTCAGGCATCGGCAAGGTGCTGGCGGCGGTCACCACCGTTTTATTAATTCAGCAATACGGCGTCAATATGGTGATTAATTCCGGTTCGGCCGGTGGCATCGGCCAAGGTCTTGCCGTTGGCGACTTAGTGATTTCAGATAAAGTTGCCTATTATGATGTTGATGTCACCGGCTTTGGTTATCAAAAAGGACAGCTGCCGGGGATGCCTTTATATTATGAGGCCAGCAAGTATTTAATAGAAGAAATGACGAAGGCTGCCAATGCGACTCAGCTAACTGTCAAAACCGGTCTGATTGTGACAGGCGATAGTTTTATCGATGATACTGCTAAAATTAAACAGATTTTAGCTGACTTTCCCGATGCGCTAGCCTGCGAGATGGAGGGGGCGGCGATTGCTCAAGCGGCCGCTCAATTTAAGATTCCTTTTCTGGTACTGCGGGCGATTTCCGATACGGCCGACCAAGCAGCCACGCAAAGCTTTGATGAATTTATTTTAGAGGCTGGCAAGCGCTCGGCGGAAATGGTCTTAAAATTTGTCCACACGATTGTCTAAAAGCATTCATTTGATTGTTTAAAATTTAATAGACTTATAATAGGAGGATTTTTTATGAAGGGCTTAGTAGTCATTGATTACACCTATGATTTTGTCGCCGACGATGGCGCTTTGACCACCGGAGCGGCGGGCCAAGCGATAGAACCGGCACTTGTTAAAGTAACCGAAGATTTTATCGCTCAAGGTGATTTTGTGGTGATGGCGGTCGACCGACATGATATTGGTGATTCCTACCATCCTGAGATGAAATTATTTCCACCCCATAACCTAGCTGGTACCAAGGGGCGGGAACTGTTCGGTCGTTTGCAGGAGGTTTACAATGAGCAGCAAGACAAAATTTATTGGACCGACAAGCGTCACTACTCGGCTTTTAGCGGAACCGACTTGGATATTCGCCTGCGGGAGCGGGGAATTACTGAGTTGCATCTAGTTGGTGTTTGCACAGATATTTGCGTGCTCCATACGGCAGTCGATGCCTATAATCTAGGCTATCGGATTGTAATTCATCAAAATGCCGTGGCCAGTTTCGATCCAGTTGGTCACGAGTGGGCGTTGAGACATTTCGAAGGAACGCTTGGAGCAGACTTAGTTTAATAAAAATAAAAATAGAGACTGCAGCATAAATAATAGCTCCCGCAAAAGAAAAAAGAATTGTGGTGCTATTAAAAATGGGGCAGTCTCTGCCTATTTCACAGCAGAAGGATGTTTAGATGAGTTTAAATTTAGTTTTTGATATTGATGACACGGCCTACGACCAGCTGGACCCTTTTCGTTTGGCCTTTGAGAAAAATTTTTCAGCGTTGGCAGCGCAAACGGATAATGCCAGTTTAGAAGAATTGTATAAACTGCATCGACATTTTAGTGATGTCGTCTTTGAAGACTTTGAAAAAGGGCGATTGGGTCTCTGGGAGATGCGGGTCTATCGCATCACAGAAACAATGGCTGCCATTCAACAGCCGATTTCTGAAAAGCAGGCGCTGGCCTTTGAGCAAAGCTACAGCCAATTTTTACAGCATATCCAATTATCACCGACAATTCGCCAAGTTTTACAATTGGGAAAAGATCGGCAGCTGACTATGGGGGTAATTACCAATGGCCCCAGTGAGCGGCAACAGGCTAAAATAAAACAGCTGCAACTGGCCCGCTATATCCCAGCAAAAAACTGTTTCATTTCCGGTGAAGTCAAACTGGCCAAGCCTGACCGGCGAATTTTCAAATACGCCGAAGCGAAGCTAAACATTCGGGCCGCAGAAACGATTTACATCGGTGATTCATTTGACAATGATGTCATCGGCGCTAAGGCTGCTGGCTGGCGGGTGATTTGGCTCAATCACCGCCGGCGGCAACCGGCAACCCAAAAGATTTCAGCTGATTTTACTGTGACAGATGTCGCAGACTTACTGCCCCTCATCAAAGAATTATTAGCGGTAGAGACTACAAAGTACAAATAGTCGTAAAAAATGCCAAAGTAACTTATAATTAGCGAAATGAAAGGGGTTCAGAAGATGAACGCAGTTGATGAATTAGAAGTAATTGGCGAAAATTTAGCCACCCAATATGCAGAAGAAATCTATACCCGCCCGGAAATTATGCAGCCTTTAGCTCAGGCGATTGCTAAAGATACAGAGGCAATTCCTGAAAAATATCCAAGTGCCGAAGCGCAGCTGGACTATGTCAGTAAAGAACTCTTGAGCGTCATGAATGGCGGCGTGATTTTAATTAACCGTTTTGTGCAACGAATAAAAGATGGTCAATATGATGAGGTCAGCGAACAATTTTTGCTAGAGGAATTGGATCATTTTACCGTGGATGAAAAAGCGACAGCGCCAGTTTTAGCTGGCATGAAACAAACCCTTGGTGAAGTGGTCAAACAAGGTTTACCGATTCAAGTGTTGTTATATGATAATTATTTAAGTGAATATGCAGCTAATTTGATGGTGATACATGTTTTATCCCGCGTCAGCCAACGGCAAGAATTATTAGCAAAGATTCACACTGAAATTCAAGAAACAGCCCTTGAAAAACAGCTCTATCAAAATTTCAAACAGCTGACTGAACAATTCAAAAAAAGCTTAAACCTGCAGCCTTATCAGTATGAAGCAATGCTGAAGGACTAGGTAGCTTTTTGGTAAGAAAGTCAAAATAAATTTATAGCGGCCTCAAAAGTTAGACAACTTCACTAACTTTTGAGGCCGCTATTTTATTCGTTAAGTCTTTAAATTCTTATCGTCAATTTTCAAAAAGTAGCAATATGAAAATTTTTTTGGTACAAGCCTGCTGATTGATTGAAGATTTCAGCAATGGCAGCCTTTTTGAAGATTAAGGTGGACTTGCCATTTTTCCTTCATCTAGGGCATAATGAGAGTAAGAATAAATCTATGCAGATAGAAAAGGCGGCAAATGGATGTCTGAAAATCAATCATCGAAAAAAAAGCGCCCAGCTGCTAACACGGCTGAGCCAAGAGAAAAAAAAGCGGGCCAAAAGCCAACTGCTTCAAAAAAGAAAAAACCGAGTTCAAAAAAAAGTTCTGGAAAGCAAACCAGCAGCCAATCAGGCAGACCGGCAACGGCTAAATCAAAAAAACGGCCAACTTCGACTGCTGTTGAAACGCAGTCTTCAAAAAAAACTAAAAAATCAAACGCTAAAAATTCAGCTAGAGAACAAAATATTAAGAAAAAGCCAAGAAAAACTAACAAACGGCGCCCAGCTCCCCGGAAAAAACGTCGCAGCTGGTGGAAAATTATCTTATCGATTTTTTCTACCCTGTTCTTTTTGGTTTTGATTGCCGGTTCGATTATCTTTATGATTTTCTTTGGCCGGGGGGAAATCGCCGGTGACGATATGAATCCGACCTTGAACAATCAAGAGTCGATTATCTACCGCAAATTGACCGCCGATGAAACGGACGAAACCAACAGCTTAGGTTTAGAGCGCTTTGATATTGTCCTTCTGCAAAGTCCAGAAGATACCTCGCAGATTGGCATGAAGCGGGTGATTGGGCTGCCGGGAGAAACCGTCCGCTACGAAAATGGTCGGCTCTACGTTGACAATCAGTGGGTAACAGAGGATTTCTACGAAGGCGTGAACAGTAGTTTTTATCTGGCACCGGAAAATAATTTCACCATGAGCGAGATTATTGAAGCGACACCAAGCTTAGCCAATAGCAATGCCGCTGAGATTATTCCAGCCGATTACTATTTAGTTTTAGGGGACAACCGCACGATGGCTGTCGACAGCCGCCAATTTGGTCTAGTTCCTGCTGACAACATCGTCGGCAAAGTCGAATGGATTTTATTCCCCTTTGACCGCTTTGGGAAAATCGAATAAAAAAGACTGAGATTCTATACTTCAGAAAAGTCCTCAACAAGTTTCCTGCTGAGGACTTTTCTGCTTCGTATTTGAATCTCAGTCTTATTTTTTTGTCCAAATTTACATCTCGCCATAGCCTAATGCTAAATAGCGCTTATTATGCTCTTCAATCAAGATTTCATAGAGCCATTCGCAGATTTTTTCAGTATCTGGCATGGTGTTTTGAATGTCAATGATAAAGCAATCTTTAAATTTATGGCGATTTTCCTCTGCAAAAAGGGCATCATTTGTAACCAGATAATCACAGGCATGTTCCTCCTGCAGCAGATTATAAAACTGCAGCCCCGGATTAATTTTCAGCCGACTCTTCAAAAAGTCAAAGCTGACTTGAGCGTAATATATATCTCTACCGAAGAACAAACCCACCTTAATTTGAGTATTGGTATACATATCCGCTTGGAAAATTAAAATCCCTAATTTTTCCCGTAAATACAGTAAATTAATCGGATGGAGTCCTTTGCTGGCAACAAATTGGTTAATTTGATGAATACTCACAGTTAAAAATTTCATCAGCGGCAAAGCGCCATTATCTCGGATGTCCTCTAAGGTGCCTTCGATATTATTTTGCACCGTCAGTTTACTGGAAAATAAAAGCCCCGTATTAAGAATGCTAAAGAGCATGTTGTGGAGCCGTTTGCGGTAATCAATATCTGTCACCGTTTGAAAAAGCGGCGCCAATATCTTTAAAGAATATTGGTAGACCTGATAAAGCAAGGTGTCCTTGTGGGATTGATGACGAACAAATTTTTGATATAAGCGACCATCATGGGAAACGAGCGGCAGACAAAAGGCAAACTGCAGCAACAAGCCCAATTCGTGCTGGGTCATCAATTTTGCCGGAAACTTATCCTTATTTGCCAATAAGATTTTCCGTAAATAAGGCGAGTGCTCAGGATAAGGTAAATCGACCAGCTCTTGATAATCCTGTTCTTCCTTTTGTTGGAAAAAGGAACGGTAATAGGAAATATATAAAATTAACTCTAAGCGATATTGATTATAGGTGCTTAATTTCATTTTATCCTGACGCTCATATAAATCGGCAATCCCTTGGCGAAAATTCACGACCTGCTGGTTATGGGGGAAAATCGTGGCTGTCGGACTATAAATCTCTTCAAAATATGCCAGATAGAATAAGCGAATTTGTAACTCCGGTCCGACAATCTTCAAATGCTTTAATGATAATTTATAATCTGCTAACAAACCTCTTAGCTTCGTTAAGCGCCGGTTAATACTAGAGGTGCTTAAAAAAAGCTGCTGATTTAATTTTTCAATCGTCAGTTTTGGATCCAGCAGCATCGCCAGTAGAATTTGATGGCTGACGGAATGTTGGAAAATCTTTTGTTTTAAGGCTAGAAAAGAAGAGTCCGGCTGATAAAGAACCTGCAGCTCCTGCAGTTGATTGACACAGATAATATCACCGCTGAAATCCTCTTGAATCATCTGAATCAAGTTGCGCAAGCTCTTAGTTGAAATATCTAGGGCCTCGCAGACATCCTTTTTCTTCACAGCACCATCCTGCTGCTCCAAATATTCCAATAAGCGCATCAACTCAAAGTCACGCACCTTTAAAATTTGCGTTAACTCCATTGGAATCCCTCCCAAAAAGAATTTTTTGATTACCTGACTGCTTTTAGTAAAAGTACTCAGTAGGATAGTCTACCCCTCCCTCCATAAAAAAACTAGCCATTCAATTGGGGCAATGGCTATAAGTTGACAAAAAATTTATCAATTTTCTGCTCTCCTTAAAATAAAGTTGGTAACGGCTTATTATTTGTCAGAAGAAAATGGTAAATCCTCACTTTTAAAGAATTTCTCATAGATAATTAGTAAATTTTCAGCTACTTTCCATAATAAGTTAGGTAAGGCACCTTATTTCTTCCATTTAAGGTCAGCTAATCTGCCCTTTTATGAAAAAAATTCAGAAAAAATTCAATTAGAATAAAAATAGACGGAGGAAGTTAATAAAATTAAAAAATAAGGGATGGGATTTTTTAGTTTGTGCATAAAGTTAACAATTTTTTCCTGATATTAGTTTTTTTATTTTGAGCGAAATAAGAAATACCGCAAAGTTTTGGGAGCTAAAAAGAGTTTAATTTCTATTTTCATGAAATTTCAAAAAAAGCATATTTACTTTCGAAATTAAATGAATTTAAAAAAAACTGTATTTTACATAATTATTTTTTAACTTGAAAGGAGGGGAGTTGTTGGATTATCGGCTGTGCCACCAGAATTCTTACAGAAAAAACTTTGCGATTATAGGAATACTTCAAGGATATGACTACTTATTGTCCTTTAATTGCAGTATTCCACTTTGCTTGCTGCATATTACTCAAGGAGTTTGCTTCTGTTTTAATTATTTTGGGCACAACCTCCTATTTAAAATAGGAAAAGCGAGGTGTTCCTCAAAAAGAGCGTTAATTTGCTGGCTAAAATTTTTTCGGCAGCAGCTAATGAAAACTATTTGTTTAATTTCCCGTTTTTCAATATTTTTTATCATGACTTTTGCACAACCATCACGCTCACAATAGAAATTCTGAGGCTATTTCATTAGTTAAGACAGAATCGAAATTTCCGAACAATATTTAATAAGAACTACTAAATATTGTCACTTTGGGAACAGGACCGACTGGATTGCAGAAACACGCATTTCCTGTCTTATGGAACCCTGAACCATAGCGACGTATGCAAGATAGTTTGGGATTTTATCTGTTTAACAGACTACTGTCACAGTCTCACCAATAAATTACAGAACAGGTGGCGTTAACGAGTGAAACAAATAATAATTTTGACGCAAAATTACATGATCAACCAAGAATTGCGGGAAAATTTGACGACTTTGGGTTACGAGGTGCTGTGTTCGACCGATATCTTGCATCAAATCCTCTATCAGAATGATTTTCGCTTTTTAAATCTCGTCAATTTAGTTTTCTTCAGTGAATCAATTGCAGATGAAACATTAAGTGCTGCATTGGCTCATCGGGAAGTTGCTGAAAAAATAATTTTTAGAATTGATTCTGAGGTTCCTTCAGAAGAAACGACTCGTTATTGGCAGGAAAGAGGCGTCGATGCTTGGCTAAAACCCGACAGTTCTTTAAAGGAATTGCGGGAAGCCTTATCAGAAATCTTAAAGGCACAGCGTTGCTTGCCGGAGCTGTCGGGAGTTAATGGTCGCAATGATTTGTCTCAAGGGACGACTTTTGAAACATCAATCGAGGCCATCCAAGACAGTCTTTCTAGTCGTGAACGAAAACTTTTCAAATTGCTGTATCAAGAAAAAGGTCAGTTTCTGACACGGAAGGAAGTCGCCGCTCGTCTATGGCAAAGCGGTCCGACTGAATCACATTTAGCCCAGCTATCCCAATTAGTGAGCCGGATTCGCCTAAAAATTCATGCAGCTGGTTTTCCAAGTGGCTGCATCGAAACCCATTGGAAAAAAGGCTATCGGATTTCCGATGAAATGTTGGGGTATTTAAGCCAAAACAATCAAGCAGCACCAAATAGCGGCAGCAACTATTTGGAAATATTTCCCTAATGCTGTGTTTTAAAAGGAGGGAAGAGTGAATGAAATGAAGAATAAAAATAAGAAAGCTTTTCTGTTAGTCAAATTGCTGGCACTGATGTCAATTGTGTCCGTCATCGGCTATCAATTAGCCTTTGGAATCAGTGGGATTTTTGCCCAAGAGCAGTCATTGTCTTTAACGACTGAATTTGATTCCGAAGAACTAGCTGCCGACGAGCAATTTACAGTGAAAATCAGCGATCAGCGGTCAATTAGTGAGATTGTGACCACTGAAAATACCGACCTTCCATATGTTGATCAATCTCAGTCTTTAACAGAAACCAGCTCAAGCGAGGTTTCCATCAAGCGGGAATATACGATGGTTTTACCAGAGGGGATCAGTTTTGATCAAACCATTCAAAATGAATGGCAGACTGAAATGGATTACACCGGGGCATTGCCAGAATTTTCCTTTGACGAAAACAGCCGCGAGCTGAAAATTTCCGTTGACGCCTCAGCAACAGAAGTAGGCATTCGTTTAACAGCTACGGCAGCTGGCAGCTATCAACTGCAGGTCAAAGATGCTAATTTGACTGAAAGTTCAGAAGCGGTGACTGTCGAGGTTGGTGAGGCGAAGGTAACTGATTCAGAAGATGAAACAGCAACTATGTCAGTTGAAGCTCCAACGACTCGCGCAATAGCGTTAGCTAGCGCAACGACTGTCACAACTTGGGATGAGTTTGTAGCAGCCTTTGGTGATGCTTCAGTATCGCAAATTGTTTTAGGTGCAAATATCAGTCTTTCAGGAACAATAACAGATACTCATGGGGTTTTCGATAAAACTTCTGTAGACCTTAGTTCAGCTTATGGCTATCTCTATGTAACAAAAGCGCAAATTTCCAGAACAGTCGTCATTGATGGCGGCGGCTATACTTTTGATTTTGGTAATTTAGGTATTGGCTTTACTAATGCTTCTGTTAATACCTCCAGTTATTGGAATATTACGATGCAAAATATCAATGTTAAATCAGCCAATCCTTATGCACCATTTTTCTATCCAGTTTTAACAGCAGCTGGTACACAAGGGATTACGACAGCCTCTTATCTGACTAATTCCAAATTAACTTATGGCACAGGCTATAACCATGTCAAAGATGTAAAAACTTGGCAGGAATTTTACTTAGCTTTTGCTAATAGAAGTGTTTCAACTGTTAATTTGGTGACAGATATTGTTTTACCAAGAGGAACAGTCACATACAGCGGTTTAATTTTACCGGATGTAAATAACCAAGCGACAACAGTCTTCGCCGATTCAACGAGGACTAATGCGCCTGGAACAACGACATGGTCCTATATCACATTGACTGGTTCAGCCAGAGAGATGGTGGTGGAAGGTAATGGCTACACCCTTGATCTTGGGGGCGTGACTCTCTGTTTCCGTGATGCTACGACAAATAACGGTAGCGGAAATTTTGGTTCCTTATGGTATCAAACTTTTAGAAATATTACGTTCTATCATGGAAATTACTGGGGCGCAATTATCTTGAATGATATCAGCGCAACTTATCAAAGACAGTCTTGGCAAAAGTTTGAAAACTTCACCCATTACGGTGCTCAATTGATTCAAGCAGAAAATTCGCAAACAATTTTTGCTGGCGATATCCATATTCAACAGATGGCTACTTATACGCCATTAGGTAAAGCCGGTAATGTTTTGCGGACAGACGGCTCAGGAACCAACGGCAATCAGTGGAGTGTCGATTATTCAAATAACCAGACCCTGGGTGTTTGGCAGACAACGTTTGAAGATAATGCCAATGTCTACCTGTCTTCTTTAGGCGGTCCGGTAATTGATTTGTATTCTGGTGGGAATGTTTCGATTGGAAACAATGTCACAATGACTGCCGTTAGAGAAGGTACCCAAGTTTCCGGTGACGGAACTGGTGCAGTTTTTGCCTTCCGTGGCGGAAGCTTAACAGTTGGTGAAGGTTCAACTGTCAATTTGAACAGTACATCGACCTCATCACAAACAGCGATTATCAGTATGAATTCTAGTACGGCTTCGATAGATATTCAAGAAGGCGCTACTGTGAATTTAAATCGACAGAATAATACGACCAGCGGCGATAATAATACCAGCAACCCGATTTATATGGGTGGCGGGTCAATCAATGTGAATGGGACTTTAAATGTTACTGGGACAGGCATGGGTGCTTCATCAACTAATATGATTTATTCCACGAGTAATGTTAGCTTCGTTATCGGAAAAAATGGTTCATTAGATGTGAAAAGTGATAGTACCTCAACTAGTCAAAGTCTCTTGTATTTCAGCGGGTCTAGTTCAACTTTCCAATTTTCTGATGCTAAAAGAGTTAATTTGCAGCGGACAGCAACTATGACATCAGCAACAGCGACAAATAATGGTTTGATTTATTCCGGTGGTAATTTAGGCGTTTCCGTTCAAAATGTTTACCAATGGACCCGTGGCAATACAGCTAGCGGCACCACTGGTGATGGCGGCTACACCTATGGCTATGAACCGATGTCCAGTATGAATTTATCTTATTCGGGAATTACGCCAACGATTACCGCTGCCAACTCAATGACAACGGCAACCTTAAATAGTTTTAAAACTAATTTTACAACCCGTGGTCAACAGCGAGTCTTATTTACACAAATTTTAAATCCTAGCGTAGCCATCCACAATGAACCAAATGATAATCCGACCAGTGCTGATTCTCATACGGTGAGCGGTTATGCAATTCCAGGAACGTATATCAGAGTGTGGGAAGAAGCCTTAAATGGTACCACTTCAGCGAAAGCTAATGGGACTGCTGATAATGTTGCTTCACCGGTTGAAGATACGACAATGCCAGCTACAACTAGAGCAAATTATACGACTATTTCTGACTCAAATGGAGATTGGTCTGTTGATTTGACGACATTGGGCATTGATAAAACCTTCACTGCGGAGAATGTTATTCATGTCTATGCTTTTAGTAATTTGAAGTCTGAAGAGGTCACGGCAATTGTCCTAGACAAGACGCCACCGACTGGAACAGTTTCAGCGCAAACTACTTACAATGATGTGCCTATTGCAGCGTCAGCCTTTGTCGATTCGGCTTCGATAGCAGATACGAATCCAACTTTAACCTTGCCAACGGACATTACAATTAGTTTTGACCAGGCAACTACTAATGCGGATGCATACACTTGGTTGACCAATGGGACAGGCACCTTAACAAAAGGCGAATATGCTGTCGGAATTAATTTGACTGATCCTGCCGGAAATACGACCACTTATGCAACAACGTTAACGGTTAAGAATTATTCCAAAGACATCGTGATTTCGATGGTTAATGAAGCGGGTGCGACAATTAATGCAGACTTGGTACCAAATCAAGCAACAACCTACACAGCTACTGTACCAGAGGATGACACATCTCTGACAATTAGCGACGATGCAGACTTGGTGAGTTTTATCCAAGCGATTATTGCCACCGGTTATTATCAGTTAGCCGATGAAAATTGGCAGGCGGGGACAATTAATTTCACGGATTTAACAGCGACTTTTGCTTTCCAAGGAGTCTTGAAATTTGGTGATGTGACATCTGCTTTGAAATTTGAAGATACTCGCATCTCCTTTATCGATCAGACGGTTTTACCAGAGGATGATTTTGATATGGGAATTGTCGATACCCGTGCAGCGGGAACAACCGCACAAGGTGGCAATTGGAGTATCACCGCTAAAATGTCCAGCGACTTTACCAATGGCACCAATACCTTGAAAAATATTTTATATTATCAAGGGGCTTCTGGCAGTCCAATAGCGATTGACAGTACGAATGATACGACGATTTTTACCCAGACGAATCCTTCTGAAGGTACTGTACCGGTGACGACAGCAATTAATTGGTCGGCTAGTGGTGCAATTGGCCTACGGTTATTATTACCGACTGGCACGACAACAACCGGTGATTATCAAGGCACGATTCAATGGGGCTTGAACGATACTTATTAAGGGGGAGTGTAAATGAAAAAGCGGTTTGCTAAATTATCGGCTTTGGCAGCAATCTTTTGCGGCATTTTCCAATTGCCGCTAACTGCCAGTGCCACAAGTATGGACAGCAATATCGGCATTACTTTTACCTCTCCTGGAAAAGTATTGCCAGGTACCGGTGGTAAATTGCCGAATACCGGAGAAGTCACCTTATCATTATTATTTTTGATTGGATTAGCTTTGGTTGCCTTTGTCTTGTACCGCTGGTGGAAGAGGAGGAGTGCATGATGAAAAAAAGATATCTAGTGCTTTCTCTAACTGCGGGACTGCCATTTTTAGTGGCAGCCACACCAGCACCGGCTACTAATGAAACAACTACTGACGGATTTATCGAATTTACGACTGGCGCAACTGACAATGTTACGGCTGTTGACCCGCTCTTTCCAGATTTGCCGATTCAAACTGACAAAGCAGCAACCAGCGGCGATTATAGCATTATTTATGCCAGCGATTTTCAATTTGGTAGTCATGAAATTGCCTCAGGCGATATGACTTATTATGCCAAAAATCCAACGGTCACTCGAGTAGATGGCACAACTAATGAAGTACCGAATTTTGTAGAAGTTTTAGACCGCAGCGGCAGCAAAAATGGTTGGCATTTAACAGCTAAGTTTAGCCAGTCGCTTGCTAGTCAAAGCGGCAATAAAATTGCGGGTGCTACGATGACCTTCAAAAACATCCAAGCCAATTCTACTGGTGGCTTTAGCGAAGAGGCGATTACTTTAGGACAGCAAGTGACCATTGCTGCTGACACTCAAGAAAGTGCCACGATTGCTAAAGATGCCGAAGGAAAGACAGCCGGTTTTTGGATTATTACCTTTGGAAGGTCTGTTTCAGAGGCAGCTCAAAGTGTCAGCTTGTTCATTCCAAATACAGATAAAATTCAAGCGGGCAGTTATTCGACAAGTTTAACTTGGAATTTTGAAGCAGCTTTATAAGAGTTTAGAAAAGTTAAGGGGAGATTTACATGAAGAAAAAAGTTTTAGGCGGGCTTGCCGTAGTGAGTCTTTTGACATTAGCTGGTGGCGTGAATGCCTCAGCAGCAGCAGCTGGTAGTACAACAACAAATGGTTTTGTTGAATTCAACGCAGACACTAGCGGCGGCGGTGGCGGCACCACTGAACCTGGTGACCCAGGCGATGGCGATGGTGGTAGTGAAGTTCCAGTTGATCCAGGTAACCCTGGAGGCGGGGATGGCGGTTCAACAACCGGCGCTTTGCGTTTAGCTTATGTGCCAGACTTTGATTTTGGTAGCCACACGATTAGCTATAGCAGCGCAGGTAACACTTACTACGCTAAATACCAAACAGTGACAGAACAAGATGCAAGTGGTGCCAATACCACAGTCACTCATACTCGTCCAAGCTTCTTTGTAGTGCGTGATTTGCGTGGGGGCACACAAGGTTGGAATGTGACTGTTTCTAACAATCAAAAATTAACCAATGCAACAAACAGTGCTGACCAATTAAACGTGGTCTTTTCAATCCAAAACATGTTTGTAACTAACACTGAAGGCTTCAGCACATCAGCAATCACTTTAGCTAACACAGGAACAAGTGCCTATACAGATTTGACTAGCTCAGCGACAACTTTAGTTAGTGCACCTTCTGGCAGCGGGGCAGGTAGTTATAACGTTCTTTTAGGAAGCTATGCAAACAAAAATACTGATGAAACCAATCCAGGAGTTAAATTGTTTATCCCAGCTAACCAAGTTATTTCAAGTGGCAAATATGAAACCACTCTGAACTGGGCAATTAACGACACGCTTTAATCGGCGTTAATCAGGGCGGCTAAACTTCAAGGTAACACAGGAAGTTTAGCTCTCCTGTCTAACAATAAATCAATCGGAGGAAGAAGAATGAAAATCAAACATTGGGTTACAGTCTCAGCTGCTTTATTGATGGCAGTTAGCTTTGCCTTACCAGCTGCAGCAGCAGAAGTCGGCAAAACAACGACAGAAGGCGACGTTACTTTTAAAGGTGCAGATAGCGGTACAGAAGGGGGCAATCCAACAGCTCCAGATGATAAAGATGGTGGCAATACAGTTACACCAGATCCAGGTGAAAACAGTCATACTAATGGGCCATTGAGAATTGAATCTGTGCCGACGTTACATTTTGGTACCCAGGAAGTTAGTACAAAAGATAAATATTACAATTCACTTTGGAATACTGGAACTGTTGACGGTGGTACAAGCACCAACATTCCTGTCTTTGCCCAAGTCAGAGATGAAACGGCCCAAGCAACCAACAGCTGGACCTTATCATTACAACAAACGACTGCCTTTTCACCATCTGATACAGCAAGTACAGCACCAGACTTAGCAAACACTCGCGTACAAATTTACGCAGCCACTGCTTATAACTCATTAAAAGCTAACACGAGTTCAACAGCAACAGCAACAGCTTTAACAATTGGCTCAACAGGTTACACAACTGTCTCAGCTACTTTGGGAGAAGATTTGACAATTATGACAGGTGCTAACACAAACGGTTCTGACTCTAGTTTAGTTTTCTCAAGCACATCACAGTACAATCCAAATGACACAACAGCTACAAATCCATACGCTGTTACAGGAACAACCAATGAAGGCTTGAAACTATTTGTACCAGGAACTGATGTAGCCTACGCTGAAGAATACACCGCAACCTTCACATGGACATTAGCAGACGCATTATAAAAAAGGGGAAATGAAAAAATGAAAGCAAATAAAATTATTACAGGCTTAACTTTAGGTGTACTGGGCGTTGTCGCTTTTGCACCAAGCGCTTTGGCTGCTTCAACTGACAGCCAAACAACAGACGGTAAAGTGACCATCACTGCCGGTACTGACCCAACTTTTGAGGGATTTATTAAACCAGGAACTTACAACGATAAAATTGGGATGGACGCAACATACGGTAAAAATGGTTCAACTACAGCAACTTTACGCTTTAACTGGGTACCTAATTTTGATTTTGGCACAGTTTCAGCAACAGCCTATGACCAAGTAATTGATTCAAAAATTCACGCTTATACTTACGATGACACTTCTGTTGGTACTGGCGGAAATATTTATCAATTTGTGCAAGTTCAAGATATGACTGGTAATGCAAGCAGCAACTTTAAAGTGAGCTTGTCTGCGACAACTTTTGCAGATAGCCCAACTTCACCAACAACATCTTTAACTAACACACGGATTCGTCTATCAGGCTTCACAACAACAAATAACCAACAATACAATACAACTGTAACTAATGGCAGTCTATTGTCAGCTTTGGCTATTTCTGGTGATTACGTAGAATTAACACCAGGCAGCTCTTATGAATTAATGAAGACAACAACTTCTACTGGCAATACATCAAACGGTTCTGTTTCTTCATTAGTATTCAATAACGCCTATGCAGCTGCGACTGATACTACTGCAACAACAAATGACCAAGTTCAATTGTTCGTGCCTTCGAATGAAATGATTGCCGGCAATTACAGCTCAACGCTGACTTGGAGTTTAGACGATACTTTATAAAAACAGATAGAAGATAAGTTTTCCGCTGAGATTTTAATCTAGCAATGGAATAAAAAGTCTCTCTCACTTATTTTTAAAAATCTGCGAAATGGGATTGCCGCTTTGAGTCAGTGCTTTCCTTCAGATAAGTAACTAAATTTTCTTGATCTGAAAAGCATTTTTTTCCTTTGACAGAAAAAATGAGGCTGAGACATTAGTTAAAACAGAACTGGAATTTACGAACCATCTAGTTTGAAATTTCCTCTGTAAAAAGGCTAATGACACAGTCTCATCTGACTCAAGTGCAATCTCTTTGTACATACTAGTGATTAACTTAAGGAGCATTCTACATGAACAGCAAAATTTTTAAGGCCTTTGCAGGAATTTTCTTTTTGGCGCTGCTTTTTGTCAGCTGGCCGCAATTAGCCCAAGCAGCATCTGATAACTTACAAGTATCAGTAAAAGCAATTCTGCCGGAAAATCAAGCATCAGATGTCACCTATTATGATTTGCGGATGACACCGGGACAGCAGCAGGATTTAGAGCTGCAATTAACCAATAGCTCAGATCAGGAGCAGACGGTTTCTTTGACGATTACCAATGCCACGACTAATTCGACCGGTTCGATTGATTACTCCTTGCGGGGAGAGGAATATGAACGGGACAATACTTTGCAGATTGGAATGAGCGATTTGGTAACGGTGCCTGAGACGGTTACCGTGCCTGCTAACAGCACAGTCTCAACCCAATTGTCAGTTAATATGCCGGAAGAATCTTTTGATGGTATGATTTTAGGCGCCGTGCGGGTCTCTTTGCCAGAAGATGAAGAAAGCGAAACGGCTGATTCAGGTTCGGGTGTCTCCATAAAAAATCAAATTGCTTATACAGTCGGTTTGAAATTACAAGAAACAGATACTGAAGTACCGGCAGAATTAGATTTACTCAATGTAGCAGCCGGCCAGACTTCTGGTAGAAATGCGGTTTTGGTGACACTGCAAAATAATCAAGCTAATGTTTTAGAAGATATTACTTATTCTGCGCAAGTTTACCGTGATGGCAGTGATGAAGTGTTACATGAAGCCAATGTCACGGGCTATCGCTTTGCACCTAATTCACATTTTGATTATGTAATTAGTTGGGAAGGTCAACGTTTCCAAGCGGGAACTTACCGCTTGCGGATGACGGCCGATTCAGAAGCGACTGGCCAGCACTGGGAATGGGATCAGACTTTTGAAATTACAGCAGATGAAGCTAAAAAATTAAATGAATCAGCGATTGATTTAGACGAAGACAATACGCTGTTGTATATCATTATCGGATTGTCCATCTTAGGCTTAGTAATTCTTTTGATTGTGTTATTAGTTTACTTGAAAAAACGCAAAGATCGTCGTCGCCGGGAAGAAGCGTTGCGGAGACGCAAACTGCGGGAACGTAAAAAGCGCCAACAAATACAGGGGAAAAAAGGACCGCAAAAAAAGTCGAATTCCTCAAAAAAACGCCCCCCAAGAAATGATGTCTAGGAGGGCTGACCAATGAAAAATGACGAAAACAAATCATTAGAAGAAGTAACCAAAGACCAGCAAAAACAAGCAGAACTTCTGCAAGAGGAAAAGACAGCAGCAACCGATTCAACAAAGTCTGATGGAACAACAGCTGAAAATGACAGCCCGATAGATACGGAAGTAGTCGAAGAAATACCAGAAGATGAAGAACTTATCTCTGATGAGAACTTGGCTAAGCTACCGACTGTTTCAAAAAAAGTCTATCGACTGATTTATGGGGCGATTGCCGTGATGCTATTGCTCTTGGCGTTTGGCATCTATCGTTTTTACCCCTTTCATAACAAAATCATGGGAACGTGGACTGCATCTGATAATCCGACTTATCAGCTAGATGTTAAGGAGGAGCAAACCAGTTTTACCATCAAAAATGTTCAAAATACCGATTATATCAATATGGTTTTTGAAGGTGATTTGAAGGCAACGGGAACGAATCGTTATCGTTTAGAAAATGTCTCTGTCTATCTAGACGTAGACAAGGAAGGTCTTTCAGATGATGAGCTGGCAACTGTTAAGGAACAGGAGAATTTATATACGGTTGTCGCAGAAGATGATGAGACCTTGAAGCTGCAATACACAGATGAAGCCCTTGCCTCAGCTTTTACCAACGATTTAGAGCGGATGTTTTATTTCACCTTAGAGGATTTCAAATATGAGCTGTTTCCACAGGACTTACGAGTCCGCAGTGAGGCTTTATCACAAACAAGTTTTATTTTGGAACGCCAGACTTAGAATATAGAAAAAATATTTGAAAATAGTCTGTTTATCATAAAAGAATCATATTATTTAACTTATCTGCGCAAAAGCATTATACTATTTTGTGTAAGATAACCAATTTGAGGAGGCTTTATCATGACAAATTATGATGCAAAAGAAGAAAAAGCTTTAGAAAAAATTGCCGATACAATCGACAAATTGGATGTTACTTTAGAAAAATTCGAAGATACTGACAGCAGAATCAAAGCTTGGGCCGAACAACGCAAAGCGATTTTCGAAATCAAGAAGATTTTACATGAAGCTGGCAAATTCGAAAAATACGATCAAAAAGAATACGATGATTTTATGGATGAATTTTTTGGTTAAGCATATGTAGCGGTTTTGGTGTTGCATGAACGAAATAAAAAGGTTGAACAGCCACTTAAAAGCAGGTCAGTTTACTGATTAAGGCTTTTGGGTGGTTGTTTTTTGTTCGTTGAAATTTTAGCGAATCGCGTACAGGAAGGGTATCTTCTATATTAATCAAACAAAAAACTCAGCAGTTCTTTCAAGATGGTCAGCAAACTATTCGGCTAGTTTGCTAATGTGTCTGAAAGATGCTGCTGAGACTGTATTATTCATTTAAGCGTGGTTATTGGCTTCACTGACAAGCCGATGTAAATGAACCAGTAGATAGATTTTTTCTTGCTTGGAAAGCTCTTGGTGATACTTAGTTAAGATAAACTGCTGAATATTTTGTATAGCGAGGCTTTCTTGAGGCATGTTTTCCTGCAAAGACTTAAAAAGGACTTCGGATTCTTTATCTTCAAAAAGTTTTTCTTCATAGACTCGTTCGGCAAAATAAGTTAGATGAGTTAAGAATCGGGAATAAGAAAAGCTGTCCTTGTCAAACTCAAGATTTAAGGAGCGGGTGACTAGCCGTTCGATATTTTTTACGAGGGCGGCAACCGCCTGCTCTTTTTGGAAAGCTGATGAGTTGAGCTTGGCATTGACAAAATGAAGACCAATGGCGGTAGCTTCACTTTCTGGTAGCTGAATGTTCAATTCTTGATTGATTAATTGAACGGCAAACTTGCCAATCAAATATTCTTCCCGATGATGATTGATTACTTCGATGTAAGTGAAATTTTCGCCGATATTTCCGTTTTCCAGGCGTCTGACCACAAAGGCAATGTGGTCAGACAAGGAGAGGTAGAGATAGTCCATGACTTCCATCTTAAAAGTGTCATGGGCATAAGCGACAATCTTTTGCACCAACTGAAAATAGATATCATCTAGCTCACTGGCTAGCTGAACAAAATTCAGCAGGACTTTTTTATCTTTTAATAGGAAGACTTTTTCTATTTTCTCATCGTCAACGGGATTGCCGATGGACTGTTTAAAGCCAATGCCTTTGCCCATTAAGACACATTCAGTGCCGGTCTCATCGAGGGCGAGGACTAAAGAATTATTCATAACCTTCAGTATTTGCATCGCGTGTTCTCCATTTTTATTCTAAGCCGTTATGTTTTATTACCTCTTGATACCAATAGAAGCTATCTTTTTTGATGCGGGCCAAGTCCTTCAATTCATGGTCTTCTCGATTGACAAAAATAAAGCCGTACCGTTTTTTGAAACCTTGATGAGAACTGAGTAAATCCATAACAGACCAGGGACAATAGCCAAAGAGTTCAACGCCATCTTGAATGGCATCATAACAAGCGGCAATATGGTCACGGATATAGTCAATGCGATAATCATCGTGGATTTTTCCATCTTCTGTTAAAACATCAGGAGTACCTAAGCCATTTTCAGTAATAATCAATGGTAAACGGTATTGACGATAATATTCGTTTAAGACTAGGCGCAGGCCCATTGGATCGATTTGGGCACCGTATTTTGAAGAGGCCAAATGTTCGTTGCGTTCGACTTTAAAGAAACCATACAAATCAAAATCGATATCTTTTTCTTTTGTGCCATAGGGATGCTGTTTATCGACAGGCAGATAGCTGGCAACTAGCGTCCGATAATAATTTAAGGCAATAAAATCCGGCTTGGCCGCTTTTAAAATAGCGGCGTCCTCTGGTTGTGTTTTCGGATAGATACCACATTTAGTTAGATACTCTTTATAATATCCGGGATAATCTCCAAAGCAATACATCTCTAAACCGTAATTGGTTTTGAAATTATCGTTCATTTTTGCAGCCCAAACATCCTCAGGTCGATTGGAACTAGGATAAGTCATTGTTGAGGAAACAGCTGGTCCAATTTTACCATTTTCCACCAGTTTGTGACAGTCGCTGGTGGCTAAGGCGTGGGCGACAAACATATGATAATCCATCTGCGCTCGAACTCTTTCAGCGTCTTCTGGGGCTACATCATACATGTTCATCCGCTCGTTGACTCGAATCATTAAATTCTGCTCATTATTGACCTGCCAGTCCTTCACCCGGTCACCAAAAGCTTGATAACAAACCTGAGCGTAACGTTGAAAAGCTTCCACACAGCGGCGATCTTCCCAGCCGTTGTATTTTTCAACTAAGGCAAAGGGTAAATCAAAATGAAACAGGGTAATGAAAGGCATAATATCTGCCGCTAATAAAGCATCAATCACTTGATTATAAAAGTCAATCCCTGCTTGGTTGACTTCACCATCGCCATCAGGAATAATGCGGGCCCATGAAAGGGAAAAACGGTAAGTCTTCAGACCCATTTCCTTCATTAACTGAATGTCTTCTTGATAGTGATGATAAAAATCACTGGCTACTTTGCTATCTGCCTGAATAGCAGAGCGCTTAAAAGAATTATAGTCAGCAACGCTCATCCCTTTGCCATCAGCGTCCCAGCCGCCTTCAATTTGAAAAGCGGAGGACGAGGCACCCCATAAAAAATTATCTGCAAAACGTTTCATCTTAAAATCTCCTATTCTCGAATAAATAATAAGTCTTCATCAAAATCAATGGTTGCCTGCTGGCTTGAGCCAACTGCTCGATACTGCGCTGTATTGGTGACAATAATCGAAGTTGTCGGATCATAGCCGGCTGCTTTGATTTTATCAAGATCAAAGCTGACAATTTTAGTTCCTTTGGTAATGTGGTCACCCGCTTTAACAAAGCCTTCAAAAAATTTCCCGTTGAGCTCAACGGTGTCAATGCCAACATGAATCAACATTTCAATACCATTATCTAATTTCAAACCGATAGCGTGCAAACTTGGATAAAGGACTGAGACTTCGCAATCCATCGGGGCTAAAACTTCACCGATTTCTGGATAGACGGCAATTCCTTGGCCCATTGCACCAGAGGCAAAGACTTCATCTTTAACTTCAGTTAAAGGAATTGTCATCCCTTTAACAGGTGACAAGGTTTTTAAATCTGTATCTGAAATAGTATATTCTGAAGTTGCTTCTGTTACGGTTGCTGCTTTTTTCTTTTCGTCTTCTGGTAAATCTTTAAAGCCTAAAATGACGGTCAAGGCACAAGCACCGAAAAAGGCAATTGCTGAACCTAGTAAGTAACAAACAAATGCTTTCGTTCCCGCATCTGCATAAACCGGAATGGTTAAAATTCCTTGATTGGCAAAGGCTGTTCCGTATGAACCACCCCAGCCCATCAAAGCTCCGCCTAAAGCCCCGCTGATTACTGCATAAATCATCGGTTTTTTCAAACGCAAGTTGGCTCCATAAATCGCTGGCTCGGTAATCCCAAAGAGGGCGGTGACTGTTGCAGAGGCTGCGACAGTTTTCAAGCCTTTATTTTTTGTTTTCAAAAAGACTCCTAGGGCTGCACCGGCTTGTGAGAAGTTAGCAGCACCAGCAAAAGCCAAAAGATTTTGGCGACCAGTTTGAGCCACATCATTAATCCCAATTGGAATAATCGCCCGGTGAGCACCAAAGATAACCAAGACACACCAGATACCGCCAATAAAGGCACCCAATAAAATCGGGCTAAGTCCCATAATATAATAGTAGATAAAGTTGATGAATTCACCGATGTAAATGCCAATCGGGCCAAAAATCAACAGCGTTGCTGGAATCATAACTAACAGTGAGAAGGTCGGTACCATGATAATTTTTAAAACTTCTGGGATAACGCGATCCAAAAAGCGTTGGACATAAGACAAAATAAATACTGCAATAATAATCGGAATCACTGAAGAGGTGTAGCTTGCTTGCGTCACAGGCAAGCCGAATAATGTGACCGCCGCATCGCCAGTCATTAGCGCAACAATCGCTGGATAACACAGGGTTGCTCCGACGATCATGGCAATGTATTCGTTACACTTGAAGACTTTTGAAGCCGAGTAGCCTAAGATGACTGGCATAAAATAAAAGAGGGCATCAGACGTCGCATTTAAAATCGTATAGGTTGAAAAAGTTGTGATATCCGTCTGATAAAAATTATTGGCAATAATTACCGCTACCGATAAAATCCCTTTTAACATCCCTGAAGCGGCAATCGCTGGAACAGTCGGTGTAAAAATCGCCGCCACTGCATTTAAAATGCGGGTACCGAAACCGACTTTTTCTTCCGTCGCCGGCATCTGATCTAAATCACCTAAAAGGGGTTCTAATTCCTGATAGACTTTTTCGACTTTATTGCCTAAGACCACTTGATATTGACCGCTGCTCTCGACAACTGAGATAACTCCTTCGATATTGGAAATCTGTTCCTTATCAGGAATTGATTTATCCTTCAAATTAAACCGCAAACGGGTAAAACAATGGGTCAGGCCGCTGACATTTTCCTTGCCGCCAACTTGCTGTAAAATTGTTTGAGCTGTTTCTTTGTAGTTCATTTGGGTTCCTCCTTGTTTTCAGAGACACTATTTGTAAAAACATGAGCTGTTTTCTTTTTAGACTGCTTGAATAAGTAAAATCATTGCTGAGATGCTTTCGAGTATAGCATTTGCTGAAGTTGGTAAGCCTTCTCAAAGATTGCTACAACTTCTGTTGCTGCAAAACAGTAAGCGCTTTTGTTAAATAAAAAGCAAAACGATATTTTTCTAAAAAATAAAATCAGGTTTGCTCCGTTGGCCAGCGGAAATGATGTCAGCTAACAAAAAAAGATCAAACATACTTAAATAACACCATCGGTCGCCCATGGATATCATTCAGGTACATTCGATCTTGCCTGCTTTACCAGTAACATGTCAAACTGCATCTTGTTTTATTTGATTCAAAATTAACACGCTTACAAAAAATAGTCAAGATTTTTCCGAAAAAATTTTTTCGTGAATTTTTCCCTAAAAAAAGATTTGCAAATTCTTTTTCTGACCGTTAAGATAGTCACTAGTTTATCGAGGAGGAATTTGTTATGAAAATCACAAGTCAAAAACAGCCTAAATTAATATTGTTGATAGTTATTTTATTCTGGTTCGCCCAGTATGTTTATATTCCTTATCAAACCCCATACTTAGCAGCTATCAATGTGTCGACAAATTTTGTCGGTATGATTGTTGGCGCTTACGGAATTTCGCAATTATTATTACGTCTACCCGTCGGAGTCATGGCTGATTTGCGGGGCAATCATAAGTTCTTCATCACAATAGGTGTTTTACTGGCGGGATTTGCATCACTAATCCGAATAATTAGTCCAGACGGCATCGGCTTTTTAGTGGCAAATATTTTATCTGGATTTGCCAGCGCTACTTGGATTTCATTTATGGTTTTATATCTAAGTTATTTTTCTAAGCTGCAACAAACGAGTGCAACAAGTAAAATCATCATGGCCAATAATCTAGGCATGTTGTTAGGTTTTATCACCAGCACATTGTTATTTAACATGTTGGGGATGCAAATTATTTGTCTCTTTAGTTTGCTCGCTGGTCTCATCGGTTTTGGCTTTTCACTTTTTGTTGTCAATCAAAAAAGTCAACCTTCTACTATCAAATTAGGGGAATTATTGCAGATTGGCAAAAATCGCCGTTTGTTATTGTTTTCTTTATTGGCACTTATCCAACAAGGGATTCAGATGTCAACGACGATGTCTTTTACCAATCAGATTATTCAAACATTGAGTGATTCAAGTCTTTTAGTGGGAATATCTTCAATAATTTACATGGTTGCCGCCGTCTTTTTTGCCCGCTTAGCTTCGACTGATTTCATCAACAAATTACCAAAGAAAAATTGGATTATTCTCAGTTTCATTTTGTTAGCGGTTTATTGCGTGGCCGTTCCTTTAAGCCCTTCGGTTGCCTTGATTTATTTTTTACAGCTGATTCCTGGTATGGCAACCGGTATTTTATTCTCACTCCTGACTTCCGAGGCCATGATGGAGGTTCCAGCTGAAAAGAAATCAACGGCAATGGGCTTTTTCCAAGCCATTTACGCCATTGGCATGACCTTGTTTCCCATCATTGCTGGTACCTTAAATGATTCCTTTTCCATGACAACCGCTTATTTCTTTTTAGGATTTATGGCCTTACTGGCGGGCAGTTCATTTTATGTGTATGGAAAGGTTGGCGAGAAATTGGGCTGGGAGAGTTATTGAGAAATTTTGAGTTGATTTGAGAGAAGAATACGAAATCATTCAACAGTAGTTTTTGCTGATTGTTGAATGATTTTTTTACATTCAAGTTTGCTCTTCACCTGCGATATATTCGGTGAAGGTATGATATAGATGAAGCTCGACTAAGTTAAGCTCTGTCAAGTTAAATTCACGTAAGCTTTTTCCCCAACACCTCAAACCACTGTTCCCGCCGCGCCACTGCATTTCCATTATTGGCCCCACTAGTAGAGTGACAACTCACCACTGGCAAATCAGGAAATAAATCATGGGCCAAAATTTCGCTGTAGGCTTTTTGACCATTGGCAACAATAAGACGCAAATGTGGAGTTGCTTTCCGCAATTTTTGAAAGTCATTCAGCTGAGTTTCTATAAAGGAGCTGTCCAAACTGCCGGCTCGATTAAAGCTGGCATAGACATCCCACAGGCCCAAGTGATGCTTCAATAGTTCCTCTATCCGCAGATTGTAGTCGGTCGATAAAGGCAAATCAAAATATTCAAAGAGAATTTTCCAAAATTGATTGCCGTTATTGCCGTAATATTGCTGTTTTTTTAACGAAATTTGGCTGGGGGCACTGCCGAGAATTAGTATTTCTGTTTGTTGAGTGTAAATCGGTGCTAGACCTTGTTCCATATTGAACTCCTTAGATGCCTAATTTATTGTACAAAGTCGCCAGCGAGATGCCCAATTGCTTGGCGGTTTTTTTCTTGCCTTCAATATCAGTGCCGTTGCGTTTGAAAAGCTCTGCGATGTAGTCATTTTCCTTCTGCTTAACATATTGCTTTAAAGGAATAATGTCTTCTTCGGCCAATTCGGTAGTTGGCGCAGCCGTCTGCTGATAATTGGCGAGATATTTTGGCAGCAAATCAGTAGTCAGCTTATCATTGGTGGTCATGACGCTACAATATTCAATCACATTTTGCAGCTCGCGGATATTACCAGGCCATTCATAGGCTTTCAGAAAGCCTTCAAAGGCGCTGTCCATCATGATAGCGGAGCCTTGCCGTTCTAGGAAAAATTCGGCCAGCGGGATGATATCTTCTTTGCGCTCTCTAAGGGCGGGAATATTTAAAGTAAAAGTTGCCAAACGGAAGAAGAGGTCATGTTTGAATTTTTTACTTTTTACTAACCCGTCTAAGTCTCGATTGGAGGCACAAATAATTCGGACATTGATAGGAATTTCCTTGCTACTGCCAAGGGGACGAATCCGCCGCTCTTGAAAAACCCGCAGTAATTTGGTTTGGACAGATAAATCCATCTCACCAATTTCATCGAGAAAAACCGTGCCGCCTTCCGCTTCGACAAAGACACCGTTCTTACCTTCTTTTTTAGCACCGGTAAAAGACCCGCTAGTGTAGCCGAACAGTTCGCTCTCCAACATTTCAGTGTTCAACGAGGCACAGTTAATGGGGATGAAAGGCGCATTTTGCCGCTCGCTGCTATTGTGAATTGATTGGGCAAACAGTTCTTTTCCGGTGCCGCTCTCCCCTTGAATCAAGACGGTGGAATCTCTTTTGGCCATTTTTTTTGCCAGTTGAATAGTAGCTAAAAGGGCGGAGGAGTGCCCTTGAATACTGTCAAAGGTGTAGCGGGTGGCATAGACTTTATTTTTTAATTGTTTAATGGTGACTTCTGATTTTTGCAGCCGCTCTTTATACATTTTTAAATCAGTCGATTCAATTGAGCTGGAAATCGCCCCGATGACTTGATTATTTTCGATAATTGGCACGAGATTGGTGAAAAATTCTTTGCCTTTAATTTCTCTTCGAATCGTCAGCAGGGGATGCTTTAAATCTAAAACTTCGGTTAAACGCGAATCAGGGCGGACGTCTTTTAATTTTTTGCCGATAATTTCAGTGGGAATTAAATCGGTCATTTTTTGATAGCCTTGGTTGGCAAAGGTTATCGCGCCTTCAGGGTCAATCATCAACAAAGGCGAATAAATCGCATTTAAAATTAATTGGGTTTCTGGTGAGACTTTCATTTGGGAACCACCTTTCCTAAAATTCTAGAATTTTAGAATTTTCTAATCATACTCCTACTATACTTGGTTTGAAAAGGATTTCAAGGTAATCGCTTCCATTTTGTTCTAATTTTTTAGAAATTATAAATAATTCTATACGGCAAACCCTGATTTCTATTCAAAAAAAGTTGGCACGCTACTTGCTTAATAGTGAAGTGTAGAAAACTTGAAAGGAAGTAACTAAATGAAAACAATTAGAATTGGCTCAGGAGCAGGCTATGGTGGCGACCGGATTGAACCGGCCTTGGATTTAATCAAGGAGGGCAACTTAGATTATATTATCTTTGAATGTTTGGCTGAACGGACCATCGCATTAGCGCAAAAAGAAAAATTGGCCGACGAAACAAAAGGCTACAATCCATTATTGGAATACCGCTTTGAAAAAATCTTACCACTACTAAAAGAACACCCAGTTAAAATCATCACTAACATGGGGGCTGCAAATCCCATTTTTGCCGCTAGAAAAGTTAAAGAACTAGCAGAAAAGCATGGTGTTGGAGGCTTGAAAATCGCTGCATTAATCGGCGATGATATTGTTGAAAAATTGTCTGAATTCAAAAATGAACCGGTGATGGAAACCGGTCGCCCGCTGGCTGAATTAGCAGAAAATATTTTATCAGCTAATGCCTATATCGGCGGCGAAAAAATTACGGAGGCTTTAGCAGGTGGTGCGGATATTATTATCACCGGTCGGGTTGCTGACCCTGCTTTGGTGATTGGCCCAATGATGCATGAATTTGGTCATGAATTTAATGATTTTGATTTTCTCGGCAAAGGCACGGTCGTCGGCCATTTATTAGAATGTGCCGGTCAAGTGACTGGCGGCTACTTTGCTGATCCTGGATACAAAGATGTTGCGGATTTGTGGAATTTAGGTTTTCCAATTGCCGAAGTGAGCGAAAACGGCGAAATCGTAATTACAAAGCTGTCCGATAAAGGCGGCGAAGTGACCGTTGATACGGTCACAGAACAATTATTATATGAAATTCAAGACCCAACTAATTATCAGACGCCAGATGTAGTCGCTGATTTTTCTAAAGTTACGCTGACGGAAATTGCTACCGATCGAGTTGCAGTTGCTGGAGCAACGGGTAAAGCTCGTACTGGCAGCTTAAAAGTCAGCGTTGGTTATACCGATGGCTTTATCGGTGAAGGAGAGATTTCTTACGGCGGTCATAACGCCTTAAAACGGGCGCAGCTGGCAGCAGAGATTATCGAAAAACGTTTTGAATTATTAGGTTATCACTATGAAGAATTACGGATTGATTACATTGGCGTCGATAGTCTTTACAAAGACAAATTAGGCAATAAATTCTTAGGTAGTGACCCGAGCTTTTCTGAAATTCGCTTGCGGATTGCTGCTAGAACCCACGACAAAGCATTAGCCGTTAAAGTCGGTCAAGAAGTTGAAGCACTATATACTAACGGACCAAGTGCTGGCGGTGGCGCCCGTGGCAAAGTAACTTCAATTGTCTCAGTGGCATCAGTTTTAGTTCCGGAAGATTTACCAAGTTTAGAATTAGTTTGGGAGGAAGTATAAAAATGAAATTATATAATATCGCACACTCAAGAACTGGTGACAAAGGAAATATTTCGACAATTTCTTTGATTGCCTATGAAGAAAGAAATTATGAAGTGATTAAAGCCGCGGTGACGAGCGAAAAAGTTATGGAATGGTTTAGTGAATTTGGCACTACCAAAGTCGATCGTTATGAATTACCGCAATTAAACGCTTTGAATTTTGTTTTAGACAATACCTTGGGCGGCGGAGTCACTCGCTCGCTAGCAGTTGACACCCACGGTAAAGCCCTCAGCAGTGCTTTATTAGAAATGGATATTTAGGAGGTTCCTTATGTTAGCAATTTGGGGAATAATTACAATTGTCGTCTTATTACTGTTAATCATGAGCAAAAAAATGATTCCAGTTATGGCTTTAATTATCGTACCGGTTCTAACAGCGCTGTTTGCGGGCTTCGGCCCGCAACTCGGCGAGTTTATGCTGGATGGGATTCAATCTATATCCGGCACCGGTGTTATGTTTATCTTTGCGGTCTTATTCTTTGGTGTTTTAAATGATGCGGGTACCTTTGACCCGATTATCCGGGGGATTTTGAGGGTGGTGGGAAAAGATCCCGTAAAAATTGCAGTCGGCATGGCCATTTTAGCCATGTTTATTCACTTGGATGGCTCAGGTGCCGTGACTTTCTTAGTTGTAGTACCAGCCTTTTTACCAATTTTTGAAAAATTAAAAATGCGCCGTTCAACATTAGCGACAATCGTTGCAATTGCAGCCGGTGCCAATATTTTACCTTGGAGTGGACCAGTCATCCGGGCAGCGAGTGCTTTGGAAGCTGACTCGCCGATGAGTTTTTACGGTACGATGTTTATCCCAGTATGTATCGGGATGGTTGCGGCCATTGTAATTTCTGGTTACTTAGGCCTGCGGGAAAAACGCCGCTTAATTGCAGAAGGTGGCTTTGAAGAAATTGAATTCGATCACACAGAATTTTCAACGGCCAGTGAATTTGCTCGGCCCAAAATGTTTATTCCTAACTTGATTTTAATTATCGTTGCGATTGCTACCATTATTTCCGGCGTGTTACCACCGGCAGCTGTCTTTATGATTGCCTTCTGTTTAGCTTTATTAGTGAACTACCGCACACCTGCTGAACAAAATCAACGAATTAAAGCCCACGGCAACGAAGCTTTGACGATGGCCAGCGTTCTATTTGCGGCCGGTTCTTTTACTGGTATCATGACTAACAGTGGCATGATTACAGCGATGGCGGATGGTTTAGTTTCAATCGTACCTGCTTCAATGGCCGGTTCTCTGCCATTAGTTGTCGGAATTTTAGCGATGCCGATGAGTTTACTCTTTGACCCAGATTCCTTTTACTTCGGAATTTTACCAGTCTTGGCATCAACCGCCGCTCAAGTTGGCGTTGATCCGTTAAGCGTCGGTCATGCGGCGATTGTCGGTCAAATGACGACTGGTTTTCCAATTAGCCCATTAACACCTGCAACTTTCTTATTAATTGGCTTAGTTGGTATCGACCTTGGGGAACATCAACGAAAAACCATTCCATGGGCCTATCTGGTCTCGATCATTATCTTAGTATCAGGACTTATCACTGGTGCCATTTAGTTGGCACGTAAAGGAGAAATTTAGATGACTGAAGTTTATATTGTAGCAGCTTTACGCAGCCCCATCGGATCTTTCGGCGGTGCGTTAAGCAGTTTAAAAACCGTTGATTTAGGGACGGCTGTTCTTGAAAAAGTTTTAGAAAAAAGTCAGGTGCCAGTTGAGGCTGTCGATGAAGTCTTTTTCGGCGCAACTTTACAAGCGGGACAAGGGCAAAATGTCGCACGGCAAATTGCCATCAAAGCCGGCCTGCCGGTAGAAGTACCGGCGACCACAATCAATATGGTCTGCGGTTCCGGTATGAAAACAATTATCGAAGGTCTGCGTTCAATCTTAGCTGGTGACAATCAAATTGTTGTCGCTGGTGGCGCAGAAAGCATGAGTAATGCGCCCTATGTTTCAGAAACGGCCCGCTTTGGTGCCCGGATGGGAAATACGGAGCTTGTCGATACAATGATTCATGATGGTCTCTGGGATGCCTTCAATGATTATCACATGGGTATCACCGCAGAAAATATTGCGGAACAATGGCAGCTCTCCAGAAAGGCAATGGATGATTTTGCCCTTAATTCTCAAAACAAAGCGTTTGCGGCGATTGAAGCTGGTCGTTTCAAAGATGAGATTGTCCCGATAACTGTTAAAAATCGACGGGAAACAATTGTCGTCGATACCGATGAGCACCCTCGAAAAACAACAGCCGAAAAATTAGCGAATCTAAAGCCAGCCTTTAAAAAAGATGGCAAGGTGACCGCCGGCAACGCTTCTGGCATTAATGACGGTGCAGCAGCTTTAGTCATTGCTTCAAAAGAAGCTGTCGAAGCATACGGACTAACACCTTTGGCAAAAATTATCAGCTGGGGGCAAGGGGGCGTCGACCCTTCGATTATGGGCATGGGACCGGTGCCGGCCACTAAAAATGCTTTGAAAAAAGCTGGCCTGACGGTGGCTGATTTGGATTTAGTTGAAGCAAATGAAGCTTTCGCGGCGCAAGCACTAGCTGATTTACAGGAATTGAAAATTAATCCGGAAATCACCAATGTCAACGGGGGGGCAATTGCCCTTGGTCATCCAATCGGCGCATCAGGGGCCAGAATTGTTGTGACCCTCCTGCATGAAATGCAAAAACGACCTGAGGCTAAAAAAGGCTTGGCCACTTTATGTATCGGTGGCGGCATGGGAACGGCTCTGATTGTAGAAAAGGTTTAGGTGAAACGAATGAAAAATAAACAAATTTCGATTGCAGAAGTCGTGGCAAAAATTCCTAGCGGTGCGACGCTGATGATTAACGGTTTTATGGGCTGTGGCAACCCCCATAAAATTATTGAAGCGTTGGCAGCTAGCGGAGTTAAAGATCTAACCGTGATTGCCAATGACGCTTCAATGCCCGTTGGCCCTCAAGGGGAGGACTTTTACGGCATTGCGAAGCTGATTCATAATCATCAAGTTAAAACTTTAATTGCATCTCATGTGGGTTTAAATCCTGAAGTGGCTCAGCAGATGAATGCTGGTGAGCTGGAGGTTATTTTAATTCCACAAGGCTCTCTAGCCGAAATGATTCGCGCTGGCGGTGCCGGTCTTGGGGGAATCATTACCCCAACAGGCGTGGGCACAATCGTTGAAGATCAAAGTTATACCATCGGTAAAACGGAAATAGATGGCAAACAATATTTAATTCAACGACCTTTAAAAGCGGATATCGCTTTAATCAGCGGCTTTCAAGTAGATGAAAGCGGCAATGTCTGGTATCGAGGAACGACGAGAACCTTTGGCCCGCTGATGGCTTTAGCGGCAGAAACAGTAATCGTTGAAGCCGATCATCTCGTGTCTGCGATTGAGCCAGAAAATATCGTGACGCCGGGAGTCCTAGTAGATTTTGTCACAGCAAAGAAGGTGAGCTAAATGGAAAAGCAATTGACAACAAAACAAATTATCGCCAAAAGAGTGGCAGAAGAATTTATTGATGGTGCTCTGGTGAATTTAGGCATTGGACTGCCGACAATGATTCCCGGCTTTTTACCTGAAGGTGTCGACGTGACGATTCAAACGGAAAACGGCATTGTCGGTGCCGGCAATGCTGGCGATTTTGATCCAGCCTATGTCACCGACGCTGGTGGTCAACCGGCACAAATTTCTCAAGCAGCAGCCTTTGTTGACTCCGCCACATCATTCGCCTTAATCCGTGGCGGTCACGTTGATTTTACCGTCTTAGGCGCATTACAAGTGGATGAAAAAGCCAATCTAGCCAATTGGATTATCCCCGGAAAAATGGTGCCGGGCATGGGCGGGGCCATGGATTTAGTTTCCGGTGCCAAAAAAGTCATCGTAGCCATGGAACATACCGCAAAGGGAAAAGTCAAAATTTTAACTGATTGTACTTTACCTTTAACGGGAATGAATTGTGTTAATATGATTGTCACCGAATTAGCGGTTTTTGAATTTATCAACGGAGAACTGACTTTAACAGAAATCAATGACAATTCCAGTTTAGAGGAAATTCAAGAAAAAACAGATGCCCATTTTACGGTGGCTTTAAAAAATAAGCTGACAGCTATCAGCTAAAGAAAAAGATTTACCCAGCCTTGCCTGAGATGTTTCCGGCAACGTTAGGTAAATCTTTTTTTGTAGAAAATTTAAACCTTTTTCAACACAACACTAGCCCGCCTACGACTCATCACACCAACTAAAAAGACACAGGCAACTAGCATAATTGGGAAAATACTGCCGCTGAGAATCCCTGCCTGTAATGAATTACCAGAATTTTGGGCAACGGTTCCTACTAGCGCCGGTCCAATCGAACAACCCAAATCCCCCGCTAAAGCCAAATAGGCAAACATCGCTGTTCCACCGTTACGAATATATTTAGAAGAAAGACTGAAGGTTCCTGGCCATAAAATGCCAACCGAAAAACCGCTTAGAGCGCAGCCGATAAAACCAAATATTGGATTACCGCTTAGTCCAACGAGCAAGTAGGCTGCAAGACAGAGAAAGCCGCTCGCCTGCATAAATTTATTTAACTGGAGCTTTTCACCGTATTTTCCATAGAGTAAACGGGAAAGTCCCATCATAATTGCAAAAAGCATTGGGCCAGCCAAATCTCCGAGCGCTTTGGAGACACCTAAGGCCTGCTCGGCAAAAGTCGAGGCCCACTGACTGATGGATTGCTCGCTAGCTCCGGCGGCTACCATCATCACCAAAAAGAGCCAAAAACTTTTCAAACCAAAAAGCTGCCGGTTGCTTAAGCTAACTTCGCCCTCAGGCACAACTGGAGCCAGCGGTACTTTGGTGAAGATAAACATATTTGCTAGAGGAATTAAGGCCCATATCACTGCTAATATCGGCCAATTGGCAATGCCGAAAATCGCAAAGAAAATTGTCGAGACTAAAACCACGGCAACATAACCCCAGCAGTAAAAGGAGTGGAGCAGACTCATGGCTTTTTCTTTATTGTCAGTCGGGCAGGCTTCAACAATTGGGCTGACTAAGACTTCTAATAGACCGCCGCCAATCGCATAAATTAAAACGGATAATAATAAGCCAATAAATGGATCTGGCAGTAAATTGGGTAAAATGGCCAAGCTTCCTAAGCCAATAAAAGCAAACAAATGGGCTAAGACAATCGAAACCCGATAACCAATCCGGTCGACAAAAAAGATTGCCGCAAAGTCCACTGCCAGCTGCAATAAGAAATTTCCTGAAATCAGCAATGAAATCTGGGTCAGAGAAATTCCGTATTGACTGCGGAAGGTCAAAAACAATAAGGGAATAAAATTATTTAAAATAGCTTGAACAATATAGCCTGTGAAACAAGCGTAGAGAGTTTTTTGATAATTTTTCATAGCAGTCTCCAATAACTTTATAAATTTTGTTAATAAAGTTATTTTAAGGGAGTTACAAGAAAAACTCAATTGCATGTTGCACAAAAAATGCAGATTTATTCAGTCAAATATTGCAAATAGAGTAATAAGGCTGTCAGGGTTAGCCCGTCAGTAATCGTATTTTGTTGAATTAATTCTTTGACTTTGGTCATAGTCAGCCATTTGACTTGTTGCACTTCATTTTGATCAAAAACTTTTTGCGGTAGTTCTTCTTGTAAATAGCCTAAATAAATAGCAAATTTTTGGTTGGTGATACTATTACTAGGATAATACTCGTATAGTTTTTCAGTGATTGTTACTTGATAGCCGGTTTCCTCCAGACATTCCCTTGCCAATCCTGTTTCGGGAGTTTCATCAGCTTCAAGACTGCCGGCGGGAACTTCCCAGCTAAGAGTGTCTAGTAAATATCGGGGCACTGCCACGAATAAAATTTCTTGGCGAGGGTTTAAAATAATTCCCGCCACAGATTCGTTGTGGACATCAATGACATAATAATTCAACTTTTGTCCGGTTCTCTCCTCGGTGATCGCATCGAGATAAAGATTATACCAAGGATTTTCTAAAATAATCTTGCGGTGCTGCCGGTGAAAGAGGGACATCATAAAACTCCTTTTAGAAAACTTTTTCCTTTATCATAGCAAAAAGAATGAAGAGGCTGTGTAATTAGTTAAAGCAGAACCGAACTTTACAAACAATATCTAGTAAAATCACTAAATATTGCTGATTTGCGCCGAGGGCCTAATGGACCAAAGAGCAAATACAATATAGTTTGGGTTTTAATCTGCTAAAAGACTAATTAGACAGCCTCTTCAAACTCCTGTTGCTATAAATTAAACGCTGCTTTGGGCGACTGCCAAAATAGCAGCGGGAATCCGATAAGGAGAACAAGAAACGTAATCGACGCCGATTTCTCTTAAAAAGGCGATTGAAGCAGGATCACCACCGACTTCTCCGCAGACGCCAAAGGAAATTTTTTGATTCAGCGGTGTGACTTTATTCACCGCCGTACGCATCAACTCACCAACTCCCTGCGTATCTAAATGTTGATACGGGTCATTAGCTAAAATATGTTTTTCCATGTACTCGGGAATAAATTTAACAGAATCATCCCGGGAAAAACCGTAAGTTAGCTGGGTCAAATCGTTTGTACCAAAGCTAAAGAAGTCGCTGTTTTCAGCTAGTTGATCCGCTGTCAAGCAAGCCCGAGGAATTTCTAGCATCGAGCCGATTTTATACGGCGTCGCAAAATTATATTCGTCAAAGACTTCCTGAATCGTTTTTTCTAAAACCTCCCGCAGAAAATCTAACTCACGTTTTTCACTGATTAGCGGCAGCATAATTTCTGGAATCACCTGAATGTTTTGCGCCTGAGAAACTTCTAGAGCAGCTTTGATAATCGCTCTGGTCTGCATCTCATAAATTTCTGGGTAGGTAACCCCCAGACGACAACCCCGATGACCGAGCATTGGGTTAACCTCTTCTAATTCAGCAATCCGCTGGCGAATATCGCTTAGACTTTTACGGGTTTCTGTAGCGGCCCGTTTCAAGTCCTCTTCCTTTGGCACAAATTCGTGCAGTGGCGGATCTAACAGGCGAATGGTGCAGGGCAGGCCAGCCGTCAAACTAAAGATTTCCCGAAAATCTTGAATTTGAAAGACTTCTAAATTAGCTAAAGCCTGTTCACGACTGGCTTTAGTATCAGCTAAAATCATTTTGCGCATTTCCCAAATGCGCTCTTCACCGAAAAACATGTGCTCAGTGCGGGCTAAGCCGATGCCGGCAGCGCCAAATTTTAAAGCTGTCTGAATATCTTCAGCAGTTTCAGCGTTGGCACGCACTTTTAAATCGCCAAGCGCTAAGCCCCATTCCAAAATCTTCGATAATTTTGAAAAATCATTGTCTAAGGTTGTCGGAATTTTGCCGAGATAAACTTTGCCGCTGCTGCCGTTCACGGAAATAATGTCGCCTTCTTCTAAAACAACGTCACCGGTTTTGGCCCGTTTCATAAATTCATCCACCTCTAAGGCTTCACAGCCCACAATACAGCAGGTCCCCATTCCACGGGCGACCACGGCGGCGTGGGAAGTCATGCCGCCTCTGGATGTGACGATGGCTTCACTGACCACCATGCCCTCAATATCCTCTGGAGAAGTGTCTTGCCGCAGCAAAATAACTTTTTCGCCAGCGTCATGGGCATCCTTCGCCGCTGCTGCTGTGAAATAAATTTTTCCGGTAGCAGCACCGGGACTTGCTGGCAAACCGCTGACTAAAGCTTCGGCGTTTTTTAAGGCTTCTTCATCGAACACAGGATGGAGTGATTGATTAATCATTTCTGGTGTAATTCGATTCAAGGCCTCTTGTTTGGTAATCGCTCCGCTTTCAGCTAAATCAATCGCAATTTTCATGGCGGCTTTGGCAGTCCGCTTACCGTTTCTAGTTTGCAAAATAAATAATTCACCATTTTCAATCGTAAATTCGATATCCTGCATGTCCCGATTATGGTCTTCTAAAATCCCGCAAATTTTCTCAAATTGTTGATAGACCTCAGGCTGCTCTGTTTGTAGCTGACTGATTTCTTTAGGGGTTCGAATCCCCGCAACGACATCTTCCCCTTGCGCGTTGATTAAATATTCTCCGAAAATACCAGTCTCGCCGGTTGCGGGATTGCGGGTGAAGGCCACGCCTGTGCCGCTTTGGTCGCCAGTATTGCCAAAGACCATCGCTTGGATATTAACCGCAGTACCCAAATCATCAGAAATTTGGTGCAGCCGGCGATAGGTTTTGGCTCGAGGATTATTCCAAGAGGCAAAAACTGCTTGCACCGCTGCGGTTAATTGCTCAAAAGGATCTTGGGGAAATTTTTCTTTAATATGTTCCATATAAATTAACTGATAGGCTTCTGTGACCCGTTGCCAGTCAGCCCCTGTTAATTGATTATCTTCTGTATAATCATGTTCCTTTTTGTAATGGTCTAAATAATTTTCAAAATAACTGCGGTCAACACCTTTGACAACATCGGCATACATTTGAATTAGCCGACGGTAGCAATCATAGGCAAAGGCCGGATTGCCGGTAGCTGTTGCCAAAGCTACCACGGTTTGATCGTTTAAACCTAAATTTAAAATAGTGTCCATCATGCCGGGCATCGAAAATTTTGACCCGCTGCGGACTGACACCAAGAGGGGATTGCGAGTAGCACCAAATTGTTTATTTGTTTTATTTTCCAGTAATGTGACATACTGTTTGATTGTCTCCAGTAAGTTTTGGGAAAGGCAAAGGGTATCTAAATAATCCATGCAGGCGCCAGTGGTGATGGTGAAGCCAAAAGGCACAGGTAATTCTAAGCTGGTCATCTCCGCTAAGTTTGCTCCTTTACCGCCTAATAAGTCCAAATCTTCCTTTGTACCCTCTGAAAAATCATAAATAAGTTTGCTCATCTACTGCTCTCCTTTTAATGTGATGTTCTTATCAATCTAAAAAAAATATATAGTATGACACATTAAATGTCAATAGCGTGTTCTAATAAAAAACATTTTCTAGCAGTGAAAAGTCAAAAATTTATTTTAAATTAAAAAAATGAAGAGAAGTGGTCCATTTTAAAGTTAGTTGGCCAAGAGGGGCTTCTCAGGCTTCCTCAAAAGTATCCATCTTTAGCGCTTTTCTCTGAAGCAAGTCAACCTGCTTGGTGGAAAAGCAGGCTTTCGCTATACTTAAAATAAATTTAAAAGAGGAATGGGTTAAGTTTATTATGGATAATTTAATTTCTACGTTTTTAGAACGGAAGGACGATTTATTAACCGCCACCTTCCAGCATTTATCGATTTCGATTATTGCCTTGTTAATTGCAATTTTGATTGCGGTACCGTTGGCCATTTGGCTGGCCAACCATAAACGAATGGCGGAAGTGATGCTGCAAATTACCAGCGTGCTGCAAACTATTCCGTCGCTCGCTTTATTAGGATTATTAATTCCCTTTGTCGGGATTGGTACAGCACCAGCGTTAATTGCACTGGTGGTCTATGCGCTTTTGCCAATTTTTCAAAATACTTATATTGGTCTTTCAGAAATTGATCCTTCAATTGAAGAAGCGGCAACAGCCTTTGGGATGTCACGGATGCGCCGCTTGATTAAAGTTGAACTACCAATTGCTTTACCGGTGATTGTTTCAGGTATTCGGACAGCACTGGTTTTAATTATCGGAACAGCGACATTGGCAGCCTTAATCGGGGCTGGCGGTCTCGGAACCTTTATCATGTTAGGGATTGATCGTAACGATCCGACATTAACTTTAATTGGTGCGATTTGTTCGGCTTTACTGGCAATTATTTTCTCTGGTCTAATCAAATTGATGCAGTATTTGAAACCAAAATTTACTGTGCTTACCTTAGCCGTGTTGGTCTTAATTTTTGGTGGCTTCTCCGTTTATCAAAGTGGCTTTTTTGCAAAGGACACCATCACAATTGCCGGGAAATTAGGTGCAGAACCAGATATTTTAATTAATATGTATAAGGAACTAATTGAACAAGAAGATCCAGATGCTAATGTTGAATTAAAAGAAAACTTTGGGAAAACGAGTTTCTTATTTAGCGCATTGGAAAATGATCAAATTGATATTTATCCAGAATTTACTGGAACAGTTTTAGAAAGCTTAGTCACCTTACCTGAAGATGACCAAGGGGTGAAGTTCTCTGCTGAGGATACTTATACCGAGGCCAAGAAATTATTGGATGAACAATTCCAAATGAGTTTCTTAGAACCGATGGCTTACCAAAATACCTATGCTTTAGCGGTCAAAAAAGACTTTGCTGAAGCCAATGATATTACGACAATTTCTGATTTGATGAAGGTTCAAGATCAAATCAAAGCCGGTTTCACTTTAGAGTTTATCGACCGTGAAGACGGCTATAAAGGCATTCAAGAATTGTACGGCTTGAACTTCCCAAGTGTGCAAAGTATGGAGCCTGCGCTGCGTTACCAAGCGATTAATAATGGCGACATTAATTTGTTGGATGCATATTCGACAGATAGTGAAATTGCGCAATATGATTTAGTAGTCTTACAAGATGACCGGGCTTTATTCCCGCCATACCAAGGGGCACCGTTGATGAAGACCAGCTTTGCCGACGAACATCCGGAAGTGGTGACGGCCTTAAATAAATTACAAGGGCTGATTACAGAGGAACAGATGAGTAATATGAATTATCAGGTTAATGTAGAAGGTGCCGATCCTGCCGATGTGGCCCACGACTTTTTAGTAGATCAAGGCTTGTTGGAGGAATAAAAATGGAAAAAATAATTGAGTTTAAAGAGGTCAGCAAGGAATTTAATGGCAATCGTGTCATTGAAAATTTAAATCTGACAATTAATAAAGGTGAAATTTTTGTAATGGTAGGTCCTTCCGGGAGCGGAAAGACCACCACGATGAAAATGATTAACGGTTTGACAGTGCCGACTGATGGCAATGTCTACTTTAAAGAACAGCGGATTAAAGACTACGACATCAAAAAAATGCGCTGGCAAATGGGCTATGTGCTGCAACAAATTGCGCTTTTTCCAACAATGACTGTCCGCCAAAATATTGAAGTTATCCCGGAAATGTTAGGCTGGGAAAAGGAAAAACGACATGCCCGAGTCGATCAATTATTGGCTCAGGTGGATTTAGATCCAGAAGAATATCGCCACCGCCTGCCGAGTGAATTATCCGGTGGGGAACAACAGCGGATTGGTATTTTGCGGGCGCTAGCTGCCAGCCCAGAAGTTATTTTGATGGATGAGCCCTTTAGCGCCTTAGATCCGATTTCCCGGACGGCTCTACAGGAACTTGTTTTGAAAATTCATCAAGATTTAAAAACGACGATTGTCTTTGTTACCCATAACATGAAAGAAGCGTTAAAATTAGGTGACCGAATCGCCGTGATGCGGGATGGTAAAGTGCTGCAATGCGATACACCGGAACAGATTTTGGCTCATCCGGAGTCTGATTTTATCGAAGCCTTTTTTGAAGAAGAAGGTGAGATTCAAGCTGATTTTATCTCCATTGGATTGTTGGTGGAGGATGGCTTTTACGAAGAGGCGACGGCTGTTGATACATTGCCGCAAATCTCTTTGAGTGAGACGTTAGATCAGGCCTATTTTTTATTAGCCGATGCAGAAAAATTGCAAATTGTTGATCACACACAGCAAGTGATTGGTCACTTAACTAGTAAAAATGTTTTCCAATACCTCAGTCAAAAAAAAGGAGGAAAAACTCATGTTGAAGTTTGATGCTGTTGTCATCGGTTCCGGCGTCGCTGGTCTCAGCGCTGCTTATAAATTAAAGGATGCCGGCAAAAAAGTCGCCATCATTGAAGAAGACCTTTGGGGAGGCACCTGTCCAAATCGCGGCTGTGATCCCAAAAAAATTCTAATCGCCGGCGTGGAGGCCCGCGATCGAGTGAATCAATTAGTCGGCAAAGGTTTCAGTGAGCTAGCGCCGATGAATTGGGAGGAAATTGAAGCCTTTAAACGCAGCTTCACCGACCCGGTGCCTGAAAGCCGTCAAAAAGGCTTAGCCGACTACGGTGTTACAACTATTTATGGCCAAGCTCGTTTTACAGATGCTAATCACATCACGGTCAATGATGAGGAGATTGAAGCAGCGCAATTTTTAATTGCGACAGGTCAGCGGGCTAATCTGTTAAATTTGGATGGTCAAGAATATTTAAGCAATAGCACCGACTTTTTAGCTTTATCACACATGCCAAAGAGAATGGCCGTTATCGGCGGTGGCTATATTGCCTTTGAGTTGGCAACAATTGCCAATGCAGCCGGTTCAGAGGTGACAATTATTTTGCATAATCGCCGGCCATTAAAAGAATTTGATGCAGCATTAGTTGACGAAATGGTTGCTCAACTAAAGGAGCGGGGAATTCGTTTCGTATACGATACAGATATCAAAAAAATAGTGAAAACGGACGAGGGCTACCATCTTTCAGCTGACGACACAACTTTGGAGGCTGATTTTGTCTTGTGTGCTACTGGTCGGATTCCTAATGTCGAAGAGTTAAATCTCGAGGCAGCCCAAGTTGAGTATTCAAAAAAAGGGATCAACGTCAATGACTATTTGCAGACTTCTGCTGAAAATATTTATGCCTGCGGAGATGTCTTAGCAAAAACACAGCCGCGGTTAACGCCGGTTTCAACTTTTGAGGGTGAGTACGCAGTCTCGGCTATGCTAGGCAATCAAACTCCTATCAGCTACTCGACAATTACGACAATTGTTTATGGCAGTCCTAAATTAGCAAAAGTTGGCGTTACCATTGAAGGGGACGGCATCAAAATGGTAGAGCAGGATTTGACTGCTTGGTTTACTTATCAACGATTAAATGAACCAACTGCTAAAGCAAAACTTTATTTTGATCAAGATAACCAGTTGGTAGGGGCGACGACTTTAAGTGGTCAAGCCGATGAATTGATAAATTATCTAGCTATGGTTATCGACCAAAAAATTTCCCATGATACTATGAAGGACTACATTATCGGTTATCCAACCGTTGCCAGTGATTTAGCGTATTTAGTTTAAAAAGAGAATTTAAAATAAAAAAATAAATTTGCATCAGCCTCCCTTTACGAGGCGGTGCAAATTTATTTTTTTCCTGTTGTTTTGTTACTTGTCCAAAAAAATTGATTGAGGCTTTTAAAACTATTCTGCAACGCCTCTCCAAACCTAATTGGAAATTAAGACAAGCCAATTGTTCTAATCAACTCTGGTAACTTTGCTGTGAGAGTTAGGCAATTGGCTTCTCAAGTTAAAAACTAAAGCCATCTTGAAACTTTGTTGCAGTCCTCAACTATTTTTTTGATGCACGTTTAAAGACGGGGATGTCACTGTTGGTGCCGTAATCAAAGTCATTGATGGCTTTTAAAATAGCCATGTCTGCGGCTGAAATCTCAAAAGCAACATCCGCATTGTTTTTCATATGGTCAACACTTTCAGTTTTTGGCAATGGCAGAAGATTCAATTGCAGACAATAGCGAATCGCTAATTGCGGAATTGAGACGCCATATTTTGCGGCTATTTCAGTAATTTGCGGATTACTCATCATTTCGCCATGGGCAATTGGCGAATAAGCCTCTACAAAAATATCGTGTTTTTGCGAAAATTCAATAACAGCAAAAGGTGTGTGGCCAATATGAGCCAGCACTTGATTGACCATCGGTTTAATTTTGGCATGGTCTAAAAGATTTTGCAGGTCGGCTTCTTCAAAGTTTGAAACGCCAATCGCTTTGATTTTCCCTGCTTCATAGGCTTCTTCTAAAGCCTTCCACGCTGCTAGATTACCTTCAAAGAAGCGCTCTTCGTCATTTTGAAACTCCGCCCAAGGCTTGGGACTGTGGATAATCATTAAATCAATGTAACCGAGGTCTAATTTTTTTAACGACTCATCAATTGCAGCCACTGCCTGATCATAATCTTTAATCTCAGCTGCGAGTTTAGTTGTCACAAAAAGGTCTTCTCTTGCTACGCCAGAATCTCTAACGCCTGCTCCGACACCGACTTCATTTGCATAGGCTTGAGCGGTATCAATATGGCGATAACCGACAGCAATCGCATTTTTGACATCGTCAGCGACCTTTTCATCGGCAATCATCCAGGTTCCAAAACCAATTTTAGGAATGGATAGGCCGTTTGCTAAGGTATAAGTTTCATTTAACATCTGTATTCCTTCTTTCTAAGTTTGTAAACCCATCATACAACTTAAAGCTGACTTTAAGGCAAGTAGAAAGTTTGAAATTTTTTTTAATAGACATGATATAATTAAAGGGAGCTAGAATTATAAAAAAGGATGTGGTGAAAATGCAGCGGATTTTATATTTGGGACAGCTTGGCTTACCTTCAGCTCGTGTGTTGCTTCTTTTAGCGGGGGGGGGGCTTTTGCTACTATTAGCTGGAGTGGTTTATTTCACAAAAGCGGAATTTTTTGTTCGCATAATTAATGTACCAATCGGCGCTGGTCAAAAGGATACTAAATTAGTTAAACGTCGACAACTCGCAGCCATCACTTGTCTGGTGCTTGGACTAGTCTTTTTTGTGGCAGGAATTATCAGCTAATAAACGGAAGTTTTTTATTTGCGTGGTAGCTTTCTGTGGAAGCAAAAAAAGTGCAGGTCAAGTTTTTTTGAGATTATAATTCACGGAACCAGTTTGAATTGCCTCTGGGTCTTGCAAGATTTGAAATAGATGTTGCGAGTGTTTCAGTGATTTGAAGATGTGAAACGAAAATTGAAAATGTTTAGTGATTCTCAGTGAATAGTGTTTTGACATATTAATTTAATGCTAACCGAAAGATGTGCGTGTAGTGTTTTTAAACAAAAAAATTGAGGGTGCCTGAAATTTCAGGCACCCTCAATCGATTTTTATGCGGAAGATGGGAGTTGAACCCACACGAGCTAAGCTCACACGCGCCTGAAGCGTGCGCGTCTGCCATTCCGCCACTTCCGCGTTTGACTAGCAATAGAATAGTCCAAAATATCGAATAAAGCAACTAAAAAATTTTTTCCGTGTCAATAAATGAGCGGGGACAAAAAAACGATTAAAAACTTTTTTTATTATTTTTTTAATTAATATCCAATATTGTCCGGCAACTAAGTTATAATTAGTAGGGACTGTCGCCAAAAGGATTGCTGTTGTTTTTGGCTATCAAGAAGCTCAGCTGTCAGCATAGCATCATCATTGTGGATTAAAGTTGGTAAATGCTGCAAAAACTCAGTGTTTATCAGAGAAAATCCCTGTTTTATGTAACTAATAATTTTCCTGTGATTAAGTGAAGAAGCTATTATTCTGCTTTTTTTATAAGTCATTTTCTTATATCCGAAAAATTCATAATTAAATTGACCAGAAAGCCGATTAATACTATAATTTAATATATATAGCAATTTTTCAGATAATTGCTTACATCAGCATTTTCTTAAGGAAAATTATGGAAAGAACTTATTGTATATATGAATAGAAAATTAAAAATCTTGGAGGGTCACTATGTTTGGTAAAGGGAAAAACAAAAACAAAAAAAATAAAAAACGTCGTTACGATGAAGAGTTTGAAGATGAATATGACGAATATGATGAAGAAGATTGGGACGACGAAGACGAGGAAGACTGGGACGACGAAGATGATGAGGATTATGATGACGACGATGAGGACTGGGACGACGAAGATGACGAGGACGATGATGACGACTGGGACGACGATGAAGATGACGAACCAGTAAAGAAAAAACGCGGCTTCTTTGGTTTTGGTCGTAAGAAAAAAGATGATGATGACGACGACTGGGACGAAGACGACGAGGATGATGAGGACTGGGACGACGAAGATGATGACGATTGGGATGAAGACGAAGACGACGATGACTGGGATGATGAGGACGAAGAGGAAGAGTATGAAGAACCTGTTCGTAAGAAAAAACCAGCAGCTAAGGCTAAACCTAAATCCAGTCCTAAGAAAAAACAGTCTGGTTATGAAACTCCTGATCAAGCTTATTATTCTGAAACAGCAGAACCGCAGTCTACAGCAGAAATTGATCGCTTAGAGGAAACCGTGGCTCGTTTGAAGGAACAATTAGAATTAAAACAAGAAGAAGTGACTAGAATTGCAACGAGCTTTGCGGAGAAGGCACCGGTTGTTGCACCAGAACCAGCACCAGCTGCGGTCACTCAAGAATTTGAAGCAATTGTTTCCAAGCTGCAGGAACAACTGTCCCAAAGAGATCAAGAATACGCGCGAATGGCCGAAACAATCAGCCAGCAGGAAAAACAATTGCAAGCTGAGATTACGAATAAAAACGATGAGCTAGCTAAATCAGTAGAAATGCTCCAGCAACAGTTGGCTGAAAAAGAAGCTCAAGCACTACAAGAGCCAGTTTCAACTCCAGTGGAGACGGAACCTGTAATGGAGCCGACAGTTGAAGCGGCAGCTGTCGTTGAAGAAATGGACTCGGCATTTGCAGCAGTTGAAGAACCGGTTACCACACCGACAGAGCCTGTAGTTGCTGTGGAACAACCAACATCGGCTGCTCCGAAATTATCTGAAGCAGAAGAAAATATGATTTTTGACGCCAGAGCAGAGAGTGAACGGATTATTGCCGATGCCCAGCTGGAAGCTCAGCAGATGATTGCTGAAGCCCAAGCGCGGGTGCAGGAATATGAAGATGAAATCAACAAGTTCAAAGAAACTTTAGCTAAAATCAAAGGCGAAACAATGGAAGTATTTGATCAGTATTTAGATTAAACTTCTCACAATCAAATCAAACCATTGGAAAGGAAGGATAGCTTGAAAAATCAAATGATTCAAACCGCTATCTATCCAACGCCAGCACCGGCGGTTGGAGTAACGATAATTGAAAAAGATAAGTTTCAGAGTTTAACGGCAGCTTGTCGTCAGATGATTGAAAACAAACAGCTGACAGGAGCGCCTTCAGATGAAGCGATTCGCGACTATTTTCAAAATATTTTTCAACTTACAGATCCAACCTACCATGTGGAAATTATTGCCGATCAGCCGTTGTCAATGACCCAAGAGCTTTGGCAGCAGCTGGAGGCAGCTTTTCCGCAATTCGCCTGGATTTTTTTGAAAGAGACGGAAAGCCGTCAGCAATATCTCTATTATGCATCTTTTGTTCCGTTGGCTAGTACGGAGAAACCATTTCCTTTTGAGATTAATTTTCAAGAAAGTGTGCTTCAACAATTTGCGTCAGTTTCCGGCAAGGCGATGGCTTTGGTGGAGGAAAAAATTTCCGAGATGATTCGTGAGATTCAACAGGCGGTTCAAAATAGCGGTGATATGGCTTCCAGCGAGGAAATGATTTCCTTAGAAGAGCTACAAGCGGAACTTGATCAGCTTGAAGAACCCGAAGACCTTGAAGAAGAACTAGCTGAAGCAGCAGTCGATGAGGCCTTTGAAGAAGCAGTCGACGAAGTGTTAGCTGACGATGAAGAGTTTGAGGAGGAAGCTGAGGCAGAGGTCCCGACCGAGACGCTTTCGCTTGCTGAAGATGAAGCTTTTCCAGAACTAGCCTTAAAAGTCGAGGATTTACAAAATCGGCTGAAACACGAAAAACTTAACCGTCAAAAGGTGAAGAATACCAATAAGAAGCTGGAGCTGATGATTGAGCGCTTAGAACAATCATTGATAGCTAATAGCATCAGCTATTTTGGTGAAGCTGACGAAGCGGATGAAGATTGGGATAAGATTCTTAAAATTGATTTACGGGAATACACCTATCTGATTCAGAAAACTAAATACTTGGAACAAATGTGGCAGATGAATGGTAAAATGTTAAATCGTTCTGAAAGAATGACGGTTTCTAGCGACCGGATTACTTATGAACGCAGCCAAGTCGACCATATTAAAGATAATTTTTCCGCCAACGAAATCAGCTTTGCGCTTTACGAATCGCAGATGATTGAACAGCGGGTTAAGGTTCACGCTAGAACATGGTTTGGCATCGGCAAACCCCATGTTAAAATCATGAAAATGGATTATGATAATCTAGTCAGCAAAGCGGCTTACTTCGATTTATTACAGGGCGAAACGATTATCTTAGAAAAAATCGCCAGTGAAGATCGAGCTGATATTGACTAAAGGAGCTTAATGTTGGAAAATAAAGTGGCAAACAAGTCAAAATTGATGATTAGTTTAATAATCGCCGGTCTAGTATTGTTACTAGCAAATTGCGGTATGCTGCTTTATGGTTTTATTTTTCCAAAGTATATCGTGCATGGCGAATCTATGGAACCCACGTTATTAAGTGATGAAATTGTCCAAATCACCAGTCACGGTGAACCGGAACGCTTTGATGTTGTTGTTCTTCATCCCCCAACGGATGAGGAGGAAACCTATATCAAACGGGTAATTGGTTTGCCGGGTGAAAATGTGTATTATGCAGATGGGCAATTGTACATAAACGCTCTTCCAGTCGGTGATACATTTTCGACAATTACGAATAATTTTTCCCTTGAAGAATTATTCGGGATTGAAGAAATTCCCGCCAACTATTATTTAGTTTTAGGGGATAACCGAGAAATATCTTTAGATAGTCGAATTTTTGGGTTGGTTTCCCAAGAGGAGATTATAGGAATTGTTGGAGGATAGTTAATGAAATTTAGCAAAGATGCACTGACAAAACAATACAAGCTGCTGACATTAATTTACTTTATTGCCTCGCTTGTCTTTATGTTGTTATTTTTAATTCTGTTGATTGTCTTTTATCTCACGCCTTTTCGGGATAATGTTACAATTAGTCACTTGTTTTTCCTGCTTTTCTGTTTGTTAATGGTCTTTTATCTCCGCTTTAACGCCTTTAATTATGAAAGAATGGCGAATCGCGATGATAAGGATTCAAGCAAAGAAGAGGCAAAAGCACCAGTGAAACTTAAAAGCAATTTGAATTCAAACCGCAATCGAATTAGTGGGGGCAGTAATCGTTCTCGAAAAAAAATCTCGGTTTCGGGTAAAAAAGAAAGATACTAGAGGAATACGGGACTCTGTTTTATGCAAGTCTGCTAGGGAGGAACACTGAAAAATGAAATATAAAAAAGTTGTCAATGGTCTGTTGATTTGCAGTGCTGTGTTGGTCAGCGCTGGCGCCTTTTATCTTCAGTCCCATTTATTTAATGAAACATCTGCCCAGGAGCAATCGGGAATAGTTGTGCAAAGCAGCGAGAGTGAGGCCGTTAGCGACAGCAGTCAGGAGGTTGCTGATGTTGTCAGCTCAGAGAGTTCTGCTGTGATAGTTGAAGAGACTTCCGAAAGCTCACAGCCGGTTGTCGAATCAACAACACCGCCAGTGACAGAATCAACGACAGAGCCTTCCGTCAGCACCGAGCCAACTGAATCCACTTCAAGCAGCGAAGCGCCGATAGAAAGTTCTTCAACTGAGCCGTCTGAAACGACTGACTCCAGTTCAAGCACGGCCACTGATGACTCATCGACTACCGATAGCTCGACGACACCAGCACCAGAAAATCCTTCAGGGGGCAACACAGAAACGCCGACACCAACGCCAACACCGGCTCCTGAGGAAACAACAACCGCAACACCTGCCGAACAGCAGGTAATTCAAGCGATTCAACCGCCATTAACTAGCGGTTCTGTAGAAAGCAATTATAATTATTCTGTCACTGCCAACAAAACGACGGCAGAATTTATCGAAGCCATCGGTAAAGACGCCCAAGAAATCGCTTGGAATGCTGATTTATATGCATCTGTTATGATTGCCCAAGCCATTTTAGAAACCGGCTCAGGGAATAGCCGCCTATCATCAGAGCCAAACTTTAATTTATTTGGGATTAAAGGCAGCTACAACGGTGAAAGTGTCAGCTTTAACACCCAAGAAGATGACGGCTCAGGTACTTTATATACCATTCAAGCCAGCTTCAGAAAATATCCTAGCTACCGTCAATCTTTAGAAGATTACGCTGAACTTTTGCGGGGGGGAATTCAAGGTAACAGTTCCTTCTACAGCCAAACTTGGAAAGTCAATGCTGACTCTTATCAAGACGTCACCGCCTTTTTAACTGGCCGTTACGCTACAGATACCAATTATAATTTGAAACTAAACGCTTTGATTGAGGCCTATAATTTAGCTGACTACGATCAAAAACCAAATGCTGGCGAAACTAGTTCCGCTGCTACTGAGTCCGCTGAAGCTAGTAACAACTCAGCACAGCTTTCTGGCAATACAAAGGTCAACAGCATCTCAACAAATAATCGAAGCAGCCAAGGGGCAACGATTGCTGCCACTAAGATTTCCGGCAATAGCTTAGCCAATGATGTCATTACCAAATCGATTATTCAAAGCCCAGCGAACCAAATTTTAGGCAGTCTTTCACCATGGAATAAAATTAATCAATAAACTTAAATCACCTGATTCTTTCAAGAGACAATGGTCTAGTAGATTGAATCAGGTGTTTTTTTATAAGAAATTAGTCAGAGGCAGAGACATTTTTAAATAAAATTTCCAAACAAAAATCAGTCATTCCCCAAGGCAATTGCACTAGGGGCGTGACTGATTTTTTTGAAATCCTTCAGTTTGATAATTAGCTTAGATTTTCTGTATGATACTCGAAGCCATTTTCAGCACTCAAATTTTTGTAAAAAATGCCGCTTTGTTTGATGGTTCGCTTTTGCGTGGCCAAATCTAGAGAAACTAAGCCATAGCGATTTTTGTAGGCATTAATCCAAGACCAGCAGTCAATAAAAGTCCAGAGATGATACCCTTTGAGATTACAGCCGGCTTCAATTGCCAACCAGACATAAGCTAGATGATCTTTTATATAATCAATGCGGTAGGTATCTTCAATCTTTCCCGCTTGATTCATAAAGCGTTCCTCATCTGCAACTCCCATGCCATTTTCTGAGATAAAGGCTTCGATATTTCCGTAATTATTTTTAATATCCAGACAAAGGTCCAAAATGCCTTTAGGATAAATCTCCCAGCCTCGGTATTCATTCATGCGCCGGCCTGGCATAATATGGTGCTCAAAAAACCAGTCTGGTAGAAAAGGGCCCGCTTCATTAATCGCGGTCAAGCGAGCCTTTACCCGGCGGGGCTCATAATAATTTAAACCTAAAATCTGGGCGACATTATTTTTGATACAGTCGAGATCGGCTGGTTGAAAATCAAGCGGTAATTGATCGTATTCTTCAAGCAGCTGAACTAACTTGCTTGGAAAAACACCTTTCACCATCGGATCTAAATAGCTTCTCGTATAGAACAAATCGGCAATCTCAGCAGCTTTGACATCTGCTTCATTTTTACTTCGAGGATAAGTTGGGCTCAGGTTTAAAATGACGCCAATCCTACTGGGAAGCTGATGGCGTTTGAAGGCTTCAATGGCCTTTGCATGAGCTAAAATCGTAAAGAAAGCAGCTTGAGCACCTCGTTTAAAATCAATCAGGTTTGGATAGTGAAAGTCCTCTAAATAACCACCTAAAATTGGTCCAAGGGGTTCATTAAAAGTAAACCAATGCGCAACTAAATCACCAAATTCTTTAAAACAAGTATCTGCGAAATGAACATAAGCCGCCACAACATCCCGGGATTCCCAGCCGCCAATGTCCTGTAGCTTAGCGGGCATGTCGAAGTGATATAAATTAGCAAAAACTTCTATACCATTGGACTTCATTTCAGTAAATAATGCTCGATAAAAGCTGATGGCTTGCGGATTGACTTCACCAGTGCCACCGGCAGGAAACATTCTAGCCCAAGAAATCGAAGTTCGAAATGAATTATGTCCCGTTGCGACCATCAATGCGACATCTTCTTTGAAGCGATGGAGATGGTCATCCGTCACGGCAGAACTGACGCCTTGATAAAAGCGATTAGGTTCTTCTTTAAACCAACGCTCCCAAATGGTTTCAGCCTTGCCGGTGGTTCCGCGGCCTTCAGCCTGTTCTGCTGACCAGGCTGAGCCCCACCAAAAATTTTCCGGAAATTTAAGTTGCTTGTTCATAACATACCTTCTTTACAAAAAATAATTTCAATAGTTGACTGATTAAAACTCGCGTGCTAATTCTGCCTGTTTAATCGATACTTTTTCACTGATTTTAAGGAAAGGCAGATAGATGATAACCCCTAAGACAATCAGTAATACTTGGAGGACAGGAGCTCGCCAATCGCCGGCAGTCGCTAACCAGCCGCTGATGACAGGCGGCGTTATCCATGGAACGAGGACCACGGTCTTACTGACTAATCCAATCGACGTTGCAAAATAAGCGATTAAAGTTTGCAGGGCAGGTAAGCAAACGAAGGGAATCATCATTGGAATATTAAAGACAATCGGCAAACCAAAAATGATCGGCTCGTTGATTTCAAAAAGACTTGGTGCCGCTCCCAATTTGGCAATTTCCCGGTAAGGTTTAAACTTAGAAAAGATTAAAATAGCAATCACTAGCGAAATGGTTGCGCCAGTACCGCCCATCTGTGCAAAGGCGGTTTGAAATGAGACCGTCAAAATATGTGGCGGCTCGATACCATTGGCAAAGGCGAGCATATTGTCATTGATATTTTGTGTCATAAAAGGCTCAGTGAAGGAGCCGTTAATAACCGATTGGTGAATCCCAAAGGTAAACAGAAAATTACCAAAGCTATACAAGAAAATATAGCCAAAGAGACTGGTACTAATGCCCCGTAACGGTTCTTGGATTAAATTGACAATCAAGGTGATTAAATCTGTTCCTAAGGTGATGTTCAGCACCAAAGCCAATACAGCAAAAACTGAGATACTTAAAATTGCTGGAATCAAAACGTTAAATGATTTCGACACCGCTGGCGGGACATCTTCGCCTAAATTAATTTTTAAATGTTTTCTTTTTGAAAGGAATACTAGTAATTCTGTTTCGACTAATCCGATAATAATTCCGGCAAACATTGATGAAGTACCAAGATTTGAGAAGGAAAGAACTCCGGTTGCTGCAATTTCAACATCACCGGTTACCGATGAAATCGAGAGCTGCAAGGGCATCATTACAATTAAAGTTGCCAAGGCCATAATTGCGGCTGAAATCGGATTTTCAAAATTCCGATTTCTTGATAAAAAGTAACCAATGGTCGGACATAACAATAATCCGGCAATATTCAGTGTTCCGTTGGTAATTGCTGTCCCAAATTGTTGAACGGTGACTAAAAAATCACCTTCAAATAAAAAGGGGAAGATAACCGAGTTGACGAGTACCGCCAACCCAGCGAGAATAAATAGCGGCATAATTGTCGCAAAGGAATCCCTCAAAGACCGTAAATGAATTTGTTCCCCAACTTTTGAAGCAATCTCAACAAACTTATCCATTCTTTTTGATGATTTACCATCCATTTAAAAAACCTCCTAAACTAAACCTTCTGAATTTAATCTGCCTGTTTTTTGTAAATCAACTCACCATTGCTGGCGATAACATCTTTAAACCAATAATAGCTTTTCTTCGGAACACGCTTCATATCCCGCAAATCATGATTGGTTCTGTTGACATAGACCAGACCGTATCTCTTGCGCATATCCCCTTGAGAACTCAAGATATCGATTAAGCCCCAGCCTAGATAGCCCATCACTTCAACACCATCAATAAACATGGCGTCATACATCGCCTGTAAATGATTTTTATGATAATCAATGCGGTATTGGTCATCAATTGGATTGCTGCCGTCCCATTCCTCTTGAACACCGACGCCATTTTCAATCGGAAAGACTGGCAGGCGATACCGTTGATACATTTTATTTAAGACATCTCTGAAGCCCAGAGGATCAATCTGCCAATTCCATTCGGTGGTTGGAATGTTGGGATTGTCTTGTTTCCCAAAGGACAAGTAAAAATTAGGGGCTGTCCCTTCAGGAATCATTTCTGAATTAACCGTAGTCGATGCATAATAGCTAAAGCTGAGAAAATCATTTTTCATTTTTTTAATATCGGCTAATTCACCATCTAGAATATTCATCTGGATATTGTTCGTCTCAACAAAGGTCATCATCTCTTTGGAGTAAACACCCTTTGTATAAGCATCTAACAAGGTATAGTTGATAAACTCATCCCATTTACGAGCAGCTAAAATATCTTCAGGTTTACTAGTAGCCGGATAAACTTCAGAATAAGCCAACATCCCACCAACATAAGCTGAAGTTTGTTCATTAATAAAAGTGGCGATGCGGGCATGGGCAACCATCACGTTATGCAAAATTTTATACAAATCATCGACATTTTTTTCACCCATTTGATAGCCGCTGATTCTGAAAGCTTCGGGTGTGTGATAAAGATTTTGTTCATTAAAAATAATCCAATATTTAACTTTGCTGGCAAAACGTTTGACCATCTCATTGCCGTATCGCACAAAAGCAGCTAAGACTTCTTTACTCATAAAGCCGTTATATTTTTCAGCAAGATGTAAAGGCATATCAAAATGATAAAGACAAATCATCGGTTCAATTCCACGTTCCAATAAGGCATCAATCAATTTGTCGTAATAGGCAATTCCTTCTTCGTTAAATTCGCCATCGCCATCTGTAACAACTCTGCTCCAAGAAATTTGGAAACGATACATATTCATGCCGAGGTCTTTGATAAAATCAAAATCCTCATCATAGGAATGGAAATTATCGTTGGCTACTTTCCAATCGCTGGCTGTCTCGGTGGCTTCGCGAATATCATAGACAGATAGGCTTTTTCCACCCTCATTCCAGCCACCTTCCGTTTGCATACTTGAAACAGAATTGCCCCAAAAAAATTTTTCTTTCTTCATCAAATTCTTGCGCTCCTTTCTTTTTGTAACGCTTACAAAAGAAGTTTAGCACGATTTTTTAATAATGACAACTCAAATTTTAAAATTTGTAAACACAAATTTTGTTGTGTTCTTTTAAAAGAACCAATATAATGGATTTGAAAATGAGAAATGAGGTTGTGGAGATGAGTTTATATAAAAGAATTGCAGATGATTTGCGTTCAAAAATTTTAGATGGCAGTTATGTCGGCGGCAGCGCGTTACCAGAACAGGTTTTACTGGCAAAAGAGTATCAGACGAGTCGGGTAACTATTCAAAAGGCTTTGGATATCTTAAAAGCAGAGGGGCTAATATACAGTCGACAGGGCTCAGGTACTTTTGTTAAAGAAAATACCAATACCTTAGCGAATTTAGACAATCAGATTGATGTCTATGATGGTGTGACTGCCAGCTTTAGCTCGCAAGGAGAAATTACTAGTCAGATTTTAAGCTTTGATGTTCGTTTTCCAAGCCCGTTGGAGATGGAAAAATTATTAATTCCCAAATCCTCGGCAGTCTATGAAATCAATCGGCTACGTTTTTTTAACGGTGAGCCACTTTTATTAGAATATACAATTATGCCAGTTGAGGTTATTCCCAGAGTTTCTGAAGAGGTCTTGAACAGTTCGATTTATCATTATATAAAACATGATTTGGGGCTGGAAATGGGGCTAGCCAATCGGCGTATCCATGCCGATAAACCAAGTGAGCTGGACCAACAATATCTTGACTGCGAAATCACCGATCCTGTGCTTGAAGTCGAACAAGTCGTCTATTTAAATTCTGGTGTCCCTTTTGAATACTCAAAAACCAGAAGGCGGTATGACAAAGGGGATGTCCTGATGATTCAGGCGAGTAAGAAGTAAATGAAAAAGCAGTAAAGATAAAAAATCTTTGGTGATTTTTATCTTTACTGCTTTTTTTATTTTTTATTCCTCTGTTACAAGCCCAGCAACTTCCTCTTGAATCTGCCGAACTCTCTGGCTGCTCGTTCCTTCCGACTGCCACAAGTCTGAAAAATCCAGAGCATTTCCTAAATAGGGAAGGCCAGTCATTAGCTGAGCAAATTTATGGGCTGTGATTTCTTTTGATTCCTGCAAATTTGCAACAGAATGTAGCGGCCCCAAGCGAATGGTGGTTATCTGCAATTTTGGGTATTCCCTTTGCGGACCAAGTTGAAATTCGCTGAGATAATGGTAAAGCTCATGGGCAATAACCAATTCTTTAATTTGTGAGAAGGGAAGGCCTGTTTGCTGCTGCAATTTTTTTATTGTGTTTGTGAAAATGGTCAGCTCAGCCTGTTGTCTTTTTGGAAAAATTTCCAGTTGCCCCCGCAGAGAAGTTTCTTTTTCTGATTCAATCAGGGTGATGGGCAAGGTTTCTAATAGTGCAAAGCTGTCATACTTTTGAAAAGCTTCAAAATAATCATGGCCTTTTTTTAAGGCTAGACGGCATTCAGGTAAAATCTCTTTTTTAGGAATTTTAAAAAAGAGACGGTCTTTTTTTAGCTGCCAATAGGCTAATTCTAAATCAGTTAGCATAGCCATAAGCCTCCTGTTAATAAAGTTGATTGGCAGCGATAATCATGACTTCTTCTTCCGAGTTGACATTGGCCAACTCCAAGTCCACAAGCATTAATAATTGCTGGAAATCCTGGGTTGAAAAATCCATTAGTCTAGGACCGACGCAGATATAAAAATCAGGGCGAATAATTAAATCTGATTTATAATTGGCCATGTCCTCCCAGAAGTTTTGCAGGACATCTAAATAATTTTGAATAAAGGTTTTACGGACACGAGCATTGCCCCGCTGGACCTTAATAAAGCCTTTATCGTCCAATAAACGAATCGCTTCGCCGGTGGCTGCATTCATGCCAAAGACCGAAAAGTAATTGGTACTGTCGATTAGACTAACCGCTTCCGGCAGAGCTTGGAAATCTTGCCGGGCTAACTCAAAGGCTTCAGCTTGGGAAATTTTCAAATTGTCTTCGCCAGTTTGAACTTCGGTGGAGCCTGTGGCAATCGCTGTTACTTTTTGTGTTTGCGAGTCAATGTCGATATGGACTTCAACGCTTTCTTTGGTTGCGCCGCTTTCAATTGCCTTATCCATAGCTTCTTGTTTAATTTGTTTGATATCATTTTTGCTGGGATTAGGAATCATCCGTTCCACTACATCTTGAACGAGAGCCAAGGCGACACCAATTGAAGAAATGACCTCAGCATTTTCAGGAATACTGTACTTCAAACCCAGCTTGTCGGCACAGTAAACGATTAAGGAAGAGGCGCCACCGCCGACACCTACCAAAGAAATCTGTTCTTGCTCTAGCTTATATTTATTGGCTAAGCCAAGAATCACGGGTTTAATTTTAGCAAAGGCTTTTTCCAAAATGCCTTCTGCGACTTCTTCAGGTGTCTGCTGCAGATAATCTGCTAAAGGCTGAATCGCTTTGCGGGCGGATTCAACGTTTCCATAAGAAAAATGTTCTGGCTTAACTAAGCCCAAGATATTGGCAGCACAGGTTGTGGTGATGGTGACTCGTTTGCCACTAGCTAGGCGAATGGCTACATAATCTTTAGGATCGCCTTCTTTTGGTGCAAAAAATTCTAATTGCGGGTCGACAATTTCTTCAAGAGGGGTAAAAACGGCATAGTCTAAACCTGCAATATGGGCGCTTCGAGGTCCAACATCAGCCAATTGCTGCTGATTGGCCCGCACCATACTGCCGCCAGCCACCCCTAAAACTTTGACATCTAAGGAACTAATATAGGTATTGCGGCCGCTGATTTGAGAATAGTCAATGGCTGGGCGACCATCTTTAATGACGCCAATATTGGTGGAGGTGCCGCCAACTTCAAAGTAAACACCATTTGAGGCCCGCAAATAAATAAGAGAGCCCATGACACTAGCGGCTGGCCCGGATAGCATGGTCAGCACGGGTCTTTTTTTCATTTCGGCGACGTCCATGACGCCACCGTCGCCCCGCATAATCATCAAAGGCACATCCACTCCAGAGGAATGAACACTGGCTTCTGTTGAATTGGCGGTTTCCAACATCTTCGGTAAAATTGAGCCGTTCAAGACGGCGGTGCGAGTCCGACGGGAAAGGCCGTACAATTTTGTCATTTCTGAAGCAACAGTGTAGAGGTAGCCGCGTTTTTTTATAGTCTCAGCAATCAGGCGCTCTTTTTTGCTGCTATCAACACCAAAAGCGCTTGTGACAACAAAGACCTCCACTCCTAAATCATGGAGCTCATCGATGGCTTGATTAACCCGGCTAGGATTGAACTCTCTAGGCTTAATAAAACGACTGTGAATTTCAATTTCCCGTCCGGTGCCTAAATCAATATTTTTCATGTTCATTTGTTTGCGGGTAATTAAGCCTTCAAAGAAACCCTCCGCTGTAGAAATAATCCCAATTTTAGCGACATCGCCTTCAAGTAAAGCATTGGTCGCCTGTGTGGTACTATGGGCAACAAAAACGACTTCTTCAGGGGCAATTGAATATTCCTGAAGACATTTTAAAAAGGCATTGACCACACCAGTTGCGACCCCTTTTTGATCGTCATGGGTCGTTTTGACAGAAGATTTGCCAATAATTTCTTTGGTGGCATTGTCAATCGCCACCGCTTTTGTATGGGTTCCGCCAACATCAATGCCGACACGGACTTTTCTATTCATTGGTGGACCTCCTTAATTGCCAAACCAGATAAAGGTTAGCATTTCTAAAATCAGACAAATCAGCATCCCGGGAAGCAGCGCCATTTTCATGTAATCGCGGCTCTCGACCTTGGCATAACCTAGCCCCCATGAAATCCAAGAAGTTGTGATATCAAAGTGACCCATGCCGACTAAAATCGACAGGAAGAGGGGATATAAAAAAGTAATCGGTAAGTCGGGATTCACTTGCATAATCACGGCTAAGATGGCCGCACCAGAGCCGACTAAATTCATCGGGCCTCTAAACCAAGTCAAAGGACTCAGGACAATAAATAAAACACAGAGGGCCAAAGCCGAAGTCGGAATAGTTCCGCCAATCATTGTTTGAAAATAAGGGCCAGCAAAGGATGAAGCGGCATTAAACATCGACAAGGCCATCCAAAATCCAACTAGAGCCGAGGTATCCTTGACAGCATCAGAGTATAATTTTGTAAAGGTTCGACTGGCCGCCCGGAAGCCCTCAGTTAATTCTCGGCAAACAACTAAAGCAAAAATTGAGGCCAAAATAAAACAGAGAATCACCGGCAGTTTTAAGAAGATTACACCAATTACCGGGAGAAAGGGGGTTAATAGAGCAATATTTGGCGCATTCTTGACGTCACTTTCATCTTCTTCGATGTCGGCACTATCCCAATTGAAGACCGGATTGGCTCTTTTCAAAAAGAAGAGGGCAAAGGATGAGACAACCGCAAGCATCACGATAAAACCAATAATCCCAAAATTAAAATATTGGTTATAGGTGTAACTTGAGCCTGTTTCAAAAAAAGCATGATACTGGGTAAAGTTTATCGGATTGATAAAAATTCCGGCCGCCACAGAGCCGGTAAAAGAAAACAGAGCCACCGACTTGGGAATTCCAATTGAAAATAAAATCGGCAATACGACAATCGCAATTGAAATTACCGGACCAGCACCAGCTAGAGAGGTAAAAATGATACCTGTTATAACATTCACAATAACTAGTATTAAACCGCTATTATCGCCGCCAAGCTCGACTGACTTACGAATAATCGTCGCCGCAATCCCGGTATCTAAGAGGACTCGTCCAAAAAAAGCCCCAAAGAAGACATTGACTAAAACAGCGCCCCAGGTTTCAGGGGCATTTTGATAGACAGCCTGCAGCATCGTACCGATTTCAGACCAGCTGACACCTACAGAAAGATGGCCGATAATCGGTAAAATAGTCCACAAAGAGGCCATTAAAAAAAAGCCGACCATTAGGTTAAAGCCCTTTACTGAATAAAGGACTAGCCCAAAGAAAGATAAAATTAAAATAATGCCAATAAGTAAATCCATAACGCACTCCTCAAGAAAAGATTATTGGCTTATTATACTCTTTCTGAAAGAATTATTAAATACTTTTCATCAGATATCTTTGCTTGAATTCAGAGAAAAGAGCCTGATTTTCCTCAGCTTTTCCCAAAAATGATAGCTGGTAATTTATTTTGCAAACTTTTTTCATAGGGGAATGAAAAATTATTTCTAATAAAAATCTCATCTAAATATTTTTCACAAGTTGAAACAGTTAAGCACCAGCTTTTTCTTTCGTGCAAAAAGTCATAAGCCAATCGTGAGAATCCTAAAATAATTTTTGTTATAATGAAGACAAATGAAAGGGGTTTTTAAAATGCCAAGTAAAAAAATTCATCTAGTGATTGATGATATTCCGGCATTTGAAGTGGTGGAGGAAGCTCTGCAGGAGGCCGAGCTGCCGCTGATTATCTATTATCATGGTTGGCAGACCAATAAAAATTTGGCGATGACACAAGCTCGCCGGCTAGCAGGACTAGGCTTTCGGGTGTGTTTGCCGGATGCTCCGAATCACGGGGAGCGGCATCAGCCGGTTTCAACAGTGCCTTCGTTAACTTTTTGGGAAACGATTCATGGCAATCTTTTTGAATTTGAAAAAATTCGTGACTTCTTTTTAAAAAAACGACCGAATAATGGTCGCCTTGGCGTTGGTGGTTTTTCAATGGGGGGCATGACGACGGCCGCTTTATTAACCCACCACCCGGAGATTGATGCGGCAGTCTGTTTGATGGGTACGCCTAGCCCTAAGGCCTTCATCGATACGACGATTATGCGTCGGAAAGAAGCGAATATCTTTTTGCCTAGTGATTATCGCGATTTAATGAGTTGGACGCCGGCCTATGATTTAAGCGCTCATCCAGAAACGCTTAATGGCCGCCCTTTATTTTTCTGGCACGGGACAGAGGATTGGAAAATTCCGATTGACAGCGTGGTAAAATTTGTTGACGAAAATCGCAATACAGATGCAGGACGTAATATCTCACTGCATATTGGTGTCGGTGAGGGTCATTTATTAAAAATTCCCACGATGGAAAAAGCCAGTTTCTTTTTAAAGGAAATGTTGATTGACCGAGACTAATCGCAAAGGTTGAAGTAATCTGAGGTTAGAAATGAAAAATGTCTTACGAGTTATCACAATAATCCATTCACAGCAAAAAAGTCAGAAGGCCGTAACAGGCTTTCTGACTTTTTTTAAAATGAAACTAATCTGCGCGTAAGGCGATCGCAGCATCTTTTTTGGCTGCCATGCGGGCTGGAATGTGACCGCCTAGCATGGTAAGAATTGTACTGACTAGAATTAAGATGATACCCTGCATTGGTTCTAAGCGGGCCACATTTTCTAAGTCGGTCATATTGTACAAGATTGCGTTAATTGGGAAGGTTGCTAACCAAGCAATCAGCACCCCTAAAGCGCCAGAGGCAATCCCTAAAATAAAGGTTTCAGCATCAAAGACGCGGGTGATATCCTTTTTACGGGCACCTAAAGCTTTTAACACACCAATTTCCTTGGTGCGTTCAATAACAGAAGTGTAGGTGATGATGGAAATCATAATCATCGAGGTCACCAACGAAATCGCCGCAAAGGCAATCAAGACATAGGTGATGGCGTCCATAATGCCGCCAGTCAAAGTGGTCACAGTTCCCGCCAAATCGGTATAAACAATTTGATCCGCTTCGTCTTTGCCTTCATTGTAGGCATCTAAATAGTCTAGAATTTCTGTTTTATCATTAAAGCTATTCGGATAAATATAAATTGTTGTTGGCAAGCTAGAGCCACCTAGATAAGCTAGTAGTTGCTCTTTGCTAGTGTCGTCCAAGGCTTCACCGGTCATCACATTGGTACTGCTATTTTCTTGTGCTTCAACAATTGCCGAATTTTGATTGTCGTCAATAATTTGTTGGCTCAAAGTATCACTGTAGGCAATGCCGGTTGCCAAAAGATTTAAGTTGGAATCAGCTTTAATCCGTAAAATACCCGAAATTGTCAAAGTTGTATTGTTGCTATTGTTATACAGGCTTTCCAAATCGGTATTGGGAATAAATGTTCCAGTTGGTAATTGAGTATAGTAGTCATTATTGTTCACGACATCAATAGTCGTGCCGACAATTTGACTGTAATCAATTGCTTCACCGTTCGTAACGTCAAAGCCTAAGTTGGTCAGGGCATTGATATTTGTCGTGTTGTCCTCATCGACAATTAAAACGACATCGGTGGCCGCACTGGGATAGCTGCCGTCTAATAAATCATAATTTTCCTCTAAAAAACTACCGTTGTCAGTTGATTGCTGATGGGGAAATGTTGAAATCCCAACACCAGAGGCACTCGAAAAAGAACTGGCCGCACTGTTAGAGGTGGCCGCTTGATTTGAGAAGCTGACCTGCTGATAGCTGCCGTCAATGTCACGAATTAAATTCATATTGACGCCACGGGAATAGCCGATATTATTGGATAAATCAGCATCAAGGTCGTTGATATAATCGACAAAATCCTGATCAATTTTGTTGATGTGGGTCGCCGCATCCTGCTGACTAGTTTGGGCAATTACTTGATTATCAGCTGCCGCTTGATTGTCACTGCTGCTGTCCGTTGTGTCGGTATCTGAACTGTCAGTCGTGGCAGTAGTCGATGAACCAATGGCTGACGTGGTTACCTGAGAAATCGTGATGGGAAACTGAGACAAGGTTTCCGTCTGAGTATTGTCGATTTGTGTTTGGAAACCTGTCGACAAAGATAAAACAATCGCAATCCCGATAATGCCAATACTGGAGGCAAAGGCCGTTAAAAAGGTGCGGCCTTTTTTAGTGCGAATATTGTTGAAGGAAAGATTCAAGGCTGTGATAAAACGCATTTTGGTGCGTTTTAGAGTGAATTCATCGCCTTTTTTTCCTTCAATGTGGGGATGGGAGTCACTGATAATTCGACCGTCGGAAAATTCGATAATCCGGTCGGCATAATTTTTGGCCAGCTCAGGATTATGCGTCACCATCACCACTAATTTTTCTTTAGACAGCTCTTGAATCAATTCCATAATCTGCAGGCTGGTTTCTGAATCCAGTGCGCCCGTCGGTTCATCACAAAGTAGAATATCTGGGTCATTGGCTAGCGCTCGGGCAATCGCCACCCGCTGCATTTGACCGCCGGATAATTGATTAGGCTTTTTATGCATGTGGGCTTCTAAGCCAACACGAATCAAAGCCTCCTCTGCTTTTTTCTTTTTCTCTTCCCGCGGCACGCCGCTTAAAGTCATCCCCAGCTCAACATTTTCGATAATTCCCAGATGGCTGATTAGGTTGTAGCTTTGAAAGACAAAACCGATAGAATTATTGCGGTAGGCATCCCAATCGGAGTCTTTAAAAGTTTTTGTCGACTTGCCGTTAATGACCATGTCACCGGAATCATAGTTGTCTAAGCCGCCGATGACGTTCAGCATGGTGGTTTTCCCAGAACCACTCTGACCTAAAATAGCGACAAACTCCTTTTTACGAAAAGCCACGGACACGCCATCCAAAGCCTTGGTAATTGTGTCGCCGACTTTATAATATTTTTTGATATCCTTTAGTTCTAACATTAAACAACATCCCTTCATTGCAAAACAATTTATTTTAGGCCGCAGAAAAAGCCTGAGGTGTGTGATGGTCTCAGGCTTTTTTGCAGTTGCGGCGAGCTTTTAAAAGATAACCAAATCTGTTTTACATAAAGGACATTTGCATCAAGAACATTTAAAAGAAGGAGGTAAAACAGGCTTGGTTTTATTTGAAAAAAGCTGCCGACAATTCCATTTGACTAAAACTATCATTCTATTATTAACCTAAAATGAACAAAAATACCAATGAAGCGACTAGGAACAACTTGTCAGAATTGATTCATTTTGTCTCGACATTGGCAATTTTTCTGGTGAATGGGCTGATAATAGGCAATCATTATTAACTGTTTGTGAACAGCAGGCTAATTTTTCAATAAAAGACTTCACAGTTAGTTAATAGAAGTTGCCTATATTTAGTATAATGAGAATAAATCTTGCGACAGGCAAACAGGATGTGAAAAGATGATTACAATTTTAATCGTAGAAGATGACGAAAATTTGAACGCATTGTACCAAAGCGTTTTAAAGACGGCTGGGTTTAAAATTCTCTCCGCCAATAATGGCGAAGAAGCGCTGACCGTTTTAGAGGAGCACCATGTTGATTTAATTATCACAGATATTATGATGCCGGAAATGGATGGCTTTGAGTTGGCCAAGGAGCTGCGGCAAAGCGGCTTTGAGCTGCCGATTTTAGTTATAACCGCCAAGGAATCCTATGAAGATAAACGCAAAGGCTTTGGCATCGGCGTAGATGATTATATGGTCAAACCGATTGATGTCAACGAAATGGTCTTGCGGGTAGAGGCGCTTTTACGGCGGGCCCGAATTGCCCACGAAAAAGAACTCGCAGTGGGAAAGACCTTGTTAAACCAGGAGACCTATGAAGTCACAAAAGGCGAGCAGGTGACCGAGCTGCCGCAAAAAGAGTTTTTACTTCTATATAAGTTGCTGTCTTATCCCAATAAAATTTTTACCCGCCAGCAGTTGATGGAAGAAATTTGGGGGATGGATACGGATACTTTGGAGCGGACTGTCGATGTCCATGTCAAACGGCTAAGAGATAAATTTGCCGACAGTGATGATTTTGAAATCATCACGATTCGTGGTCTCGGTTATAAGGCGGTGCAAAAGATATGAAAAAGAAAATTCATTCGCAGCTGTGGATTTATTTTGCCTGCATAATTTTTGGCATGCTGCTCTTAACCGCCTGTCTGCTGTCGTTAGTCGGAGCTTTTCTTTTTTATTTTAATGTGATTGGCGCCCATCAGGACCGGCCGCTATTCTTTTTAATTTTCTTTTTATATGTAACGGTGATTGTAGCCACCGGTGTCTCCATTTTAGTGGCTCGTAAAATTCTGCGGCCTATCACCAATCTCAGTGAAAAAATGGGCCAAGTGGCGAAAGGGGACTTTAGTATCCAAGTCCCTGAAGGCTATAAAATTACCGAATTGGAGCAGCTTTCCCATGACTTTAACAGCATGGTGCGGGAATTAAACAGTATTGAAACACTGCGAAGTGATTTTATCGCCAATGTTTCCCATGAATTTAAGACACCACTAGCAACAATTCGCGGGTATGTGCAGCTGATTCAAAATCCGAATTTAGCGGAAGAAGAGCGGCAGGAATATATTCAGCGGATTTTAGATGGCACGACCCAATTAAGCCATTTGACGGAAAATATTTTAAAAATTAGTAAGATCGAATCTCAGGGCGTTATTTTGGAGCAGGAGCCGTTTCGTCTGGATGAACAAATTCGCAATGTGATTTTATTTTTAGAGCCGGAATGGAATGCGTTGAATATCGACTGGGAAATTGAGCTGCCAAAGGTGACTTGTGTGGCCAATGAGGAAATTATTTATCAAGTCTGGTTGAATCTTTTAGAAAATGCCATTAAGTACAGCGCCACTGACGCCCAAATCAGCGTCAAACTATTGGAGAATCAAAATGAAATTTTAGTGCAGATTGAAGACAACGGGGTGGGAATGTCACCGGAGATTCAAAAACATATGTTTGATAAATTTTATCAAGGGGACACGGCTCATAAAGCCAAAGGAAATGGCTTGGGTTTAGCTTTAGTGAAGCAGATTATTGATTTATATCACGGAAAGATTTCTGTTGAGAGCTTAGAAAATCGTGGGACATTGATGCAGGTCTGGTTACCAAAACAGGTGACAGAATAGGAGCATAGCTTGTTAATAAAAAAATCCGCATTGTACTCTTCTGAGATTGATTTGCCAAGCGTGGTAAGAAGTCTTTAAAGAAAGCCAAGAATCTTTAAGTTAACTTAATGATTCTTTTCAAAATTTATACTTTTTGTTCATAAATAGTTAATTAATTTGCTTTAAAGTAGTCTCATAGCAATAAAACAACTAATCAAACAAGCAACTAAATCTACTGGATAAAGGTGATTTATATGAAAGAGATAAAAAAAATTTATTTTATCGAACAAACTAAAAGTATTGAGGGCTCATATATTGAAATTGATACAGTAAGTGTTGCTGAAACGGAAGCCGACGCTGTTATAGAATTTGAAAAACTTGCCAGTGGTGATTGCGAAAAATCCTTTGGCTATACGTTAAATGAATATGAAATCAGTGCTGAACCGACTTTCTTCCAACGCCTAATCGCCTCTTGGAAAAAATTACCAGCTGATTTCTACCGGAAAATGCAGGTCATTACCTTCCGCCCGATTATGGAGTTTCAAGCATAGACATTAACGGTCGCAAACTTAACTTAATAACTGAATAAACAGGAACTTGGCGTCTTAGAGATAAGGCGCTATTTTTTTGTCTTTTGGGTTTGTTAGTCAATTTCTATGTTAAATCCAGTTCGTTTTCCGTTAACCAAGCAATCGAAGATAGTTGGTTTATCCTTACAATCTTGTTTTCCTGATAAAAAACCTCGCGAAAAATTTCGGTGTTGTCAAAGAAAATTACAGTGTCAGCCAAAGGTACAAGCTGAATTAAATTTTCAAAGACTGATTATAGCGTTTTTTTATGAGTTCAATGGGAATCCCATGCCCGCCTTTTGATACTCGTGCGGCAACACGTTGAACAGCTATCTCGGATGAGTCAAGACCTACGTATAGTAAAGTAATGTGATAACCCAAACTTTTGGCTTTTTTTATTCTATTTTGATGCCCCACTACTGACCCTGAGAGGGTTGTTTCTTGGTGAAAGGCGGACCTACTTTTAAAGGCCTTATCCATCAGTTTAATTAGAGTACGCATTGCTTGAAAATTATCAGCCGTACTCCGCCAATCTCCACCAAATTTTTTTAATTCTTCATCTGCGTTAATTCTGATTGTGTCTTTAAAAAGCTCAGGATATGCTTGATATAAAGTAGATTTGCCGGCACCATTTGTGCCGGCAACTAGGATGTATTTTAATTTATTTGACCTTCTCATAGTACAAAATCTCTTTTTTCAATGATTTCTTTTTGCTGTTCTTGTAGTTTTTATTAAAGAAATCTAAAAAAAATGACCTTTCTTCTGGTTCGGTTGCATTTAGTGCCAAATCCTGCAAAGTAGCCAAATCTGCTTCTTTAATTAATTTAAAAGACATTAATAAATCTTGTTTGGTAGTCATTACAAAAATCCTCCCCGTATTAAAGTAATAGTCTTAAAAGTATTTTTAGAGTTTTCTGATTGTTCTAATTTTTGCAAGTAGCATACAGTTCGAGGTATTAATTCTGCTAAATCACTTTAATAGCTAATTCAAGATGAGCTATTTACCTACCTTAATTTTACAATTAAAGCACATAATTCCATAGTAGTAGTTAAAAACTTTAAAGATACCTTAACTTCATAACTAGTTGTAGTCTGGCTTACGTTTTATCAGTGTTGAACTAATTTTAACCTGTCTTTACCGATTCTGGTCTGAAGTAGCAATTTCTGATTTTAACCTGACAGTGTTTCTTAACCAGATGATTCCTACAATTTTGCTTAAATATCAGCAAGCAACTAGTTACGAAAGCGGTCGTCTACCAATTTTCCCACCACTAATTTTTCAAAACAAATCGCAACTCAGTAATAAATTTACTAAATATTTTACTTTTCTATTCCAAAATCAAAACAAATGATTTATAATGAATGCATGAAAGGGGATACAGAGATGGCGATTACAACGACAAATTTTGGTTCTGAAAAAGCAAAACTTTTAACACTGGAAAATAATAATGGCATGCAGGTGGCAGTGAGTAACTTCGGTGCTCGCATTGTGAAAATTATTGTGCCGTTAAAGGGCAAAGCCACAAATATTGCCTTTGGTTACGAAAGTGATGAAGCCTACTTGGCAAATGATCCTTATGTAGGAGCAATTGTTGGGCCGGTGGCTGGGCGTATCAGTCAGGGTGAAACAAAAATTCAAGGTGTCACTCATCAATTTACCACCAATGAAAAAGGCAGCACTTTGCATGGCGGTCCTGATAGCTTGGAAACATTTTATTGGGATTATCAGGTGAAGGAAGAAAAAAATTCAGTAAAATTTTATGTAACAGTGCCGGACGGATTTAATGGTTTCCCCGGACCAATTTATTTGCAGGTCAAATATCAATTGACGGAAGACAATGAATTAAAGATTCAATATCGGGGGACGACTGAAAAAGCGACTCTGTTGAATCCAACCAATCATGTATATTTTAATTTAAACGGCGATTTCAAACAGCCGATTGACAATCATCGCATGGAGCTTTTGGCGGATCAATTTTTAGAATTACAGGAAGATAACCTGCCAACTGGTAAAATCTTGGATGTTGCTGGGACTTCTTTTGATTTTCGCAAGGGTGCAGCCTTCAAACAGGGCTTTGATAATGATTTCCCACAAAATAAACTGGCTAATGGTTATGATCATCCATGGCTTTTGAATAAAGCAACGACACCTCAAGTCAAGGTTTCGAATGAAGATGGCAGTTTGCAAGTGGAGTTGACCACCGAAGAAGATTCAGTAGTGATTTATACCTACAATTGGGGAGCTGACCCAATTGATTCGATTGCAACTCACGGCGCCTTTACGTTGGAAACACAAGGCCTGCCGGATGCAAGTAATCACGAAGGCTTCGGTGAAATTGAATTGGCGGCAGATGAAACATTTGAAAGTCATACGACATTCAAATTTATCTTTTAAATTTGGAGGAAACAAAAATGGAAAACTTAAAAAAAAGATTTACAGAAGTCTTTGGCGTTGAGGCCACCGGTGCTTATTTTGCACCAGGCCGAATTAATTTAATCGGCGAACACACTGACTATAACGGCGGCCATGTCTTTCCAGCTTCTATCACAATCGGCACTTATGGGTATGCCCGCAAAAACGGTAGCCAAAAAATCCGCTTTTATTCAGAAAATTTTGCGGCGCTGGAGGTGATTGAAGTCCCTTTGGAAAATTTGGATTACCGCAAAGAGGATAATTGGACGAATTATCCTAAAGGAATGGTCAAATATTTACAAGAAGCCGGCTACCAAATTGACGAAGGCTTTGATGTATTGTATTACGGCACTATTCCTAATGGCGCTGGGCTTTCATCATCAGCATCGATTGAATTGTTAACCGGCGTTGTCTTGAAGGATTTGTTTAATTTAGATGTCTCAATGCTGGACTTAGTGAAAACTGGGAAAAAAGTCGAAAATGAATTTATCGGTGTCAATTCTGGCATTATGGATCAGTTTGCGATTGGCATGGGCAAAAAAGATATGGCGATTTTATTGGATACTAATACCTTGAAATATGAATTAGTACCGGCCGCCTTTGGGGACTATGTGATTGCCATTATGAATACCAATAAGCGTCGGGAATTAGCGGATTCAAAATACAACGAGCGCCGCAGTGAATGTGAAGAAGCGCTGAAACGCCTGCAAACCAAACTTGATATTCAAAGTTTAGGCGAATTAGACGAAGCAACATTTGAAGCCAACACAGCTTTAATCGGCGATGAAGTCTTAATTCGTCGGGCAAAACATGCAGTCTATGAAAATCAGCGGACTTTAAAAGCTAAAGCTGCTTTGCAGGCGGGAGATTTAGTTGAGTTTGGCCAGCTATTAAATGCCTCCCACCAATCTTTAAAAGATGATTATGAAGTAACCGGCATCGAATTGGATACATTAGTGGCCAATGCCCAAGCTCAGCCCGGTGTATTGGGAGCCCGCATGACAGGGGCTGGTTTTGGCGGCTGTGCCATCGCCTTAGTAAAGGAAAGTGAATTAGACAATTTCACAAAAGCAGTTGGAGCTGCTTATGAAGAAAAAATCGGCTACAATGCTGATTTTTACAAAGCCAATATCGATGATGGTGCCCGCAAATTATAAAAAATCTACGAGGTGAAAAGATGACAGTTTTAGTCTTAGGCGGAGCCGGTTATATCGGTTCCCATGCAGTTGATCAATTAATCGAAAAGGGATATGATGTCGCCGTCGTGGATAATTTATTGACCGGCCATCGAAAAGCCGTCCACCCAGATGCTCGTTTTTACGAAGGCGACGTGCGGGACAAAACTTTTTTAACAAGTGTCTTTAAAAAAGAAAGTATTGAAGGCGTCATCCATTTTGCGGCTAGCTCTTTAGTGGCGGAATCTGTAGCGAATCCCTTAAAATATTTCAATAACAACGTGTATGGTATGGAAATTTTATTGGAAGTCATGCAGGAGTTCAATGTTAAGCACATTGTCTTTTCCTCCACCGCTGCAACTTATGGCGAGCCGAAGGAAATGCCGATTAAAGAAACAACACCGACCAATCCAAAAAATCCTTACGGCGAAAGCAAGCTGATGATGGAAAAAATGATGAAGTGGTGTGACGGTGCCTACGACATGAAGTTTGTTGCCTTGCGCTACTTTAATGTGGCTGGTGCAAAAGCCGACGCTTCGATTGGCGAAGACCATACGCCTGAAACTCATTTAGTACCGATTATCCTGCAGGTGGCGTTAGGTCAGCGGGAAATTTTACAGATTTTCGGAGACGACTATGACACTCCTGATGGGACTAATATTCGTGATTATGTCCACGTCGAAGATTTAATTGCCGCCCATATTTTAGCTTTGAAATATTTAAAGGCTGGCAATGAAAGCAATACCTTTAATCTCGGCAGCAACAACGGCTACTCTGTCAAAGAAATGTTAGAGGCAGCCCGCAAGGTTACCGGCAAAGAAATTCCGGCGAAAATTTCGCCACGCCGGGCAGGGGACCCCAGCGCTTTAGTGGCCTCTAGCGAAAAGGCCAAAGAAATTCTAGGTTGGCAGCCGAAATACACGAGTGTGGAAGATATCATTGCCACGGCTTGGAATTGGCATGTCAGTCATCCTAAAGGCTATGATGATCAAAAATAAGCTTTAAAACTTGCCAGTCGCTGGTTTCAGTTGGCTGGCTTTCTTCAATAAAACTGGAATTGAAAATAGAGGAGTCGTGAGAAATGACGAGTCAAACAGTCAAACAATTTGTAACTTACGCCATTGAAAACGGCGGCTGGATGGAAATGGACCGCCTATATCTACAAAATCGTGTGATTGCCTTAATCGGTGAACAATCCTTAGCTGATGAGCCTTTAGAAAAAACTGAGCGGCCAGCTGTCGAGCTTTTAGATGAACTAATTGCCACCGCTAAAAAAAATGACGCTATTGAAGACGCGCAATGGGCGGTGGATATTTTAGAAGCTCAACTGATGGACCTTTTAACACCGCCGCCTTCTGTTGTGAATGCTTTTTTTGCGCAGCATTACGCCAACTCACCACAGGAAGCCACAGACTATTTCTTTGCCCTCAGTAAGAATAATGACTACATCAAAACTCGAGCAATTGCCAAAAACATTGAGTTTCCAGTCGCAACGGCCTACGGTGATTTAGGCATCACGATTAATTTGTCTAAGCCTGAAAAAGATCCTAAACAAATTGCAGCTGAGCGCAACGCTGTTCAGGTCAATTATCCGAAGTGTATGCTCTGTATGGAAAACGAAGGCTATCTCGGCCGGCCCAATTATCCGGCCCGCACCAATCATCGGATTATCCGCATGAATTTAGCCGGTGAGAGCTGGGGCTTTCAATACTCGCCTTATGCTTATTTCAACGAGCATTCGATAGTTCTTTCAGAGGAGCATCGGCCAATGCGAATTGGTCGGGAAACCTTCGCAAGACTTTTGCAAATCATTGAAGTCCTGCCCCATTATTTTGTGGGTTCCAATGCAGATTTGCCGATTGTCGGCGGTTCAATTTTGTCCCATGATCATTATCAAGCGGGGCGGCATGATTTTCCGATGGCGTTAGCACCAATCGAAAAAGAATTTACATTGCTGGGCTTTGATAAAGTGCGGGCCGGGATTGTCAAATGGCCGATGTCGGTAATCCGTCTGCAAGGTGCAGAAATAAACGAGCTAGTCAATGCAGCTGAATATATTTTGGCCAGCTGGAAAAATTACTCGGATGAAAGTGTCAGCGTCAAGGCGTTTTCTGAAGATGGTACGCAGCATCACACCATCACACCGATTGCCCGCAAAAACGGTGAGTTATTTGAATTGGATTTGGTATTGCGGGACAACAATGTGTCCGAAGAATTTCCCGATGGAATTTTTCATCCTCATCAAGATGTTCAGCACATTAAAAAAGAAAATATCGGTCTGATTGAAGTGATGGGCTTGGCGATTTTACCGCCACGTCTTAAAGAAGAGATGGCCGAAGTTGAAAAATATTTACTGGACCAAGAAAATGCATTAGCACAATACCATCACGATTGGGCAGCAGCAATTAAAGAAAAACATGAAATCACACCGGCTAATGTGACTCAGATTTTGCAAGATGAAATCGGCTATGTCTTTTTACGAGTGTTAGAAGACGCTGGTGTTTTCAAACGAGATGCCAAAGGGCAAAACGCCTTTAAAAAATTCAGTGATACTTTATAAAATTCAAAGACTAGCACAAAGGGGGGAATCAAGTGGCGACAATCAAAGATATTGCCGACCAAGCCGGCGTTTCTTCAGCGACGGTTTCCCGCGTTTTAAATTATGACGGCACAATTTCGGTTTCCGAAGAGACCAAGCGAAAAATTTTTGAAGTAGCAGAGGCTTTAAATTACACCAAGCATCAAAATAAGCGGGCGCCCCGTGAAACCAGTTTTCAATTGGTCCAGTGGTACAACGAGGCCGAGGAATTAGAAGATTTATACTATTTGGCTATTCGCTTAGGAATTGAAAAGCGTGCCGAAGAGTTAAATTTACAAATTAAACGGGAAAAATTATCGAATCTAAGCGGCGAAAAAGCAGATGGCTTGATTGCTCTCGGAAAATTTGACCAGACCGAAATCCAGCAATTGGAGACTGCCAATGAGCAGCTGTTATTTGTTGATTTCGATGCTACAGAAGCTGGCCATTCCTCTATTTTTGTCGATTTTCAACAAGCGATTCAGCAGGTGATGACAGCCATTCAAGCAAGAGGCTATCAAAAAATCGGCATGATTGCCGAAGCTGAATATACCAAGACGGAACATCAGCTATTAGAGGATTTACGCTATCGCTATTTCAAAGAAGCTTTAGAAAATGTCAATTTATTTAACGAAGAGTGGCAATTGGTTAGTGGTTTTACAGTTGACGAAGGCTATCAGGTGATGAAGAATTTCTTAGCTGAAGAGAAACCATTACCAGAAGTTTTTTTCATCTCCAATGATGCGATTGCCATCGGAGCTTTACGTGCTTTGCAAGAAGCGAAAATCAGTGTTCCCACTGAGGTTGCATTAATCAGTTTCAATGACACTAGCGTTGCCAAATATACTAATCCGGCTTTGAGCACCGTCAAAGTTTATACCGAGTGGCTGGGACGCCACGCTGTCGACACACTGTTGGCCATCAGCGAAGAAAAGCCGCCAGTGCCTTTAAAAATTGAGTTGGGTACGAGCTTTATTCAGCGGGAATCATTTTGAGAATTGTTGGCATTTGTTGAGCAGATAGAACTAGTGAAAATTATTGTAGCTTGAGGGAGGGACTGCGGATGAACAATTTGGATATAGACTTGCAGGAGGAAATCGTTGAGGCGCTGAATTTCACCATCAACAGTGGCTATTTTTCGGTTAGTGAAATTCAAGAACTAGCGACCGAGTATCTAAGTGAGATTTTCGAAGATTATGAATTACCAAAACCATCTGAAGAAACGATTCAGGAAATCATTCAAGCAGTTCAGCAAGCTCATGCAGCTGACAAGCAAATGAATTATTTGCGACTGCGGAAAATTTTCGATCAATTGAATCAGCAAGGCATTATTGCGATTGATTTTGCTGGCTTTGACATCAGTGAAGGACTTGAAGATGTTGGAGAAGTTGTTCGTTTTATGCAAGAGCAGCAGATTCCCCGCCAAGGATATTGCTTTTGCCATCAGCAGGATATTGAACGAGCTTTGGATTCGGAATCTCGCAGGCTATATCTCGCTTTTCACAGTACGAATGGTGACGAGGAGCAGGCCTTACGAGTTGGCGAAAAAATAGTCGAGTTGTTCACCGAAGCAGACTTGCAACCAAGTTGGGATGGTAGTTTAGACGAACGTATTTGTCTTTTAAATTTTGAGTGGGATAAAGTTTTTGATGCAGAGGCCGATTATGGTGTAGAACGGGCCATCCGCATCATGAAGGCAGCTTTTTAATTAAAGGAGCTACCAAAATGATTTTTTCTAAAAATGACTTGTTGCTAAGAAATTTTGATAGACGGAATACTAGAGAAAATGCCCAGTTTTGACTGTCGCTTTTCTCTAGTTTTTTATTTTCAAAATGATTGACCCGTAAGTCATTGACTAGGAAGTCAATCAAGAGTATTGTTAAGCAGAAGAGGTGATCAAAGTGGAAAATATAATTGAGATTCAAGGCTTGCAAAAAAACTTTGGTAAATTCCAAGCACTGAAAAATGTGACTTTTACTGTGGGAAAAGGGGAAGTTGTCGGCTTTATTGGACCAAATGGTGCGGGAAAATCGACGACAATTCGTGTGCTGTTAGGCATGTTGAAAAAAAGTGGTGGTTCAGCGACCATTTTTGGTGAAGATGTCTGGCGGGATGATATGAAAATTCATCCGCGGGTGGCCTATGTGCCGGGGGATGTTTATTTGTGGCCCAATCTAACTGGCGGTGAAATTATTGATTTGCTCTTGCGCTTAAATAATCAGCAGCGCAATGCCGAGACAGAACGTTTGATTAGCATTTTTCAATTGGACACCAAGAAAAAAGCCCGCACTTATTCTAAAGGCAATCGCCAAAAAATTGCCTTGATTGCTGCTTTATCACAGGAGGCGGATTTATATATATTCGACGAACCAACCTCTGGCTTAGACCCGCTAAATGAAAAATTATTTCAAACAGAGGTTTTTAATCTAAAAAAAGCTGGCAAAAGTGTTTTATTGTCCAGCCACATTTTATCTGAGGTTGAAAAAATGTGCGATAAAATTGCGATTATTCGTGAAGGAGAAATTATCGAAAGCGGCGACTTGGCGGAGATGCGCCATTTGACCCGTATGGAAGTGACTGTGACCACTAAAGAACCGATGACGGATCTAGCAGAGCAAAAAGGTGTTCACAAAATCAGCTTCAGTAATGCTGCTGAGACAGAAGCTGTTTTTTCAGTTGATCAAGAAGAAATGACCGGCATTATGAATTATCTTAGCAGTAAAGCGGTCTTGGCCATCACCGCCACACCACCAACCTTAGAGGATTTATTTTTGCGGTATTATGGTGAGGTGTCCGTAGATGCTTAATCATGTGACGGATCTTTTAAAAATCAATCTCAAACAAAATCGGTTTCGCCATCTATTGTGGATTGTGGTGCTGTGCGGCCTTTTTGCGGCGGCTGCGTTAAAATTTAATACCTTGTTCGGTACTCAGACAGATATCGAAGCGATTATTGCTACGCTAAAATTACCGGCAATGGTATCGATGTTCGGTGAATTTACAGCTGAGCCCCCTTACACGACGGCGAATGTTTTTGCGTCAGAAATGTTAGTCTTTATGGGCATGTTTGTTGTGTTCATGAATATTTCGCTAGCCATCGGCAACACACGGGCGCAAGAGGACAGCGGTCTGTTGGAAATGGTTCGCTCCCGTTCAGTGGCTCGTCTATCCCAAGTGGTAGCCACGGGAGTTGAAATTATTTTAATCAATGCTCTTATGGGGCTGCTCTTTTATTTAAGTTTGTTAGCCGCTCGTTTAAATGGAGCCACGAATGCTGGTGATATTTTAATGGGTTGCGTGCTGGCGGCAGTCGGTGTGATGTTTGGTTTTATTGCACTAGTCGTGGCGCAAATCGTCAATAATGCCCGCAGTGGTTATTTTCTCAGCTATGGAATTTTTGGCGTATTTTATTTAATGCGCATGATGACTGATATTGCCAATCCAAAATTCACTTGGCTTTCCCCCTTCGGCTGGCTGCAAAAAACAAAAATATATACAGCAGACAATTGGCTGCCGGTAATTTTGATGTTGTTATTGGCGGCGGTCATGGGGGTATTAGCCCTACAATTGGTAAAAAATCGTGATATCGGCAGCGGCTTAATCGAAAGCCGCCAAGGAAGAGACAAGGCGAGTCGCTGGTTAAATTCTCCGTTGGCATTAGTGCTGCGTTTAGAAAGAAATAGTCTGCTGGGTTGGCTGGTGGGCGGCGTTGTTTTGGGGGCAGCTTACGGTTCGATTTTTAATACTGTAGGCGACATTATCAAAACCAATCCGACTTATGAAGCTTTGTTAGGTGTCGACCAAGTTGATGCTGCCAATCAAGACTTATTATTAAATTTTATCGGCTTTGTCAGTGTGTTTTATGTCATTTTAGCCGCAATTAGTGGTGCGCTAATTGTCTTTCGCCTGGTTAAAGATGAAGATAAAGGCTACTTAGATTTAATCGCCGCTTCGGCAACTTCCCGCACTAGTTTAATTGGTAGTTATTTATTTGTTGGCACTTTACAGGCTGTCTTAGTTTATTTGGCGACTATCAGCGGAACTTTTTTCTCAGGAAATGCTACGCTAGAAAATAAAATACCGCTAAGTTATTTTTGGCAAACTGTGGCTGGCTGCTTACCAGAGGTGCTGTTCTTTTTAAGTATTTCTTTTGTTATTGTTGGCTGCCTGCCTAAATTTAAATTGATTTTCTGGGGCTATTTAGGTCTTAGCGCATTAATCAAATTGTTTGGTCCTTTGCTAAATTTAGCGGACAGCCTAAATAATGTCTCACCTTTTGGCTGGATTGGTAATGTGCCTTTTGAAGAGCTCAGTCTCTTGCCAATTCTTTTAATATTAGTGGCTGTGATTGGCTGCTTGATTCTCGGCTTAATTGGCTACAATCAAAGGGATAAGGGGTGAGGAGATGGCAGAAGTCCAAAAAGATCCGGAAAAAGAAGCCGCCATGCTTTTGGTGAGCGCCGAATTATTTGGTCAAGCTGGTTTTAGAGAGACCAAGACAGAGGCCATCGCCAAAGCTGCCGGCGTTTCAAAAGGTTTAGTCTTTCATTATTTTGGCAATAAAAGCCAGTTGTATCTGGCAACTTATGATTATGTCACAGGTTTCTTTTATGACCATTTAGATTTATCAGTTTGGCAAAAGGCCAATGATTTAATTGAGATGGTGGTGGAATCTACGACTTATAAAATCCAATTGCAGCTGGATTTTCCAATTCAATTTCAATTTTTAATGCGAGCCTATGGGGAGATGAACAGCTTACCTGAGTCGCTGAAGCTAGCATTGACTGAACGACTAGCAGCCGATGTTTCAACAAGTCTGGCCTTGGTGGAGCCTTTAACCGCTAAGCTTCCTTTGAAGGAAGGAATCAGTCGAGAAGAGGTCAATGATTTGCTGAATTTGATTTTAGCTGCTGAAACCCAACGCATTCAAAAAGAATTGGCTCGACACCCTGAATGGCGAACCGTCGAAGATTTAGCGCCGATTATTCAGCGTTTACGGCGAGAATTAACGATTTTACAATTTGGTTTTATGCCAGAAGATTAGCTAAAGCTGCTCCCAATTTTGATGGGAGCGGTTTTTCTTTTTTTTCAGAGACAATAAAAAAATAGAAAAGCCGTGATGTTATCCTAGGGGCGTGTTATTAAAAGCAAAAATTTTAGATAAAGTTGTTTTGAATTCCTTATTTCATAACGATTTTTCTGGGGTCTGGAAAGATGGCTGTTTTTTTATTTTGTTATCTTTTTATATTTCTTTTTTATGATAAAATCTGTCTGACAATCAAAAAACTAATACTTTCATTCAATCTGAGTAAAATAAAAGTATAAAGAAAAAGGAGGTAAAAAGTTATGAGAGAATCATTTGTAGTCAATCCAACTTTAGTCAAACGTCTATTAGAATCAGATGTTAGCAGCAATGAAATTGCCCGCCACACTGGCGTTAATCAACAGGAGATTCGCAGCTACCGCACAACCGAAGCCCAAGCTCCATTGAAGGATTTAACAAATATGCGCTTGAAATTGGCTTTTACTTTAACTAAAGAAGCCAAACGCCAAAAAATTCGGACCCATGACACGGTGTTTTATACAAAGGATGAAATTTGCGACGCTTTAAACAATGTGGAATTAAGAATTGATGAAGCAGAGGAAGAAGAACGGAAGATTAAAATCCTCACCTTAAAAAATGCCCGCAAATATGCGTCTGATGAAAATAAAATTGGTATTATTCGTTTAGGACTGTTAATGAAGGCTTTAGATGAGACTGAATATATTGAGTAAGGCATTATCGAATGTATTTACCCATTAAGGCAGAGAAACTGTTAATCGCAGTTTTTTCTGCCTTTTTGTATGCAGTAAATGATTGAAATCTTTTAACGCAAAGAGTAAGATGAAATGGTATAAAGCCAGACGCAATCAAAAAAATTCGGTAAAGACTGGCAATCAGTAGTTCACGAAAATTGAGAGGAATGGAAAAGATGTCAGAAATTAAAAAAGAATTAACAGCTGGCTTCGCTGCTGCGTTTGCCAAAAATGACAAACAAACTGCCCTGCAAAGAGCTGTCGTCAAAAATGGAATCAGTGCTAGCGGAGAAACTTTAGAAGGCAACGTCAATAACGTGCCGGTATTTTCAACAGATTTAGCGACTGGTAAAGTTGCTAATCAAATGCAATCTGGCCGTTGCTGGATGTTTGCGGCATTGAATACTTTCCGCCACAAAATGATTAACAGCTTTGACTTAAAAGACTTTGAGTTATCGCAAAACTATACTTTCTTTTGGGACAAATATGAAAAGGCGAATTACTTCTATGAAAATATTTTAGCGACTGCCAAAGAGGAATTAACTAGTCGCAAGGTTGCCTTTTTACTGGCAACTCCCCAACAAGATGGCGGCCAATGGGATATGATTGTGGCCTTATTCCAAAAATATGGCGTCGTGCCAAAAGCTGCTATGCCTGAAAGCAAAAATAGTTCAAGCTCACGGGATTTGAACAACTATTTAAATAAATTATTACGTAAAGATGCCGTTGCCTTGCGGACATTAGTTGCAGATGGTGCCTCTAGTGAAGAAATCCAAGCTACCAAAGAAAAAATGCTAGAGGGCGTTTATAATTTCTTGGCAATTTCTTTAGGCACACCACCGGAAACCTTCGACTTTGAATACCGGGATGCCGATAAAAATTATTATTTAGATCGCGGCTTAACACCGAAGAGTTTTTATGATAAATATGTTGGCGTTGATTTGGATCAATATGTCAGCATCATCAATGCACCAACTGCCGATAAGCCTTACAACAAATCCTACACAGTGGAAATGCTTGGCAATGTGGTCGGCGCTAAAGCTGTAAAATATCTGAACGTTGATATGAGCACTTTTAAAAAGCTAGCGATTGCCCAACTGGAACAAGGGGAATCCGTTTGGTTTGGTTGCGATGTCGGTCAATCTTCCAAACGTGATACTGGTATCATGGCGTTAGATGCCTATGACATGAACAGCCTTTTTGACACTAGCTTCACGATGACTAAAGCGGACCGTTTGGATTATGGTGAAAGTTTGATGACCCATGCGATGGTCTTGACTGGTGTTGACATCGTTGACGGCCAATCAACTAAATGGAAAGTTGAAAATAGCTGGGGTGAAAAAGTCGGCGACAAAGGCTTCTTCGTAATGAGCGATGCTTGGATGGACGAATACACCTATCAAATCGTTGTCCGTCGAGAATTTTTATCTGACGAGCAACTGGCAGCCTTTGATGCCAAACCAACTGTTTTAGCACCATGGGACCCAATGGGAGCATTGGCGTAATAAGGTTTTTGAACCCTAGTAAAGAAAAAGGGCCAAAAAAGGGCCAAATTTATAAAATGATAGACCTGTTAAAACTCAGTTTTGAGCTTTAGCAGGTCTTTTTATTAGAAATTGAAATCAGCGACAAATATTGTTTCAGAGCCCTTTGGAAAAATGAACTTGCATTTTGACTTAGATTACAAGGGCCGATGATTTCCGTTTCAGTTGACCGGATTTTCGTTTGCTTAGTTCGTCGTTGTCAGAAATTTTTTTGGTGTTGAGCACTAAAACGAGCAAACTAACTTAACACTTCATTTCCAAGACACGCATGTACTATCTTTAAATAAAAACTGCTTTATAAATTCAGATTGGAGTGTTTTTTATCTTATATCTAAAAGAAATTACCGAAGAAAATTGGCGTGTGGTAGCAAATTTGTCAGTAACAACTGACCAAAAAAATTATATCGAAACAAATAAAGACTCTTTATTAGAAGCGGCTTATGACAAATCGCTTAATTGGCTTCCTCTAGCTTTGCAAGATGGTGAAATCATTGTTGGCTTTGCGATGGTGGGGGCTTTTGATGAAAAAACGAAGACAATTTGGCTTGACCGCTTGATGATTGATCAAAAATTTCAGCATCAGGGTTACGGCCAAAGATTTATGAAAAAATTACTTGATTACTTGCAACAAAATTGGTCTGTAACTCAGATTCTTTTAAGCGTTCATCGGGAAAATAAAAAAATTTTTCAATTTTATGAAGCGACTGGTTTTGTGAATACACATCAAGTTGATCCGGACAATGGAGAAATTATTATGGTCTTGACCTGCTAAGTATTTTTTGTTTATCAAAAAAATGTTATATTTTCTCATTTATTTAAAAGAAACAGAAAAAGAAAACGTTCGCTTTTAATTACTGTTTTAAAGATAATTTAAAACGCTTTCTCAAAGACTTATCCTTTAATTTTTTCTAAAACTTGTGTTATATTAACTCTGCAATTATTTCAGTTTAAGAAAAGGTGTGGAAGCGATGAGAAAGTATTTTGCAGAATTTTTAGGAACTTTTATGCTGGTGTTTTTAGGAACCGGCACAGTTGTGATTGCCCAAGGGGATACTTTGGCAATTGGCTTGAGCTTTGGTTTAGCCATCACGATTATGGCCTATGCGGTAGGTGGCGTTTCCGGTGGGAATTTTAATCCGGCGGTCTCAACAGCAATGATGATTAATAAGAGATTGTCAGTCAAAGATGGTCTAATTTATATTGTCGCCCAAGCTTTAGGAGCAATCGCTGCTTCTGGTGTGTTATCCATGTTTATTTCTGCCCTAGGTTTAGAAAGTGGTCAATACGGGCAAAATGATTTTTCAAAAATCAGTGCAGGAATGGCTTTCTTAGTGGAAGTAATCATTACCTTCTTATTTATTTTTGTTATCTTAATGGTCACCAGTAAACAATTTGGTAATGCGCAAATGGCACCAATTGCAATTGGTTTAGTCTTAGCCTTTTAATTATTGTGGCCTTGAACTTAACTGGCGGCTCTTTAAATCCCGCAAGAAGCTTAGGACCAGCATTGTTCGCCGGTGGTACAGCTCTCAGCCATTACTGGGTCTTTTTATTGGCTCCATTAGTTGGCGGTGCACTGGCAGCTTTGGCTGGTAAAGCAATGGGCAGTGAAGAATAAAAAAATTTAACCAAAGAAAAGTGCCCACAAAAGTTAGCATTCAAGACTAACTTCTGTGGGCACTTCTTTTATTAGTGTGAGCTTTTTTCTGATAACCAAGTTTCGCCGGTGAAGGCCATCTCCCAAAAAGCTAGCTCGTATTCTTTGGAAAGAATAAAGTCCTCTTTAATTTTGACTTTTTGCTGGTCAGTTAAAGCAGCAGCCAATTCATCCATTAAGTCAATCATCTCTTGTGTTGAAGTTTGGAACCAATCACTGGCATAGGTCGCCAGCCAATTTTGATAAATTTTGGGTGCCGGTTGCGCTGTGGCATAGGTCTTACCGATATCTGCATACAACCAATAACACGGGAGAATTGCCGCAATCGTGTGGGCCAAGCTGCCACTCATGCTGGCACGATAAAGGTGCGAGGTATAAGCATAAGCCGTAGGAGCCGGTTTCAATTCTTGCATTTCCTGCTTGCTGATATTCAAAATTTCTGCGTGCTCCTGATGGACAGTTAACTCAGCTTCAGCAGTCAGCTTGGCTTTTTCGGCCAAGACAGCTGTCAGAGTAAAATCCTCGGCTTGTGAAGCAGCAATGGCATGGATTTTACCGTAATGCTTAAGATAATAAATGTCCTGCAAAATATAAAATTTAAACTTTTCCAGAAGCAAATCACCGTGAACAATTCCTTTTACAAAAGGATGATGTAAACTTTTTTGCCAACTTTCTTCTGTTGCCAAGCGCAATTCTTCAGTAAATCTCATAAAAAAAATCCTCCTCAAGTCCTTCTAAAGACGTGACGCAGGATGGTATGTTTAATTCAGCTAAAGATAGACCCTCAGCTTGCTTAAACTCTACTTCCCTCCGCTGGTCCTAACCAGTTCAGGTTCTAAGGGTGCTAAACTTTTGTTTATCTCAGCCCGCAGGCGCCCCTAGTAGAAATTTTTTTATTTGTCTTGCTAAATAATATGCTAACAGATGTCAGATTGAAGTCAAGAATAAGCAAAAAAATAAACCGCTAGCTGCGGTGGTTATCTGGAGGAAAGCCGTTTTAAAATTTTTGAAACTTTACCAATCTTTGAAGATCGATAAAGTGAAAAATTAGAAATGGTTTCTCAAGATAGGCCAACTGTTTGCTAGCAGTCTATAAAATAAGTGCAAAAATTAATCTTGTTTTGGTGCTTTTTTCTTAAATAAAACAATCGTGAAGACTGCTAATAATGCTAACGTTAAGAAAATTAAGCTGATATCCACTTTGGCAGACATAAAGCCTAACACTGCGGAACCGATAATTCCGATAAAAGAGCCGATGATACCAAATTTTTGCAAGCCGTTTAACTGATCCATCACATCACGGAAACCAACTACAAGGCTAACGGATGCAGCAAAGGCAATAATTCCTAATACAATATGCAAGAAAATCATTTTCTCCCTCCTCTCCTTGTAAAAGAATAGCAAACAAATCATATTTATCGAAACAATCTGCTTCAACAGTGAAATAAAAAGATTTTGCAGTTGGCAAAAAGCGACCGGACGAGATTTAACTAGCACTAACTTTGAAATCCTTTCAAAAATAGTTGCAAAAGCGATAATTTTTTTCGGATTTTCTTTTGATAGTTTCCTAGATTTGCTAAAATGAATTGAAGCTTTAGTTTTGTCGCAAAATTTGCGATTAGGAAAGAGGAGGCAGGTTTGTGGCTAAAAAATATACAAAAGAGCATGAAGTAACCTTTTATGAATGTGATGTCAATCAGCAGATGACCTTTCCAGCACTCTTAAGTGTTGCCGTCAAGGTTTCAGAAGATCAGAGTGCGTTGTTTAATCGAGGGAATGAATATATCCATCAGCTGGGCTTAGGTTGGGTAATTACCAATTATCAAATTGCTATCACAAGAATGCCGACAGTCGGCGAAGTTTGCCAAGTTACTACGGAGGCCAAAGAATACAATAAATTTTTCTGTTACCGTAGCTTTTGGTTTCATGATGCGGCTGGCAATGAGCTGGTGGCAATTGAGTCGGTGTTTGTCTTGATGGACATGGCAGCCCGCAAAGTGACTAGTGTGCCGGATGAGGTCATTGCCCCTTATGAAAGCACCAAAGTAAAATCAATTCGCCGATTTCCCGCAATTGAAAAGGTGGAGACAGGAAAGACGCTACCGTTTCGGGTCCGTTTTTACGATATTGACAGCAATCATCATGTCAACAATTCAATTTATTTCAATTGGATGATTAACGCACTGGACTACCAATTTTTAGTCGAGCACCGGCCGCTGAGCGTCAATATCCGTTTTGATAAAGAGGTTGAATATGGTGCGACGGTGGACAGCTTAGTGGAAGTTGTTGAAAAAGAAGGTCAGCTTTTGACCCGCCATGAAATTCGGTTGGGGGCCGAGCTTTGCTGTGAAGCGAATTTTATTTGGGAGCCAATAAAATAAATAAAAAACTTCAGAAAATTGTATCTTGAAGTGACTTTCGAAAAGCCAGCTAGTTAGGCTAGTTTTTCGTTTCACGACTTTCACAATTTTTTGAAGTTTTTTTACTATTCCTCCAAAAATTCTTGCCGTTCAACGGCCAGCAACTGGCTATTAATGGCAATCAATAATTTTAAGCGGGCCTTTTGGCTGTTAATGCCATTGCAAAAGATGACACCTAATTGCTGCAGCTCTTGACCGCCGCCTTGATAATCGTAAATCGGTTCAACGATACCGTTAAAGCAACGGGAGACGAGCACAACGGGTACTTTTTTGGCCAATAATTTTTTGAGGGCCGGCAAGGTTTGCGGAGGTAGATTGCCAGCGCCTAAGCCTTCAATGACTAAGCCGTCGATTGCAGATTCTGATAAGGCTTCAATCAAATCTCCATGCATTCCCGCGTAACCTTTGACGATGGGAATTAGCCCGTTGACCGCTTGGATATCAATGCGGTCACTGCTAGTCAGTTCCTGCATAAAACGAATATGGAGTTTGGTGATGATGCCAATTGGTCCTAATGTTGGCGTGCGAAAAGTTGCTACATTAGTGGTGTGGGTTTTGGTTACGTAGCGGGCGGTGTGAATTTCATCATTCATTACCACGAGGACACCTTTACCTTGAGCCTCTGGGCAAGCGGCCACCCGAATGGCCGACTCAAAATTATACAGGCCGTCGCTACCGATTTCATTGCTGGAACGCATGGCTCCTGTGATTGCAATCGGCATGATGCCGCCGATGGTTGTATCTAAAAAATAGGCTGTTTCTTCTAAAGTATCGGTACCGTGGGTAATCACCACACCATTGAAATTTTCAGTTTCGGCCCGTTGAATTCGATTTTTTAATAAAAGCATATGCTCAGGCGTAATATGGGGAGAAGGAACATTAAAAATTTCTTCTACGACTAAGTCAACGCCTGCTGGTAAGTTTGGTGCAGAGGTTAATAAAGGATTGCCGGCATCAGGTGCTACTTTGCCTGCTGCATTTTCTTTCATTGCGATTGTGCCGCCGGTGTGCAGCGCTAAAATTTTCATACCATCACCTCAGGAAATTTTTTTGCATGTCATTCTTTGCTTATTGTATACTATATGAATAACAAAACAAGAGGAGCAGATAAAATTGATTAGAATCGGCCTAACCCGTTTTGATGAACACATTAACTTAACTGGGAAACCCAAAGCTAGTCTCTTTGAATATGCTGGCCATCTGCCGCTAGTGGAGTTGGATACCGCTTATTATGCAATTCCTAAGGAGACGACGGTTGCTAATTGGCTGACACAGGTGCCGCCGAGTTTTCGTTTTATTATCAAAATGTATGGCGGTTTAACCAAACAAAATCGTGAGGACAAGTATTTTTCTTCTGAAGAAGCGATGGCAGAAGCGTATCTGACAGCATTGAAGCCCTTGGTTGACAGTAAGCAGCTCTTTTATTTTCTCTGTCAGTTTCCCAGTTTTTTTGACTGCACTTCAGAAAATGTGGCCTATCTGCAAAAGCTGCGACATCTTTTACCGAATGTGCCGTTAGCCATCGAGTTTCGTTCTGAAAGTTGGTATCAGGAAAATGTTTTAAACTCCATGCGAAAGTTTATGCAGGAAAATCAATTTTCTTTGGTCATAATTGATGAGCCGCAGGTGGCCAATCGCAGCGTGCCTTTTGATGACTTTGTCACCAATCCAGATTTTACGATGTTTCGTTTTCATGGCCGCAATGTTCCTGGTTGGCAGGAAAATGGCGCTGATTGGCAGCAAAAACGCACCTTGTATGATTATAATGGGGCAGAGATTAAACAATTAGCAGCCTCAATTCGACAAACGGCTAAGGCCAGTCGGGAAGTGGCCGTCATTTTCAATAATAATTCCGGCGGTCATGCAGCCGGTAATGCTTTGATGATGGTGAAGGAATTGGGGTTGGATTATCAAGGTTTAAATCCTAAGCAGCTGGATTTATTTTAAATGGAATATGAAAAGAAAGAGTGGGGCCATGATTAAGGCAATTTTTTTTGATATAGATGGGACGCTGGTGGGCAGTGATTCTCAGGCGGATGCGACAACGAAGGCGGCGATTGCCGAGGCCCGCAAAAAAGGGATTCTCTGCGGCATTGCGACAGGCCGCAGCCCGGTCAAAATAAGTGAGATGATTGATTTCATCGAATTGGATGTATTTGTGACCTACAATGGCCAATTAGTTTATACGCCAGAGGGGGATATTTACAAAAATCCTTTTTCTAAACAGGTGCTGAATGAAATTGTCGACTACGCCGATGGACACAATCGGCAAATTTTATTTGGCGCTAGAAACCGACTGGATGGCAGCCGCACCGTGTCTTTTGGCAATTCAGTCTTTGCCAAAAGTCTGACGAAATTTGTGCCGAAAAATTTAACTTCTAAAGTGTTGAAGTTTGGTTTGCAAAAATTGCGCAAGGCTCGGAAAAAGAAGAGCTACCGGCGCTTGTCCATTTTGAATGAGCCGATTTATCAGTGTATTATGTTGAGCAGTGAGTCCGGTGACCATTTATTACGGGAACGGCTGCCCCATTGTGATTTTCAGCGCTCCAATCAGTTTTCGGTGGATGTGACACCGAAAGGCGGTTCGAAATTACACGGAATTGAAGCATTTATTCAACTGCATGATATTAAGTTATCCGAAGTCATGGCCTTTGGCGATAATTTAAATGATATTGATATGCTGACCCATGTGGGCTATGGTGTTGCCATGGGCAATGGGCGCCAAGAGGTTAAGGAGATTGCCGATTTTGTGACCCATTCCAACGAGAGTGACGGCATTGCTTTTGCCATGAAACATTATGGAGTGATTGAGTGAGGAAAAAATGAGTAAACAAACCCCTTTTGAAATGGCGGAGGAATTTCATGATACCTTCGACCCTAGAAAACCATTAAAGCCAACCGCCTTCAACGAAGCAGATGCGCTTCATCGCACCGGCTTTAAAGCTGAAGAGCTGGTGGAATTTTTATATGCAGCCGCTGACAATGACCAGAAAAAATTTCAGGATTTTGTTACAGCCCTCCACCAAAGTATTGATTTGGCTGAGGAAAAAGTCTTGGCCAAAAAAGAACCTGTGACAGATTCATTGGTGGGACAGGTGGATGCACTAACGGATTTATTGTATTTTATTTACGGTTCTTTTTCGTTGATGGGAGTTAATCCTGAAACGATTATTAACATTGTTCACCAAGCCAATATGGGGAAACTTTTTCCTGATGGCAGGCCCCGTTATGACCCTGTCACCAATAAAGTGATGAAGCCGGCTAATTGGCAAATCGATTTTGCTCCAGAAGCCAAAATTGCAGCGGAGCTACAGCGACAAATCAAAGAAGCAGAGACTAAAAACTAAAACGGGCTAAAATCTAAAAAAGCTTGAAAAGTCATCAGTTAGTTTAACTGGCTGGCTTTTCAAGCTTTTTTGCATGCAGATTATTTGTTAGTCAAAAAAGGTGTAGTACAAGGAGCGAATCGCCCGAGCTTCGTGCTCGCTTTTAATGCCGAACATGATGCTGACCTCAGAGGAACCTTGGTTAATCATTTCTAAATTGACTTCTTTATTGGCAAATGAATTGGCACTTTTGGCCATGATCCCGATTTTTTGGCGCATACCTTCACCAACAACCATGATTAAACTCAGGCCGTGGGTGATGTGAACTTCATCGGGTTCTAATTTTTCTTGAATTTTTTCAATCAATAGCGTTTCTTTTTCCGGTGTCAGATAACGGTCGCGGATAATGATAGAAACATCATCAATTCCTGATGGCATGTGTTCAAAACTGATATTCAGGTCTTCAAAAATTTCTAAAATCCGGCGCACAAAACCAACTTCCCGGTTCATCAAATGCTTGGTAATATATAAGCTGGAGAAACCAGAATCACTAGCAATTCCGACTACTGGCTGATGATTAATTTCACGATTTTTGCGGATAAAGGTTCCTTTTGCGCTGGGATTATTGGTATTTTTAATCACTACCGGCACATTAAAGGTATAAGCAGGGTGCAGTGCTTCATCGTGGAAAACTTTAAAACCAGCGTAGGCCAGCTCCCGCATTTCTTTAAAGGTCAGCTCTTCAATCAGTTCAGGATTGTGAATCAAGCCTGGGTGAGCGGCAAAAATGCCGTCAACATCAGTAAAGTTTTCATAGAGGTCAGCCTGCATACCAGCTGCGACAATCGCTCCGCTGATATCTGAGCCACCTCTAGAGAAGGTGCAAATTTCGCCATCTTCTGTATAGCCGAAGAAACCAGGGACAACCAAAATTTCAGCTGAATCGCGATTTTGGTAAATTTTAGCAAAGGAATCTTTTAAAATCCGGGCATTCCCCGGTTCATCAGAGACAAACATCCCTAAGTCTTTTGGATTAATATAACGAGCCGGTAGACCTTCATGGGCAAAATAAGCCGCCACCAGTTTGGCGTTATTGTTTTCACCGCTTGCCAGAAAAGCATCCCGCAAATGGCGATTATTTTCAATCGGCAGCTGGGCCAAGCCTCTTAAATTATTTTCAATTTCCGGTAAAATAATGGAGGTAATGCCAAGTGCATCGGTATTGCTTTTATAGCGTTCAATGATATCGCCGCAAATTTCTGCAGTATCGCCGCCAGAAGCATATGTATCGTAATAAGCAATCAGCATATCCGTGACTTTAATGTCATCGCCTTCCCGTTTACCAGGGGCGGAAACAACGACAAAGCGTCGTTCGGGGTCACTGCTGACAATATTCAAAACTTTTTTTAATTGTTTCGCGGAGGCTAACGAGCTGCCGCCAAATTTTATTACTTTCACAAAATTCACTCCTGAACTCTTAGATTCTTTAAGAATACAAAAACTAGTCGATAAAAGCAAGTAGTTCTTGGGGATACTTAAAGGGAAAACCTTGTTATTACAAGAAAATTTAGAAATTAGCAGAGGAAAAAATAGTCAGAGATGATTGCCGGCTCAAAGCGTTTAACTGGAGTGTGATATAATTCCTATAAATAAATCTTGCAATGGCAGCTAGTTATTAAAGTGCTGGTTATAAGGGGAAGTTGCCAAGAAAAGGAGAAAAAATGGAAATTGTTGTTTTCATATTGATTGTGGGAATCATTGTTCTATTAGGTTTTGGACTAGTTTTGTTGTTTCAGCGTTGGCAAAATCGCTACAAACTCGAACAGCTCGAAAGACAAAAGGAAAAATTGTTTGATATGACAGTTTTTGATGAAATTGCAGCAGCAGAGAAACTTTCTTTGACGGCTGCCCAAAAAGCCGTTTTTGCTGAGGTAAATCAGCGCTGGCAAACCGTTACAACAGAGGACTTTGCTACACTAGAGACAATAATTATGAAGGCGGAAAGTTTAAATGCCCGCCCAAATAAAGTTTTTGCTGCTAAAAGGAAGATTGCGTCTGCCAATCAAAGGTTGGCGGAAATGGAAAAAACGATTTTTGAGATTCGTCAGACTTTAGCAAAATTTCAGGAGGAAGCATAGTCCAGACAGTCTTGTTTGGAGGAAACTAGTTACTCGCTAAAACAAAAGTAAATGACTTTTTTGCTAGTCAAAGAATCCAGCAAAAGGTTAGCAGAGGATTCATTTGAAAAATCCCTTAAACTAACTAAGTGTCAAAAATAATTGCTAAAAGCCATTACTACCCAGCAAAATTTGCCTTAAAAACCTTGCTATTACAAGAAAATTTAGAAATTTACTTATGAAAAAAAATGTAAATTTTTTCGGGATTATCCCGTGCCATCCAATAATGATTATGATATAATCTAGATTAGATGTCTGCGCCCTAATAAGTAGGTGTAAAATACTTCGGTTTTTCTTATACAATTATGTGTTACTAAAAACGGAGGAACAATAATGGGAAGTAACGTGAACATCATCATCATCATATTCATCGCGGTCGTAGTGATTTTAGCAATTTTAGGACTGGTTTTACTGCTGTTACGGCGACAAAACCTGAGTAAAATAGACGAACTGGAAAAACGTAAGGAAAAACTATTTGACTTACCGGTGTTTGAAGAAGTTGATGATGTCAAGAAGATGCATATGGTGGGTTCCAGCCAAAATACTTTCCGTGAATGGAGCCAACGTTGGATTGCCGTTTCAACCGTTGAGTTCGGCACTTTAGAAACAATGATTATGGACGCTGAAGGCTTAAACAATCGCCCCAGCAAAATTTTCAGTGCCAAGCAAGCTATCGAGTCCGCAAATGGAAAAATGGATGAGATGGAAAACGAAGTGGAAGAAATCCGTAAAGGGCTTGAAGAATTACGAGATGGAGAAGAACGTAACTCCCTTGAAGTTCAAAAAGCCTTGGATGTGTATGAAGAGTTACAGGCTGAATTAAAGACTGATTCCTCAATCTTTGGTCCAGCACTTTCTGAGTTGAAAAAACAAGTCAAGAATATTGAAATTGAATTCACTCAGTTTGTGACTTTAAATACCTCCGGTGATCCGATTGAAGCTCGGGAAGTGTTAGAGCTTGCCGAACAGCACACTTATGAGTTATCTGACTTAGTGAAACGAATTCCTAGCGTTTTCGAAGATCTAAACCGAGTATTCCCTGATCAAGTTCAAGAAATTGAAGAAGCGTACAAACGCATGGTCGATGAGCAATACAAGCTGCCGGATGATTTTCCGGAGCGTATTGAACAAGTGAAAAAACGTATCGAAAACTCTCTTAAAGATATCGAAAAAACTGAAGTCAGCACCGCTGAGGTCGCAAACAGAGATACAGCCAGTCAAATTGATGGCCTGTACGATACGTTAGAACGGGAAATGAACGCACGGAAATACGTGCTGAAAAACCGTCAAGTAATCAAAGACTATATTGATCACGCTGGGAAAAACAATCGTCAGCTGATGATTGAATTAGATCATACCTCACAAAGTTATGCTTTAAATCATAATGAGTTAGGTCGAGCTCGTGGTTTCCAAACAGAGTTGGACGAGTTAACGCGTCGTTACCAACAAATGGAACCCCAAATTAATGATCACGAAATCCCTTATACAGAAGCGCAAGTCTTTTTCAAAGACGTTTACCGCGTCTTAGATGACATCGAAAACCAACAAATGGCAATCGATGATGATATGCGTAATCTGCGTAAAGGTGAACGTGATGCACAAGTCAAGGTGGAAGAGTTTGAATTCCGCCTGCGGACCTTAAAACGTTATGTTGAAAAACAACGTTTACCTGGTCTTCCAGAAGATTATCTGGAATTCTTCTATGTAACGACTGATCGGATTGAACAATTCAACAAATCCTTAAACAAGATTCGCATTGATATGGATGAAATCAATCAGCTCTTACAATTATCAGAAGAAGATTTAGCAACCTTACAACAAAAAACGGATGATCTCGTCGATGCTGCTGCTCTAACTGAGCAAATGTTGCAATATGCAAATCGCTACCGCAACAGCCATCAAGAAATCCGCGATGCCATCACACAAACGATGGAGTTGTTCAACAATGGCTATCGCTATCAAGAATCCCTTGATACGATTGGCACTGCCCTGGAAAGAGTAGAACCTGGCGCTTTCCAACGCATTGAATCCTTTTACTTTAAGAATCCAGACCTAGTCTGAGAATACGATAAAGACGTTTTTCCAATATAGAAAAAGCCCTGAAAAATTTTTCGGGGCTTTTTTGCGGGCAAAAATGTGCTGCTGGTAAATCAGCCGAAGCTTTCATTAAAAAAGTTTTAAGGTCAACTCGCTGCTACCCGTCAAAATTTTCAACGCCTTGAAAGGAAGTGACAGAACCTTTATAATAGGAAAGAATTTTAGAAAAGAGGCTATACCATGATTTACTTTGACAATAGTGCAACGACAGCAATTTATCCGCTGGCACTTGATACATATACCAAAACCAGTCAACGGATTTTTGGGAACCCGGCCAGCCTGCATGATTTAGGCAATCAGGCCCATCGCTTATTGGAACAAGCCCGCAAGCAAATTGCAGAACAGCTGGCGGTGGCACCGGCAGAAATTTTTTTCACTAGCGGCGGCACAGAAGGGGATAATTGGGTCTTAAAGGGCACTGCCATTGCCAAAAAAGAATTTGGCAACCATCTAATTATTTCCGGCATTGAGCATCCAGCAGTCAGTGAAACGGCTCAACAATTAGCGGCTAACGGCTTTGATGTCAGCATCGCGCCAGTGGATGAAAAAGGATTTGTCCTTGTGGAGGAATTGGCCAAGCTGATAAAAAAAGAAACCATTTTAGTTTCTGTGATGGCTGTCAATAATGAAATTGGCAGCATTCAGCCGATTCAAGCAATCAGCGAACTGCTAAAGGCTTATCCGCGAATTCATTTTCATGTGGATGCGGTACAGGCTATCGGCAAGGTGCCGCAGGAATTATGGCTAACAGAAAGAGTGGACTTTGCCACTTTTTCTGCTCATAAATTCCACGGTCCACGAGGTGTCGGCTTTATTTATTGGAAGGCTGGGCGTAAATTAGCCCCATTATTAAATGGCGGCGGTCAAGAAAATAATCAGCGCTCCGGCACGGAAAATTTACCAGGAATTGTCGCTACTGCTAGAGCACTGCGACTTTATCAAGATAAGATTTCGGAAAACCCGCAGCACACAGCAAATTTAAAAAAGGCCTTAACAGAGGCTTTGAAAACTTTTCCGAAGGTTCACTTTTTTACTGGGGAAGAAAATTTTACGCCTAATATTTTATGCTTTGCCCTTGAAGGAATCCGCGGCGAAGTTCTAGTCCACGCCTTTGAAGAAAAGCAAATCTATCTTTCCACCACTAGTGCCTGCTCTAGCCGCAAAAAAACGGCTAGCTCAACTTTAAGTGCCATGCATGTGCCTAGTCGCTTGGCAACCTGTGCTGTGCGGGTGAGCTTAGATGAGAGCAATACAATGGCAGAAGTGGAACAGTTTATGATTATTTTTCAGCAATTGTATCAACGCTTTTCCAAAGTGAACTAGCAGACGAGATAAATGGAGGAACCAACGTGAAATATTCAGAAATTATGGTCCGTTACGGTGAATTGTCCACGAAAGGCAAAAATCGCCGGACCTTTATTATGCAGCTGGCCCAAAATGTCAAAGAGGCTTTGGCAGAATTCCCCGACTTACGGGTGCGGGGCGAGCGGGACCGGATGCACCTATTGCTAAATGGGGAAGATAGCGAATTAATTATCCCGAAGCTCACAAAGGTTTTCGGCATTCAAAATTTTTCCCCTAGCATTCGAGTAGAAAAAGATTTGGCGGTGATTAAGGCCAAGGCTCAAGAAATGATGAAAGAAATTTATACCGGCACAGAAACCTTCAAAATTACCGGCAAGCGCAGCGACCATCACTTTGAAATCGACAGCCAGCAGCTGCAATTATTTTTAGGCAATGCGATTGTTGATATTTTTCCAGACATCAAAGCGCAAATGAAACGCCCTGATATTAACCTGCGGGTCGAAGTCAGAGATGAAGGGGCATATCTTTCCTATGAAACAATTAAAGGTGCTGGCGGTTTACCCGTGGGAACTAGCGGTCGTGGAATGCTAATGCTTTCTGGCGGGATTGATTCACCGGTAGCTGGCTATCTGGCGATGAAACGCGGCGTTGAGATTGAAGCCGTTCATTTTGCTAGCCCGCCCTATACAAGCGAGCAAGCCTTGCAAAAAGCCAAAGACCTGACACAAAAATTAGTGGCGTTCGGTGGCGACATTCAGTTTATTGAAGTGCCTTTTACTGAGATTCAAGAAGAAATTAAACGCAGCCTGCCACAGGGGTACTGGATGACAATCACCAGAAGAATGATGCTGCGCTTAACGGATATGATTCGGGAGGCCCGCAAAGGTTTAGTAATTATTAACGGCGAGTCTCTAGGCCAAGTGGCTTCGCAAACTTTACACAGCATGGTCGCCATCAATGAAGTTTCGGCTACGCCAATTATCCGGCCGGTCATCACGATGGATAAGCTGGAAATTATTGAAATTGCCGAACAAATTGAGACCTTTGAATTATCTGTGCAGCCCTTTGAAGACTGCTGCACGATTTTTGCACCGCCACAGCCAAAGACGCGGCCTAATATTGATAAAGTTCATCAATATGAAGAGCGACTCGATGTCGAAGGCTTATTAACTCGAGCTTTTGCCGGCATCAAAGTGGAAAAAATTTCAGCTCAACAGGAAACAACGGAGTTCGCTGATTTCTTATAATTTTCTAGCAGCTCTCAATCAAAAAAACATTAATAGAAGTAAAATTTTAAACAGCTGATTCATAACGACTCAGCTGTTTTTTGCTGTCACTTTTTTCACAAAATATGTAATAATTAAACGATTCTGTTTTTATTATGAGAAAATTTTTCTTTTTATCAAAGATATTCTGTGCTAAACTATTCATGTGAAGCGTTTAACAAAGTCTTTGGAAGGTGATTTGAGTGATGGGAGTAAATAAAGAAAAGGTATTACCTAAAGCGACAGCTCGCCGCATGCCTGTCTATTTACGTTATTTAAAAATGCTCAGTGATTCAGGAGTCAGTCGCATCAAATCGAAGGACTTCAGTGAGGTTACTAAAGTGCCGTCAGCGACAATTCGTCGGGATTTTTCTTATTTAGGGGAATTAGGACGCAGCGGGTACGGTTATGATGTGGCCTATTTGATTGAAGTTTTTAGCGGTTTGCTAGCTACTCAGGAAGAAAAGCGAATTGCCCTAGTCGGCTGTGGAAATTTAGGGCGGGCGCTAGTTAATAATAATTTTCGCCGCAACGAAAATTTAAATATTGTCTGCATTTTTGATAACAATCCCGATTTGATTGGGCAAGAGATTGATGGGGTTAAAGTTTATGGGATGGCAGACTTAGCGGATATTTGTACGGCTGAAAATATTAAGCTGGCCATTTCTACTGTGCCCAGCCAGTTTTCCCAAGAAGCCGTTGACCAAATGGTGGCTGCCGGCATCACAGCGATTTTAAATTTTGCTCCAGATCGAGTGAACGTCCCTGATTATGTGACGATGCAGTACATTGATTTGACCACCGAGCTGCAGACCTTGATTTATTTTGATAATAGTTTTCAAAAACTGCCTTCCCTCTAGGCAGTTTTTTTGCAATCATCGGTGGTTCTCCTATAATAAATTTAACAGGAAATTTTTTCTGCAGGATATTTGAGCAGGTAATGCTTTAACCTTAAAATAAAAAAGAAGTTAGAAAAGGAGAATTTATGCAAATTACAAGACGTGGTGAGGTTCATGAGGTAGTCGGAAGTCAACCGGAAGTGGGGCAAAAGGTACCGGATTTTCAGTTAGCTGATAGTCAGGACCAAAGCTGGCAATTAAAAGATTTATTGGATAAGCCTTTAATTATTAGCGTTGTGCCGGATATTGATACAAGAGTCTGCGCTATCCAGACCCGCCAGTTTACCAAAGCCGCTGGAGAGCATCCGGCCTTGAACTTTGTGACAATTTCTAATAATACTAAAGAAGAGCAGGCTAATTGGTGTGCTGCTGAAGGCTTGGATTTAACAATTTTACATGATGATAATTCTGTCTTTGGGAATGCCTATGGTTTATTTGTGCCAGACAGCGGCCGTTTAGTCCGTTCAATTTTTGTGGTGGATACGACTGGTGTTTTACGGTACCGTGAATTAGTTGTCGAGCAAACTCAAGAGCCTGATTATCAAGCAGCTTTGCAGGCAGCAGAAGAATTGCTGTAATTTTTCAGATTCTGTTTGACTTTGATTTTTTAACATTGTAGAATGAGGCAAGACTTAGAACAAGAGGAGTAACCAACGGCTTTTGTCAGAGAGAGAAAATGATTGGTGGAACATTTTCACAAAAGGTTGGTGAAGGTAGCTTGGGAGTTTTTTGCTTGAAAGCTTGAAGCTGAGACTTGGCTGCAGGGAGTAAAGCAAAACGAATCGTGACCGTTACCTCACGTTTGAGAGGCAGAATTTTCTGCAATTTAGGTGGTACCGCGTAATCAATCAACTTACGTCCTAAGGTGTTTCGGCATCTTAGGGCTTTTTTGTTTTTCCAAAAAAGCGGCTGTGTTGAAAAAAATAAAAAGGAGACTTTTGTTATGACGGAAGAAAATAATTTATCGACAAAGTACAATCCCCTTGAAGTAGAAGCTGGGCGTTATAAAAAATGGTTGGAGCAGGACTTATTTAAGCCTAGTGGCGATGCTAAGGCCAAGCCTTATTCAATTGTTATTCCACCCCCCAATGTTACTGGCAAGCTGCATTTAGGTCACGCTTGGGATACGACTTTGCAGGACATGATTATTCGCCAAAAACGGATGCAGGGCTTTGATACGCTTTGGCTACCGGGCATGGACCATGCCGGTATTGCAACACAGGCGAAGGTCGAAGAAAAATTAAGAGAGCAGGGGATTTCCCGCTATGATTTAGGCCGTGAAAAATTTATTGACCAGGTTTGGGAATGGAAGGGCGAGTATGCTAGCCATATCCGTGAACAGTGGGCCAAATTGGGCTTGTCGTTAGATTATTCTCGGGAGCGTTTCACTTTAGATGAAGGCTTATCAAAGGCGGTTCGCACAGTTTTCGTAAAATTATACGAAAAAGATTTAATTTATCGTGGGGAATACATTATCAATTGGGATCCACAAGCCCGCACCGCTCTTTCAGATATTGAAGTTATCCATAAAGATATTGAAGGTGCCTTTTATCACATGACCTATCCATTGGCGGATGGCAGCGGCGCCGTTGAAATTGTGACGACTCGCCCAGAAACAATGCTTGGTGATACTGCTGTGGCGGTTCATCCAGATGATGAACGCTATCAAAATTTAATCGGTAAAACGGTAATCTTGCCTCTGATGGAAAAAGAAATCCCCATCATTGCCGATGAGTACGTGGACATGGACTTTGGAACCGGCGTTGTAAAAATTACCCCGGCTCATGATCCCAATGACTTTGAAGTCGGCAATCGCCATGATTTGCCGCGGGTTAATGTGATGAATGAAGACGGCTCGATGAATGAGTTGGCTGGCAAATATGCCGGCATGGATCGCTTTGCAGCCCGCAAACTGATTGTTAAAGATTTAGAAGAGCTGGGTCGGTTAGTTAAAATTGAAAAAATGAATCACAGTGTCGGTCATTCTGAACGAACCGGCGTAGTAGTGGAACCGCGTTTGTCAACGCAATGGTTTGTAAAAATGGCACCATTGTCTGAAAAAGCAATTGAAAATCAAGCAACTGACAATGCTGTTGATTTCTTTCCGCCACGGTTTAATCAAACTTTCCTACGGTGGATGGAAAATGTTCATGATTGGGTAATTTCGCGGCAGCTGTGGTGGGGCCATCAAATTCCAGCTTGGTACCATAAAGAAACTGGTGAGATGTATGTTGGCATGGAAGCGCCGGCGGATAGTGAAAATTGGCAGCAGGACCCTGATGTTTTAGATACTTGGTTTTCTTCGGCTCTATGGCCATTTTCAACAATGGGTTGGCCTGATGTAGATAATGAAGACTTCAAACGTTATTTCCCAACCAACACTTTAGTGACGGGCTATGACATTATTTTCTTCTGGGTGAGCCGGATGATTTTCCAAAGTTTGGAATTTACTGAAGAGCGTCCCTTTGAAAATGTTTTGATTCACGGCTTAATTCGCGATGAACAAGGCCGCAAGATGAGCAAATCATTAGGCAATGGGATTGACCCGATGGATGTTATTGAAAAATATGGCGCTGATGCTCTGCGTTGGTTCTTATCCAATGGCTCTGCTCCCGGTCAGGACGTGCGTTTCAGCTATGAAAAAATGGATGCAGCGTGGAATTTCATCAATAAAATTTGGAACGCCTCACGTTTTGTCATCATGAACGTTGAGGGCATGACAATTGAAGATATTGATTTGACTGGAGAAAAAACGGTGGCGGACCGCTGGATTTTAACCCGCTTAAATGAAACGATCGCCAAAGTCACTGACCTTTTTGACCGCTTTGAATTTGGTGAAGCTGGTCGCCAGCTGTACAACTTCATCTGGGATGATTTTTGTGACTGGTATATTGAGATGAGTAAAGAAGTTCTATACGGGGATGATGAAGCCTCTAAAAAGACCAACAAGAGTATTTTAGTTTACACATTGGATCAGATTTTACGCCTGTTGCATCCAATAATGCCTTTTGTTACAGAAGAAATTTGGAGTAAGATTCCCCATGCTGGCAGTTCATTAGTCGTTGCGGACTATCCAGTGGTTCGACCAGAATTTGACGATGAAGATGCGGCTAAGGGCATGGCTGTTTTGACGGAACTTATTCGTTCTGTTAGAAATATTCGGGCAGAAGTTAACACGCCGTTATCAAAACCAATTACCCTTTTGATTAAGGCAACTGATCCAGCAATTGGTAAATTCTTAGTTGAAAATACCAACTATATTGAACGTTTCTGTAATCCTGATGAGCTGCAAATCAGCGGCGATTTAATTGCTCCGGAATTGGCGATGTCAGCGATTTTAACCGGCGCTGAAATTTATCTACCGCTGGCAGGCTTGATTAACATTGAAGAAGAGATTCAGCGGCTAGAAAAAGAATTGGCCAAGCTAGATGGCGAAGTCAAACGGGTTCAAGGAAAATTATCTAATGAACGCTTTGTCGCGAATGCCCCAGACGATGTGGTTGCCGGTGAAAAAGCTAAAGAAAAAGATTATTTAGATAAACAAGCAACCGTTCGCGAACGGATTGAAAATCTGCGGACGATTAGTTAAAGCAAAAAACTGTCGATGGAAATTTTCTGTCGGCAGTTTTTTACTGAGATTCGATAGCATCTGGTACATCATTAAGGAAAACTTTTGCTATAATAAGCGGGGAAGCTATCTGGAGAGGGGAAAGAAAATGTCATTAACTGTTGCTGAGGCAATTGACTGGATTCACAGCCGTCTGCCTTTTGGCTCGAGACCGGGCTTAGAACGAGTCACCGCTCTGCTGGAAAAAATAAATCATCCTGAACTGAAGGTTCCGACAATCCACATTGCCGGGACGAACGGCAAGGGCTCAACGGTAACCTATCTGCGTTGTATGTTGGAGGAATTAGGTTTGACTGTCGGTACCTTTACGTCACCATACATTGAAACCTTTAACGAACGAATTGCCATTAACGGCGTAGGCATTCCTGATGAAGCTATCATAGAATTAGTGACCCGTTATCAGCCGATTGTGGCAGAAATGGATCAAGAAGAAGCGATTGCCGGTATCACCGAATTTGAGACATTGACGGGGATGGCCTTTGATTATTTTCTGCAAGAAAAAGTGGATGTTGCAATCATTGAAGTCGGCCTCGGCGGATTGTTGGACTCAACCAATGTCGTGCATCCCTTATTGACTGGAATCACGACGATTGGTTTAGATCACATGGAGATTCTTGGCGAGACGTTAGCGGAGATTGCCGCTCAAAAAGCTGGCATTATTAAAGCCGGCATTCCGGTAGTTACCGGCAATATTGAAAGCATCCCGCTAGCGGTTATCGAGGCTGAGGCCGCTGATAAAAAGGCGCCCATCTATCGTTTTGATCAAGAATACTTTGTCGACTATCTGCATCCCGATGAAGAATGGGGCGAGGTTTTTAATTTCAGCAATGAAGCTGGCAAGATTCCGAAGCTGCGGGTCTCGATGATTGGTCAGCATCAAAGTGAAAATGCAGGGATGGCGATTGAATTATTTTATCAATACTGCCGTTTAACCAAGCAGAATTTTCAAAGTAAATTTGTGACAAAAGGCCTTTGGCAAGCTCAATGGCCTGGGCGGATGGAGCGTTTGAGTGAAAATCCGCTGATTATTTTAGACGGTGCCCACAATGAACATGCCGTCAAGCGCTTAGTGGACAATTTGCAACGGGAATTTGGCAGCTATCAAATAAAAATTTTGTTTTCTGCCGTCGCTACAAAGGAAATTCATGGTATGCTAAGCTTGTTGAAGCAACTGCCCAATGTGGAAATTTATTTGACCACCTTTAATTATCCTCGTTCATTGGAGCTGAAGGATTACGCCAATGAGGTGGATGAGCAGTTGACGATTGTTTCTTTATGGCAATTCGGCTTGGCGGAAATTCTAGAAAATTTTGAAGACAATCAATTGCTGTTAGTCACCGGTTCGCTGTATTTTATTTCGCAGGTGCGGGAATTATTATTAGAATTAGGAGGAGCAGATGAAAAAGCTTAGTGGTGTAATTTTTGATATGGATGGGCTAATTTTTGATACGGAGATGCTCTATTATAAAGCAACGCAAAAAGTTGCCGATGATTTGGGCTTTGCCTATAGTAAAGAGGTCTACTTAGATTTTTTAGGGGTCTCTGATGAGGAAGTCTGGGAAAATTATCATCAAATTTACGCAGATAAAGGAACAGAAGCCGTTGATAAATTTATCAACGAGTCCCATGCGGAAGTTTTGCGGATGTTTGAAAAAGGCGAAGCGGCACTGAAACCTGGTGTTCATCAATTAATGGACTATTTAAATGAACGAAAAATTCCTAAAATTGTTGCCTCTAGCAATCAGCGGCATGTGATTGAATTGCTGTTGGAGAATGCTGAATTAAAAGATGAATTTATCGACATCGTTTCCTCTGAAGACGTCAAGCGGGCCAAGCCCGACCCAGAGATTTTTGAAGTGGCAGTGAAGCGATTAAACACTGCCAAAGAGGAAACCCTTGTCCTAGAAGATTCCCAAAATGGCGTGCTTGCCGCTCATAAAGCGGGTATTCCAGTAATCATGGTACCCGATTTATTAGTGCCGACTGATGATTTGCTGGCGAAGACGCTGCATGTGCTGGATTCTTTGGAAAAAGTGCCGGATTATTTTGGCGATTAATTGAAAGAAAAACTCTTTTGCGTATTTTTAAATGAAAACGCAAAGGAGTTTTTTTATGAAGGAAAAATTATTACTAAGGGAAATGCCGGCGGACTCTTTGCCACGGGAACGCCTCTTGAATTTCGGGGAAAAGGCTTTGTCAGATCAAGAATTGCTAGCAATCGTTTTGCGGACCGGCTATGCCAGCCAAAATGTTATGGAATTGGCCGGTGCCTTGTTGCAGCATTTTTCCAGCCTTTATGAAATCAAGCAGGCCACACTGCAGGAATTAAAAACAGTTAAAGGCATTGGCCAAATTAAAGCCTTAGAGTTAAAGGCTGTTCTGGAACTAGGCTGGCGCATTCAGCAGGCGCAACAACCTAAGATTGGCCGAGTGACCTCCAGTTATGACTTGGCGCAGCAATTAATTTTGCAGCAAAAAGATTGGCACCAAGAACACTTGCGGGCGCTGTATCTCAATACGAAAAATGAAATCATTATCAAAAAAACGATTTTTATCGGATCGTTGAATCAGTCCATTGCGCACCCGAGAGAGATTTTCCGCTTTGGGGTCCGCTGTTCAGCGGCCCGCATTTTAATTACCCATAATCATCCTTCCGGCAACCCGACTCCTTCTAGCAATGATTTAGATTTTACCGCCCGCCTCATCAAATGCGGCGAGATGCTGGGCATTGAAGTGCTGGACCATATTATCACCGGCGAAAAATCTTATATTAGTCTGCGGGAGGAGGGGTTCTGGCAAAAAATAAATCAAGGCACTTGAAAAAAAGACCTAATAATAGTAAAATTGTTCTTGTAAATTTGTTTGTCTTATTTAAGCTCTAGGTAGTTGACAATTGTTGCACCTCTTGTGTAAGAAGAGCAAATGTTACAATATTATATTTGTGATTAATCACAAGGAGGTTCATCAAGATGGAAAACGGTACAGTTAAATGGTTTAACGCAGAAAAAGGCTTTGGGTTTATCACTCGCGAAGACGGAAGTGACGTATTTGTTCACTTTTCAGCTATCCAAGGTGACGGCTTCAAAACTCTAGAAGAAGGTCAAGCAGTTACTTTTGACGTTGAAGAATCAGATCGTGGCCCTCAAGCTACTAACGTTAACAAAGCTTAATTTCTAAAAATTTTAACCTCTGAGGAGTTTTCCTCGGAGGTTTTTTTGCGTTAGCAAATTTCCCCCAAAAAAGACGGATAATCAGTAAAATTTCAAACTGTTTTTTATTAGTTTTAAGATTTTGAAAACGCATTAATATTTCTAAAGTTACATTAAGGTTACATTAAGGTTACAAAATCTCCTTTTGTTTTAAATGCTTTCAATATATATTTTATGTGTATTAATAAAAAAATATCCGAAAGTGGAAGGAAGCGGAAAAGATGAAGAAAAAATTATTGGGAATTAAAGTATTCGGCGGATCATTATTGGGGATTTTAGGAATTATTTTTATTGGTGTTGCTCCTCAAGCTGTCCAAGCTGAGGAAGTTATTGATATTACCCCGACAGTCTCCTTTACTGTCTCTGAGATGACGCTCTGGGTTGGAGGGGAATATACTTTAAACTATCAAATTGAGAACTTATATGATATTCCAGTGGAGGCTGAAATAAGTTTTACTAATTTGACTCCTGAAACGCTTAATTATGCTGATACAGAAGTGGCGTTTTACGCTATCGATGAAGGAGCAGCCAGCTTCAGCTACCAAGTTGAATTGTCTAATACCACGATGGAACAGCTCTCAGATAAATTTCCAGAGGCTACATTCGTGCAAAAAGATGTGCAGCCAATCTTAGAATTGTATGTAAATTATCAAGAAAAAAATATTTATCGTCTCTACAATCCTCACTCAGGTGAACACTTGTACACAGCTGGAAAAACAGAAAATGATTTTCTGATTTCTCTCGGGTGGCACGGGGAAGGTACTATGAGTGGTGTGGCAATGTCACCATATGAAGTATATCGTTTGTACAATCCTTATACGGGCAACCATTTTTACACTAGTTCAGCCAAAGAGGTTTCTGATTTGTCACAAATTGGTTGGGTTGCTGAAGGAACTGCTTTTTATACCTCCAAACCATCAGATGCACCTGTCTATCGTCTCTATAATCCTTATAGTCTGACTGGCGCACATTTTTATACTACCTCTGCTACAGAAAGAGATGGCTTGATTGCAATCGGCTGGCAAGATGAAGGCGTAGGCTGGTATCAAGTGAAGTAATCAAGGATTGATTTTAAGTTTGAACTCAAAACTATATTTAGTCATAAAATACCGACCTTCAGAAGTTAGATTTTTGGTCTAACTTTTGGGGGTCGGTACGTTGTGCTATCGTCTTTTTTTCTATAAACTTCTTAGCTAAATCAAAAAACTTGACAATATAATTTTTTTGGAAAAACAGCAGTGAAGAATGTTATAATAAACCCATGGGTCATTTCAATTACTCGTGTAAGTAGTTTATTTTTAAACTAAACTAGAAAAAAATTCCTTTCATTTTGATAATGAATGGCATTTTTGTTGGAATTGTCAGGAATCTTTCAAAATGACAAGGTTGAATTCACGAGTAACTAATTGAGTCACACAAAGATTTTTACAGCGAGTTTCTTCTATATTATAAAGCTATAAAATTCCGTTATGGTTTTTATAATAAATAGTAAGCGCTTTTTTTGCTGTCAAAGATTGTATTTTTGCCGAAATCACGATATTGTGTTTTTTATCACATAGTAAAATTTTTAGTGTGTGAAAATCAAAGAAGAAAACAACTTCTCTTTGAAAATTGGGTATTACTGCAGAATTCTTCTGTAGTTTGAAATATGCTTTAAGATGCAATGGAATTGGCTTTTTGAAAAATTTAGACTTAGGGAGGAATTAGTGTGGATTTTGAATTGAGTAATGAACAGATCATGATGCGACAATTGTTTCGGGATTTTGCCGAAGCAGAAGTTAAACCGCTAGCCCATGAGATTGATGAGAATGAACGGTTCCCAGCGGAAACAGTTGTTAAACTGGCCAAAGCGGGCTTTATGGGCATTCCCATCGATAAAGAGTTTGGCGGAGAAGGAGCTAATACTTTAGCCTACGCTATGTGTGTGGAAGAGTTGAGCCGGGTCTGCGGGACTACCGGAGTTATTGTTTCTGCACATACTTCTTTGTGTTGCGAACCCATCAGTAAATACGGCACTGCTGCTCAAAAAGAAAAATATTTGATTCCTCTGGCTAAAGGTGAAAAATTAGGCGCCTTCGGTTTAACTGAACCGGGAGCTGGTACAGATTCAGCTGGTCAGCAAACAAAGGCTGTCTTAGTCAACGATCACTATGTCTTAAATGGTACTAAAATTTTTATTACAAATGGCGGAGTCGCTGATATTTATATTATTTTTGCCATGACGGATAAGAGTAAAGGCAATCGTGGTATCTCTGCTTTTATCGTTGAAAAAGACTTTCCTGGTTTCTCCATTGGGAAAAAGGAACAAAAAATGGGGATTCGTGGTTCATCGACAACTGAATTAGTCTTTGAAAATTGTATCGTGCCGAAGGAAAATCGTTTGCGTCCAGAAGGAAAAGGTTTTGGCGTAGCGATGGGAACTTTGGATGGCGGCCGCATTGGAATCGCCGCCCAAGCGTTAGGGATTGCCCAAGGCGCCTTGGATGAAACGGTAGCTTATGTTAAAGAGCGTAAGCAGTTTGGCCGTAGTATTGCAGCTTTCCAAAACACTCAGTTCCAATTAGCTGATATGAAAGCCCAAATTGAAGCAGCACGGCTGTTAGTTTATAAGGCAGCCTATGCCAAGGAACATCAAAAATCCTTCTCTGAAGAAGCTGCTATTGCAAAATTATTTGCTTCTGAAACGGCGATGTCTGTGACGACGAAATGTGTTCAATTGCACGGCGGTTACGGTTACATTCGTGATTATCCGGTGGAACGGATGATGCGGGATGCGAAGATTACCGAAATTTATGAAGGTACCAGTGAAGTGCAGCGGATGGTTATTTCCGGCGCAATGTTACGATAAGACAGGAGGAAATGATTCGATGAATATTTTTGTATGTATAAAACAAGTTCCCGATACAACGGAAGTAAAATTTGATCCTGAAACAGGCACTCTAATTCGTAAAGGCGTGCCGACCATTATTAATCCTGATGATAAGGCCGGCTTGGAAGCAGCTCTGCGCTTAAAAGATCAATTTGGCGCAACCGTCACTGTTGTGACCATGGGACCCATGCAGGCAGACGTTGCTTTGCGGGAAGCCTTGGCAATGGGGGCAGATGAAGCCTATTTGATTTCTGATCGGGCCTTTGGTGGTGCGGATACTTACGCTACCAGTAATACGATTGCCTCAGCAATTAAAAAAATCGGCGGCTATGACTTGATTATTACTGGTCGGCAGGCGATTGACGGGGACACAGCTCAAGTTGGCCCACAAATTGCTGAACACCTCGGCCTTGCCAATATTAGTTACGCTGAAGATATTAAAATGGAAGAAGATAGCATCATCGTTAAGCGCCAATTTGAAGACCGCTATCATCTGATAAAAGCTAAGCTGCCTTGTCTGATTACGGCGCTTTCTGAATTAAATGCGCCCCGCTATATGACGCCAGGGGGAATTATTGATGCTTACGCTAAAGAAATTCACATTTTAACCAAGGCTGATTTAGATTTAGCCGATGATCAAATCGGCTTGAAAGGCTCTAAAACACGCGTCTTTAAATCTTATGATAAAGAAGCTAAAGGCGCCGGCACTGTAGTCAATCTTGATGTGGCGGAGTCTGTGGAATGGCTGATGGATAAACTAGCAACCAAATACATCATTTAAATCATTCGGAGGTGAGAAAATGGATATGAAAGATTATAAAGGCGTTTTAGTTTTTGTTGAACAGGTGGACGGCGAGATTGCTCGGGTCAGCTATGAATTACTCGGTGAAGGCAAAAAGTTAGCCGCCACTTTAAATACGGAAGTCACGGCGGTCGTTTTGGGAAATCATTTGGAAGCCCTCGTGGATAAATTAGCCACTCACGGCGCTGATAAAGTGATTGTCGTTGAAGATCCCGCGTTAGAAACGTACATGACAGAACCTTATACCCATTCGATGGCAGAAGTCGTCAATGAATACAAACCAGATGTTGTCTTATATGGTGCGACAGCAATCGGTCGGGATTTAGCTCCTCGGGTAGCAGCTCGCTGCAGCACTGGACTAACAGCTGACTGTACGCGTTTAGAGGTGCAGGAAAAAACCAATAATTTATTAATGACTCGGCCAGCATTCGGCGGCAATGTGATGGCGACGATTCTCTGTCCAAATCATCGCCCGCAAATGGCGACAGTTCGTCCCGGTGTCATGAAGCAGGCTGAAAAAATGGCAAACCCTGATTGCCAAGTGGTGAAATACGGCGTGCCTAATCTAGCTAATTATCAAAATGTTGAAATTTTAGAAGTCATTAAAAAAGAAACTGAACGGGTGGACATCATGGATGTTGACGTGTTGGTTTCCGGTGGCCGAGGCATGGGCAGCGTTGATAACTTCAAGCTGCTAGAAGAATTAGCTGATGTTTTAGGCGGCACGGTTTCAGCTTCACGGGCAGCGGTTGATGCCGGCTGGGAGGAAAAAGATCGGCAAGTTGGGCAAACCGGTAAGACTGTTCGGCCAAATCTTTATATTGCCAGCGGTATTTCAGGTGCAATTCAGCACGTTGCCGGCATGGAGGAAAGTGATATTATCATTGCCATCAATAAAGATGAGTCTGCACCAATTTTTGATGTTGCTGACTTTGGTGTCGTTGGCGATGCCACCAAAATTGTTCCATTATTGACTAAAGAAATTAAAGCCAAACGGGATACTGAAGGATAAAGTTTAAGAAAATGAAAAAGCACAATTATAAATGACCTTTGTGTCGCAAAAGAGCCTAGTGGGGACTGGGCTCTTTTTTTGCTCTCTAGCAGCTTATAAATAACTAAACAATTTGTCTACAACTAAAGTCTGAGGCGTCAGTCAAACTTTATTCCCATGAAATTAAGGTCAGCCAGCCGTATAGTTTTCCCAGAAGGCTTGTTAGAAAGACAATTTGAAGTTCTTGCAAAATTGTAAGAGAAAAGTAATAAAATTACATGGTCTAATTTTTTTGAAACGAGTATAGTAGGCGATGGATGAAATACTGACCTTGTTTTGAAAAGAAGCGGCTAACAGTTTCTAACAAACAATGAGAATGATACATAAGGGAGTAATGACGATGTTACAAGTTGAGAATCTTAGAAAAGTATATGGCAATGAATTACAATATGAAGCTTTAAAGGGCATTAATCTGACGGTTGAAGATGGTGAATTTATCGGAATCATGGGACCTTCAGGAAGTGGGAAGACAACTTTCTTAAACCTTTTGGCGACTATCGATCAGCCGACTAGCGGCAGCATCATGCTAAATGGGAAGAACCCAAATACTTTAAATCAAGAAGAAATTGCCAAGTTTCGCCGTAAAGAATTAGGCTTTGTTTTCCAAAGTTTTAATTTAATGCCAACCTTAACAGTGGAAGAAAATATTGTTTTACCGCTGACTCTAGACGGTGAAAAAGTCAGCCGCATGAAAAAACAAGTGCGGGATTTAGCTCCCCGCTTAGGCATTGAAACATTATTACCAAAAAGAATCGGTGAAATTTCTGGTGGTCAAGCGCAACGGGTGGCCGTCGCCAGAGCGATGATTCATCATCCAGAATTATTGTTGGCCGATGAACCAACGGGTAATTTGGATACAAAATCTTCGCGGGATGTTATGGGCCTATTGCGCCAATTAAACCAAGAAGAACAAGCCACCATCTTGATGGTTACTCATGATCCTTTGGCCGCTAGCTTTTGTCAACGGATTGTCTTCATTAAAGATGGAGAACTTGTTGATGAAATGCATAATGATGGCAATCAAGGGCGCTTTTATGACCGGATTATCACCGAGCTAGCCAGAATTGAGGGTGTCGACAATGAGTTTTAATCAATTAGTCATCCGCAATACCATTCGCAATCGCCATCTTTACATGGCCTACTTTTTAAGCACAATGTTTTCTGTAATGGTCTTTTTTACCTTTAATGTTTTTGCGCAACATCCCTCTTTGTCAGATGGGCTGAATTCCAGCGTACAGACGGGCATGACCGCTGCTGCAGTGATTATTTACGGCTTTGCCTTTTTATTCGTGCTGTATTCAATGGATGTCTTCTTGCAATCCCGAAAAAAAGAATTTGGCGTGCTAATGATACAAGGGATGAGTCCCAAGCAGCTGCGCAAAATGGTGTTTATTGAAAATCTCGTGATTGGTTTTTTTGCGACAATTTTCGGTAGCATCTTTGGGATTGGCTTTTCGCAAGTTATTTTATGGATTTCTAAATTTTTAGTCCACGTTGACTTTGGTTTTTATTTTCCAACACAGGCCATTTTAATTACTATTGTGTCCTTCTTTATTTTATTTTTAGCGATTTCCTTTTTCATTCAATTCCGCCTGCCAAAATTATCTTTACAGGAATTATTAAAAGCCGGTGAATTTGGTAAAGGAGTTATCAAGCCTTCATTACTAAAAGCTATTTTATCAGTGATTTTAATTGGCGGCGGCTATGCAGTCGCGATTTTAGTCCCCGGACAAATGGTGCCAATCGTGATGATACCAGTGATTTTTGTCGTCATCGTTGGGACGAGTTTATTCTTTAACCAATTTAGTGTTGGCTTGATTGAATCCTTGAAAAAGCGCCAAAAGTTATTTTGGAAAAAAACGAATATGATTGTCTTTTCAGATCTGTCATTTAGAATGAAAGACAATGCCCGTTCCTTCTTCTTAGTTTCCGTTATTACAACGGTAGCTTTTGCGGCCATTGGGACTTTATATGGTCTGCAGGAATTATTAGTAGGTCAAATGGATTTGAATCCTTATGAAGTCACAGTGTACAACACCCCTTCTGCGGAATTAGACCAAGAAGTGGCGCAGGTGAATCAATTGTTTGCCGAAGATAATATTTCGGTTGACTCAACAACTGTTCATTACTTTTTAGATGCAAACAGCGGCAATCAATACATGACAGTTTCTGAATACAATCAATTGGCAAACTTAGCTGATTTGCCAGAACTAAGTTTAGCTGATGGTGAAGTTTTAGCTTTATCCAGCACGAATTTTGCAACTGGCGAGGCTCCAAGTTCTGTTAGCATCAATGGCACGGATTACACAGTGAAAGGGACAGAGCAAACGCAAGTTGTCTCTGCTTTCAGTAATTACTACCTAGTACCAGATTCTGTTAATACTAGCGAGATGACAGAATACCAATCGACAAATTGGGTGGCCCCTGGTACAGATTATGATGCCCTAGTTGCGACCGGTAAGAAAATCTTCGCTGAGTTTGCCGATACACAACCGAAAACCTTCCTACGACAAACAACTTTAGACGGATACGCACCAATTCTATTTGTCGGTATCTTCATCGGAATTGTCTTCTTTGTTTCAGCTGGTAGCTTCCTTTATTTCCGTCTGTATAGTGATATGGATGTCGATGTGGAAAAATTCCGGATGATTTACAAGCTAGGTTTATCGAAAAAAGAATTGAAAAAAATGATTTATCAACAGGTCGGCATCCTCTTTTTCACGCCGATTATTGTCTCGGTGATTCACGGAGCGGTGGCCCTCACGGCGATGTATCATGTCTTTAACATGGATATGCAGCTGGCGGGTTGGGAAGTTTTAGGTGTGTTTGTGCTTATTCAAGTGATTTATTACTTAATTGCCCGCATCTTCTACTTTAATAAAGTTTATCGTCAAGTAACCGCCTAAAAAAACTGCGGGAAGCAACAGCCAAGTTTCTTAGCTTGGCCTGTGACTTCCTGCAGTTTTTAATCTTTTTCTTGATTTTTCTTCACCAATTGCGAGCTGTTAATCCCTTCTCGAACGGCAAACTTTATGACAAAAAAGAGCAGAACTAAAAATACTCCCATCAGGACAATTGTACTGGAGTCTTTACCAAATAAATCAAATTTCGCCAACGCGGCCACCAAATTATTTTTCATTTTGCCACCTCCTGCATTAAGTATACCAACAAAAGGCGGGTTTCAGCGTATTTAAAAAAAGTTGACAATAAAAGTTTACGTTGTCTATTTTTTTGATTGCGGGAATCTTTAAAAAGCTGATTAAGAGCTATTTATCAAGCCTTTTTCAGAAATAAACAGAAGTTTAAATTTTTTGCAGCAGGTTGCTTTTCTAGTTTTATTTTTATATAGTAGCAGAGGAGATTGAACAGAGGAATTCTGAGAAAGAGGCAATATTTTGGAAAAAACATCGATTTATGGATTAGATAAAGAAGCATTAATCACCTGGTTTGAAGAGCAGGGGGAAAAGAAATTTCGGGCCACCCAAGTTTGGGAATGGCTTTATTTAAAACGGGTAGACCAATTTAGCGAGATGACCAACCTGTCCCATGCCTTGATTGAAAAATTAGAGGCAGCTTTTGTTATCAATCCGTTAAAGCAATTGATTGTCCAAGAATCAAATGACGGCACGGTAAAATATTTATTTGAATTGCCGGACAAATTAATGATTGAAACCGTACTGATGCGACAAGAATACGGCTTGTCTGTCTGTGTCACCACACAGGTCGGCTGCAATATCGGCTGTACGTTTTGTGCTAGTGGTCTTTTGAAAAAGCAGCGGGACTTGACCGCCGGTGAAATCGTCGCTCAAATCATGCAGGTTCAACACTATTTTGATGAGCGGGGCCAAGAGGAACGGGTGTCCCATGTCGTTGTCATGGGCATCGGTGAACCCTTTGACAATTACAATAATCTAATTGATTTTCTGCATACCATCAATGATGCTAAAGGCTTGGCAATCGGGGCCCGCCACATCACTGTTTCTACCAGCGGCTTGGCCCACAAAATCAAAGAGTTCGCTGAAAATGGCCTACAGGTAAACTTGGCGATTTCTTTACATGCGCCGAATAACGAGTTGCGGACTTCTATTATGCGTATCAATCGCAGCTTCCCGATTGAAAAATTGATGGCAGCAATCGATGAGTATATTGAAAAAACGAATCGTCGCATCACCTTTGAATATATTATGCTAAATAATGTCAACGACCGACCTGAACACGCTCAACAACTGGCGGATTTATTGAAGGATAAGAAAAAGCTCGCCTATGTTAATTTGATTCCTTACAATCCAGTCAGCGAGCACGATCAATATTCCCGCAGTGAGAAGGCGGATGTTTTAAAATTTTATGATGTTCTTAAGAAAAACGGCGTCAACTGTGTGATTCGTAAAGAACACGGCACTGACATTGATGCAGCCTGCGGACAATTGCGTAGCAAACAGCTGAAAAAAGTTGCTGCAAAGTAGTCTTTTCAAAAAAAGAAATGATTTTGTGGGAAAACTACAGTATACTTATTAATTATAATTAGTAACAGGGAAAGTGAGTCGAAGGAATGTCTACGAAGAAGAAAGTAATCTTAGGGGTTTTTGGCGTATTACTAGTAGCCTTTATTGGTGTTGTCGGAGTGGCTGCAAAAATATATTATGATGTAAAAAGTTCTGCGAATGACACTTATGCAAGTGCAGAGCGGAGCACCACTTTGCGGGAAGAAACTGGTACGACAGCTGAAATTTCAGAACAAGAGCCCTTCTCAGTCCTCTTATTAGGAATTGATACAGGCGCATTAGGTCGCGATGAACAAGGTCGGTCTGATACGATGATTTTGGCAACTGTCAATCCGCAATTAGGTCAAACGACGATGATTTCCCTTGAACGGGACACCTACACGGAAATCGTGGGTCATGGCACCACTGAAAAATTAAATGCTGCCTATGCCTATGGTGGAGTGGCGATGGCGATGGACACTGTTGAAAATCTATTGAGTGTGCCAGTCGATCATTACATCACGATTAACATGGCTGGATTAGAAGAATTGGTAGACGCGGTTGGCGGCATTACTGTGAACAATTCCTTCACCTTTGATTATGAAGGCACCAACTTTAGCATTGGTACCATCAACTTGAATGGCGAAGACGCTTTGAAATATTCTAGAATGCGTTACGATGATCCAAATGGTAATTATGGCCGTCAAGAACGGCAAAGAAAAGTTATCGCAGCGATTGCTCAAAAAGTATTGAGCCTGTCTGGTGTGACGGAATATCAAAGCATTTTAAATGCGATTTCTAGCAATATGACAACCGACTTTACCTTTGATGAAATGACGTCAATTGCCTTGAATTATCGCAATAGTTTCACGAATATTGTCGGCGATCAATTACAAGGAACCGGCTTTATGCAAGACGGTGTTTCTTACCAAAGCGTTTCTGCTGAAGAAATCGCGCGGGTCAAAGCAATTGCCGACGAACAATTAGGGATTACAGAGTAATCTTCTAACGCTTGATTTAGCAAAATAAGGATAAACTTAGATTAGCTACTCAACTATAAAATAAAAACGAGCAGTAACATCAGCATTGCAATTATTAGTTTTCGAGCCATTTTACTGGCTTGAGCTGCCTGACTAATTGTTGCAAACTGGCTGATGTTGCAGCTCGTTTTTTTGTGTACTTTTAATTCTGCTAAATCAGGTTTAAGAAATCTAGGTGATTGTCAGTAGAGTCTGAATCGTAAGAGACTGCAAAATCTAACACGGTGCTACATAGCAAAGCCTACCAACAAGTTTAAAATAAAAATCTATTACTCTTAACGTTCTTTTTTCAAACGGGCACTGAAGACATTTTCTTGATAACACTGGGAGAACTCCCAGCTGCGGGGCCAGTCGGTATTCCCAATGTCATCGAGAATTTTTTTATTAAAATCATTAACCGGAACGTTCAGTAGCTCATTAATGCTGGGCACATCGGTTATTTGCAGTAGAATGCTGAAATTCAGCTTAATGATAAAGGCACATTGATACGCCAATTTCAATTGATTGCTTAAGGAGCGCTTGCAGGTGAAAATTGGCAGAATCGAGCCATCCAGCAATTGAATCTGGGCACCTTTTTCTTGGTATTGGATGTCTTTAATTGTGCTGATGTTCAGCCAGGCGCCATTTTCGACGGATTCAATAGAAAATAAGGTGAAGTTGACTGTAGCGCAAGGGAGTTTGTAGCGGCAATTACCGATGAAGTTTCTAAAGCTGGCGAAAAAGGCTTGCGGTTCCTTGACCCCCAGTTGATAAAAAAGTAATTTGTCCAAGCAATTTTTAGGGGATTCTAAAATCAGTTTGACACAGCCGTCTGAGACGATTAAGGACTGCTTTTGTCGCTTGGCCTGATGAAGTGGCAAAATGGCCAAAATACGATTGTCAATCGGACTGATTGTGCTGGGAATCAAACCTTTTGCCGCCTGTGAAGCGGCTTCTGCGATGGAATAGCCCTTCTTCAAAAGGGCGTTGAGCTGCTGGAAACTTTGGCTGCCGGTTTTTTCATTTTGATTAGAAGTATCGGTTGATTTATCCATATTTTTTTCCTCCATCCTAAAGTCTGTGGCATGTTTTACCTAGTGCAGTTTTCATAAATCCAGTTTTCATAAATCCAGTTTTGATTTTGATAATTATCCGAGTTCGTAATGTTTTAAACTTTCCCTTGAGAAATTAAAAGTTACTGGTTTTTTCTTTTCAGCAGACATTCTGTTGAGTCTTAGCTGTTGTTTTAACCTATGCGCTAGCTTCCTTTTTCAAATGATTGGCCATCTCATTCAATTGATTGAAGGTGATTAATTAATCTATAACAATTTTAATAGATTGAAAATCGATTTGCGAGAACAGCGATTTTCAGAAATAAATTCTTTTCAAATCTTTTTTGGAATTAGTCTGGAAATTTACGGAATTTTCAGGAGAACTTCAACATTCCCCCTTTTTGGACTGATTTCAAGCCGATGGGGAATTGTCGTTCCGCTATACTGGCGTCAACAACCGGTTGATTAAAAAAATAGAGGAGCAATAGAAAATGGATTACAATCAAACCTTGTTGCAGGCCGAAAAAATGTTAAAGGGCATCTTAAGCCGCCTGTTAATTTTTGAAACACATCCTGAGTATGATGACTATCTGCAAATTTTGCGACTAAATCTATACGACTGGTTACAAGCCAATCCTGAAAAAGACTTTGAACAGTGGCAGGGCTTTTTATTTCAGCGCTTTACTTGGGATATTCAGACGCTGCGACGCAATCATTGGCGGCGCCAGCTAAGGGAAAAAAGTTTGACGGAATACGAGGAGACCACCGGCTGGTCCTTTGAAGAAATTTGTGAGCTGAAGGATGTGTTGACTTTGAAGACGGCTTTTACGGAAAGGGAGCGGATTTATATTGAATTGCGGTTGGCGGGGTATTCCCAAAGAGAAATTGCAGCATTTTGGCAGGTGAGTACCACGGTGGTCAGTCGCTTGAAAATAAAAATCTGTCGCAAATTGAAAAAAATTTTAGCTTAGGTGTTGATTTTTTCGGTTCTGAAGTTGTGTATATAGTGTAAGTCATCGCGCGAACTTACCAAAAAAATTTAGGAGGCCACTATTATGGCAACACTGGAAAGTACCAAATTATCGATTGAGCTGACACCCTTTGGCAGTGAAAAAATTACTAAGCAGCACTTTAACGACGTCGTTTTAAATCCTGACCCTGAAGCGATTCAAAAACTTGGCGAGATTATGCATCAGATTTCGCCGGAGGACACAACCTATTTAGGCACTTTGAAAACAGAAGTCACCCGCTATGAACCGATTTAATTAAAAGAAAAGGAGCAAGACCATGAAAAAATTACATTTAACCTTCTTAAACGAAGCCGGTAAAAAACATACCTTAAGACCTACGCTAGCTTCTGAAAGCTTGACAGAAGAAGCAGTTCGCCAAGCGATGAGCGGCATTTGCGAGCTGGGGATTTTTGAGAAAAACCGTGAACAGCTTTTTGTTGCACCTGATAGCGCCAAATATGTCGAAACAATTGAAACAGTCATTTTCTAAAAAGTGACTGACACACTTTAGACTGCAACAAGCGGTCAGCTGGAGATGGATAAACCAGCTGGCCGCCTGATTGCAGTCTTTTTGTGTTATCTAGAAGATAAAGCTCGTTTTCGCTGTATTATTTCTGAAATTTTTTTAATTTCCTGAGAATTTTTGGCTTTCTAACAAGCAAAAATTTTCATTTTACGGTAAACTAGCTAAGAAAGGTTGGTGTCTGATGAAGTTAGAAACGATTCATCATGTGGCAATTATCGTCGGTGATTACCAGCGGGCCCGTCATTTCTATGTCGACTTGTTGGGCTTTGAGGTGCTGCGGGAAAATTATCGGGCAGAACGGGATGATTACAAATTAGATTTAAAGCTGGGCAGCAGTGAGCTAGAAATTTTTGGAATCAAAGCTGCGCCACCGCGACCGAATTATCCAGAGGCAAAAGGGTTGCGGCACTTAGCCTTTAAAGTCAGTGATATTGAGTCAGTGATTGCTGAACTAGCTGAAAAAGGTATTGTGTGCGAGCCGGTGCGGATAGATGATTTCACCGGTGAAAAGATGACCTTCTTCTTTGATCCAGACGGACTGCCTTTAGAACTGCATGAATAATTTCCAGAAGAAAATCAGAGGGAAGTGAAGAAAATGGATAAGATGATTTGCCCCCACTGTGGTCACACCTTTAATTTTTATGAGGTAACCCATGTGGTAGAACATAAAGTGGACAATGAGATTATTGAATGCCCTTATTGTCATGAGATAGCTGACCGCAAACCAAGCAACGGCTATTTTGTTACCCAAAAAATCGAAAGCGAAAACTAGCAAAAGCTAGCGCCTGAAGCTAACTTAGTGAGAAGGAGTAGATAAACTATGATTCGTTTTGCTAAAAGAGAAGACGGACCAGCAATTGTTGACCTGTTGATGATTATTTTTAAAGATATGGAACTAGACTTTGTCAAAGAACAGGGAGCTGATTTGACCAAAGAAATTATGCTGGAGGCGATGGAGGATGCCACTTATCGTTATGCATACGGGAATGGCTTAGTCGATGAAATTGATGGCCAAGTCGCCGGAGTTTCCTTTGGCTATGGCGACGATCAGGAAGATCAGATTGACCAAGCCTTTCAAAAGCTACTGCCAGCCTACAAGGTTCCCAGCGACCAGCAGCTATTTATTGAAAAAGAAACCTTCCCGAATGAGTGGTATTTAGATTCGATTGCTGTCAATCCTCGTTTTCAAGGTCATGGCATTGGCTCGTCGTTATTGAGTGCTTTGCCGCAATTAGCCCATAAAGCCGATAAAAAAATTATCGGACTCAGCGTGGACACCGGCAATCCCCTTGCCAAAAAATTATACACCCGCCAAGGCTTTAAAGTGGTGGGGGAGAAAATTTTAAGCGGTCATCTTTATGAGCACATGCAAAAAGAACTATAATTTCTAAATAGAAAAAACGATTTTTCATTTCCTTCCGAATTTTTAAAATGCGGAGGGGTGAAAAATCGTTTTTTTTGTTTAGTCCAATGCCCAGACAAAACTGTTGTTGCTTGGACTTAAAGTTTTTTTGCGATTATAGAGCCAATAATCCAACACCGCTGCAACACAGATACAGACCGGCGCATCTCTGGTATCCGGGATATCTAAGACATAATAATCGCCCGTCAGCATTGAAGCTTTATCCATCGTCATAATTTTTTTATTGAAATGATGGATTTTATACTGATGATTGTAAATATTTCCCTGAGCCGTCCAATGGAGCTGGCGGATATAATAAAAATCCCCCGGCCAGTTAAAGATTTTTTGCATCGTGCCGACCTTTTTAAAATGGGAATAGAGTTCAAAGCGGGTGCCAAAGGTTAGGCCGACTTGTTTGATGCTGGCGACTAATTCACCATTCATCGTATATAAGGAGAGGGCATCGCCGCGAGTGCCCCAGCGTCCTACTAAAAGAAAAAGCGATTTTCCAGCTTCGTCTTTGACGATGGTGCGGGTCACGCTACTCAACTGCCGCTCTTGAATAAAATATTCTGCCACTATGACACCTCCTCAACAACCCAATTACAGCTTACAAATTTTCGGCAATCGCCCGTTTAATTGCTTTGCCGACACCATTTTCTAAATTGGTGTCTGTTTCATATTTTGCAAAATTTTTGACTCCCGGTTCAGCATTGCCCATGGCAAAGCTGACACCAGCAATCTGCAGCATACTGACATCATTGAAATTATCACCGATGGCCATCACATCGTCTAAGTCAATGCCCCGGTCTTTGGCGACATGTCGCAAAGCAATCCCTTTTTGGGCATCCTTGTGATTGATTTCGATATTATTAAAGCCTGAAGAAGTCACGACAACGCTGCCTAATGCGGAAACTTTTTCCCCGACAGGTTCTAAAATTTTGCCGCCTTCAATAGAAAAACAGATAACCTTTAAGACTTCGATATCCGGATTTTTCAATTCTTCTCGGATACTGTCCACGTAATGAATCGACAGTAGCTTTAAATTAGCTGAAGCCATCGCCACGGCCATTTTATAGGTGATATGTTCTAAATGGCTTGTAATCATTGCGACAAAGCTTTCGATTCGTTTGGTCTGATTTTCTGAATAAACACCGTTATTGGTGGCAACTTCGTAATAGATACCGGCCTGATCTAAAACATCGAGAACTTTTAAGGTTTCTTCCTTTGAAATCGTCGCATTAAAGAGGATGTTGCCTTCTTTATCGAAGACCTGAGCGCCATTTAAACAAATCATAGCGCAGTGAATCCCAGCGTCATCCAGTGCTGATAGAGCTTCTTGGCGATTGCGACCAGTCGCCACCATAAACTCAATGCCCTGTGCTTGGGCATCCTTTACAGCCTGTGCATTTTCTTCTGAAATCAGCATTTGCGTATTTAGTATAGTGCCATCCATATCTGAGGCGATTAATTTTATCATTTTACACCAACCTTCCACCAATCCAGTTTATCATATTTTTCGTGAGTTTTCTTGTTATTTACCGAGAATCTCATCAACTTCCAAGTAGAAATTTCCCAGCAGAACTGGCATAATAAAACTTGAGAAATTTTGAGGAGGAAAACCTATTTATCGCTGGCTAATTCGGGGAATGGTGGTCTTGTTAATCGCAATCACCTATGACACCCCCTTTGACTTTTTAGTATTAAATGGCTTTTTGGCCTACATTCCCATAGAAATAGCATTTCAAATACCTAAGTTGAAAAATAAATTTCTGCTTTTAGGGGCCTCAGCATTTTGGCTGCTGTTTTTCCCCAACATCCCTTATTTAGGCACGGACATCGTTCACACGGATTTATATCAGCTCTATGACAATGCCACTCGGGTCAGCCAAGAAAATTTATTCGGCTGGGGTCAAATTTTATTGTTGGCCATTGTAGTAGTGGCCTTTTTAAGCTGGGGCTTCACGCAAATGCTGCTGCTGGCCAAATTTTACCAAGAGCGCTTTTCACTGGGGAAATATTTTCGACCAATTTTTGTAGTGACCATTTGTATTTTATCCGCACTGGCCATGTATGCCGGCCGTTTTGCACCACGGCTGCATTCGATTTATTTTCTAACAGATCCACTGCGGGTATTGGACATAATCTTTTTAACCTGGAGTCTGAAAAAAATTGAATTTATTGGATTGTTCACCCTGTATCAGCTAGTGTTAGTCAGCTGTCTTTTATTGAGCCGCAAAATATTACAGGACCCAAGCTACATAGCAGAGAAGGAGGAAAAATGAAAACAATTATTGAGAATAGCTGGCAGGAAATTTTAGCCGAGGAATTTCAAAAACCATACTACCAGCAGCTGCGACAATTTTTGAAACAGGAATATCAGAGTCAGACGATTTATCCGGATATGTATCACATCTATGAAGCCTTGGAGCTGACGCCCTATGAAAAGGTCAAAGTCGTGATGCTAGGGCAAGATCCTTATCATGGACCGAATCAGGCCCATGGCTTAGCCTTTTCTGTACAGCTGGGAGTTAAAATCCCGCCTTCGTTAGTTAATATTTACAAGGAGCTGCAGAATGATTTAGGTATTGAGCCAGTTAAGCATGGTAATTTAGTTGCTTGGGCCAAACAAGGCGTGCTTTTATTGAACACCGTTTTGACAGTGAGAAACGGTCAAGCCAATTCTCATCGAAATCACGGCTGGGAAGAGCTGACCAATGCCATCATTGAAAAACTAAATGAACGAAAGCAGCCAATTGTTTTTATTTTGTGGGGTAAACCGGCTCAGGAAAAAGCCAAGATGATTGACGGCAACCGCCATATTATCCTGATGGCGCCGCATCCTAGTCCGCTGTCGGCTTATCGTGGGTTTTTCGGCTCTAAACCCTTTTCAAAAGCTAATCAAGCACTGATTGCTCTAGGAGAAACACCAATTGATTGGCGGCTACCGGCTTCTGTTTAAAATTATTCTTGTCTGTTACAATAAAAACAAAATTTTTTTCGTGAAATCTTGAAAAAATTCAGTTAAGATAGCTAACACAGTTCTGGAAACTGTATTCAATTTGTGTTAGTATATGTGGGTAATTATAAATTGTGTGGAGGGAAATCCCGTGGAACTTTTTGAAAGTATGAAACAAAAAATCGCAGACCGTAACATTAAAATCGTTTTTCCAGAAGCAACTGATCCGCGTATCTTGGGCGCTGTAGCGCGTTTATACGCTGAGGAATTATTGGAACCGGTTTTAATCGGTAACAAAGAAGAAATCGTTGCAGCCGCTCATGACCGTGGATTGAAAACGGAAAGATTTACCATCATTGACCCAGATAAATTTGATCGTTGGGACGAAATGGTTGAGTCCTTTGTCGAACGCCGTAAAGGTAAAGTGACCAAAGAAGACGCTGAAAAGATTTTAAAAGACGTCAATTACTTTGGTACGATGTTGACATACATGGGCATTACTGATGGCATGGTCAGCGGAATCATTCATTCAACGGGTGAAACAGTACGTCCTGCCTTACAAATTATTAAAACAAAACCTGGTATCAGCCGTACGAGTGGCGCAATGCTAATGGTTCGTGGCCGTGACCAAGAAAAATACATTTTCTCTGACTGCGGTATCAATATTAATCCAAATGCACAAGAGTTGGCTGAAATCGCAGTGGATTCTGCTAAAACAGCGGCCTTGTTTGACATCGACCCTAAAGTTGCTTTACTTAGCTTCTCAACAAAGGGTTCAGCAAAATCACCAGAAGTTGATAAAGTGATTGAAGCAACTAAATTAGTCCATGAAATGGCTCCTGATTTAAAAGCTGACGGCGAATTACAATTTGACGCCTCTTATGTCCCTTCAGTAGCGGCTTTAAAGGCACCAAATTCTGAAGTGGCCGGCCAAGCAACTGTCTTTGTTTTCCCAGATTTACAATCAGGCAACATCGGCTATAAAATCGCTCAACGTTTCGGCGGCTTTGAAGCAATCGGACCAATTTTGCAAGGCTTAAATAAACCAGTTTCCGATTTATCTCGGGGAGCGAACGAAGAAGACGTTTATAAACTGGCAATTATCACTGCAACTCAAACACTTTTGGACTAAAAAAGGCCAAATTGGTTAGCTGCGAGCTAATTTGCACCAATTTAAGTGAAATCGGTAATTTTGTAGGCAAACCTGTCACGAAAAAACCGTTCTTTTCCTTAATTGGCTGTTGAAATTAGTCCGCAGCTTTTTTTGCGAAAAGAAAGTAGTTTATTTTTTCGGTCAATCCGTGCTATGCTAGGAAAAATTGGATGCGCTAAGGAGAAAATTATGCTGCTTAAAAATTTAGAAGACACTGAAAAATTAGCGGAAATTATCGGCCAAGTCGCTGCAGCCGGTGACAATTTGGTGTTGACCGGTGATTTAGGCGCTGGCAAGACAACCCTGACCAAAGGAATCGCCAAGGGCTTAGGCATCTCCCAGATGATAAAAAGTCCGACTTACACCATTATTCGCGAATATGAAAACGGCCGCCTGCCACTTTATCATATGGACGTCTATCGCCTCATGGGACAAACAGATGATCTTGGCTTAGATGAATATTTTGAAGGCGAGGGTTTATCGGTCATTGAGTGGGGCACGCTTTTAGAGGATAGCTTGCCAGAGGATTACCTTGAATTAATTATCGAAAAAAATGAGCACAACGAAAATCAACGGCAAATTGATTTTCAAAGTAACGGCGCAAAAAGCCACGACTTTGAAAAAAGAATTTTTGCTAAAATTAAAAAATCAGAATTGCTGTCGGCGGATTAAGTAAAAATAGCGCCCCTCAAAAGTTAGTTTTAAGCCTAACCTTTGAGGGGCGCTTCATATGTCTCAGCTTTTTTTAGTTTTCGGCGCTTGGCGATGGCGCCGGCGAATAAAACCATACAGTAAAACCAATAAAAGCACAGCGGCAATCGCTGCAATAGCTTTTTCATGGGAACCATTAAAAATCGCATCTCCACCAAAGGCATAGAGATAAGAACTAGGCAAACAGCCTAAGACAATAGCTGCCAGCAGTGCAGGAAATCTAAATTTTAAATGAGCCGCAGTATAATTCACTAAAAAAGAGGGGATAAAGGGCACCATGTAGCCAATGGTCACTCCAACCAAAGGATATTTAAAATTAGAAATATCCTCCATAATATGGGCAATTTTCTGAGTATCTTTAGAGACGCCAAATTTTTTAGTCACCAGCGTGCTGAGTAAATTGCCGCCGACATTGCCAACCAAGTTAATTGCCAAGCCCCATAGCGGACCATAACAGACTCCCGCAAAAATACAGACAACAGAATTCGGCACCCCCGGTACAGCACACATCACCATAATTAAGGCAATCAGCACAAAACCATCTCCAAACCGATGGGCTCGAAAATCCGCCAGCAATTCCTTTGAAGAAATTTGCGGATGAAGCAAATGAACAAGCGCCTGATGATTGTCCCGTACAATCAAAAAGCCTAACCCTAAAATAAGTAAAAGGCCGAGAATTATCAGCCAGCGTTTTTTATGTTTCACAGTGTACCCCTTTTCTATGTAAGCCTTCGCAAATTTCATTATAAGCTTACTCTACATGACCAAATTTGTTATATAAATAAGAAGTTGAAAAAATGTGCCTGCTATTTAAATAAAAATCCTTTTCCTCAGTTTACCAAATTATTCCCTTGAGCTAAAATAAATTATTAACACATTTGGAGGCAGAACATGGCAGAAGAAATTGAAATCACCATCAGAGAGGCTGTACCGGAAGATGCAGCAGCAATTTTAACCCTCAGTAAAAAAATCGGTGGCGAAACCGATTTTCTCGTGATGGATGAAACCGGCTTGAATTTAACCGAAGAACAAGAAGCTTTACAGCTGGCCGCCATTTACCAAAGCGAGAATAATGTCTTGTTTGTGGCACTAGCCAACGAAGCCATCGTCGGCTTGGCTTCCATTCACAGTGATAGCTCGCCGAAGATTGCCCACATCGGCGAAATCGGTATCAGCATTTTAAAAGAATTTTGGGGAATTGGTTTGGGAACAGCCTTATTAGAGGAATTAATTTTCTGGGCCCAAGAAACTGAAATAACCCGGCGCTTGGAATTAACCGTTCAAGCCCGTAATCAACGGGCTGTCAACCTCTATCAAAATTTCGGCTTTCAACGAGAGGCTGTGATGGAAAGGGGAGCGGTTACAGTAGAAGGCACATTCTTAGATGTCTGGCTGATGAGCAAAATGATTGATTGAAAATGTGTTATGTTTTTAAAAATCCACTGCAAGCACCAGTGTTTTGGTGTATAATGTAGAGCAGATTGAAAAAAACATACCTATTAAATACAAGAAAAGCTTGAGGAGAGATGCAGCATGATTGATTTACATTGTCATATCTTGCCGGATGTTGACGATGGCGCCCAAACGATTCAAGACAGTCTCGACATGGGTCGCAAAGCAGTCAGCCAGGGAATCACCCATATTCTATGCACCCCCCATCACCACAATGGTGTCTATCTGAACTACGCTACTGATATTATTCGCAAAGTTGGCGAGCTACAAGAAGTTTTTGATGACAACCAGATTGAGATTACTTTGATGGAAGGTCAGGAAGTGCGGTTGTTTGGCGATTTACTGCCAGCCATCAATAAGGGTGAGATTTTATTCACCGATTTGGACAATACATATATTCTGATTGAATTTCCTTCATCAGAAATCCCTAATTACGCCGAAGAAGTTTTCTATGAACTCCTGAGTCGCGGAAAAGTCCCAGTGATTGTACATCCAGAACGGAACGCTGGATTCAGAGAAGACATCACCCGGTTAGAACCTTTTATTGAAATGGGAGTGCTGACTCAGCTGACCGCCCCAAGTATTGTCGGAAAATTTGGAAAATCCATTAAGAAAACTGCACTTGACATGATGGACCGCAACCTTTTGCATATGGTTGCTTCAGATGCTCATGGGATTAACCGCCGCAATTTTTATTTGCAGGAGGCTTATGAGGAAATTGGCAAGCGTTATGGCCAAGAAAAGGTCGATGAGATGATGGATATCACCCGAAATTTGGTAAATGGCGATCCAGTCGAGATTCCGGAAATTAAGAAAGTTAAGAAAAGTCTTAGCTGGTTTTAAAAAGTAATAGCTGAGCTTAAAAAAAATTAAGATTCTGCTTATCAGCAGAATCCACTGAATAATCCCGTGGAAACTAAGGAATTAGTCATAATTGCTATTTTTTACTTCAAAAAACCTATTTTATATAAAGAGCAATTGTTTTTCTGAAGTTTTTTAAATCCGATTTACATTGACAAAGGTTTTTCGCCAAAGTAGAATTGTTATGGTATGCCTGTGGATATGGGTGGATAACATGAAATTAACTTAAGAAAAATGAAAATGGATGAAATAATAGTTTCATTTTCAAAAAAAAATAATTTTTGTAGGAGTGAAGTGAATGAAGTCGTCCTTTCTGAGAACGGTCTTAGTAGGGGTCATTATTATAGCTTCAGTGGGAACTTGTTTTATTGGGTACCGCAGCTATGCCAGCCGAATTAATCAAGCAAGGGTAGAACATGCTGAAAGCAGTGCAGATGAAAGTGTCGCAACCATCGCTGCCTTAACTGCCACAGTCAACGGCTACTTTACCGATGAAAATCAGCAATTTATAACAGCGGGTGTTACAACTGATACTATTAATCAAGGCATCACCCAACTAAATCAAATTTTAACCTCAAGTTCCGACTTTGATATTTCTGATAGTGACCTGCCAAGCTCATTACAAGATATTGCCAACCAAAAAACAGCTTTGCTGGCTTTATCGCAACAAGCTTTAGACAAAGTGCGGATGCAAGACTCCATCAACGCTCTTTTCTCAGTCGCTCCAAGTGATTGGGTAAATTATGCTGAGGGCACAGTAATGCGGGATGATTTAACCGCCGATGAAGTTGCTGTTGTCCAAGCAGAAGTTGCCAACTTTGAAGATGGCGCTTGGAAAGAATTAGCCAATGCATATCTTAACCATGTATCTGAACAAGTCACAACAGTGGATACTATTCGAGCAGAGTTCAATAATTTAATGGCTGATGGTGCTTTAATCAACGATGCCGATTATGATAATTACTATTCGTTACAAAGCAGTATCGGCAATGTTGCTAACACTAATATTCGTGGCGAGTTAGAAGCTCAGCTAGCTACTTTATTAAGTCTACTGGGCGGAAGCTCAAGTTCGAGCAGCAGTTCTTCAAGTAGTTCGTCTGATAGTGGCTATGGCACTAGCTCCAGCTCAACAGATTACGGAACGACTTATAATTATTAATTTAGTATGCAATTCATACAAGAGAGAGAGATAAGATGGAAGAGACAATTAGTTTAAGGGAAATATTTAACATTTTAAAAAAACGTCTGGCATTGATTATCACCTTGACCTTTGTCGGGTTAGGGCTTGCCAGTGTAGTAACCTTCTTTGTAATTACACCAGAATACAGTTCACGATCGCAAATTATCGTGACGCTACCACAGAATGCTTCAGGCACTACCACTGTCAATGATGTCAATACGAATTTACAAATGATTAATACTTATACTGAGTTAATCACTAGTGACCGAGTGATTGATGCTGTGCAACAATCTTTATCTGAAGAATATGGGTATGATTTATCGACATCAGATTTAAGAGAAGCCATCTCAGTTGTGCAAAATACTGACAATTCCTTGATGTTCTATATTCAAGCCTTAACCGACGATCCAGTGATGTCACAAAATATTGCGAATGTCACTTCAAATATTTTCCAAACAACTGCTGCAGAGGTTTTGAATAATACAATTGATCAGATTTCGATTATTTCCTCAGCACAAGCGGAAATGTCTCCTGTTTCTCCAAATAACACCTTAAACTTAGCTATTGGAATTGTTCTTGGCTTCATAGTAGGTATTGGCTTAGCCTTCTTATTTGAACTATTGGACCGCACTGTTAAAGATGATCGTTTTGTTACTGAAACTCTTGGTTTTACAGTATTAGGTGTAGTACCTAATATGGCTGCCAAAGAATTAAATTCTTCTATTAAAAAAGCGACAACAATTAATCAAGCAACTGAAACAAGTGCTGGACCAGCAATTCAACCTGGTACTCCACAAACTCAGAGCTCAAGCTCCGAAAATATCAATGAAGAAATCTCAAGAAGAACACGGCGACGGGTGTAGGAGGATATCATGGCAAAAAAGCATAATAAAGAACAAGAAACTTCTGCAGTAAGCTTGATTAGTATGGTAGATCAGAGTTCGCCAATTACTGAACAATATCGGACAATCAGAACGAATATTCAATTTTCTTCTTCTGCAGATAAGCGAATTAAGACAATTGTTATCACCTCGTCTGGACCTGGAGAGGGGAAATCAACAACATCAGCTAACTTAGCAGTTGTTTTTGCGAATTCTGGTCAAAGAACTTTATTGGTTGATGCAGATATGCGTAAACCAACTGTTCATAAATCATTTGGGTTAACGAATAATCGTGGACTGAGCACGATTCTAAGTACAGAAACGCAAGTTAGTGATGTTGTGAATGCTACTCATGTTCCTAACTTGTTTGTAGTAACTAGTGGGATTAAACCGCCAAATCCTTCAGAGCTATTAGGTTCTGTAAGGTTTGATGTTGTAATGGATGAATTAAGTCGTCTGTATGACATTATCATTTTCGATATGCCACCTGTTGTTACCGTAACGGACGCTCAGATTGTATCATCAAAAGCTGACGGAACTATCTTAGTAGTACGCGAAGATGTTACTAGAAAAGATGCTGTGATGAAGGCCAAAGAATTACTTGAATTAACCAAAGCACATGTGCTTGGAGTTGTGTATAACGGCTCTAAGGATGCTAGTGATAAGGGATATTACTATTACTACGGAAATTAGATATTTGTTTTAAAAAAAATTAACGGGGATGATGAATGGTGGAAATGGGTAGAAATACTTCAAAGGAAGAAACGTTTTTGAATCCTGAGCATATTAAAACAACTGTCAAATTAATGGATGCTGAAGATACAAATCAGCACTTCTTTTTCCTATTTGTGAAACGAGCAATGGATATTGTAGGTGGTAGTGTTGGTTTGATATTATCTTTGCCTATTCTCTTAGTTGTTTGGATAATGATGAAGAAGGAAGAACCCACCGGACCATTCTTATTTTCCCAAACCCGTGTTGGAAAGAATGGTAAAACTTTCAAAATGTACAAAATACGTTCAATGTGTGTAGATGCTGAGGCGAAATTGGCTGAAGTTGCTCATTTGAATGAAATTGAAGGTGCCATGTTTAAAGCTAAAGAAGATCCGCGAGTGACTAAAATTGGAAAAATAATTCGTAAGACTAGCATTGATGAATTACCCCAGTTCGTAAATGTAATTCATGGTGATATGAGTTTAGTTGGTCCTAGGCCACCGCTTCCTCGCGAAGTGAAAGAATACACTCCATATGATACGCAGCGACTACTTGTTAAACCAGGATGTACTGGTTTATGGCAAGTTAGAGGCCGTAATGATGTACATTTTAATCAAATGGTTGAGTGGGATATTGAATATGTTCAAACGCAATCAATTTCCAATGACATTAAAATTATTTTGAAAACAATTACTATTCTTTTCGGAAAAAACGGGGCATATTAAGTGAATAATTTGAAACACATTTATATTATTGGATCAAAAGGGATACCTGCAAAATATGGTGGCTTTGAAACATTTGTTGAAAAGCTTACAGAATATAGACAAAGCAAAGGTATTCAGTATCATGTCGCTTGCATGTCTGAAAATTCTTTAAAATCAGGGATTACTGATAAGCACTTTGAGTATAATAGCGCAAAGTGCTTTAATATTGACGTGCCTAATATAGGACCAGCTAGAGCAATATATTATGATATTGCAGCTTTAAATTATGCAATTGAATTAGCCAAGAAGAACAGGGATATTCAACCAATTTTTTATGTCTTGGCCTGTAGAATTGGCCCATTCATCGGTTTTTTTGAAAAAAGAATAAAAAAAATTGATGGGCGACTATTTGTTAATCCTGATGGTCACGAATGGATGCGAGCTAAATGGAGTTACCCTGTAAGGCATTATTGGAAGCATTCGGAAGGTTTAATGGTTAAATATGCGGACCTATTAATCTGCGATAGCAAAAATATAGAAAAATATGTTCAAGCTAACTATCAAGATTATCATCCCAAAACAACTTACATTGCCTATGGAACAGAAACAGGTCAATCGATATTCACCAAAGATAATTCAGTTGTGAGAAAGTGGTTCACTGAAAAAAAGATTAGCGAGAAGAATTATTACTTAGTTGTGGGCCGCTTTGTTCCTGAAAATAATTTTGAAGTAATGATTAAGGAATTTATGCAATCAAAGTCTGAGAAGGACCTTGTTTTAATTACTAATGTTGAACGAAACAAGTTTTATGAAAAACTGAAGCGTGAAACACAATTTGATTTGGACCCAAGAATAAAATTTGTCGGTACAGTTTATGATCAAGATTTGTTAAAGTACGTTAGAGAAAACGCATTTGCCTATATTCATGGACATGAAGTAGGTGGTACGAATCCTTCATTGCTTGAGGCTTTAGCATCAACTAATTTGAATTTATTACTGGATGTTGGATTTAATCGAGAAGTTGGATTAAATAGTGCGGTCTATTGGAAAAAAAATCAACTAGACTATGTAATAAATCAAGTAGAGAAATTCTCAAATGAAATTTTTGAGGAGTACTCTTTAGCATCAAAGGAGAGAATACTATCTGCGTTTACTTGGGGAAAAATTATTAAAGAATACGAGGAACTTTTTAGTAGGAGGTTCTAATGCGCATATTACACTATACTTTAGGATTTAGTCCAATTAGAACTGGAGGTCTTATAAGGTACAGTAGTGATTTAATGGAGGCCCAGTGCTTAGATGGAGATGATATCTATGTATTGTACCCTGGAAGAATAAATTTGCTATCTGATAAGACGTCTATAAAAAAAAAGGAAGATACTCATTTAAAAAAATATGAACTTGTTAATAGTCTGCCTTTAGCTTTATTTGGAGGTATTAAAACACCCAATGATTTTATGAAAACTATTTCTACTGAAGTTTACAAAAATTTTTTAAGAGAAATAAGACCAGAGGTTATTCATGTTCATACTCTTATGGGGATTCATATAGAGTTTTTTAAAAGTGCAAAAGAGTTAGATATTCCTATTATTTATACAACCCACGATTATTATGGATTGTTTCCAGAACCTACTTTTTTTTTTAAAGGGAGTTCTTATGATGAGGATAACACTGTTGAGAACTGGCTAAAGGTATCGAGAACTGCTATGTCCACATCTAAATTAAGACTATTTCAGACACCATTTTATAAATCTATTAGATGGGTAATGAGAAGAGTAAGACAAAGAAAAAAAATGAGTATAGAAATGAAAGAAAAATTTTCCGAAGCATCGCTTGATGATTCAGAAAAAGAGAATTTTTTAGAGCTTAAAAAATATTATAAATCTATTTTTTCTTTGATTACTGCCTTTCATTTCAATAGCTCACTAGCAGAAATTGTTTTCAAAAAAAATATAGAAGTGCCCGCTCTAAGTCAAGTGATTTCAATTACAAAATCAGATATCAAAGACAAGAATATTATTATTGAAAATATACTGAAACCGGATGGTAACAAGTGTAAGATTGGGTACATAGGACCTGACAAGGAATATAAAGGTTTTGAAGAATTTTTGAAAATAGTTGATTTACTACCTAATAATTATGAGTTTCATACTTATGGTTATGTTCCAAATGAAAATCTAGAAGGTATTTATCAACATGGACGTTTTAATAATAAAAATGTAAGAGAGATTTTTAGTAATATTGATTTGTTAATTGTACCGAGTATGTGGAAAGAAACTTTTGGTTTTATTGTATTAGAATCATTAAATTATGGAACCGCAGTATTGGTAAGTACAAATGTGGGAAGCAAGGATTTGCTAACTGAGTCGTTTCGATTTGAAAATATTGATGATATTCCTTTGAGACTTTCTAAAATAGAAAATGAAAAAGAAATAGCAAAGATAAAATCAATTACTACGCATATGCTGGAAATTAAAAACTATTATAAAAGACTAAAACGAGTTAGGGATTGATAAGAAGTGGAAAAAATTGATTTCATTGTTACCTGGGTGGATAGTAATGATAAGATTTGGCTTAAAAAAAAAGAAAAATACTCTCGTGGATATCAAAAATCAATTAACACGGAATCTCGTTACAGGGACTGGGATTTTTTGAAATATTGGTTCCGATCGGTTGAGAAAAATTCTCCTTGGGTAAATAAAGTCTATTTTGTGACTGAAGGACATTTACCTGAGTGGTTAAATATAGACTATGATAAATTACAGGTAGTAAAACATATTGATTTTATAGATTCCGAATTTTTACCAACTTTTAATTCAAATGTGATTGAGTTGAATTTTGGAAATATAGAATCTTTATCCGAATATTTTGTTAGTTTCAACGATGATATGATAATAAATGCTCCTGTAAAAAAAACAGATTTTTTTAAAAAAAATCTACCTAGAGATTTTGGGATATTTAGCCCAATAATTCCAAAAATTAATAGTATTGATTCCATAGTGCTGAATAATGTTGAGATTATTAACGAATATTTTTCAAAAAATGATGTAATATTAAAAAACTTCACAAAATTTTTTAATATCAAATATGGGAAACAGTTGACAAAAAATTTTTTAACAATTCCATGGAGCAGAATCTTAGGATTTTATGATGATCATATACCTATTTCTTATAAAAAATCAACTTATAAAGAAGTATTAGAACTTGAAAATAAAAAAGTAATAGAAACCTCAAAAAATAAGTTTAGAACTAAATCTGATATAAGTCATTGGCTAGTAAGATATTGGCAAATTTGTAAAGGTGAGTTTGTGCCTCGTACATCGAATTTTGGTAAGTATTATAATCTTGAGGTTGAGTTGCCGGAGGTATTGAAGGACATCTCAAGTGGAGAACATAAGATTATTTGTTTAAATGATAATGATTCAATATTAGATTTTGAAAAAACTAAATCTCTCATTTTAAAGGAGCTAAGTAACAAATATTATGAAAAATGTGGATTTGAAAAATGAAATTGTTAACTTGTCTGTAGTTTTAGCGACATATAACGGCGAGAAATACTTACAAGAACAAATTGACTCAATTTTAGCTCAAACTAAGAAAATTGATGAAGTAGTTTTTGTTGATGATAATTCACAAGATAGTACTCAGAATATCATAGAAAGTAATAAAGATTTATTTGTAAAAAAAGGAATAGCTGTGAAAATGATTTTTAGAGATGAAAATATGGGATATATTAATAATTTTCTAGATGGTATTAATAGATGCTCTGGAAGGATTATTTTTACTTGTGATCAAGACGATATTTGGTTGCCAAATAAGACATCAGAAATGGTTAAAATTTTTAATCATGATCAAATATTGGCAATACATAGCAACACTCAAATTATCGACAATCAAGGGAATATTATAAATCGTAATGGGCAAGGATACGAAAAAAAATTAGAGCAGATTGGGCTTCATAAATTTATCAAAAAGGTAAATTATCCTGGAATGAGCTTAGCATTCAAAGCTACTCCCGTAGTTGCGATACTTAATAAATTGAAAGATCAACAAATTGATTTTCCAACTCATGATTGGGTAATTTGCTATATTGCTTGTTTAATGAATGGTTTTTATATAACTGATAAAATTCTTACATTGAGAAGGTATACTGGTGAAAATGTTGCCTTAGACATTACAAGCAGGAGGATTTCCAGTATAGAGAAGAGAATACAAGGTATAAATCTGTACAGAGTTTATTACGATTTTATAGAAGTAGTACAAAAGAAAAACATTGAGTATAAAAAAATTGAAATTGGGTGTTATATTAAAAACAGCAAAGTAAGAGTTAATTATTTGCAAAACAAGAGCATCAGGAGCTGGATATACAATCTAAAAAGAATCGGGTTATATCCATCTATAAAATCGTTTATTGCAGATGGAGTTTTGCTGGTAAAAACAAATTGAGCGACTCGCATTTGTATTTTAAACTTTAAATTATTTAGGGGAAGATAACTTGACTATCGATTATAAGAATGGTGAATCAAATCAAAAGCATAAATTTTTTTCATTTATTACAATTTTTCTTTTGTTAATGCAGATGTCAAAAAGAATGGGTTTAGAAGTGTATTTGCTTTTGAATAGCCCTTCTTTTCTTTTGTTAGATCAATCTCGAATATCTATAATTTTAATTTTTTTATTTATTATAAGCTTTTATCTATCCATGAAATTTAAGAATTTAAGAATTTATTTAATACCGACCATGTTGTTTATTGCTACCTTCTTTTTGTTTTTACTAAATAGCTTTATTAATGTTGATACTGTTAGCGTTACAACTGGTTTTTTTATAAATGTTACAGGATATTTATCTTTGCTAATTCTTCTCGTTGTGATGAGTGTGAGAGTAAATTTTTTTTCAAGCGAAGTTATTACAAAAACTGTCTTTTCTTTCTCCCTAATTCAATGTGTAATAGGATTTATTCAATACGTTTTAAATATACCAATTGTTCCAACAACTTTTAATGGTGAGTACTATTTAAACCCTGTCTTTTATTTAAATGGTGTTAGCAGCAATCGAGATGCATATCTTACTTTTGGTGCACAGGTTAGAGCGTTTGGATTAACTGATAGTGGGCTCACATTGGGAATGTTTGCATTGTTACTTTGTTCTATATCATTATTCAGTAATATTAAGAAGACAAAAAAAATTCTTCTTGTAATCTTTTCGTTAGTGGTTGTCTATATGACTTTAACTAGGATAATATACTTAGCAACAATTGTAGTTCTGATAATATATTACCTTTTAACCAAGAAAAAATTTTTCTTAGTTAAAATGGCAATCATTATTTTTACAATATGTCAGAGTTTATTTACTTTTTTTGTTGTTAGTTTCCCACTTGATTATTTGAATGTTTTTGATAATTTTGGGATGAATCTATCTTCTGTTGTAAGTAGAATTGAAGGCTTGAGATATTTTATATCAACAATACCCTTATCACCGTTAAAAATTCTTTTTGGAATGAATTTCACTGCATGGGTTACCAATGTTTCAACACTATATTCTTTAGATAATGAATTATTGAAAACAGTTTTTGATATAGGAATTGTTGGGTACTTAATTTTATACGGTGTGTTCGTTTATGTAATTTTTAAAAATATATCAGTAATGTCTAGCAGTTACTATTCTAATTTCGATAAAGGGCTAGTTTGTTTTTTAGCATCGTTTCCCTTTGTTGGTTTAGGTAATGTTGTGGCTTATTTTTATATTGGTATTTGTGTCATATTGGTTTTAAGGAACTATAGTAAAAAAATGGGTGCTAATGAAAATATGGTCAATTAGGAGATTCAAATGGAAATAATTAAGTCTGTAAATCGTTTAATTACAAAGAAAAGAAACAAGTATAATTCACTAGATTATTCATATTTAAAAAAAGTTTCTTTTGAGAAATCTAGCGTTGACTCTGATAAATTTAGAGTTACACTAGTTTTGCCAAAAATAAACAAAAAATATGTTTTTGGTGGTATAAGTACGGCTGTAAAGTTCTTTAGTCAGTTTGCTGATAATTTAAAGTGCGAGAAAAGGATTTTAATTTCAGATATCCCATTAGATAGTTCTTTATCTGAAGAATATCCTGAGTTTGATATTACTGAACTTAAGACAGACTCGAAAAACTTAAATGGAAAAACTATTCTTTCTGCTATTGATCCTGAATGGCGAAAAGAAAATAGTCTTCAAGTAAGAGAAAATGAAATCTTTATATTTACTTCGTGGAGAACTAAATTTATATTTGATGACTTATACGAATTTCAAAAAGATAATTTTGTTGATTTTAAAAAATCAATATATTTTATCCAAGACTACGAGCCTGGTTTTTTTAACTGGTCTTCTGAATTTATGTTGGTCGATTCAACATATCGTGATAAAAATGTAATAGCAATATTCAATTCTCAGTCACTAAAAGATTATTTTGAGTTATTAGGCTATCACTTTTCGGAGAGTTATCATTTTTCACCTGTTTTAAATTTGTCTATGCAGACCATTCTTAATAATAAAAAAAATGACAATATGCCAAAAAGAAAAAAAAATATTCTATTGTACGGGAGGCCATTTGAGGACAGGAATTGTTTTGGATTGGCTGTAAATTCAATCAATCTCTTTATTGAAAAATATCGACCAGACAACAGTTGGAATTTTATTTCGTTAGGTGCAAATCATCGAGATATTAAACTGTCCAATGGATTTAAACTTATATCTAAAGGAAAGCTCTCCTTAGAATCTTATTCAGAGTATTTGCTAACTAGCAAGGTTGGTATTTCGCTAATGGCATCGCCACATCCTAGCTATCCCCCTTTAGAGATGGCAACATTTGGATTATATACAGTTACTAATTCTTTTGTATGCAAAGACTTAACTTCATTTAGTTCTAAAATAATTTCTGTTGAAAAATCAGATTTTGAAAATATTGCTGACGCTATCAATCAGGCAATTAAGAAGAGTGAAACTAATAATTATGCTCAAGAGAGTATGAAGAGCTATTTAGATACTGACTCACAGTTTTCAGAAATTATCAACACGTTAAAGAAGGTATATTAGTTTTTACTTAAAATATGTCTCTGATGAGGAGCGGTAATTTGATTAAAATAATCAGTAGGATTATCAATAAAATAAATAAATTAGTATCAATTCAAGAATCTAATAAAATATCTTCAATTGGTGAAAAACCTAGGATCTTAGAAAATTTTTCAGTTTTTGGAGGAGAGTTCATTACTATTGGTGATAATTTTTATGCTGGTCCAAGTTGTCGTATTGAAGCTTGGGGGGAATATAAAAATCAAAAACTTTCACCAAAACTTCAGATTGGAAATAACGTCAAAATAAATTCAAAATGTCATATTGGCGCTATTAACAATATCGTAATATCTGATGACGTATTATTGGGTAGTAATGTTTTTATTACAGATCATGCTCATGGAAATAGTTCTAGAGACGAAACTGAAATAGCTCCTAGTGATAGGAAATTATATAGTAAAGGTCCAGTAATTATTGGTGAAAAATGTTGGTTATGTGAAAATGTTACAATACTGCCAAACGTAAACATCGGGAGATGTTCGATTATTGCTGCTGGTGCAGTAGTTACTAAAGATGTTCCTGCATATTGTGTTGTTGGTGGAAATCCAGCTAGAATTATAAAGTATATCGATGTGGATGAAAAGGATGAGATTAATGTTTAAATCTAAATCTTTAGCAGCGAATGCTCTTTTAAATACGATTAGGCAATTTTGTGCAATAGCATTTCCATTAGTGACTTTTCCTTATATATCAAGAGTTCTACAAGTTGAAAATTATGGGAAGTTTACTTTTTCTAATTCAGTAGTAAGTTATTTTGCTTTAATAGCTGCATTAGGCATTTCAAATTATGCCGTGAGAGAAGGCAGTTCTTTAAGGGAAGATAAAAAGAGATTGAGTGTTTTTGCCGATGAAGTGTTTAGCATAAATGTTTTCACAACAATTTTCTCATATATATTACTAATAATAGCATTACTTCTGTTTCAAAATTTGAGAGACTATAAGGTCTTGGTTCTTATTCAAAGCTTGACAATCTTTTTTACTACTATAGGTGTTGAGTGGCTGTATACAATTTATGAAGATTTTGCATATGTTACATTAAGAAGTATAATAGTTCAATTTGTAGCATTAATAATGATGTTTATATTTGTGAAAACTCCAAATGATTATGTGACTTATGCTTGGATAAGTGTTTTAGCTAGTGGGGGAGCTAATATCTTTGGTTTTTTCTACTCTAGAAAATATATACACCTAAAACTGGTTATAGTTAAAAATTTTAAAGAACATATAAAACCGATGGGTATTCTTTTTTTTAACACTCTTGCGATAACGATATATGCAAATTCTGGAATTACTCTATTAGGTATCTTAAAAGACAATCAATCTGTTGGATTATACAATGTGTCCGTTAGAATTTATACAATTATTAAACAATTATTGAATGCTACTGTTGTCGTAATACTCCCAAGAGCTTCACTTTATCTAAGACAGGGGAGACAGGAAGAATATCAAAAGCTAATATTAACTGTATTTAGATTTTTAGCAATCTTAGTTGTTCCCGCTACGGTGGGGTTATATTTTATGAGCTATCAAATAACATATTTTATTGCAGGTGATAGTTATACAAGTGGTTTTACATCACTTAGAATTCTTAGTTTTGCAATTATCTTATCAATTTTTGCAAGCTTTATTACAGTTGGAATCCTTTTACCCCATAGACGTGAAAAAAAAATTTTAATTGCAACCGTAGCTGGAGCAGTTGTTAACTTTATTCTGAATATTACTCTTATTCCGTTTCTTGATTTTAACGGAGCAGCAATAGCAACAGTTTTAGCTGAATTAGTAGTTTTTTGTTTTTCAATATATTTTGCTAAAGATATTTTCGATTTCAAAATAATTATGGGTTCATTTAAAGCACCTCTTGTGGGTAGTATTTTGATTGGGATTGTTTGCACAATTGTCAATCTTAAGATAGATAATAATTTTTGGTCCTTAATAATTTCCGTTTCCGTTAGCATTGTTGCATATAGTGCAACCTTGATTGGATTTTATTGGGTTGATTTAAAAATAAAAAAATAGCTTTTTTATTTACTACTTGGATAACACTTCGTTAGCTTTTTATCTATAAAACAATCAAAGAAGGCGTACTCATGAAAATCTCTACATTTGGCCTCGGCTATGTCGGGCTGGCTAACTCATTACTCTTGTCACAAAAAGAAGCAGTAATGGCGTATGATATTGTTCCAGAAAAAATCTTGATGCTGCAAAAAGGGGTTTCACCGCTTGAAGATCAGGAAGTTCATGAGTTTTTAGAACGAGATGATTTGCATGCCGAGTTCACCAATGACTTTGAAAAAGCCGTTTTATTTGGCGACTATCTGATTATTGCAACACCGACAGATTATGATGAGAAGAAAAATTATTTTGATACCTCTACAGTGGAAAATGTCATTGAACAAGCATTGGCAATTCGACCTGATGCTGTTTTTATCATTAAGTCAACTGTTCCAGTGGGCTATGTTGAAAGTATCAAAGAAAAATATCAGACAGAAAATATCATCTTCTCTCCTGAATTTTTGCGGGAAGGCAAGGCACTATATGATAATTTATACCCATCTCGAATTATCGTAGGTGAATGTTCTGAGCGTGGACAGGAAATTGCGGATATGTTTAAAGAGAACGCCCGCAAAGAAGATGTGGAAGTGTTGTTAACTCACTCAACCGAAGCAGAAGCCATTAAGTTATTTTCCAATACTTATCTAGCACTGAGAGTAGCCTACTTTAATGAGCTAGACACTTATGCGGAGTCCCGTGGTCTGAATAGTAAACAGATTATTGAAGGTGTTGGGCTTGATCCGCGGATCGGTACTCATTACAATAACCCATCTTTTGGCTATGGTGGTTACTGCTTGCCAAAGGATACCAAGCAACTGCGGGCTAATTATGATAAGGTTCCAAATAATTTGATTGGTGCAATTGTTGAGGCTAATACTACGAGAAAAGACTTTATCGCTGAGCAGATATTAGCAAGGAATCCTAAGAGAGTTGGAATTTATCGTTTGACGATGAAGGCTCATTCGGATAATTTCCGCTACTCTTCGATACAGGGGATTATGAAGCGGATTAAGGCGAAAGGGATTGAGGTCGTCGTGTATGAACCGACTTTGGATGCCGATGATTTTTATAATTCGAAGGTAATTAAAGATTTAGCAGAATTTAAAGAAATGTCGGATGTGATTGTCTCGAATCGCTTTGAGCCTGAATTGGCAGATGTGAAGGAGAAAGTTTATACCCGAGATATTTTTAACGAAAATTAAACGACTAAACGGAGGTGAATAGTAAATGAAGAAAAACGTTTTTTCATTTACGCTATCAGCCTTCGTTTTTGCGTTTGTTTCGTATGTTCTGATTCGTTTTATCGTGATGCCGACGGTCGCACATTATCCCCGGTTACTGAGGGCAGTGGAGCGTTTTGAATATACCTATCAGGTTCTATTTTTGTTTCTTTTTTTGGCGATGTGGCTATTTTTCATTCAATATCAGTTAAAGAAAATTTCAATGGTCTTTTTGTATTTGGTAATTAGCACTTATTTATTCTTATTGTTCATCATGTTATTTGCTAAAGCGACAGCTTATCAGGCGCTGTCTTTAAATCCTTTTGATTTTATTCAGGCGGATGACCGAGTGCTTTCTGAGGCAGTCCTAAACATTGTGTTTCTGATTCCGCTGGGGATGATTTATGGGTTGGGGACGAATAGTTGGCAGTATGTTGTGACGGCGCTGCTGACAATTTTTGGGGTTGAGACAATCCAATATGTGTTTTATCTGGGAACTTTTGCGATTAGCGATATTCTGCTGAACTTTATCGGGACGACTATCGGCTATCTTTCAGCAAAATTTCTAATTAAAAAATTCAAACAAACGATTTAAGAGCTGGTCTAAAGAAAAGTTTGGACGGCTCTTTTATTGCACCAATTTTGCAATCATTACAGGGGCTTGACTTGTGGGGGAATCCTTGATTTCAGGTTTTCTTTTGAGGGGCTTTCATGTATAATTGTAGGAGTTATGATAGTGAGGCAGTGTGTTGTTTTATAGAAAACACTGAAGCGAGGAGATGCTAGCCATCTTTTTTATTTTGTGAAATGGCTGAAAGCATGACTAAATGAATGAAATGAAGGAGGAAAAACTTTGGCTGACGATAATAATAAAAAACCAGAGGAATCCTTTAAAGACAAAATTATGCAGTCCCTAAATGGTGGGACTGACAGTAATAATAGTGCTGATAATGGCGGGGCAAAAACGGATGAAGAGCGGGCACGGGAGACACGGTTTTCCCGGCGAATTTTTGATGATGCCACGCCGCTAGGGATGGACGAGCCGATTGCGCCGAGGAATGAAACCAATGAGCGGACACAATCAACAAATGTTGAATCCAATGATACGAATTCGGTTGACAGTAATCTAGAAAATACGCCAACTTCGCCAGAAGCGGGCACGCCTAGTTGGCGAGAGTCTAATGATTTTTCTGATACCACAGAAGGGCCGCTGCCGCCAGTTAACGAGCAGCCAACGCCAAGTCTTGAGGATATTGATTATTCCAGCGTGGGCTCACGGTCGCAGGATATTCACGAGACTAAAAAGGAAGATTCAGAGCCGACTCTAGAAGAGATTGCCGAGCTACCGCCTCGTCAAAGAAAATTTGAAACCCGCAAGAAGGAACGAAAAGTTGTGCGGCGGATTGTTTTAATTGTGGTGGCAACGCTGGTTGTCTTGGGAACGATTTTAGGTGTGACCTTCTACAATTTTGTTCAAGGGGCTTTGGAGCCGCGGGATGCTGAAGATTCACAGCTAGTGCAGGTCAATATTCCAAGCGGGTCTTCGAATAAAGAGATTGGTGAGATTTTGGAAAATGACAATGTGATTGTCAGTGGGCTAGTCTTCAATTACTGGACAAAATTTAATAATGTGGACGGCTTCCAGTCGGGCTATTACCAAATGTCGCCTGACATGACGCTGGATGAGATTTCGACGTTGCTGCAGGCTGGTGGGACGGCTGAGCCGCAGGCGATTGCTGATGCTAAGATCGTTATTCCGGAGGGCAATGATATCGCCAGCATTGCCGATATTATCGAAACCTCAACGGAGGGTGCGATTACCGCTGATGACTTCTTAGCTTTGATGAACGACGATGCCTATTTCCAAAAAGTTTTAGCGCTGTATCCGCAAATGCTGACGAGCGCGAGCGAGGCGGAGGGTGTGAGATATCGCTTAGAGGGTTATTTATTCCCAGCGACTTATGATTTTTACGCAGACACGACGACTGCTGAAGGCTTAGCAGATCAAATGGTGGCGGCGATGTATGATACCTTGAGTCCTTATTTTGAAAGTATTCAAAATCAAGGCTACACTGTGCAGCAATTCTTAACGCTTGCTTCATTGGTTGAGCGGGAAGGTGTGACGGCTGAAGATCGGGCGAATATTGCGCAAGTCTTTATTAACCGGATTAATGCTGGCATGGCGTTGCAATCAGATATTTCGATTTTGTATGCGTTAGGTGTGCACAAGGAAGTTGTCACTTACGACGATTTAGAAGTGGATTCACCTTATAATCTCTATACCAATACTGGTTATGGACCAGGGCCGTTTGATTCGCCAGGTTTGGCTTCGATTGAGGCGACCTTGAATCCGACGCCAAATGATTATTACTACTTTGTCGCTGACGTTGATACAGGAGATGTCTATTTCGCAGAAACATATGAAGAGCATCAACAACTAGTTGAGGAATATGTGAATAACTAGTTTACAATTATTCTAAGTCATGGTAACCTTTTGTGGAGTGATTTTTCTCTGCAAGGGGTTGCTTTCGATTTAACCCGAGAAATAGACCAATCAATAACAATTAAATTAAATCAAGACTATAATAGATGGAAGAAAAAAAGGGGAAGATTAGTATGGCGGATAAAGTTTATCCAATGACACTTGATGGTAAAGCCAAGTTAGAAGAAGAATTAGAAAATTTAAAAACAGTAAAACGGGGAGAAATCATCGAACGTATCAAAGTGGCTCGCAGTTTCGGTGACCTTTCTGAAAACTCAGAGTACGAATCAGCAAAAGATGAGCAAGCCTTTGTTGAAGGCCGCATCACCACAATTGAAACAATGCTGCGTTTTGCTGAAATCATTGACAATAACAATGTGAATAGCGATGAGGTCTCTATCGGTAAAACGGTGACCTTTATCGAAATGCCTGACGGCGAAGAAGAAGAATACACCATCGTCGGCAGTGCCGAAGCCGACCCATTTGCTGGTCGTATCTCAAATGATTCACCAATTGCCCAAGCCTTGCTTGGCAAAGAAGTGGATGATGTCGTAGCCATCGCCACACCCGGCGGCGACATGCAAGTGAAAATTACTAAGGTTGAAATGATTTGATTTAATTTAAAAGATAAAAACCACGCTGCTGCAATTCCTTGAAAAGGGGATTGCGACAGCGTGGTTTTTTGTAGTATGTTTCCTATCTTCCCAAAAGCGGAAGTAGCAAAGTTACAGCATCGTAAAGATAATGGCAGAGCCAGCTGACCCAGATGCTATTGGATTTATGCCAGAGGTAATTAAGCAAAAAACGCACGGGAGCTAAGGTAAATAATAACTGTAACGGATGCAGTCCATAGGCGGTGACGTGCCAGAAAGCAAACAGAATACTTACAATAATTGAAGCAACTGTAAAGGAGAGGCCAAGTTTTTTTAATGCTAGTAAAAGATTAGTGCTGATGATTTCTTCTCCCATAATCATCAAGGGTACTTGTGTTAATAAAATCATTGGCTGAAAGTTGTTTTCAATTGTATTTTGAGTAATACTTCCAAAAAGTGTTGAATAGAACAAACCAAAGCCAAGACCGACTATTAGGGTTAATGGAACTCCCCATAGGCTGGTTTTTAAGCTAAAGTGCTTGAATTGGTTGGTAAAGAGCTTCTTCAGTAAAAAGTAGCCAGCTAATCCAGCTAAAACAGCATTCCAACCGCTCCCGAGAATTGTCAATATGTTAGTGCTCAAACCAGTCAAGTGTAACAACAAATAGGAAACAGCGACTGCAATGGTAACCAAGATCAGAGCGACAGCATTTTTGTTTTTAACCATAGTGATTATCCTTCCCATAAAACCTTTTTTATGCAGTAATTATAATCCTATAGATAACAAATTTAAAAATGATAGGTAACAAGGTGACGAAATTGTTCGTTGATTTCGTCTGAGGAAATTTTGGTTTTTGCGGATGGAAAAAGGCGGGGAAAACTTCGATGACGGACTATCTTAATTTTTTAATGATAAAAAGAATTTGAAGAGAATTTTTACGTAATAATTTTTCAAAATATCTCCAAAAGTTATTTACTGATTTTTTCAAAACTGCTATAGTTAACAATTAGGTCTTAGGTCCAATGTAAATGGAGCTGAAAAGCTTTAAGATAGATATAGAATCACGGAAGAAGGGGGCAATTGCATGGGCTCACTACGTTTTTTTATTGTAGTTGAAATCTTACTATTTTTATTTGGCGTCTATCAGGTGTTGACCAATCCGGCGCTGTTATTGTTATTAGCCTTTGGAATATTTTGTGTCTATTTAGGTTTGCGCAAACGCAAGCGGGGCCGGGGAAATTTCCAAAGTTTTGAATTGATTTTTGGTTTATTTATGATTTTCTTAGGCATGGCGAGTTCGCCAGCTTTTTGGATAATGGTGATTTTAGCGGTATTGTATATCGGCTTAAAGGGCATTGAAATTTCTGGGGTTGATATCACGAAAAATTCCTTCTGGCGCAAAAAGCAGATGATTATCGTGAAGACGACGGAGCCGCAGCAGCATGATAAGCAAAAAGAAAAAATGCAGTGGCTGGGTAGTGAACGGATTGGTGATGATGTTTATGAATGGAATGACATCAACTTGAATCTGCTGGCTGGTGATACGATTGTCGATTTGGGCAATACATTGTTACCGAAAGACGACAGTATTGTCATTATTCGTAAAGGCTTTGGCCGGACTCGGATTTTAGTACCTTTGGGGGTGGGCATTCAATTGCAGCACTCGGCCCTCTATGGTCAAATCGAATTTGAAAATACTCAGGATGCTTTGAAGAATGAAACAGTGACTCTGTATAGCGGCGATTACGACCAAAATCCCCGCCGTTTGAAGATTTTGACTAACACGTTGGTAGGTGACTTAGAGGTGATCCGCGTATGATGCAAAAACCTGGTCGCCTTTTGATTGCATTGTATGCCATGCTTGCCTACTTTGTGTTATTCCTGTTTATTCTTTTTACTTTTTTTTACGCGAGCGGCACCACTCATTGGTGGGTGGAACTGGTCACTCAAAAAATCTTCTTTATCCCCTACCTAGTGTATCTGGTGGTCATTGCTGCCGTGTTGGGCCTGCTGACTTATTTTATTGTTAATTGGCTGCAGCGCTCTGGTAGTAAAGCGATTGAAGAAAAATTGCGTTTATTAGCCAATGGCAATTATGATAATCCTAAATTAACCGAGGAAATTGACTATTCTAATAATATTTATTTGAATGAGATGAACCGAGATGTTCTGCGGATTCAAGAAAAATTAGTGGAAATTTCCCGGGAGCTGCAGGCTTTAAACAGTCTGCCGCAACTAGTGGATGGCAGTACCAAAGAGGAAATCTTGGAGCAGGAGCGCCATCGTTTGGCACGGGAGCTCCATGATTCCGTTTCTCAGCAATTATTTGCGGCGATGATGTTATTGTCGGCCTTAAATGAAATCGCCAATCAGGATGAAAATCTGGCACCTTTGCGTAAGCAACTGGATACAGTGACGTCCATCATCAATGCTTCTCAATCGGAAATGCGGGCGCTCTTGTTGCATCTGCGGCCGGTCAGTCTTGAGGGCAAGAGCTTGAAGCAGGGGATTGAGCAGCTGCTGAAGGAATTGCAGACGAAAATTCAAATTGAGTTGAAGTGGGATGCTGAGGAAGTCAAATTGTCAGCGAACATTGAAGATCAATTGTTTAGAGTGGTGCAGGAGCTATTATCAAATACTTTGCGGCATTCCAAAGCCAAGGAATTGGAAGTCTATCTGCATCGAATTGGCCCGAATGTCTTGTTGCGGGTGGTGGATGATGGTGTCGGCTTCGATGTCACCGAAAACCGGGCCGGCAGTTATGGGTTGAATAATATTCGTGAACGGGTCGCTGGTGTCGGCGGGACCGTCAAGATAATCAGTTTTAAAAATCAAGGAACCAGCGTTGAAATCAAGGTTCCAATTTTAGAGGAGGAATCTGCATGATTCGTGTAATGCTGGTGGATGATCATGAGATGGTGCGTTTAGGCGTGTCGTCATACCTGTCGATTCAAAGCGATATTGAAGTGGTAGGAGAAGCAGAAAATGGTCGACAAGGCTATGAATTGGCCTTGGAGTTGCGACCGGATGTGATTTTAATGGATTTAGTGATGGACGAAATGGACGGCATTGAGTCCACTAAATTAATTTTAAAGGAATGGCCAGAAGCCAAAATTATTATCGTCACAAGTTTTATTGATGACGAAAAGGTTTATCCGGCGATTGAAGCGGGAGCGGCGGGCTATTTATTGAAAACCTCAACGGCAAGTGAAATTGCCGAAGCGATTCGAGCAACACAGCGGGGGGAACGGGTTTTAGAGCCAGAAGTTACCACCAAGATGATGGAGCGCCTCAGCCGGAAAAATGAGCCGGTGTTGCATGAGGATTTAACCAATCGAGAGGTTGAAATTTTGATGCTGATTACCCAAGGGATGAGCAATCAAGAGATCGCCGATGAGTTATTTATTACCTTAAAAACGGTGAAGACTCACGTCTCCAATATTCTTTCCAAATTGGAAGTTGAGGACCGCACGCAAGCGGCAATTTATGCCTTTAAACACGGCTTAGTTAAATCATAAAAAAACTGTCAGCACAGTGACTGTCTTCAAAAATGAAGCAGAACTGTGCTGGCAGTTTTATTTTGTTTGAAATTTTAACTGACAAAGGCCACGACAATGCGGATAAATTGCGGTAGAAAAATAACTGTATATAGGGTACGACTAATTTGAACTAAGGCGATTTTTGTCATATCGCCACCTAAATCACCGGCAATCAAGGAAATATCAGTCGCTCCGGCTGGTGATGAGGCAAAGAGGGCGGAACGGAAATCCAACAGCTTGCGGCGGGAAATGGTCACACCAAAAATCACATTGATCACTAGATAACTGGAGAGTAAAATAATCGCCGGTAAAATCAAACTACCCATATTTAAAATGCTGTCTCTGGTAATCGTACTGCCGATAATCGAACCAGCAATCAATTGCGCAAAAAAACGAAGATGCTTGGATAGCGGCGCTGTATTTTTTAAGAGCTTGATACCGATAGAAAAGACTAACGACAAGCTCAAGGCGCCAACTGGAATTTGTAAAAAGACACCAATTAGTCCGCCAATCGCTGCCACCACGAGAATCAACAGATTATTCGCCAAAGCTGAATTAGTGCCGTGATTCAAAGTTTTTTCCAATTTGGGTTCGGCAACTTCAACGGGCGGGTCTTGATTTTTATTGAGCTTTTTGATTAAAAACTCTATCCAATAAGGTAGAATTAATAACATTCCCACTAAACGAATCAGCTGCATCGTGGCGACAATTTCTGATTTGGCCCCCATGTCGATACTGATAAGGGAAACATCCATAATGCCCCCTGGTAAACAGGAAAGCAGGCTGGTAATCAAGTCAAAATCAAACAATTTGAAAAATAAAAAGCCCATTGCAAAGGTATTAATCGTAAATAGCAGCAGTAAAAAGAGAATCGGTTTGGCCATTTTGGGGAAGGTCTGCAGGTCCCGTTTAGAAATCTGCTGGCCGATATAAGCCCCGCTGACAATTTGCGCAAAGGTCTTAAAATAACTGGGCATAAATAAATCATGGACAAAAACAGAGTAAAGAGCCACACCAATCATGCTGCCGGTCATAAATGGAGCTGGCAATTTTAACCGCTGGGCAATTTTAGCACTGATCAAGGCCACGATAAAGGTGAGAAGAATAGTTTTAAACACGGAGTTACCGCCTGTCTTTTTTAACTAGATTGTAGCAAATTTTCTAGAATAATTGTGAAGAAAATTTCAAGGGAGCCACAGTCAAAAATCACCAAAATGGCTTTGTAGCAAAGAAAATCGAACTTTTAGCTAAAGGTTCTCATTATCTTGGATAAAAAAAGACAACAAAAGAACACTTTTTTCTGTAGCTTTAGAGAAAATAGGACTTTGATGACTGCTGTTTCAATCATTAAAGTCCTAATTTTTAGCTTTTATCAGGTCATGGTAATAAAGGTAGTTGTGAAGATGGCAATCCATGAATCCATAGCATCCAACAGCTTGGTTATCAGCTGATAGGAATCTGACTTGCGAATTTCCTTTAAGCGCTGTTTGATTAAGTCACGCTCGTATTTAGAAAAATACTTTCTAATTAGCGAATTTTTTTCTAAAAGGGCCGATAGTATCACAACTTCATCGGTAATTTTGCCATCTTCCAATAGTTCTACCCGAATCTTTTCGATAATCGCAATGACCGTCTTTTCTTCCGGCAGTATATAGGTCTTATTTTTAAACAGGCCTTGATTGGGTTTCTCGGTTGCAGCGCCTAATTGAACTAAAGACTCTCCGACTGATGTAAATAGGGCTTTTGGCAGCTTATCATTGAAATAGAAGTCTTCGCCTAAGCTTTCAATTTTTTTGGGTTTGTTATCTTTAATAAAATCATAGACCGGTTGCAGATAGTTTAGTTGAGGAGGAAGCTCCTTTCCGACGACAAATCTTTTTTTGTTGTCCAACTCGATGATTCCAGCAAATTGCAACTCTAATATGGCGCTGGCAAACAAAATAGCCGCTCCTTCGTCGCTGTTAACCAATTCAGCGGCGCCTTTAGGATTTAACGAGCATAAAAAATAATCTTGTGTAAAACTTTTTCCCATTGTATTTTCCTCCATTTTTTTAGAATCATGTCTTAATTAAAGTCTATCAAAAGCTATTCATTTGTCAAAGAGCCTTAAAAAATGGCAGTTGATTAGATGAGGAGTTTTCCTTTGATTTTTAACAGATTAGACTGTTAAGTTTCCTTTCAGCCGGCTAGTTTTTTTAGGCCCCCTTTGATATACTTCCTTATGAAGCTATTTTAGGAAATGAGGCAGAAGGATGAGCACGAAGCAGAACTTTGCGATTATTGGATTAGGTCGTTTTGGTGGCAGTATTTGTCGGACTTTGATTGAGGCGGGCATGGAAGTGCTGGCGATTGATAGCAGTGAAGATCGGGTAAATGAATATATGAATATTGCGACCCATGCGGTTGTCGCCAATGCGCAAGACGAGATGACGCTGCGTTCTTTGGGGATTCGTAATTTTGACTGTGTTGTAGTGGCGATTGGTGAAGATATTCAGGCCAGCATTTTGGCAACTTTGATGGTCAAAGAGCTGGGAGTACCGAATGTGTTAGCCAAAGCGGTTAATGATTATCACGCGCGGGTGCTGGAAAAAATCGGCGCCGATAAAGTTGTTCATCCAGAGCGGGACATGGGGGAACGAATTGCCCATCAGCTGGTTTCTAAAAATATTTTGGATTATCTGGAGCTCTCTGATAAATTCACCTTGGCTGAAATCCATGTCGAAAATGAAAAATTCTACAATAAGTCATTGATGGAGCTGAACTTCCGTCAGCATTTTGGCTTGACTGTCGTGGCTATTCGCCGCAAAAATGGTCAAGTCGTGGTCTCACCGGCTGCTGATGAAATTGTGCAGCAGGCAGACAATTTATTGGTAATTGGGGAGACAGATGATGTAGAATATTTAGATGAGAAGATGAATCAATAAAAGGTGGGCTAATTGTGAAAATTACTGTAACAGATCAAGCGTTGGCGTGGTTTAAAAAGGAGCTGACCTTTCCAGCAGGCAGCGGTGTGCATTTTTATGGAAAAGTTTACGGAGCAACGAATGTCCATGAAGGCTTTTCCGTTGGGATGTCAGTTGACCAGCCGGTAGCACCAATTTATTCGGAAACCATCGATGGTATTTTATTTTTCGTAGAAGAAACGGATGCTTGGTTCTTTGCCAATTATGATTTACTGGTGGATTATGATGAAAAATTAGAGGAACCAAATTATACTTTCAGCGAATAAATATTGAAGTATTCACAAGCGCAGCTTAAAAAAGCCGGCGCTTGTTTCTTTTTGGCGCCAGTTATATTACAATAACTTTAGAATTAGTACGTTTAAAGGAATTTTTGGAGGATTTTATCAACTATGCTATCAATTGTAGTGCCTTGTTATAATGAAGAAGAGTCAATTCCATTATTTTATGCTGAGATGGAAAAAGTTCAGCAACTGGTGGAGGATGAGTTTGAATATATTTTTGTCAATGACGGCTCAAAGGATAACACCCTTGGCGTTCTGCGGGAATTAGCTCAGCAGGATCACAAGGTCCGCTATATCTCGTTTTCCCGCAATTTTGGCAAAGAAGCCGGCCTTTTAGCCGGCTTAGAAGCGACCCGGGGCCAATTAGTGACGGTGATGGATGCCGACTTACAAGATCCACCAGAATTACTGCCACAAATGATTGCCATGCTAGCAGCCGATCCTGATTTAGATTGTGTCGGTACCCGGCGAGCTGACCGGGAAGGCGAGCCAGCCATCCGCAGCTTCTTTGCCCGCATGTTTTATAAAATCATCAATAAAATCGGTCAAGCAGAGATGGTGGACGGCGCTCGCGACTTTCGCCTGATGACCCGTCAAATGGTGGACGCTATTTTAGAGCTGCGGGAATACAACCGCTTTTCTAAAGGGCTCTTCAGCTGGGTGGGCTTTAAAACCGAATACCTTTCCTATGAAAATCGTGAACGGGTTGCCGGTGATACTTCTTGGTCGTTTTGGTCTTTGTTGAATTATTCAATTGACGGCATTATTAATTTTTCTGATATGCCTTTGAATATTGCTTCTTTTATGGGCTTTTTCTCCTGTCTCGGCTCAGGAATTGCCATGCTGATTATTATTTTTCGGACGTTTTTCTATGGGGATCCGACTAGCGGCTGGCCATCAATGGTCTCTATTTTCCTTTTTGTCGGTGGCTTGCAGCTGATGTCTCTAGGAATTATCGGCAAGTACATCGGCAAGATTTTTTTAGAAACGAAAAATCGCCCGGTTTATATTGTCAAGGAGACTGAGGAGAAGGTACGGGTTGAGGAAGAAATAGTTGACTAAAAAAAAGCTAGGCTGTGCATTTAACTGTGCAGCCTAGCTTTTTTGTTATTGTCTTTTTAATACCCCTTATCCAGACTCACTTCATTTTTCACTAATTTTCCATCGGCGACATAGGATTTCAAATTGGCTAAGAAAATTTTCATAAATTTCTTTTGGAAGCCGACTAATTCACCAGACATGTGAGGGGTAATTAGCAGATTTTTTGTCTGCCATAAAATGCTATCTGCTGGTAATGGCTCAGTCTTGAAGACATCCAGAGCGGCGAAGGCCAATTCGCCTGTTTCTAAAGCTGTCGCTAAATCATCTTCGACAACGGAAGGACCGCGGCCAACATTGATAAAAATACTGTCAGGATGCAGTCCGCTAAAGAAGGTACTATCATAAATAGCCGTCGTTTCTGCTGTTAAAGGCAGAATGTTGACGATAATATCCATGCCCTGTGCGACTTTGTTTAAATTTTTAAAGGTGTAAGTTTCAAAGAAGCCATCTACTTGATGTCCAGTGGTGTTCACGCCATAGACTTGAACACCGAGAGCGCCGGCTGCTTGAGCCGTTTTTTGACCGATATGACCGGTACCGACAATCAGCATTTTTTTCTCGGCTAATTGACCGACTGTCAGCTCGTTGCGATGCTGCCACAGCGTATTTTCCTGATGTTGCGCAATCGTCAGCAAATCCCGGTAATAGGCCAATAAAACACCGATAATATGCTCAGTAATCGCCGTGGCATGGATGCCGCTGGAATTTGAAAGCAGGATATTATTTTTTTGATAGTCTTTAAGGGGCAGATAATCGACACCGGCTGAAATTGCTTGGACCCATTTTAAACGGTTGTTGGCTAGTAACTCTGGAGCGAGCTTTTTATCCCAACCGATGGTGATTTCAACATTTGCGATGTCCTCTGGCGCTAGCTCAGTTTGGAAACGATAGTCTGGGGCAATCGTCTTGATTTGATCTAAAAACTCGTCTTTAAAGTTTCGTGATGCATAAATAATTGGCTGTGTCATAAAGCAAACCTCTTTCTGTGTAAATTTTGCTAGTTACATTGTAGCAAAGGCAACCTTTTTCAGCAAAAAATCTCACTGTTTAGTGGGGAGAAAGGCTGAATGATTGACTATATAAAAAAGCTGTCAGTGAAAGAGTGGTTCTTTTTGTGGAGTGAAAGACTCATTGGTTTAGCAAATTACAATTTTTAGAAAATCCTTTTTTGGAAGAAATTGCTTAGGAAAAAATTGCGTAATAAAAAATTGATTAATAAGAAACTACTTTATAAGAAGTTGCCTTCAAAATTTAAACCATTCAACCTTGCTTTGTTTAGCAAAAAGAAAGGCTAATGAATCGGCTAGAGATTATAGAAAGAAAAAGTTTGTACCACCCCAATGCCCTCAACACTCTTGAAAAACTTGGCAAAAAAAAACCGTTAACTCTCAGCTCTTCCAAGTGGATGGAGGGCTGAAAACTAACGGATTTTATCTTTATTTGATAACAGGTGGCTTGGGCGCCAATGATTTGGTAGCTCTTGAAAAGATGAAGAGGGTCAAAAGCATTGTAAATAATGAAACATCAAAGCTTGGTAAAAAGAAGGAAATCAGTGCAGATAAAATAATCGGCACCGTTGCGCTATAGACGGAAATTTTTAAGGTTTCAAAGAAGGTTAAGCGAATCCGCCGCAGTGTGCTGAATAAAAAGCAGGTGATGCCTCCAAAGAGTAGGGTGAACATCAGACTCAGCCAAACAGGATAGAGTAAAAATAAAAAGACTAGGGCTTCCATCCAAAAAGGCAGCTGGGTTTCTGTCAGCATCTGGCGGATATCAGCACCGGTCAGTTGCGCTAGAGTTTCATTATCATAAGGAATTTCAAAAATATTGGAGCCAAAGACGGCCGAAATCATATCAGAATTGGCAAAGGCGATAATCAGCTCATTTTTAGAAAAGCCGATACTGAACAAGTTTCCCACCAGATCACTTGAAATTTCCTGCGGCGTGCGCTGGCCTTCAGGGTCAAAGGTAAAGACAATTGTATCGGTTTGATAAATGAAGCCGTCAGTATCATCGGTGACGATTTCGCCGTTTTCAAAATGAAAATCAGGAATCTCAGCGGCAATCTGGGTCCCGTCGGTTTGAATGTCACCAACAAAGGAGAAGACCCCTTGGGCAATCGGCAGTGCTAAAATCACCCCTAAAAACAAGGCATAGAGAATCGTTTTCCAAAAAGGAATTTTGCGGGCAGCCTGCAATTGGTCGAATTGATAAAAAGAAGCTAAAAATAATTTCCAGTTTGTCATGATGGTTCCTTTCTTAATCTGTCTAGTTTGTATTTTATCGAAGAGCGGCCCTAAACACAAGGTAAGTCCCATTTTTTCTTGAAGATTGTTTTTTATTGACGACTAGTTGCCTCAATAAACCCACGATTTGCTGGAGAATTCGGCGGACACGTTTTTTATTATGACTTTTTTCAATGAATTGACTATGAACAGATTTGTGGCGGGGATGACTAGTATTCTAGACATTTTTATTTTAAGATAGATAGGAGAACTTTTTGAAGGAGCAGGTTATGGAATTTTTTAAAAAATGGAAAAAAATCTTAGAGGATAAAGGCTACTGGGAAATTTTATCCTATTTATTTTTTGGTGGCGCAACGACAGTGGTCAATATGGGCGTCTTTTTTATCGCCAACGCTTTTTTGCATCATTATATTGTGGCGAATACAATCGCCTGGTTTATCTCGGTCCTCTTTGCTTTTGTCACCAATAAAATTTTTGTCTTCCAAACAAAGAGCGAGACTGTCGGTCAGCTGGTCTGGGAATGGCTGAAATTTATGTTTTACCGGATTTTATCATTAGGAATAGATAACGGTTCCTTGTATGTGATTGTTGACGTTTTCAAATGGAATGTCTTTGTTGGCAAGCTGGTATCCCAAGTGCTGGTTGTGGTTGCCAATTATGCCTTCAGTAAATTGTTCATTTTTAAAAAAACAACAGAAGAATAGCGGGAAAATAAGGAAGCATATCTTTTGAAGATTTCACAAGTGAATGGTACTCTTATCTTGTACTTAAAATTTGAGGAGGACTTTAAAATGGCTTACACTTTACCAGAATTACCTTACGCTTATGATGCTTTGGAACCTTATATCGATGTTGAAACTATGCATTTGCATCATGACAAACACCACAACACTTATGTGACTAATTTGAATGCAGCAATTGAAAAATATCCAGAACTTGGCGAACAAACTGTTGAAGAATTAGTAACGAACTTAAATGAAGTCCCTGAAGATATTCGTGGAGCTGTGCGCAACAACGGCGGCGGTCACGCTAACCATAGCTTCTTCTGGAAAATTATGGGACCAAATGCTGGCGGCAAGCCAACTGGCCCAATTGCTGATGCTATCAATGATGCATTTGGCGATTTTGAAAAATTCAAAGAAGCCTTCAAAACTGCGGCAACTGGTCGTTTCGGTTCAGGCTGGGCTTGGCTAGTAGTCAACAACGGCAAATTAGAAATTACCTCAACAGGCAACCAAGATTCTCCATTAACTGATGGTAAAACACCAGTGATTGGTCTTGATGTTTGGGAACATGCTTACTACTTGAAATACAAAAACGTACGCCCTGATTACATCGCAGCTTTCTGGGAAGTTATCAACTGGGATCAAGTAAATAAAAACTTTGAAGAAGCAACTATCTAAAGCTTAATTAATACGATTTTTCCCGCCATCTGTAAAAAGAGTGGCGGGATTTTTTGTAAAAATTTTTAAAGAACAACAATTTTTCTCGTAACTTTTCCACGTCGAGACAAAAATGAATTATACTATTTTGAAAGGGCTTAATTTATGGGGGGAGCAAATGAAAGCAAAGAAGATAAATCTTATTTTAGGCTGGGGCTTGGGCATAGTGATTGCGGTTTTTTTTCTGCTGCATATCTCAACCGAAGCAGCCTTACGCACGCATTTATTTTTTTCCGGCCATCCGCTAATCGCGATAACCAGCGATGTCTCGCCGGTGGAATTTCTTGAGAACGGGGAAATCATCTATGAAGTTGAAAACCCGCCAGTTGATTCAGCTACGCAAACGACATTGGACCGTTTTACCCTTGAACCTGCGTTAGGAGTTTTATATTTTGCTAAATATACAGGAGTGTAGGTGCTGAGAATTTTATAAAGCCGTTTGAATAGTCAAATTTAAAATCACCTGTCAATTTGCCAAAAATAAATAGAATTTTTTTAGTATTCAGCCAAGACTAGATGTGCGGCTGAATATTTTTTGTCTTTCCTTATTGACTAAATGTAACTAAGTGATTACAATATGTTTAGTAGCTGTTACTAAAGGAGACGGAGTTATGATAAAAAACCGTTTGAAAGTTTTACGGGCTGAGAGAGATTGGACGCAATCTGATTTAGCCAAGCGGGCTGGTATATCGCGACAGGCGGTCATTTCGATTGAGAAATACAAATACACGCCTTCCTTGGACTTGGCCTTTACTTTAGCCAAAGTCTTTGCGGTGCCAATCACAGAGGTGTTTAGTCAGGAGATGGAAGAAGATGAATGATGTGCTTGAGTTACTCAATATTTTTGGCTTGCTAATTTTAGGACTTGCGGCTTTCGGCACTGTGCTATTTGAACTCAGAAAGCGCCGTGTTTATCAAAATGATGAACGCTGGCAGTTGATTGTCAGTAAAGGCAATCAGATTACTTATGGTGCAGCGTCTATCTTGGCAACCTTTGTCTTAATTGTCTTGCTGTGTTCAGATTTTGGTTTCTTCAAACGCATTAGTTTTTTTGAACTAGCCTTTCAAAAGGAAAGTCTTTTTCAATTTCTCTATTTTATGGGCATCGTAACGCCATATCTACTGATTGGCACCCGCATCAGCTCTCTATTTATTCTAGATAAAAAAATGTAAAAGAAAGCAGGAAAAATAATATGAAACAATTTAAAATTGGCGATGGCGTCACTCCCTTGGATGGACCATTTAAGGGAATCTATGGTGTTGTCGTTTTCTATGATGAAAAAGAACAAGTTTTGGTTCGTTTTACCGGCAGTCAGCAGTTGTATTTTGCTGAGGTGGATTTGCGGTTGTGGGAGAAGTGAGAAGAACACTCTCGATAATACTTATGGAAAGAATTTATTACTGATATCCGTTGCTGATGCTAAAAATTGTCCTCCAATATCATCAGATGTTTTTATAGAACAAAAGAAGTTGCTATTTTTTGACTTGAAAAAAATGCAAAAAGTAATTAGAATGAAAGCATATACATCAGATGAATTTTGAAAGGGGCATGCAAGTGGAAGCTACGAAAACTTTGGTTGAGCAGACAACAGATAAAATTATTGCTTTTATCAAAACCCATGATTTGAAGATTGGCAATAAACTTCCCAATGAGTACCAGTTATCCCAAGAGCTAGATGTTGGGCGCAGCACTTTACGGGAAGCAGTTCGTGTGCTTGTTTCCCGTAATATTTTAGAAGTCCGCCAAGGGTCAGGGACTTTTATTAGTGATAAGCGGGGCATCGCAACAGATCCTCTAGGCTTTTCTTTGATTAAAGACCAAGATAAGATGATTTTAGATTTATTTGAGTTGCGTTACTTGTTGGAGCCGAAAATGGCCGCCTTAGCCGCTCAAAATGCCTCCGCTAAACAAATCGAGCGAATCACCTATTTGAAGGATGAAATTGAAATTTCTTTTTTAGAAGGAACGGATGACCACATTCAATTGGACATTGAATTGCATACGACGATTGCTGAGGCTAGCGGAAATGTTGGCTTGACGCACATTATTCCAGTAATTAATGAGTCGATTGCCCTCTTCAATAAGAGTTACAATGTCGAACGGTTAAAGATTGAAACTATTGCTCTGCATTCAGATATTGTTGAGGCGATTGCTAACCATGATCAGCTGGAAGCCTTCGATACAATGACAGTCCATATGGCCACTAACCGCAAGGAGTTTCGCAAGATAATAAAAAAAAATAGAAAACGCTTTAAAAAAAGTTGACAAGTCATCTGATGTATTTTATATTGAAATACATCAGATGACTTTTTTATTTTGAGGAGGAGAAAGAATGAGTGGTTTTATGGACAAACTAACCGATGTGCTAGGAAGTTTTGCAAACAAGATTAATAATCTGCGCTACATCATGGTCATTAAAAATGCATTCTCTGCATTAATTCCAGTAATTATTACGGGAGCTTTTGGGACATTATTCTCAGCGATGGTTTTTGATGCTGACAATGGCTTAGCTCAAATTAATGCCTTGCGGTTTTTAGAGGAATTGAAACCGATTGCATCAGCAGTGAGTTATGTAACACTGAGCTTTTTAACTATATATGCTGTATTTCTAATAGGGATTGAGTTAGCTAAGCTCAATAAAATCAGCGGGGTATTTCCGGGGATTTTAGCAGTGATGTCTTATTTATCCGTTAATCCCACCACCTATGAGCTAGTCAATAATGATACGACAGTTTTAGTGGAAAACGTGTTAGCTAAACAATACACTGATACTAAAGGGTTATTTTTAGGCATGTTTGTTGCAATTGTCTCAGTTGAATTATATAGCTGGTTAGGAAAACGTGACGGCTTGAAAATTAAAATGCCGGACACAGTACCTAGTAATGTATCTGCTAGTTTCTCGGCGCTATTTCCCACAATTATTACAGTAGCAGTAATTGCCAGTGCGGGTTTTGCTATTAAAGCAATCACTGGTCAGTATGCTTATGATATTATTTATAATATTGTTCAACGACCTTTAGAAAGTGTTGTACAAGGTTTACCGGGAATTTTAATTTTAATGCTGGTTGCTCAAGTTTTTTGGGTGATTGGGATTCATGGTAATCAGATGGTTAAACCAATCCGTGAACCGTTGCTGTTAGCTGCGATTGCCGTCAATACAGAGGCTTTTGAAGCGGGCAGAGAAATTCCTAACATTATCACGATGCCGTTTTGGGATATGTATATGAGTATGGGTGGTTCCGGTGTTACCATTGGTCTGTTGGTTGCTATTTTACTAGTAGGTAAACGAGATGACATGCGGGAAATTACCAAGTTATCTCTGGCTCCTGGTATCTTTAATATTAATGAACCAGTGATTTTCGGAATGCCGATTATGTTGAACCCGATTTTGGCGATTCCTTTCATCATCACGCCTTTAGTAACTGGGACAATCGGTTACTTTGCAACTTCATTAGGATTTGCTGCAAAAGCCGTTGTGATGGTGCCATGGCCAATGCCGCCAATCGTAAATGCCTACTTGGCAACTGCTGGTGATATCGGTGCGGTCATCACCCAGGCAATCTGTATTGTCGTCGCTATTTTGATTTATCTACCATTCGTTAAGATTTCTAATAAAGAAAGTCGTTAATCAAAGGAGAGCTTTATGAAAATCACAATCCCTGAAAATTTTATTATTGGAGCCGCTTCATCCGCTTGGCAAACTGAAGGCTGGATTGGTAAAAAGGAAAACCAGGATTCTTATTTAGATTGTTGGTATAAAAATGAAAAATTTGTTTGGCACAATGGCTATGGCCCAGCAGTTGCTACCAATTTTATGGAAAAATATCAAGATGACGTTGACTTGATGAAGGAAATCAAGCTGACTCATTATCGGACCTCCATCAATTGGGCCCGCTTTTTCACTGATCACGAACAATTAATTGTCGATGAGGACTACGCCCAGCACATCAGTGATGTGATTGATGCGCTATTAGCAGCGGGTGTAGAACCAATGCTGTGCTTGGAGCATTACGAGGTACCAGCAGTCTTATCTGATAAATACGATGGCTGGTCTTCGCGAAAAGTCGTTGATTTATATGCCGGCTATGCCAAAATCGCCTTTGAACGTTTTGGCGACCGGGTCAAACAGTGGTTTACCTTTAACGAACCGATTGTGCCGCAGACCCGCATTTATTTAGATGCGATTCGCTGGCCTCACGAGCAAAACACGCAGAAGTGGTTGCTGTGGAATTATCATAAAGTTTTAGCTAGTGCCAAGGCTGTTGAAATCTACTACGAATTAAATCAAGGTGGCCGGATTGGCTGTGTTTTAAATCCTGAGATGGTTTATGCCCGTTCTAGCTCCGAGGCTGACCAAAAAGCGGCTGCTATGTATGATTTATTTTTTAATCAAATTTTCTTTACACCAATGATTAAAGGAATTTTTCCACAGGAATTGATTGATATTTGTCAAGCTCATGGGGTTTGGATTGAAACAGCTGCTGAAGATTTGGCGACTATTAAGGAAAATACATTGGACTTTTTAGGGGTGAACCAGTATTATTCTAAACGAGTTCGTTCACCAAAATACGCACCCAATGCTGAGACACCTTTCCATCCAGAAATTTTCTATGACACCTTCGATTTGCCTGGTAAACAGATGAATAATTCCCGTGGTTGGGAAATTTATCCGCAGGTGATGTATGATATGGCCCTTTATTTGAAAAATAATTATGGCAATATCCCTTGGCTGATTACTGAAAATGGCATGGGCCGGGAGAATGAAGAGCAGTATCAAGATGAAACTGGGATGGTGCAGGATAGCTATCGCATTGATTTTATCAGCCAGCACTTACGCTATTTAATTAAAGCCGTCGAAGAAGGAGCTAACTGTGAAGGCTATATGCTTTGGGCCTTTACCGATTGTGTTTCTCCGATGAATGCCTTCAAAAATCGCTATGGTCTGGTGCGAATTGAGCTAAATGAAGAGCGCACCCGTTCCATGAAAAAATCGGGACTGTGGTATAAATCAATTATCGAGACTCGCCAATTTGAAGTGGCAGACGAACAGGAATATAAATAGGCAAAAAGGCTGAACTCTGGCTCTGGCACAGTTCAGCCTTTTTGCAATTTTTACAGGAACAAGGATGGGATTATCATGCAAAATCAAACACTCTTTTTAGGTATCGACATCGGTACCACCGCCATTAAATTTGGTTTAATTGACAACGGTCAGCTTGTCTGGGAAACTTTGCAGCTGTCAAAAACTTATCAAGTGGGGGCTGCTCGTTTTCAAAAACGCAGTGAGCTTTATCAGGAGCTAAAAGCAGGGATTGCGGCTATTCCAGATGAGCTGCGACAGCGGATAAAAACAATTGGCTTTAGTGTGGCGATGCACAGTTTATTCCCTTATGAAAATGACTCTTCCGAGAATATTTTCCTTTGGTCAGATGCTCAAGCTAAAGATACAATCAAAGAATTTAAAGGCAGTGATACTGCCCGCCAGTTTTATTTAAAAACCGGCACACCAATTCATCCGATGACGCCCTTTGCTAAGATTATGTACTTTAATGAGCAGGGGACTTACCCACAAAATATGTCATGGTATGGACTCAAAGAGTGTTTGATGCAGCTGTTCACTGGTCAATGGCGGCTAGACTTGGCCACGGCCTCAGCGACAGGTCTACTCAATCTAAATTCCTTAAGTTGGGATGCAGAAATTTTAGATTTTCTAAATTTATCAGAAAAGCAATTAGCACCGCTGACGGACACTACCGAGTTGTTCCCGATTTTGGCTGAAACTGCGACTGACTTTTCATTGCCAACGGATTGTCAAATCATGATTGGTGCCAGTGACGGCAGCCTGGCCACCTATGCTGGCTTTAAAACCAGTGGCATTCCAAATAGTTTAACCATTGGGACTAGTGCGGCTTTGCGGAAGTTGCGAACCAGTCCCCGCCTTGATCCAATCCGGCAAAATTTTTGTTATTACTTGCATCACGAACTATATGTAACCGGCGCACCGTCAAACAACGGTGGCAATGTCTTAGCTTGGGCCAGCGATATTTTATTTGAAGAAACTGCCCACTTTTATCAAGGGCTGCCAACAGCATTAGCAGCTTCACCAATTGGCGCTAAAGGTCTGCGTTTTGCCCCTTATCTGAATGGCGAGCGGGCCCCTTTATGGGATATGGATCAAACGGCTAGTTTTCAGAAAATTACGAGTCAGCATCATAAGGCTGACTTTGTTCGGGCCGTGACAGAGGGTGTTCTGATGAACATTCGAACATTGCAGGAAAGTCTTGGAGAAATGATTGAAATTACCGTTAACGGCGGTTTTTTCCAAACCGCTGAGCTTTCACAGATGACAGCGGATGTCTTAGGTGCGACTTGTTATTTGACGGAAAAAAATGAACCAATTTTTGGCTTATATTATTTGCATCAGACCGAAGACTTAACGCCTGAGGTTCAAGAAAATTATTTTGTACCGGATGAAACACGGCACCAAGAGTATGAAAAGTTGTTTGCCAATTACTTTATTTATTAATTAAGTAATACAGATAAGCTGCTGAGATTTTTTCTCGGCAGTTTTTTTATTTTTTTCACCTCATCTGTTGATTTTTCCCTCCCTCAGGTTGTATCTATTATGACAAGCTATTTTCATAAAAAGGGGAGCCGAGAACATGCGCAAACTACATCTATTATTTAAAAATGCTGACGGCAGCCGCAAACGGATTGTGGTGGAGTGTTGTCATCAGAATTTATCCGCTGAAGCAGTACGCAGGGCGATGGAGGAGATTATTGCTTTAAAGCTATTTGAGCGCAATGGCGTGCAGCTTTACACAGAAATTGTTGGGGCAAAATATGTTGAGAAACGGATTACTACAATTTTTGATGATGGGAATAGCCGCCCTCTAAAGGAAAAAACGGCGGTTGCTCAAACAGAGCAGCTGGTGAAAGAACAGCTGCAGGCTGAGGTAGTTGTAGAGCCAGCAGGAGTATCATCGATAGAGCAATCTGAGTTTAATTTAAAATTTATCGAGCTTAATAAGGAAACAAAAAGTCTCTCGAAAAGGTTCTTTCAAAGATTCTTGTATTCTCTAAAAGAGACTGTTAAACACGTTTCAACAAAAAAACTGAGGCGGCTGAAACTGCGGAATTCCCGCAGTTTTAGCAACCTCAATCAGCGGATTATTTATTAAAGTTCTTGGGTTTTCTAACAACGTCAATCAAAGTGCCGTCGCGATATTCAATCAAGGCGACAACTTGGTCGTCAAATTCGATATCTTCTGGTTCTCCGGCATACTGATAGGCCAAGTCCCGCAATTCTTCAATAGTTTTTAGCGGAATATCGGTATCTTTAAAGGCTTCCAGTAAATCTTGACGGGCAGGATTTACCGCAACGCCATAATCGGTGACGACGATATCAATACTTTCTCCTGGTGTCGTCACAGAGGTCACATGATTGCGGACAGTTGCTAGCCGGCTGCGAATCAACGGCGCCACAATGATCGCAATTTTTGAACCGGCAGCAGTATCGGTATGACCGCCGGGGGCTCCTTGAAGGATACCAGTGGAGCCTTGGACAACATTGACGTTGAAATCAATATCGACTTCTAAAGCGCCTAAGATGACAAAGTCTAGCTGATTAACAAAGGCTCCTTTGTTAAAAGGATTGGCATATTGGGAAGCGGAAATTTCAAAATGCCGCGGGTCGCTATGGGCCGAAGCGACCGAAGCCAAATCAAAGGCTTGATCGTCTAATAAGGTGTTGATGTAGCCGTCACGGTATAAATTGACGATAGGTTCAGTGATGCCCCCCATGGCCCAGCCGCATCTGACATTGGCTTTGTCCATAAATTCCTTCAAAAAGGTCGTGGTCGCTAGAGAAGGTCCGCCGCCACCAGTTTGAAAGGAGAAGCCGTCTTTGAATAAGCCGGAGTGATACATACATTTCGCAGCATTTTCAGCGAGCATTAGTTCTCTAGTGTCCGTGGTTAGGCGCAGCACGCCGGTGGCAATTTTTGACGCATCACCGATTGAATCGACCTCCACCACATAATCAACATCAATCCCTTTGATGCTGGCAGGGAAATTTGGTGCGGGAACTAGAGTGTCTGTGATGATGACCACTTTATCAGCATAGCGGGCATCACCGTCAACATAAGAAAGAACACCGGTATCAGATTTTCCGCCTTTTCCGCTGGCGTTGCCCCATTTATCGCTGGTTGGGGCAGCCAAGAAGGCGACATCAATTTTAACGGAACCGTCTTCGATTGCCCGAGCTCGACCGCCGTGGGTCCGGATAATTGCCGGATTTTTTAATTTGCCGGCAGAAACTGTTTCGCCGATTTCATCACGAATCCCGCTGGTAGAAATGCCAGTGACCGTGCCATCCTCGATACAAGGCACTAAATAATTATGTGCGGTATTTAAGCTAGAAGCACAGACTAACAAATCCTTGATTCCCAATGCGTGAATTTCCTTCATCACCAGATTGACAACATAATCCCCATTACGCAGGTGGTGGTGAAAGGAAATTGTCATGCCATCTTTAAGACCAGCGGCGATGACAGCTTCACGGATAGAAGCGATTAATTTGCTTTCTTGCGGTTTAACGTGAGCTTTAACGGTGGGGGCACTCTTTGTGAACTCATAGCCATCACGGTAATATTGCCCTTGAAAAACTTCTCGACCATCAGTTAAATATTTATCTGGAATCTCACGACCTAATTGATTAATCACACTAATTCCCCCTTATAGGTGCCGGCAGCTTTTGCCAGTTTCAAAATTCTTTGAGCCCCTTCAACGTGGGCGATATCGACCATTTTGCCGTCGACAATTAAAACACCAATACCGGCTTCTTTATTATCTTCAATTGCCTGAATCACATGCTCAGCGTGATAGACTTCAGCAGCATCTGGCGTAAAGGCTGCATGGGTGACGCTGATTTGCTTAGGACTAATTAGCGACTTGCCGTCAAAGCCAAGGTCTTTAATAAAGTTGACTTCCTCGACAAAGCCCTCCGGATTATCAATATCCGTATACACCGTATCAAAAGCCATCACGCCAGCTGCCCGGGCTGCCATTAGCATTTGGGAGCGGGCCACGAATAGTTCTTGACCGGCAATCGTTCGTTTGGAATGCATCGTGCGGGTGAAATCGCCGCCACTCAAAGCAATGCCCATCAAACGCTCGCTGCTTTTGGCAATCTCGTAAGCATTGATGATGGCAAGCGGCGATTCTAACGCCGCCATCAGCATGGTGTGTCCGACTGGTACGTTAAATTCTTTTTCGGCTGCTGCCACGAGTTTCTCGACTAATTGAACATCTGCGGCAGTCTCGGTTTTTGGTAGGCGAATGCCTTCTGCTCCGCCGGCGACAGCTGCCCGAATATCTTCTTCGAATAAATCAGAATCCAGCGCATTAATCCGCACCCAGCGCTCCACTCCCTGATAGTCGATATCCCGCAAAGTATTAAATAACTGAATGCGAGCGGAATCTTTTTCCTTTTCCGCCACGGCATCCTCCAAATCAAAAATCACGCAGTCCGGCTGATAGACAAAGGCGTCTTTGACCAAAGTCGCCCGTTGCGCATTTAAGAAGATCATCGAACGTCTAATTTTTTCTGCCATTTAAATCAGCTCCTTCCAAGCGATATTTTTATTTTTGCCGATACTGCGGAAATAGGCGGTTTCAATCCGAGCTTTAATCGTGCAATCCAAAGCTCCTTTATCGACGATTTTAATCTGGGCATTTTCCATCTCCAAATTTTCCGTTACCTTTTGAGCCAAAGCGGTAATTTGATTCCCGTATTGACTCATGACACTGCTCTCAATTAAAAATTGGTTGCCGGCTTGACTCGGGGTGATGGTAACTTGGACGTCACTGGATTCCAAAGTGCCGGCAATTGCTGCTTTTTCGATTTTCATATGCTGCCTCCTCTAAAATTTCTACCCTTTAAAAGTAACCGATTTCAGCATAAGAATAAAAGGTAAAAAAAGCATTGTATCTATGCGTAAAAGGAATGACAGTTATGGTAAAATATGAAAATAAAGAGTGTTTAAAGGAGTTGAGAGAGATGGATGAAAAAGATATTGAGATGCTGTTGGCACTGCAGCAGACCCGCAATATTACGCAGGCGGCCCAATTGTTATTTATCAACCAGTCGTCGTTATCAAAACGCCTGTCACTATTAGAGACGAAGCTGGGCGTTAGATTATTTTTGCGGTCAAAAAACGGTGTTAGCTTTACAGCGGAAGGCGAAGAAGTTTTGACTACCGCCATCCAAATCCAACGTCTGTTGAATAGGCTGAAGGATCAGCTGCAATTTGCTGAAAATGGCGTGCGGGGCAGCCTGAATCTCGGCTGTTCGATTAATTTTTCCCAGTACGAACTACCCAAGCTAGTGGCGGTTTTTCATCAACAAAACCCGCTGGTCAAATTAAATATCACAGCGGATTACAGCCGCACCATTTATCAAAAATTAGTGGCTGATGAGATTGATATTGCGATTATCCGGGGCGAATTTGGCGGAAATTTTCAGCGGCAATTGATTGCAGAAGACCGCATTTATCTTATCAGTCAAGAGGAATTGTCCTTTGAAGAATTGCGCAAGCGGCCGTTTATCTCCCGTAAAAGTGATTTTTATTTTCAAGAAGAGGTTAATCGCTGGCTGATTGAAAATGATTTACTGACCTTATCCAGTGAAAATATTCTGGTGGACAACGCTAATTCCTGTGTTGAGTTTGTCCATCAAGGGTTGGGCTGGGCGATTGTTCCAGAGATTACGTTAGTCAATTATGAAGGTTATAAAAAGGAGATTGCTTTTAAAGATGGTAGCTCTTTTATCCGCCGCACTTATTTGATGCACAAAGAGAGGGCCTTGGAAATTGCTCCGGCTCGGTTATTTAAAGAAGTGGTGGAGGAAAAATTAAAGTAATGAGGATAGCCAAATAGAAATCTAAAGGAGGCAAAACATGCACACCTATCAAGCAGATATTGAATGGATTCTCAGCTATAAAAACCAGTTTGATTTTGATTATTGGACCACTCCTGATTTGCGCCTGTTGAAGGGCAGTCCCTTAAATGCAGTTATCGCCCCAACATATTTAGTGGAGTTAGGGGTTCCAGTTTCAGAGCCTGTCATTCAAGAAAGTGTGGAACTGTTGTTTTCAGTCTTAAAAGAAGATGGCCGTTTCAAACTGTATCCAAAGGGCGGCATTTACCCTTGTTATACAGCTTTAGGTTTACTGAGTTTGTGCCAGTTGGGACAGGCGCAGGATTTCCGACTAGATAAAACCTTTAGCTATTTTTTGGAAACACAAGAATCTGATGGCGGTTGGAAATGCAATAAATATAGTTATGGCCGGGGACCTGAAACAGAGTTTTCAACGCCATTGACCACCCTTTTAGTCTTGCATGCCTTTTTACACCGAGAAAAATTTAGCGAAAATCCGCAAGCAGCTGCAGCAGTGGCATTTTTGTTAAAGCATTGGGAAATTAAAACGCCGATCAGTCCTTGCCATTATGGAATTGGCAAACTGTTTAAACAAGTGGAATATCCCTTTGCTGATTACAATTTATTTCAATATGTCTACGTGTTGTCCCATTATCCAACAGCCCAAACAGATGCCCGCTTTTTAGAAGCTTTTGCTTATTTACAAAGCAAAACGCAAGACGGAAAAATTGTAGTGGAGCGGCATTCACCAAAATTAAATAAACTGGAATTTTGTAAAAAAGGCCAGGTGAGCGAACTGGCCACCAAGCGTTATCAGCAGATTTTAGAGAATCTAGGGCTGTAGCTGAAAATAACCTTTTTCTGTTTTCAGACAGGCCTTCTAGCTGCTGAATTGAATAGTTTGCTGTTTAAAAGGCAAAATTATTTTCATTTTGGCTGCTTTGCTCCATAATTTAGCTGTAGAAGGAGGCAAAGATTATGCCAGAGAAAAAAATGATGTCAGCAATCGGCTTTTATGAAGGCCTGCCGATTGATGAAAAGGACAGTTTTATTGATGTAAAAGTTGAAGTTCCGACGCCAAAACCGCGGGACATTTTAGTCAAGGTGCAGGCGCTTTCGGTGAATCCTGTCGATACAAAATTGCGGCAAACGACCACAAAAAGCCAGCATCTGCGGTTTTTGGGTTTTGATGCCGTTGGCGAAGTCGCAGCAATCGGCAACCAAGTCGAAAAGTTTAAAGTAGGTCAGCGGGTTTTTTATGCGGGGACTACTACACGAGCTGGGAGCAATCAAGCCTTTCAACTAGTCGATGAACGAATTGCCGCCTTAGCCCCGGTAAATTTAAGTAATGAAGCAGCAGCTGCATTGCCTTTGACCTCATTGACAGCTTATGAACTGCTTTTTGATAAATTCGGCTTGATTCCAGCCAAAAATGCCAATTCCGGCAAAAAAATTCTGGTGATTAATGGAGCCGGTGGCGTCGGTTCGCTTTTAAATCAGCTGGCAAAATGGGCCGGACTGGAAGTCTATGCCACAGCAAGTCAGAAAAATTTTCCTTGGCTGCAAAAATTTGGTGCTGACCAGCCCCTTGATTATCATCAGGATTTGGCCCAAAGCCTGCAGGAATTAGGCGTTGACAAAGTTGATTATATTGCGGTTTTATTTGATATTACCGGCTATCTTGAACAAATTACCCCTTTGATTCGGCCCTTTGGTCACGTTGGTACGATTGTCGGCGTGACGCAAGCGCTTGATCTGAGCGCCTGGAAAAATCTGTCCGTGAGTTTCGATTGGGAATACATGTTTGCCAAAACCGATCATAATTATTTGCTGGACTCTCAAGGTGCCGCCCTAGCTTTAATTGCCGATTTGGCCGAGCAAGGCGAACTGCAGTCGACTGTCAACAAAGTCTATGACAATGGAATTAACGCTGCAAATTTAAAACGAGCAACGAAAGATGTGGAAACCGGTCATATGCTGGGAAAAGTGGTCGTCAGCGGTCCGTTTAATGGCGTATAAAAGATTTTAGATGAGGTCAGTGACCAGTTTTGCCGGAGTAAAAAGAAGCTAATCAACTTTTTAGGTAAGCTAACTTTCTAATTCACAAAAAATAAACTTAAAATCGAGTATCTAACCTTTCTTCGTTTCTATTTCGAAGAGGGAGGATGCTTGATTTTTTATTTGTAAACAGGCTGTCAAAGTACTCTGCTATTTCTATTTTTATTTGAACGAGTGTAGCAGATATTATTATTTGTAAAGACTATCCACATTGGCGAAGAAGGACTAAAATAAAATTGAAAAAATTTGGCATAAGCTAAGTCTTTTTGAAAATTTCTCTGTATATATAGGCGAAGGGGGGATGGCAGGTTGATGAAAGAAGAGATTGCTGCGACAAAGGATGTCGAATTAGCAGACTTGATTCAAGAATATTCTAAATTGTTATATGCGGTAGCATTATCAATTTTAGGCCGTCATGCTAGCAAAGAAGACGTCGAGGAATTAGTAAGTGATGTCTTTTTACGCTATTGGCAAAATCAAAGTAATTACAATCCGAAAAAAGGCTCTTTAAAGAATTACCTAGCGCTATTAACCAAAAGTATGAGCTTAAACAAGCTCAAGCAAAACAAACGCCTATTTGAAAAAATCACCGATTTTCCATTAGAGGATTTACCGGAGGCGGAAAAGGAAAATGCGGATATTTGGGATATCTTTTTTGAAGCCCTGTTATTAATTGATGAGCCGACAAAGGAAATTTGTCTGCAGCGGTTTTTTTATGAATTAAAACCGAAAGTGATTGCTGAAAATATGGGTATGGATTTGAAGGAAGTCAAAAATCGTCTGTACCAAGGCAAGAAGAAAATTCGTAAAGAGATGGAATTTTTATTATTAGCCCAAGGAGGTCTAAATAAATGAAAGCTTATGAAGAAATACCTTTAAGCCGCCTATCCGATGAAAATCTAGATCAATTTATCGCTATGATGGGCCATCAATTTGATACTAATAGCGAAAAAAATATCCAGCGACAGGTTTTATTGGCTGGTGAAAAGCTTACTTGGCTAGATAAAATTCGTTATTCTAAGCGGAATTTGACAGTCGCTGCTGCGCTAGCTAGTTTTTTTATTATTCCTGGAACAATGTATGGGGCCAGTAAAGTTTGGCAAACATACTTTTCACAACATAATTATAGTAGCTTGATTTCAATTACCAATCAGGAAAAAAAACAAGAACATAAATATCGCTTAGAAGTAAATTATTTACCGGAAGGCTTGCAACCAATCCCCCAGAATGAAGGAGAAGTTCCGGCGAAATTTTACAATCCAGATGCTACTGATGCGACTATTTCCACCTTGTTGCTGCAAATTGATGAAGGGCAGACGGACTTGGAGACTTTTTATACCGATTCAGCTGAAGAAATGACGCTAGCGGGTCGCAAAGTTTGGCTGATTCATAAAAAAGCTAATGAAGCCTCAAACAGTCTTGATCGAACGGCCTTTGTTCTTTTTGAGGAGGAAGGATATGTGCTGCAATTGTTCATTGGCAAAGATATTCCAGAATCGGAGCTGCTGAAATTTATTCGCAATCTCGATTTAGTTCCTGCTGGTGATGACCCCGCCTCAGATTTTTATCTGATTTCAGATTTTGAAGAAGAGACAGCGACGACTTCTGATACAGAAATGAGCAGCAACGAAGCACCTTGGCGCATACCAACGGACAGCAATTTGATTAAAAAAGTTGGCGAAGAACAACATTTTAACTTGAGTCAGCAGCTTGATGATGAGACGGATTTTGCCTTGACAGTCAATGATGTGACGGTTAGTGACAATTTATTTGAGGTTGAAAATGCTGATAGTGACTGGTCTGTGCAGGAGTTCTTTGAGCGATTGAAGGAACAGGGCTTAGTTGATGAAGCAGGTAATTTTTTGACATACACAGATACTTTGTATAATCGTGGTGATGGGAAAGATACTTTAGATACAGTGGCCACTCAAACCCAAGACCAGATGAAGCTAGTTAAGCTAAATGTTACCTTGAAAAATTTGAGTCCAGAGGCTTTTCCTGATTTTTATTTTCAAGCCAATGCTTCAATCTTAACAGCAGTAAATGGTTTTTATCAGCCTAAATATCTCTTTGATTGGGAACAGCAATATGCGGATATTGGCTATCGCAACTCTAGTGACCTCGTCTATCTCAGCAATCACGGTGAGGGTAAGGGGTATTACAATATTGGTACTATTGCCGGGCAAGAAGCAGTCACCTTTGAAGTTGGCTACTTGGTTCCCGCTAGTGATATGGAGGATTTATTCTTAGATGGAACGACCTATAGTTATGAAGAAGGTTATGAAGCCGAGCTGGAACGGGTAAAGTTGTTTGAATAAGGAAATTGAAGGAAGAAGAAAAAGAAGATTAGGTAAAAAATGAGTGTCAATTTTTGAATGAGTATTAAAACGACTGGTGAGAGTTAGCGAAAAAAATGTACCGACCCAAAAGTTAGATTTTTGAAGTCGGTACAAAGCTGGCTTTTCCCAGTTTTTTTGCGTTTGCTGTGTTGTAAGACACAGTTAGAGATTTTCACCTTGGCGATACTCCTGAATCTTTTCCAACATTTCCAAAATAACCACCTCTTTATCACGGTCGTTATTGTCTATTTTTTCTGAAAGCGGGAAAGCTTGAAAATCATTTAGAATCATGTCTAATTTGCTAACTCCCCAAAGCAATTAGCTCGGGGTTACGCTCTTGCAAGCGGGCCAAAACGGTTTCTTGACTGACCTCTAATTGGAGATGACACAAGGGAATCTCGTTTTGCCGCAGTTCACCAATCAGCTCGGCAAAAATTTGCGGCCGATGCACCGTCATGGGCACGACGATATCTCCGCTATACTCCTGATAGATTTTTTTCAGCATCTGAACATTCCACTGACGCCACTCAGGATAATCTTGAAAGTCAGCCTTTTGCAGCTCTTTTGGCAAATTTTTTCGCAGAAAATCACCGACATTTTCAGGATCATATAAATAAGCATTTTCGAGCTTTTCTACTAAAAGCTCCGCCATTGTGGTTTTGCCAGCGCCAAATGCACCGTTTATCCAAATAATCATAAGGTCTCCTTTTGAGATAAGATATTATTTATTAGCTTTAATATTTGAAATTTAGGGCAGCATGAGTTTTTGTATCTCCCTAAGGCTGCGAAGTCTGAATCGCCGTCACAATTTCAATAAAATCTTCAACTAAGGGTGCTGGCTGTTTTGCATACAAAATGCCATAAGGAATCTGGAAGTTCCATTTGACTGGAACGGTTTTAAAAGCGGGATGGATGTCCTGCCAGCCATCTAAGGTCAAAAGGGAATAATTATTTTTGATGCAGTAATTGAAGGTGTCGATGTCGTAAAAGTCAGTGCTCTCAATCGTGATATTAGTATTTTTTTCCTGTAATAAGCGGCGAACTTGGTCCAAAGTGTCGGACTCGCCTTCTTTAAAAATAATAATCGTTTTGCCGCTGAAGTCTGTGGGCTCCAGCATTTTTTTGCTAGCCAAGGGATGATTTCGCGGCAGCGCCATTTCAACTGAATAGTTGCCCAATTGTAGAAAATTGGCGTGTTCTAGCCAGCTTTTGGCATCACAGGGGGAAACAAATAAATCAAAGTCAGTGCCTAAATTATCTAGAACAGTAAGAATCTGCGTGTGATTTTCATTGAAGGGAACCACGTTGAGCTGGAAGTCGGGAAAGTTACCATAAGAGCTGTTCCACAGGTCAATCAAGGGTTTGCCCGGTGACAACGAGGCAGTCCCCAAGCGGATAATCGCTGTTGTGTCGGATAATTTACGCGCCTTTTGGAGAGCTTCTTTGGCAGTTTTTTGCAGGCTGAGGCAGTCTTTATTGAGACTCTCACCGGCATCGGTCAGCAGCACACCTTGATTTGTCCGAGTAAAAAGGGCAAAACCTAGCTGAGCTTCTAAATTATTTATCTGCTTCATCACAGCCGTACTGGTGATAAAGAGCTTTTGGGCAGCTTTACTGAAGCTGCCTTCTTTGGCGACGGTCAAAAAGACTTGGACTGCTGGACTCAGCATAAGAATCACACCTTTTGCATAAACTTTTAGTTGATACAATGGTAACTTATTGGAGATTCTCTGTCAAAGCCTGAAGGAGTATCATAAATCACATCAGGTTAGGACGCTGATTTTGAGGAGGCCATCATGGAAAAATTAACATTAAATAATGGCGTTGAAATGCCGCTGCTAGGCTTAGGCACCTTTCAAATGACTGACTTGGCGGAATGCGAGGCGGCTGTTAGCACAGCTTTGGACCTTGGTTATCGTCTGATTGATACCGCAAGCGCCTATAGCAATGAAGCCGCAGTTGGCCAAGCGATTGCACAAAGCGGCTTGCCTCGGGAGGAACTTTTTATTACATCGAAGCTTTGGATTCAAGATGCCAGCTATCAGCGTGCCAGCGCCGCTTTTGAAAAAAGCTTGGATAATCTAGGCTTGGACTATCTGGATTTATATTTAATCCATCAGCCCTACAATGATGTTTTTGGTGCTTGGCGAGCTTTAGAAGAACTTTATGCCGCTGGTAAAATTCGGGCCATTGGGGTGTCAAATTTCTATCCGAGTCGGATGGTCGATTTTTTTATGAACACAGAAACGAAGCCGGCCATCAACCAGATTGAGCTGCATCCTTTTTTTCAACAGCAGCAGCAAAGGGAAATTGCCGCAAATTTTGGTTTTACGATTCAAAGTTGGGCGCCATTAGCAGAAGGTAAAAATTGTTTCTTCAGCAATCCATTACTTTTTGAGATAGGCGAAAAATATCAAAAAACGCCGGCTCAAATTGCTCTGCGCTGGCAAATCCAATCTGGAGTACCCGTGATTCCTAAATCAGTGAAACCAAATCACCTGCAGGAAAATTACGAAATTTTCGATTTCCAATTGACCAGAGCCGAGTTGATGCAAATAAAGCAACTGGATCAAAATCACAGTTTATTTAACGAGAAGACAAATCCAAAAGTTGCCCGTAATATGAACTCGTGGAAAATTAGTTGAGAATTGGCAACTAATTTTTATCGGAAATATCCCAAAGCAACTTAATTAAAAAACAGAAAGCAGGAATAATTATGGAACATGTAACATTAAACAATGGTCTGAAAATGCCGATTTTAGGTTTTGGCGTCTATCAGATTCCCGATTTAGAAGAATGCGAACGCGTTGTCAGTGAAGCGATTCAAACCGGCTACCGTTCAATCGATACCGCCCAAGCCTATGGCAATGAGGCGGCTGTCGGCAATGCTGTAAAAAAAAGCGGCCTTCCTCGTTCGGAATTTTTTATCACTTCAAAAATTTGGATTACAAATGGCGGTTACGAAAAGGCCAAAGCTTCGATTGATGAATCGCTGCGTTTACTGCAGACCGATTATCTGGATTTAATGCTGATTCATCAGCCCTTCAATGATTATTACGGCACCTATCGGGCGATGGAAGAAGCCTATGACGCCGGCAAATTGAAAGCCATTGGTGTCAGCAATTTTTATCCGGACCGCTTCATTGATATCGCAACTTATAGTCGCATCAAGCCGATGGTCAACCAGGTGGAGACCCACGTTTTCAATCAGCAAAGTCAAGCTCAAGAAATTATGCAGGAATACGGCACTCAGATTGAGTCATGGGGTCCCTTTGCTGAAGGAAAAAATGATTTCTTTAATAATGCTGTTTTAAAAGAAATTGGCGGAAATCATGGTAAGTCAGTTGCTCAGGTGGCCCTGCGCTATTTGATTCAACGAGGTGTGGTGGTCATTCCCAAAACTGTCAGCCAAGAACGCATGACGGAAAACTTTTCAGTCTTTGATTTCGGCTTAACTGATGGCGAAATGGCAGAGATTTTCAGTCTGGATCAAAAGGAAAGTCTATTTTTCTCCCACTATGATCCAGAAACGGTCAAATTTTTGACCAGCTTTGGCGGCTAAATGAAATAAAAAACAGATTTACCCCTTGGAAGGAAGTTTAAGGACACCTATGGAAACAACAAGCGTTAGAAAAATTGATTGGATTTTGCCAATTATTTTAGTCAGCTACTTTATGATTTTATTAGATAACTCGATTGTCTTCACCGGCTCAGTGCAAATTGCAGCAGATTTAAATTTAAATCCGCTGCAATTAACCTGGGTCAGCAATGCCTATGCGCTAACCTTTGGCGGGCTATTGCTCTTTGGCGGTCGGGCCGGCGATATTTTTGGTCGCCGCCGGATGTTTATTTTAGGTATGGTGATTTTTGCGATTGCCTCATTATTTGTTGGTATGGCGGGTTCGGCTGCTCAAATTATCATTGCTCGTTTCTTCCAAGGTATCGGCTCAGCCATTTTAGCTCCTGCGACCTTGGCCTTGATTTTGGATAATTATCAAGGAAAAAGACGGGTTAAGGCGATTGCCCTTTATGGCGCCACCGCCGGAATCGGTGCCAGCATTGGTCTCGTTTTAGGTGGCTTTTTTGCCAGTGTCTTTAGTTGGCGGGATGGTTTTTTTATCAATGTACCAATCGCTATTATTTTGATTTTGGCCAGTTTAAAGTTTATTGAAAGCAGCCATGCCGTGAAGGCCAGAATTGATTTGCTTGGCAGTTTACTATCCGTCTTAGGCATGTCGGCTTTGATTTATGGTATTTCTGCGGAGGCTTATCAACTGCCGATTATTCTCGGCGCCGTAGTCATTTTAATCGTGTTTATCTTTGTGGAGCATAAGATTGCCTCACCTTTAGTCCCAATGAATTTATTCCATGATAAACGTCGCAGTGGCGCTTATCTTGCTAGATTTTTATTTACAGCCGCCAGTTTCACTTACTGGTTTAACACGCCACAGCTGCTGCAAAATCATTTTGGATTTTCGCCGCTGCTGACAGGATTTGCCTTTTTTCCGCTTACCTTAGCTGTCTTTTTCTTTTCTTACCAAACTGCTGCTTTGACGGAAAAATATGGGAACATCCGCATCTTAATCATTGGCTTAGTGTTATCTGTATTAGGTTACGGCATGACGTTATTTTTAACAGAGCAAACAAGTTATCTATTAGGTGTTGCCCTACCAATGGTGGTCATCGGTATTGGCCAAGGGTTAACTTTAAGTCCGTTGACCTCCCTTGGTGTCATCGGAACTTCTGAAGATCAAGCTGGCTCGGCTTCGGGACTGGTTAACACGATCCATCAAATGGGCGGTTCAGTCGGTCTGGCTTTGATTACAACTTTATCCAGCGGCATAACTGGTGCCGTTGCAACTTATCATCGGGAAATCATCCTGAGTACCTTGCTGCTGATTTTGTCTTTAGCCGCAGCTGTGATCATTATCTATCGTGGCAGTCGAAAAATTAATTAATATGGAGGAAGTAAACATGGAATATATTACTTTAAGAAATGGTGTTCAAGTACCTAAACTGGGCTTTGGCGTATTTCTGATGAACGAACCTGGTGAAGCGGAGGCCGCCGTTTTAGATGCAATCAAGGTTGGCTATCGGCTGATTGATACTGCTTCACGTTATTATAACGAGGAAGAAGTGGGCGCCGCCTTGAAAAAAAGCGGTTTACCACGGGAAGAACTGTTTATCACAACTAAGCTGTGGTACAAAGATGCCGGCTATGAAAATACCAAAAAAGCCTTCAAGCTCTCCTTAGAAAAACTAGGCTTAGACTATTTAGATTTATATTTAATCCATCAACCTTTTAATGATTATTATGGTGCTTGGCGGGCGATGGAGGAATTGTACGCAGAAGGCTTAATCCGCGCAATCGGGGTCAGCAATTTTTATCCCGACCGCCTGCGGGACTTAGCACAGCACAATCAGATTGCCCCGATGGTGGTCCAAAGAGAAACCCATCCTTTGAATCAGCAATGGGAAGCCGAGGAATGGCTGGCTAAAGACGGCGTCCAATTAGAAGCCTGGAGTCCTCTAGGTCGCGGCAAGGAAGAAATTCTTCAGAGCCCCATTTTGAAAACAATTGCTAGTACCCACAATAAAACGGTGGCTCAGGTCATCCTGCGCTGGTTTATGCAGCGGAACATCATCGCCATCCCAAAGGCTAGCCATCTGACACGGATTCAAGAAAATTTTGATATTTTCGACTTTACTTTGTCCACTGAGGAAATGGCTCTAATCAAAGGCATGGATCAAAAGACTTCAATTGGCGATGTATTACATGATAATCCTAAGATGCTGGATATTTTAGGGCAGTTTGAGTGAAATGGATAGATAGTTCAGCAATTTTTATAATTGCTGGACTATTTTAAATAGCAGATAGCTGAATATTAGACAGCTATTGATGGAATATCTATAAATCTTTTTCAAACAAAATCAAACAAAAAAACAAAAAAATATTCAGAAAGGGTTTACAATTAAAAATTCATGTGCTAGTATAACCCTATAATAAATATCAAGTGGATTGTTACTATTCAATTAGGCAAAAACCGCAAATGACTCAGAGGCGTTCTCTGTCATTTTGCGGTTTTTTTATTTTTTAAAGGAGGGGTGGCTGTGTATCGTGTTATTCAAGTCTTAAATAATAACGTAGCTATTGTAAGAAATCAGTTTGATGAACAAGCAATAGCAATGGGAAAAGGAATCGTTTTTCAAAAAAAGAAAGGGGACTTAATTGCCGACGAAATCATTCAAAATTTATTTGTTCTAAAAAATCGAGAGTCCCAAGAAAACTTCTCAACCTTACTGAAGGACGTCCCGTTAGACTTTATCACGACTACTTATGAGATTATTGATAATGCGATAAAAAACTATAATTATTCTGTCCAAGAATATATTTATGTGACCTTGACAGACCATATTTTTTGGAATTATCAGCGTTTAATCAAAGGCGAGTATCAAAAAAGTCTGTTACCGGAAATCGAAGCTCAATTTCCCGTTGAATACGCAATTGCTAAAGATGCCTTAGTTATTTTAAAACAACGTTTGGCGATTGATTTTCCAGTTGAAGAGCAAAAAAATATCGCTCTCCATTTTATAAATGCCCAAGGGAAAACGGAAAAAAATGATGAATCTAAAATCGATAAAAAACAAACAACCCTTGATCTAATCGAACAAATTTTTGAAAAAGAGCAAATTGCCCGGAATAGTCATAACCAAAACTTCTACGACCGGATGATGATCCATCTCCGCTACATTTTGGAGCGGGATGAAAATATTTCTGAAATTGATGAGTTCACCCAGAAGATGGATTCAGAATTACGGAAAAATTATCCTAAAGCATATCAAATAGCAGAGGAAATTTATCAAACAGTTGTGAATAAGATGGGAATTGAGCTGAGTAGCAATGAAAAAGTTTATTTAACTATTCATATACAACGAGTCATTTAAATTGTCATATACAGGAGGAAATCAGGATGAATAAAGAAGAAGTAGCAATGTTAGGCTTTGAAATCGTGGCCTATTCAGGGGATGCCCGTTCAAAGTTATTGAATCTATTGAAGGAGGTTCGCAGTGGAAATAGCGAAAACGTGACAGAGGTGATGGCTAAAGTCGATGAATTGCTGAAACAGGCTCATGAATCACAAACCCAAATGTTAGCGCTCGAATCAGGAGGAGAAGAGGTGGAGCTTGGCTTTATTTTCGTCCATGGACAAGATCATCTAATGACGACTTTACTACTGCGGGATATCATTTTCGACATGATTGAATTGTATCAACGGACAGAGTCATAAAAAGAGGCGAAGAAATTAAGGAGGGCCAAATATGAATAAGTTAGTTGCGCAAATTGAAAAATGGAAACCCTTTTTTGAGAAGGTTTCCAAAAATAATTACTTAAGCGGTATTAAAAATGGGTTTATCGCCTGTATGCCGATTGTCGTATTTTCTAGTATTTTTCTTTTGATTGCCTATGTACCTAATATTTTCAATTTTTACTGGTCAGAGTCAATGGAAGCCATTCTCTTAAAACCATATAATTTTACGATGGGCTTTTTATCCGTTGGGGTGGCGGCAACAACCGCCAAGGCTGTGACGGAGAACTTTAATCGGGATATGCCGAAAACCAATCAAATCAGCACAGTTGCCACGATGCTGGCAGCTATCTGTGGGATTTTACTGTTAGCCACCGATCCATTAGACGGTGGGATTTCCACCAGTTACCTTGGCTCAAGTGGTTTATTGGCAGCATTTGTTGTAGCCTTCGTTACCTGTATTGTGTATCGTTTTTGTGTAAAACGCAATATTACTATTCGCTTGCCTGAAGAAGTGCCACCGAATATTTCTCAAGCATTTAAAGATATTATTCCTTTTGGATTTTCCATCATCATCTTTTGGTTGTTCGATTTAGTGTTTAGAAATCTAACCGGTGTCAATTTTGCACAAGGGGTTATTCAATTTTTCCAACCTTTATTTACCGCAGCAGACGGTTGGGTTGGTCTGGCGGTAATTTATGGTGCGATGGCGTTCTTCTGGTCTATCGGAATTCATGGACCGTCGATTGTTGAGCCTGCTGTTTCGGCAATTTACTATGTCAACATTGCCGCAAATATTTCCGCATTTCAAGCCGGTAGTCAAGCCACTGATTTGTTAACACCAGGTTTGCAATACTTTGTAGCTACTTTAGGTGGTACAGGTGCTACCTTTGTCGTACCATTTATGTTTATTTTCCTAGCCAAATCCAAGGCGAATAAAGCCGTTGGGAAGGCGGCTGTCGTGCCGACTTCCTTTGGGGTCAATGAACCGATTCTTTTCGGGGGCCCGTTGGTGTTAAATCCAGTATTCTTTGTGCCATTTATTTTAGCGCCAATTGCAAACGTCTGGTTGTTCAAAGCCTTTGTTGATTTTTTAGGTATGAACAGTTTCTTGTATGTTTTGCCATGGACTTTCCCTGGACCAATCGGATTAGTGATGGGAACAGGCTTCAGTCCAATGTCCTTTGTTCTCGCTGTAGTCTTGATAGTCGTCGATGTCTTAATCTACTATCCATTCTTTAAGGCTTATGACCAAGAAAAATACGAAGAAGAACTGAAAAATGAAGATTTGGAAGTTATTGCAGGAGCAAGTAGAGTAGCTGTTGCCGCTGGCGATTTAATGGAAGCCATTGATGAATTGCCAACGGAAGATGACAAAGAAGTTTCCGTTTTAGTCGTTTGTGCCGGTGGCGGTACTAGTGGTCTCTTAGCCAATGCTTTAAATAAAGGTGCAAAAGAACATCATGCCGCGGTAACTGCCGCCGCCACTTCTTGGGGTGTTCACCAAGATATGCTCCCAGATTATGATTTAGTTGTCTTAGCACCGCAAGTAGCAACAAATTTACCTGAATTGAAGAAGGAAACTGATCCATTAAACATTGAGGCAATTGCTACAGAAGGGGCTGACTATATCGCTTTGACTCGAGATCCTGAAAAAGCATTGAATTTTGTTTCAAAAATTATAAAGGAAAGAAAAACCAAAAATTAAATTGGAGGAAAGATAAATGAAATTAAGCTTACCGAAAGAATTCGTCTTTGGTGGTGCAACAGCAGCGTATCAAGTAGAAGGCTCTACTAAAGTTGATGGCAAAGGGCAAGTTTGTTGGGATGTTTTGTTGGAAAAAGATGGCCGCTTTTCACCAGATCCGGCGAGTGATTTTTATAATCGCTACGCTGAAGATTTGCAGTTGTCCTCTGAGTTTGGTGTGGATGCGATTCGCATTTCCATCGCCTGGTCACGGATTTTTCCAGAAGGGACTGGCGAGGTAAATCCCAAGGGAGTCGCCTTCTATCACAATTTGATTGATGAATGTTTAAAGCAAGGTGTCGAACCTTATGTGACGCTACACCACTTTGATACACCTTTACCGCTGCATACTGGCGGCGATTGGTTAAGCCGCAAGACGATTGATGCATTCGTTGATTATGCTAATTTTTGTTTTGCTGAATATGGCGATAAGGTAAAAAAATGGATTACGATTAACGAGCCGGCTTCAACAGCTCAAGCTGCATACATCATGGGAAGTTTTCCGCCGAATATCAAATACGATATTCCTAAAGCGGTTCAGGCAATGCACAATCAGATGGTGGCTCATGCCAGAGTGGTCAATGCTTTTAAAGAGCAAGATTACAGTGGTGAGATTGGTATCGTTCATATCTTAGAATCTTATTACCCTGCTGATGATGCAGTGGAAAACGTGGCCGCAGCCAATAGCGGCAATGTCCTTTTTAATCAATTTATGCTGGATGCCTTATACAAAGGCTTCTACGATAACGACACTTTATTAGTGGTGAATGATGTCCTAGCTAAAAATAATGGAACTTTAGAAGTGACAGCAGAGGATTTATCCGCATTGGCAAAAGCTGCCAAATACAATGACTTCCTTGGCTTGAACTATTATCAAAGCCACTTTGTGAAACCATATGAAGGGGAAAGCTATATTCACCATAATGGAACTGGTGAAAAAGGAACAGCTGTATCTCGAATCAAAGGTGTCGCTGAACGAACCTATAATGCAGAGATTCCTCGCACAGATTGGGATTGGGTCATTTATCCTAAAGGCCTGTATGACATGTTAGTTTATATCAAAAATCGTTATGCAAACTACAAAGCTATATATATTACTGAAAATGGCTTAGGCTACAAAGATCAAGTTGTTGATGGCAAAGTTGATGATCAGCCGCGGATTGATTATGTAGCTCAACATTTAGCAGCTGTTCAAAAAGCTATTGAGGTCGGTGTAAACGTAAAAGGGTACTTTATCTGGTCGTTGCAGGATATGTTCTCTTGGACGAATGGTTACAATAAACGCTATGGCCTTTTCTATGTTGACTTTGAAACGCAAGAAAGAATTCCGAAAGCAAGTGCTGCTTGGTGGAAAGAACTTTCAAATGAAACCAAAATGAAATAGGATTAAGCCGGGATAGACAAGCAAAAGCCTATCCCCTCACTTTCCCTTCTGGTGTTCTTTAATGTTGATAGATGTTTGAATTTGTTCTGTCATAATCTTGAGGAGTGATGAAGATGTTGAAGAGTGAACGCCAAAAGGCAATTGTAGATTTAACAAATCAGTTTGGGGCTATTTCTGTGAAGTCTATCCAAGAGGAACTAAAAGTTTCTGATATGACAATTAGACGAGACTTAACAGAGCTGGAACATGGCAAAAAATTAGTTCGTGTTCATGGTGACGCCCAGAGTGTGACCTATGGAGAAGTCAATGAGTCAGGAACAGACCATCATGAACTCTCCCATCTGGAAAAGAAAAATCTCCGCAGTGAAGAAAAACATTACATCGCAAAGAAAGCAGCGCAACTAATTGATAGCCCCGACGAAACGATATTTTTAGGACCTGGGACGACGATTGAGTTGATGACTGAGTATTTAAATCACGCTAATTTAAGAATTGTCACAAATAGTTTACCGGTTTTCAATCTGCTAAAGGATAAAGAAGGATATGAGCTGTATCTAATTGGCGGCAGCTATCGTAAGAGAACTGGAGCTTTTGTCGGTCTAGCAGCTAATGAAATGATTCAAAAAATCGGCATCACTAAAGCCTTTATCGGTGTAAATGGTATTGATCAGCAATTTGTTTCAACATTTAACGTTGAAGAAGGCGAGATTCAAAAGTTGGCTCTGGATAAGGCCGCTCAGAAAATTTTGGTGGCGGATGCCAATAAATTTGATTACAGCGATTTTTATAATTTTTATGACTTGAATCAAATCGACATGCTCTTTACGGACTATACGATTTCAGCTGATGTGAAAAAGCGGTATCAGGCTTATACGACAATTATCAACTAAGCTACTTCAAATGAAGGTTAATGGAGGAACGAACATGAAAGTAATCATTGGTTCAGACCAAGCAGGAATTAAATTAAAAAATTTTATTAAAGAAGACTTAGAATCAGCCGGTTTTGAAGTTGTTGACGTTAGTTTAACACCGGCTGCTGATTTTGTAGAATCAACAGTAGCAATTGCGCAGGCAGTCAATCAGGAAGAAGACGCTCTAGGTGTTGCTTTTGATGCATATGGTGCAGGTAGCTTTATGGCTGCTACCAAAATCAAAGGCATGGTGGCGGCTGAAGTATCAGATGAACGCTCTGCTTATATGACGCGGGAACACAATAATGCCCGCATGATTACTTTAGGGGCGGAAATTGTCGGTGAAGGATTAGCGAGAAACATCGTTAGAGAATTTTTGCAGGCCCATTATGATGGTGGTCGTCATCAAATCAGAGTTGATATGTTAAATAAAATGGCGTAGAGGAGACGAGATACATGAAAATTGCGATTGGTTGCGATCATATTGTGACAGACACGAAAATTGCTGTAGCAGATTTTCTAAAAGCAAAAGGTTATGAGGTTTTGGATATGGGGACTTACGATTTTACGCGGACCCACTATCCAATCTATGGTAAAAAAGTTGGTGAGGCAGTTGTCAACGGAGAAGCCGACCTTGGCGTCTGTATTTGCGGAACAGGTGTGGGGATCAACAATGCTGTTAATAAAGTTCCCGGAATCCGCAGTGCGCTAGTTAGAGATATGTCTACTGCGGTTTATGCTAAGGAAGAGCTAAATGCAAATGTGATTGGTTTTGGCGGGAAAATTACGGGTGAATTTTTAATCTGTGACATCATCGAGGCTTTTATCAAGGCGGACTACCATGAAACTGAAGAGAACAAAAAATTAATAGCTAAAATCGATCACGTTGAACAAGCTAGTCCCGACCAATTCAATAGTGATTTCTTTAATGAATTTCTTGAAAAATGGGAACGTGGTGAATACCACGATTAAAGAAAAGAGGGTGCTAAATGATTGTCACTGTTACCATGAATCCTTCAATTGATATCTCATATCAATTGAATCTGCAACTCGATACTGTTAACCGAGCATTTGTGACCCATAAAACCCCAGGTGGCAAAGGCCTCAATGTGACACGAGTTTTAAAAGATGCTGGCGTTGAAGTTGCAGCTACAGGGCTATTAGGGGGCTTTCTAGGTGACAAAATTCGTAGTGAGCTGAAGCTAGCTGGCATCCGGGAAGAGTTCTATGAGATCGCTGGAGAAACCCGCAACTGTATTGCGATTTTGCATGAAAATCAGCAGACTGAGATTTTAGAAGCCGGGCCCACAGTGTCTGCAAATGAAGGGACAGCTTTCTTAGAAAAATTTCAAAAACTTGCGCAAACTGCTGATATAATCACTATTTCCGGAAGCTTCCCCCTTGGTTTAGAGCCTGACTTTTATGTCGAAATGTTGGCAATTGCCAACCAGACAAACACTCCCGTATTGTTTGATAGCTCAGGCGCTTCCCTTAGAGCAGTTTTAGAGGGGCAACACAATCCCTTTTTAATTAAGCCAAATCGTGAGGAGTTAGCCCAGCTTTTTTCTAGAGATGTTTCAGGAGATTTAGCGGAATTAAAAAATCTTTTAAACCTGCCAATTTTTAATGGCGTTGAATGGATTGTGGTATCTCTAGGTGCAAACGGCGCTTTTGCCAAACATGGTGAAAATTTTTATCAAGTTGTTATACCTAAAATTGCCGTTGTTAATCCGGTTGGGTCGGGAGATGCGACAATTGCTGGTTTAGCTGCCGCTATTGAGAAATCTGCAGGCGACGAAGCAATCTTAAAGCAAGGCAATGCTTTTGGTATGTTAAATGCTATGGAAAGCGCAACAGGCAAGATTCAGCTGACAAATTATCAGAGCCTATATGAAAAAATAAAAGTCATTAAAGTTTAAAATGGAGGGATTCAAGAGATGGTTTTAACAGAGGGAAAAAAAGCCTTCGTCAAGCAGTTAAGTGATGAAAAAGGCATAATCAGTGCTCTAGCTATCGATCAGCGGGGAGCTTTAAAAAAGATGATTTCAAAATACAAAGCAACTGGAGCAGAGGACCAAGATATTGTTGATTTCAAAAAAATCGTCTCAGCTGAGTTAACGCCTTTTGCCTCAGCAATTTTACTAGATCCAGAATATGGCTTGCCAGCGGCAGCTGTTCGTGATTCTAAGGCTGGCTTACTTTTAGCCTATGAAAAAACTGGTTATGATGCGACTACACCAGGTCGCTTGCCGGATAGTTTGTCTATATGGTCAGTCAAGCGTTTAAAAGAAGCTGGTGGAGATGCATGCAAATTCTTACTGTATTATGATATTGATGAGCCAGCAGAAATCAATGAACAAAAGAAAGCCTACATGGAAAGAATTGGTTCAGAGTGTAGTGCGGAGGATATCCCCTTTTTCTTAGAGGTTGTGTCCTATGATGCGCAGATTTATGATGCAACTTCCAAAGAATATGCACTAGTGAAGCCGCGAAAAGTGATTGAGGCGATGAAGGAATTCAGTCATCCTCGATACGGAGTGGATGTATTAAAGGTAGAAGTGCCAGTTAATATGAATTTTGTTGAGGGCTTTTCTGACGAAGCTGTCTATTCTCAAAAAGAAGCTCAGCAATACTTTAAAGAACAAAGTGCAGCAACCGACTTGCCGTTTATCTTTTTAAGTGCTGGTGTGTCGGCAGAACTTTTCCAAGATACTTTAAAATTTGCCAAAGCTGCTGACTCGACATTTAACGGCGTCTTATGCGGACGAGCTACTTGGGCTGACGGAGTGGAGCAATTTGTCGTTGGTGGTGAAGCTGCGGCCAAGGACTGGATGCAAACACAAGGTAAAAAGAATATTGAATCCCTCAATCAAGTCCTACAAGAAACTGCAACACCCATTAAGATGTAGGCTAAATCTGGTTTCTATGTAGATAGATTTATTTTCTGGAATACTTAAGCTGATAATTTAATGAAAACAAAGAGGATAATCAGGATGGAGGATACTATGCCTAAAGTAATTTTTATCGATGTGGATGGGACTCTGGTAGATTATGAAAATCACTTACCGGCTTCTGCGGTAACTGCAATTCGCCAAGCACGAAGTCGTGGACATTTTGTTTACATTTGTACAGGGCGAAGTAAAGCAGAGATTTACGATGAGATTCTAGATATTGGTTTTTATGGTATTATCGGTGCCAATGGGGCTTATATTGAAAGCCAAGAGGAAGTTATTTTCCAACAAACCTTGACTCCAGCAGATTCTTTGGCGATTGTTGACTGGCTGCAAAAAAGAGGACTCGAATTTTATCTAGAGTGTACCGAAGGCTTATTTGCCAGTCGTAATTTTGCAAAACGAGGACAGCCTGTTATGCAGGAATATAGCCGGCGCAAAGGGAAACAAGGTGTCCAACAAATCACGGTCAAAGATATTTTTCCGGAAATGATTTTTGAGGCAGACTTAAACCGAAGAGATGTAAATAAAATCAGTTTTATTCTCGAAAGTTATCAAGACTACCTAGATGCCGCTGCTGACTTTCCCCATTTAAAGGCCGGAACATGGGGTGGAAAAGGCGAAGTTGCTCTGTTTGGTGATTTGGGCAATCAAGATATTGATAAAGCCTTTGGTGTTGATTTAATTTTGCAGCATCTGTCCCTTGAACGAAAAGACACATTTGCTTTTGGTGACGCGAAAGTCGATATTCCCATGCTAGAATATTGTGCAGTTGGGGTTGCCATGGCTAGCGGCGGACCGGAAATTAAAGAAATGGCTGACTTTATCACAGACAGTGTCGACGAGGACGGATTATATAATGCTTTTAAACACTTTGACTTGATTGAGTAAGTTCTATTTGCGACTATTTTCAATATGAAATAAGATATCACAAATTTAAGTAACACTATAAAATAGCAACCTCCTACAAGTTGACTAATCAAAGCCAATTTGTGGGAATTTTTTTGCATGATTAAAAAACTCGCTAGGAATTTCCCAGAAGCCAGGTTTAGCAAATTAATAATCAAAAAGCTAAGGAAACAGAAATAAATTCCCTTGATATATAGAAAATACTCGTGGAATTTATTGGCTAAGAAGAGTTCATTTAGAAAAAATTTTGAAAGTTTGCTATCATTTACAGAAGATAGGTAAATTTTAATTGTGAGTGTTCAAAAGAACAGTCATCCAAATAAATTGTGAGGGAAAATAATGCAGATTGAGACCTATAGTGAAATTACAGATAAGGCAGAACTAATTAATCTTGTTGTAAGACTTGTTGATTTTCCGCTGCCTAATAGAGTGAACAAGGAAAAATTCATTCTAAAACAAGTCAATATGATGGAAGAAGACTTAAAAAATGAATCCGGTCAAATTTTGACAATCAAAGATGGGAAGAAATTGTTGGGTTTTATTCAGCTTCAAGCAGAAGTTGATTGGATTAGTGGCGAGGAATATGGGTATATTTCGCGGCTGGTGGTCAGCAAAGAGGCAGAAGGCCAAGGCTTAGGTCAGAAACTAATAAGTTTGGCAGAAAAATGGGCTTTGGAGAATGATTATAAGGCAATTGGACTAAACGTGTTTTCGAAAAACTCCAAGGCTGTTACTTTTTATGAAAAGCTTGGCTATCAAACGGAAACTATTAAGATGATGAAGGGGTTATGAGTAGTAAATCAAATCATTTAAAGTAACAGAAAAAAGTTTACTGAGTTAAAAAGTTCGCAAGAATAGTAAGATGCTGCAAATATTATTTTAAAAATATTTTCACGAGGTGAGTCAGATGATCAATCACATTGAAATTTACGTGAGCAATTTAGAAAAATCAAAAAAATTTTATAGCTTTCTGTTGTCAGAGCTAGGCTATCAGCTCTTTCAAGAGTGGACTGATGGCTTTAGTTATAAAATGGACAGTCTATATATTGTCTTTGTACAGGCTGAAAAAGAGTTTGTGAAAAAGGGCTATCACAGAAAAAATATTGGTCTAAATCACTTGGCTTTTTCCTTGGCTAGCCCGCAGGTAGTTGATGAACTGCGGCAAAAACTGCTTTTGGCAGGGAGCAATGAATTATATGCAGAGCGCTATCCATATGCTGAAAGCAAAGATTATTATGCAGCCTTTTTTGAAGACCCAGATCGCATAAAAATCGAATTGGTAGTCAATAGTGATAATCCAGCAGCAACTTAAATTTGATGAGCTTATTTAGGTGGTCAGCTATTTTTAGACTGTTAACAAAATGAAGGAAATTTCTAACAACCCAATCTAATTACCTAACTGAACACCTCTAACTTTGGACTTTTTAGAAAGAACAAGCCAGTTTATAAAACAGATGACAACAGATTTCATAGATTCACAATATTTTTTCAATCTTTTACAATAGGAAAGACATAGAAGCTTCACATTTACAGGCTATTATTAACTCATCCCAATAAAACAAACCCAATAAAACACTTTTTCATTTTTTACTCCTAGCCCATCGGTCCCCGCCGATGGGCTCCCTTTTTGTCTTCAGAAAAGGGAACCTTTTCTGAAGAGCAACGGGCCGTATACAGTTCAACTAAGAGTGAGGCGGAAAAATTGTTTAATGTTGATGGAAGTTGAACTAGCATCCTAACCCGCCAGTCCCCGCTGACGGGTTCCCTTTTGTCCTGAGGGAAAATACTTTTTCTCAGGTACGCCGGGTCGCATACAGTTCAACTAAGAGTAAGGCGGAAAAATTGTTTAATGTTGTTGAAAGTTGAACTAGCATCCTAGCCCGTCAGTCCCCGCTGGCGGGTTCCCTTTTGTATTCAGAAAAAAAGTTTTTATGAAGGACATCGGGACGCATACAGTTCAACTAGCAGTGAGGTTGCAAATAGTTTTATTATTGATGAAAGTTGAACTAGCATCCTAGCCCATCGGTCCCCGCTGACGGGTTCCTTTTTGTCTTCAGAAAAGGGGACCTTTTCTGAAAAGCATCGAATCGTATATAGTTCAACTAGGAGTGAGGTTGCAAATAGTTTTATTATTGATGAAAGTTGAACTAGCATCCTAGCCCATCGGTCCCCGCCGATGGGCTCGCTTTTTGTCTTCAGAAAAAAAGGATTTTTTCTCAGATACAACGGGCCACATACAGTTCAACTAAGAGTGAGGCGGAAACATTATTAAAGCGTTGCTGAAAGTTGAAGAACTAGCATCCTAACCCGGCAGTCCCCGCTGATGGGCTCCTTCAATATAAATCACCTAATAATAATTGTCATTTTTGTATTAGATTTCTGCTCGATAAATAATGTCGGCTCATATAAAAGCTAGTCTGGTTTCAATATATGGTTTTATAATTTAACTAATGATGGAGTATAATAAACAAAAAGAATGCACAATTATGGAGGGATTATTATGTGTACAGGTATAAAACTTACTGCCGAAGATGGAAAAATCTTCTTTGGAAGAACGATGGATTTAAATGCAGCGATGTTTGGTGAGGACCCTGGGTTAAATGGGGATGTGAAGGTTGTTGCTTTTCCTAAAAACTACGAGATAGCCAGTCAATTGGAAAATTGGGTTAGTAAGTATTCGGTTTTAGGAATTGGCACCAATAATACGACAATTTTATATGACGGTATTAATGAATGCGGTCTCGTTGGGGATACCCAAGTGTTAATTGAAGCTACCAGATGTGAAAAAGACAAGATTTTAGAGAGCGGCAATATTCCGGTTCTAGCAGAAGAATTTGTAACTTATATCTTAACTAATTTCGGCTCGGTTGCAGAAATAAGAAAAGCTTATTCTAATTATACATTGGTTAATCAGTCTTATAATTTTAATGGGATTGAGCTGCAATATCCGTTACATTACTCTTTTGTGGATGAATCCGGTGATGGGATTGTTTTAGAACCCGTGTTAAATGGGCAGTTCAAACTGTATGACTATATCGGTGTGATGACAAATAGCCCTGAATATGATTACCATAAAACGAATATTCGTAATTATATTGGTTTGGAAAATATCAACGTGGCAAAGAAAAATTACAAAAATGATGTGACTTTGAATCCCATTGAAAATGGTACGGGCTTCGGTCTTTTAGGAATGCCCGGCGATTACACATCACCTTCACGATTTATTCGCAGCTTTTATTTTTCAAATATGATTGATTCTTTTGATTCTACCAAGGGACTCACGACGCTTTATGCCATTTTTCGCCCGTTTATTATTCCAAGAGGAATTGGCAAACAGAAGGAGACGGATGCCATATCTGATTATACGCGCTATTGGTCCGGTTATGATTTATCAAGCAGAACACTGGTCGTTCAGAGTGCTGAGGGCCTTTGTTTTACAGCGAAGAGCTTAGATGCAACAATAGAGAACCTCACTTATAAGGATATAAACTTGGATAATAATTTTTATTATTTATAGACTGTAGGAAGATAACAATGGTTGCTGATTTTCATCTGAATGGCTAACAATCGAATGCAACTGGCAAAAAATTTGTTAGCTCAATTGAGTTAGCACTTTAAAGGTAAAATTTGCAGAACAGACAATTGAATTTCTCCAATGCTGATTTAAGGTTTATAAACCTCCATTAATTCTATAAAGTAAAAACGAATTTGCAACTTGCTTCTTTTTAAATCAAGTTCAGCTTGACAATTGTTAGGCATCGTGGGAATATGGTCAAAAGAAAATAAACGCTATGAAGAGAACATGTTTGCCGAAAATTTTGTTGCAGAGAGCCTTTGCTTGCTGAAAGAAGGCACAAAATGAGCTAACTGAAAAGACTCGGAGCGGTGCACCGATTATACTGTTTGAGTATTGAGGCTGCAATGGGAATGCCTATTATCGCATCAGAGTATCGGCAATATGCCTGTACTTGTGGAGATTTATACTGTGAGGTATAAATGAAAAAAGATGGTAACACGAAACTAAAGCTTTCGTCCTTTTAAGGATGGAGGCTTTTTTATTTTAATCTAAGGAGGCGTCAACATGGTAAATTTATCATTAGAAGAAGTCAGAATTGCAAAGGTGAAGGGCTTGAAAAAGCCTGTTCCAGATAGATATGAAGTCAATGAGGAAATTTGCCAGTTGGCTTCTCTTGCTGATGGAACCACCAACGTGAAAATTGCTGGCAGAGTGGTCGCTATTCGAAAGATGGGAAAGCTAACCTTTTTCCAGATTGCCGATATTCACGGTGAAGCGCAGGCCGCAATTAAAAAAGATGAAGTTGGCGAAGAAAGCTATAATTATTTCCATGCTGTAATAGACACTGGAGATTTTATTGGATTAGCAGGATCAATTTTTACCACAAAAACCGGGGAAAAAACCTTACGTGTAAGTGAATACACTTTTTTAGGAAAGAGCTTGCTGCCTTTACCGGCGAAATTTCATGGGCTGCAAAATATTGAAGCGATTTATCGACAAAGATATCTTGATTTGATTATGAATCAAGAAGCCAGAGAAGGATTTTTACTACGTTCGAAAATCATCAAAGCAATTCGGGATTATTTGGATAACAAAGAATACATTGAAATTGAAACACCAGTCTTAATTAATAAGCCTTCAGGGGCGCTAGCTCAACCATTTACCTCCCATCACAACGCCTTAGATATTGATGTTTTTTTGCGAATTGCTCCGGAAACTTATTTAAAAAGAGCTGTGGTTGGTGGTTTTACCAAAGTATTTGAATTTGCCCGCTGTTTTCGAAATGAAGGCATGGATGCTACTCATCTCCAGGATTTTACCATGTTGGAGGCCTATTGCGCTTACTATAATTATCAAGATAATATGAAATTCCTGCAGGAAATGCTAACTGCTGTTGTGACCGAAGTGTTTGGCGAAGCAAAAATTTCTATCAACGGCACAACAATTGCCTTTGATGGTGAATGGCCAGTTGTGACTTTTCGTGAGCTATTATTGAAGGATTGCGGGATTGACATCAATCAGTTTGCAACGTCACAAGATTTATTGGCAGAAATCAGGCGAAAAGGAATTGACCTGAATACAACGGAAAATGTGGAACAGATGGGAAAAGGAAATCTGATTGACTTGCTTTACAAACGCGTGAGTCGGCCTCACATCATTCAGCCGACATTTTTGACAGAGCATCCCCTTGAGCTATCACCTTTAGCTCGGGCAAATGACGAAAACCCACAGATTACAGACCGCTTTCAGCTATTAATCAATGGTGCTGAAATAATCAATGGCTATTCTGAATTAGTCGACCCAATTGAGCAAGAAAAAAGACTGACTGAACAAGCAAGATTAAATGCCACCGGCGACCAAGAAGCGATGGTGATGGATCAAGAATATATCACAGCAATGCGCCACGGGATGCCGCCAATCTCTGGCTGGCGAATGGGGATTGACCGCTTGCTTCAAGTGATTACGGGAACAGGCAATTTAAGAGACACTGTTTTATTTCCGCTGATGCGGCCTGAGAGACAGGAAGCAGACTAAGTGCTAACGTTCATAGCGCACTTAAAGATTTGACCTCTCTTAAGAAGAAATGACCGCCGGCTTATCAACGTATCTGGACTAATTTTCTTAGCGATTTGAAATTATGAAGAGCTATCTGGTTGGATAATGGAGGTTTTGTCTAATCTTCGAAACAGGAAATGCAAAACGCAAGGTGATTAATTTCCCTTACCTTTTATTACCCTAACTGAAGATGGTTAATCAATTTTCAGTAACTCTATCCTAAAAAGCACTAGAAAAAATTTTTAGTGTTTTTTGGGCTATCCTGTAATACATTCGAAAGACAAACTGATTCATAAATATTAGCTAATGCTGAAGGGAAATCAGAAAACCATAAGTTAACGCATCATATAGTTAAAAGCAACACTTAAAGAATATGGCTAGAACCAGGTTTTTCATGGTGAGCAACTTGGGATAGGCTGATTCTTACTGCCTAATAGGATAAAGATACTCTAGCATTCTTTTTATATAGTATAATTTAAGTTGTAAAGCAAAAATGGAGGGAGAAAAATTATGTCATCATATGAATTGGAGCTTAGAAAAAGGATTCAAATTCAACTTGCAAAAGCAATTGGAGTTGCCCTAATCGTTATCGGGGTAATTGTTGCAAATCTAATGATTTATGGTAGCTTGAAGTTTATAGATAATCTAGAGAAGTCTATCTTAATCGGTCTTTTTATTGGTGGCGAAATTTCTTCAATCCGCACTATTCTTAAATATAACTCCGTTCTTAAGAAACCCGAAATGTTGAGAAAAATACAAGTTAAAGAAAAGGATGAACGGAATGAAATTATTGTCCTAAAATCATGCCAAACTACCCTTAATATTTTTATGATACTATTAGCTATCACTGGATTAGTTGCAGGCTTTTTTAGCGAAGTAGTTTTATACACAGTAGCTGTAGTTCTAATTGGTCTTTTGATTTTATATACAGCAGTAAGAGTTTACTACAATCACAAATACTAACTTTCATGGTAGACGAAAGAGGATTTTTTACAGGATTAAGGAAACACTGGGAAAAACTTTTTAGGATTAATAATAAGCATTTTGTATTTTGCTAGTGATAGCTTTAAAAGAGCAATAAACTCCCGCCTAACGATGAACTTGGCGGGAGTTTATTTTTTTGATGAATAGTGTAATGGCGAACTAAGCACTCTACTAGTTTAGGGTTTAGGAGACTCCATAATTAAGTCATTGAGTCTAATTATAATTTGGAATCACAAAAGCTTTGCCAGCATTTTATTTTCAATTTTCCAAGCAGTGGGAAATTTCCAGTATTTATCTTCTATTAAAACAATTAACCACGGCAGATGAATTCATGGATTGGTTAAATAAAAATGAAGAGCAACGATGTTTTAATAGCTTTTGTTCCTGATTCAGATAGCTCAGGCAAAGGAAAGATTCGCCCTATATTATTAATCAGACAAGACAATGCCATACTTCATATTTTCAAAAAAACTACTAAGTATGATAATAAGTCTGAAAAACTAAAGAAACAGTATTATCCAATTCAAGATTGGCCTCAAGCGGGACTAGCTAAGCTGTCATGGATTAATATAGGTGAGTCAGCGTGATGGATTCAAGTTTAGTTGATCTCAAGAAAATTTATTCGTTGACCATTAAAGATAAGCAGGCACTAGTAGAGTTTATAAAAGAATTTTATAACTAATATTAGTGTTCCTGGTGGGATGCAATTTGGTATTTCAGCAGAGAAAACAAATTAATCTATATACAATAAACAGCTCGCTAAAACCAATGTTTTAGTGGGCTTTTTTTTAAAGTATGGGTCGGTTAATTTAGGGTTTAGTGGACTAATAGCAGATTTCAGAGATTTAAAAGACTTTATTGATATCACTTCTTTTTTTGAAATCGATTGTCCATAAGTACAAGAAAAGTGGTAGTGCATTGTTTCCGTACATACTAATTTAGTTTTATGCTAGTATGAAGATTTGGCAGTATATTTTAGCAAGATTGATGCAATTTTTTAAATAGACTTCTGATAAAATTTAGTATTCAAAAAAATATTATCAGAAGGAGGATGAGTGCTGTGGATCAGATTACTCTGGAAGAGAGAAAGAATTGGCTGAAGATATCACAAGAAATTGGGGAAATGGAATCAGTGATTACCCAGCAACACATTGTGACAAATGAAGGAGTAAAAAAGTTTCAACAATATTTGGTAGATTATAAAGGGGAGCTTGATCCGCATGAAAGGTTTACTAATCAGAGAATTTTAGCTCAGCAACAGACCTCAGAGGAAATAAATTTCAAGCAACTAAATAAGTTGAAAAAAATTGTACAAAATCCTTACTTTGCCAGAGTAGATTTTATTTTTTCAGGAGAGCAACAGGCTGAAATCATCTATATTGGGGCGCAATCTTTTACGAATAGTCAAAATGAAATTGTAATCTATGATTGGCGTGCGCCAATTGCTAGCATTTTTTTTGACTTTGACATAGGAAAAGCGTCTTTTAAAACACCCAATGGTTTATTAAAAGGAAATATTAGCAAAAAACGACAAATTAAATTTTTTAAAGGGTGTCTCGAATATGCTCTAGAAGTTGAGATGACCATCTTCGATCAAACGCTGCAAAATGAACTAGCTAATCAAACTGGTGGAAAGATGTCCACTATCATTGGGACCATTCAAAAAGAGCAGAGTCTGATTATTAGGGATAAAAAAATTAGAAACCAAATTGTTCAGGGGGCAGCTGGTTCAGGGAAAACTTCCATTGCTCTGCATAAGATTGCTTTTTTACTTTACCATTTTCGAGAAAGATTAAGACCCGAAAATATTCTGATTCTTTCGCCAAACCATGTATACAGTAATTTTATTTCTCAAGTGTTACCGGAGCTTGGAGAAAGCCCGGTTAAAGAATTAACAATAGATGAATTTATTCAAAAAGAGATAAATATGTTAAACTTTGAAACAAGAATGTCAGAGGCTGAATCTTTGATGAGCAGCAACGATTTACGAATCACTTACTTAAATAGCAAAGAAGTTGTGCAGGATATCCAAATGTACATAGCCTTCCTTGAAAAATCAATAGTCTCTCCTAAAACTATAACAATTGGTGACTATCACTATGATGAGAACTTCTTTTTACAGCGCTATCATGCATACAAAAAGCAATCAATCTTAGAACGAATCCGTTTGATTGCAGAAGATATTTTGGAAGATTTGCGAAAGCGTCCCTTTCAACCCCCAAAAAAACCAACTGCTGGCAAATTGAGGAAAATATTAAAAGAGATGCTAACTGTGAAGTCTCCAGAGCAGCTTTATCAGGCTTTTTTGAAAAGCAAAGGTTTCAAAAAGGTGAGAACTTATAGCTTTTCTGATTTGTTTGCTCTGGGCTACTTTTATAATTTCTATCAAGGAACTCCAACTTATTCGGAGGTTAAATACCTTGTTATAGATGAAATGCAGGATTATTCGTGGTTGCAGCTCTCATTTATTCGCCAGATAATTCCTTGTCCTACTTTATTAATTGGAGATCAAAATCAAATTTTAACGCCAGTTCCTAAACTAACCTTAGAAAATCTGAGCCAGTTGCTAGGAGATTGTCCAATAGTACAACTAAATAGAAGCTACCGTTCTACTTTTGAAATCATGTCTTATGCCAAGAAATTGATTGGTGATCGAACAATTGAGCCAGTCTTGAGACATGGTCAGCAACCGGTTGAAGTTGAGGTTGCAACGGAAAAGGATGAACTAGCAGTTATCTTAGAATTGATTCAAAAATCATCAAAAAAAGCGTTGATTACAAAGACAATACAGGAAGGTTATCTTTTGCAAGAAAACTTAAAACGTAAAAATGTGACTGTTCCGGTTCTAACTGAAGATACAAATGATTTTACAGAAGAGAAAACGATTATTTGCCCTATGATTCTCGCAAAAGGGCTAGAATTTGATAGCGTGATTGTTGTAAATGCAGGTGATGAAAATTATTCTGGAGAATTGGGAAAACACCAATTATTTGTTATTGCCACCAGAGCACTGCATGAATTGTATCTTATAAGGAGGAGATAGGGTGATGAATAAAAATCAGGTAATTTCAGCAGCTATTTCCTTTATCGAAGCAAATCTTTTTGAAGAATTGTCCTTAGATCAGGTTGCTGGAGAAATCTGTTATTCGAAATACTACTTAGCACGGGAGTTTAAGGAAATGACTGGCTTTGCTACTTACGATTATGTGAAAAAGAGACGTTTAAGTGAGGCTGGCAAACATCTGATTGCCACAGATGATAAAATTATTGATATTTCTCTCAAATATGGTTATCAAGAACAGCGAACTTTTACTAAGGCTTTTACTGAAATTTTTAAAACCACACCAAGAAAGTTCAGGGAAAAACAAAGACCTTTTGAAATTTTAGATAGTTTCCAATTGAACAATTTTGCCTCCTGCAAAACGCAGGACTTGCTCCTTGAAGTTCCCCAGAAAACACATTTGGACTCGGTTCTTGGCTTCATGAGCCAAATCAAGGATGGCTATCCTTATTTATTGCTGGAGGAATTTAGAAAAGTAATTACAAGAAAAATTGACAGAGGTGAGATTATTGTTGCTTGGCTTGAAAATACAGTAGTGGGGATTATGGTAGTCCATTTGAAAGCCAACTCAGTTGAGGTACTAGATAGTTTGCCCACTCTTTGGGGATGGGAGATTGAGAAGTTTCTTTTGGATTTTGCTAAAGAAAATTTTATTTTTTCAAGTAATTTTCTCAGTACAACTAGTTTTCGCGAAAAAGATAAGTTAGACATTGGCCGCAGAAAAAGATTGTTGAAACTAAATTTTATGCCTATTGAGAAATCTATTAATTTTACTTATCCCACCGAAGACTTTGCATATAAAATTGAATGAAGATAGTTAGTTAAAATTTTTATCGAGTCTACGACTTAATATGTTCCAGAATAGGCATAAAATCTGTCACCTTTTCTTTCATTTTTATAGATCAGCTGGTCAACTCAACATTTGAAGGGTTTTTAATTGTGACATATCTTTACCTTCTATTTCCTCAATGCAATTTTATTAAATTGTAATTCCTGAAATTGGTTGATTTTTTGAGTGGTTAAACTCAGGGTTTAGTAGACTCAGAAGCTAAGTTTGGTTAATTTTTACTTTTCAAGTTTACTGGAACAGGTAATTTTACTTTGCTACAATAATGGATAAAGAAAACAAACTTTTTAAAAGGGAAAAAAATGGCCAATGGAAAATAAAACTCTTGATTCTGCACTCATATTAAAAAAAATTGTTCGAGATTCTTCCGACAAAAAATTAGACGATCAGGAAATCTTTGCGTTATTAGCTAACTCAAAATTGATTCAAGAAATTCTATCAGCAAAATTTAGAACAGATACGTTTACAGGTATACGAAAAATTGAGTTTTTGTTAGCCGAGCTTTCAGAGATTCCTTACTTTGAACGATTGCCCGAGGTACAACTATTACTTGAAACGCTATATCAATACACAGCAACAGCAGATGGCTACTCTCTAACGGGAGATTCCAAGGGTATTCTTGCTTGTCATCAAGCTATTTGTACATTAATTTTTACGCGTGCAAATAAACACGAGTGGGCTAAAAAAGGGATCGATTGGATAATAAATTATTTGCCATTTGAAAAAGGTAAAGTCACTACATGGCAAGGGGTTGATTTATTTCAATGATTTGGTTGTGTGGGTAACACGCCTTGTTATGACGGATTAGTAAAATCAGTCAAAGCACTTTCTGAATATTGCCTGAAAGTTGGTTCAACTGCATTAATAGACAAAAAGATTTCTCAAGGGTTAGATTATATTTTGAAACATAGGGTTATCTTTCATGACGACTCTGAAAATTACTTGTATAATGACTTGATAACGTTGTTCTATCCTTATCCTTATCGAACAAATATTATTGAGATATTAAGTTTACTAAAAGAAGAAGGCTTGTTGCATAATTCTCACTGTGAAGATGCTATCGCTTTTTTGAGGAGCAAAGAACTTGTTAATGGAGCGTGGCAACCAGAAAAAATATTTATGAAATCATCTTGGATTCCTTTTGAACCGATTAAGAAAAAAGGTGATTGGATCAGTGATGAGATTAATTGGATCTTAGAATAGTTACGGGAACTTTATTTTCTTACAATATTTCACCTAATTTTTCTGAGTGGATTAAAGACAGATTTTATCTACTCAGAAAGACAATCAAATTTTTCACTATCAGCTTGTTCTAGCAAACAGACTTTTTCATGTTCAATAAATGAAAAAATAGTAGATAAATTCTAAATTCCATTCATTTAAAACGCGTTCAATTTTACCTGCTGAGAGACTAGCATGTAAATTCAATAGAAAGACTGCATCTTAAGGTTGCGACCAAATTTATAGTGCAGCAGGAAAGAGAAATAGCATGCAAATAATGGCTATTGCCATAGACAGAAACTTGTTCCGTCAAAGTAATTTTCTGAGAGCTAGCTTTTTAGCTTCAGATTATCGGAGGAACTAATCAATCTGCTAATTACGTCATTACTAAGCTAAACTCAGCTACACCACTTTCCAAAATTATCTCAACACCGAATAAAACAGCCAGTTCCGTAAAAAATACGGAACTGGCTGTTGCATTACGCAGTTTTCTGGGAGATTTTTCGGTTTGGTTTTTGATAGACAAATTCTGTGCCGAAGGTCAAAAGATATTCTTTTTCCAACAAATATTCTAAGCGATAGATTTTGCGAACAGAGACAAAGGAGCCATTGAAACTCCAATCAGTTAAATCATAACGCTGGAGATTGACCATGCTGCGAATATCGGCTAATGATAAATCAAGCCTGGTTGCCAGTTGCTGGATATTTTTAATTTGACGTTTGCGACGAAAAGCTGATGGCAGGCAGCTCAGATTAATCAAAATGAAAAAACTGAAAAAGCCGAGACTTGGGTAGATAAATTTTACAAGCAGCAATAGGATAATGCCAATTAAAAACAAAACAAGTGAATACAGCAAATCCAGTTTTTCATTAGGTACAAGTTTTCTCATTTGCTCACCTCATTTATATGGGCTGAATAAATAGGCCCGTATTGTCTTTTTCATTTAAAAATATTGCTTAATTCAATTAAACCACTTCTTCAGATAGAAAACAATAACGACTGATTTGACCAAAAATGAAAGTAAGATAGAAATAGCCAATTCACTTGGTACAGCGAAAATATATTTTTTCATAGCTGTAATGACTGTAATTTTTTTCGTTGGAAGCGAGTATGATAGTATAAGTAATGTAAGAGTTTATTTGTTTGAGGAGTTTTCAAACATAATAATAAATGGAGGGATTTTATGACAACCGCTTCTGATAAACATCTAGCTTATTTGTTAGAACAGGTGCAAGCAGGCCAGATGAAGAGCAGTCAGCAGCTATTGGAGTATCTAAAAATGAGGTTTGAAATTGTGGAGTTTCCTTTAGAGAAAATCAGCAAATCGTTTTTAGAGGCGCAGCAATATAATGCCAGCTATGATATTACGCTGTATATTCAACCGCTAGTTTTTCACGCTTTTAAAATCAAACCGACGGACGCCAGTCATGATTATTTTTCAGAGCGTCTAACAGACTATGGCCATTTGGAATTTCCAAGTGAGTCCCCGGAGGAAGGGGAGCTGTTATTGTATCTCTTTGAAGAAAAAACCAATTACTTCTGGGTTAATAATTCGCTACTTCATTGTGAGCTAATGCTTGAACGGGGGCTTGATTCGGAGAGTTTGGCAAGTAAAAATCTTTTTTATTTAGAATACGAATCAAGTAGACAGATGAAATCAGACTATCAAAAGAGACTGCAAAAATAGCGGTAATTTCAGTGAGCATCAATTTGCTTACTTGCTTGATAACATATAAGCCAATATCGTTTGAAATGGGTGGATAATTTTGCTGAAGTTGACGATCAGATTTTAAAATTTGCCCCGACTGTTCCCGTAGAAAAAACAGACGACTATCTGAAACTCTTTCAGGAAAAATTAGCGGGCTTGTTAGTACCCACTAGCAGCGGTCATGGCTCAATCGACTTAATCATTCCCGGACTGCATAAAGCATCTGGACTGGAAAGGTTAATTGAGCGCTGGGGAATCACGCCAGCAGAATGTGCCGCCTTTGGTGATGGCGGCAACGACCTAGAGATGTTGGCTTATTGCGGTCGAGGCTACGCCATGGAAAATGCTGCTGCCAATGTCAAAGCTGTCGCAGATTACATCTGTCCATCAAATGATGAAGATGGTGTCTTGGTGACCTTGGATCAACTATTTCCTATTTCGTAAGAGTTGTTGCAAATTGTGCAAGAGTAAAATTTGCCGATAGTATAGAGAGAATTAAACTATCCTACTCAAGTTTTAAAAGACTTGAAAGTGAGTTAATCTCCATGATGTTCTTTCAAAATGGAGTGATTAATAGCTAATAACAAAAATAAATTGAAGGTCTGTTGTTCAGATCAGTTTAGCCAGACTAATTAATGAGCCCGCAGTGCAACTTAAGCCCCATGAACTCAGACGTCCCATCTTGTAAACTTAATTTATCAGCAGGGATCTGAAATGGGGGCGTTCTAAATGAAACACAATAAAGATTTTCAATTACTGTATTTAGCACAGTTTATTTTTGCGCTTTTTGTCGTTCTAGTACATTCTGGCACCGTCACAGCAAATCATGAGCTCCATTTTTTTCTAAAAAATATGGTTGCTAGGCTGGCGGTGCCTTTTTTTGTTATCAACAATGTGTTCTTTTATGCGCAAAAAGAATCATGGGGACAAAAGAAATGGTTCAAAAAAAATGTTGGACTTTACGTGATTTGGTCAATTATCTATCTGCCATTAGGGATTCAATTTATGCAGGAATATCTGCAGCTTCCCTTCTTTCTTTATCCAATTGCAGCACTAGTTGGCTTAGCTTATACAGGTGTTTTTTATCATCTTTGGTATTTTCCTGCGATTTTTGTAGGGATTATAGTGGTTAAAAAGATAATCGACAGGTGGGGTTATTTAAAGGCTTTTCTTGGTTTAGTTGTCTTATATGTAATCGGAGCCAGCGAGACTTATTCCGCCTACTTGACTGGCACGATTATGAATACAGTGATGGATAAGTATTTTGCTATCTTCTTAACTACCCGTAATGGGGTATTTTTTACGGGAATCTTTATTTTAATCGGCTTTTACTTGGCAGAGCACCATAAAAAGCTTATGCAAAAGACAAAACTAAACTTTCTGGGCTTAGGTGTATCTGTTTTAATCTTTTTAGCAGAAGGCTGGTTGGTTTTTTCAAATCAAGGACGAGATGTCAACTTTTTCTTCTCATTGATTCCACTGGGTTTTTTCTTTTTCCTGATGTTGCTAAGCTATCGTGGGAAGAGCAATTTTTGCTATTTGAAAAAATACGGGCAGGGGATTTTTTTCTTCCATATGATTCCCATCCAGCTTTTTAATATTTTTGCGACAACGACTGGCTTATCAAAGCCAGAAATTGGAACTTATCGCTTAATCTTAGGTATAGGGGCGTCATTTTTAATGGTCGAAACCTATAGCAAAATCAAAGAAATGAAGGCCGATGAATCACTATTGCTAAAGCTTTCAAGTAGACACTGAGGAGACAATTTTTGTTCGTTTGTTTTAGCAATGTCAAACATTTAACAAACACTTTGCAACCCCATTAGACTGATGAAGTCTTGAGCGCCTATCTTTCGGATCTTCTTTCTTCAATAATAAAAGTTCGATACAGGTATAGATTTTCCATAGATATATCTGCAGTTTTTCTGTTGCTGAAGTATGTTGGCTGATTTTATAGTTTTCCTTTAGGTAAAGTATTTTTAGAATACATTTTGTGTTGTTTCAAGATAAGGCTATTGAAAAAATGAAAAATTTTTTCTTATTCCATAGTTTAGTTTTTTCAATCAGCACCTCTTAAATTTCAATTAATTCATCCCCCAAAATTTTAAACTTTTAGTTAAAAAAAACTGATAATTCCTCTTCAATTTCCGCATTTCCTTCTCTAATGATTTTGCAATAGAAAAATGAAAATTCAGACAAATTAAAAAAAGATTAGATTTAAGGTTGACAAAACAAAAGATATTTAATAAGATTAATAAAAATAGTTAAGAATATTCAGAAAATTCAAATTGTGGAGGTTGGTTATTATGCTGAAAAACAAAAACTTGGCGGTCATTATTTTATTATTAGTGTAGGGACTTTTTGATTTTTTAAATTCAAAAGTCCCTGTTCACATTGCATCTAAAAGAAGACAACTTCTTTGATGGAATGTTTTTTTTATACTCAATTATGAAACTCGATTGAGTGTAACAGAAAATAAACTAATGACTCTCTGCAACTTTCACGATAACTTTTAATCGAGTGCTTCCAAAGACTCCTGATAAAAAGTCGTCAATCTGAATTGAAAGGAATTTACACCATATGAAAATCGTGAACGCTACAGCAAACTTTGTAAATAAATACTTGATTTACATTATGATTTTATTGATGATTGTCTCGTACTTTTTTCCCCAACCATTTTTATGGATACCCGCACAAACGACAAATTTGCTAAGTATTATTATGTTTTGCATGGGGATGACCTTGAATTTAGACGCATTTAAAATGGTTGTCATTCAGCCGAAAGCCTTTATTTTAGGAATTATTTTTCAATTTACAATTAGCCCGCTTGTTGCCTTTGGTTTGGCAAATCTTTTCGGCCTTTCTTCTGGTTTGATTATTGGTTTTGTTCTATTAGGTTCAGTTTCAGGTGGAACGGCTAGTAACGTGATGACCTTTATTGGCAAAGGGGATGTTGCCCTGACGGTTTCACTAACGACTGTCTCGACTTTATTAGCCACTGTCGTTACACCGCTACTAACATTAGTGCTGGCTGGAAGTTATACCAATATTTCATTTATGCAAATGCTGCTTTCCGTTTTACAAATGGTGCTGGTGCCAATCATCTTAGGTGTCATTGTCCATAAATTAATTGAAAAACATATTGAACGCTTTACCAAAACGTTTGTCCTAGTGTCATCAGTTAGCATTTTGCTAATCGTAGCCGGCACAGTTTCAAATAATGGTGCCGTTATTGTTCAATCTGGTCTGATTGTGATTCTGCTGGTGACCCTTCACAATCTCATCGGTTACGGCGCAGGTTATGGTGTGAGTCGTTTGCTCGGTGTCAGCAGCAAACAAGCGAAATCAATTATGTTCCAGCTGGGTATGAAGAATACCGGCTTAGCAATCTCATTGGCAAATGCCCATTTTGCCACTATCCCGACGGCAGTTATTCCAGCGGCCGTTGGCATGGTCATTCATCAAATCACTGGACCAATCTTGGCCAGTTTGTCTGCTAAACATGAAGGAGGAAAAGAATATGAGTCAAAATCAAAACGTGTTTTTACCTAATTATACCCTTGGAGCTGGTGCTTACGAGGAAGTGACCGAGGTTGTCAAAAGCTATGGAACCAAAGCGGTCATGATTGGCGGCAAAAAAGCATTAGCCGCTGCCGAAACTAAAATTAAACAATCAATAACTACTGAAATCGAAATCATCGACACCTTATGGTATGGCGGCAACTCGACGTATGAAAATGTTGAAAAATTAGTCAATCATCCCAGTGTTCAGACTGCTGATGTGGTCTTCGCTGTCGGCGGTGGCCGGGTTTGTGATACGGTCAAGGTGGTCGGTGAAAAAACAGGCAAACCAGTTTTCACCTTCCCGACAATCGGCTCCAATTGTTCACCGGTGACGGCCGTGTGTGTTATGTACACGGAAGAAGGGGAAATGCAGGGCCTATTCTTCCCATCAAAACCACCAACCCATGCTTTTATTGATACAACCATTATTGCCCAAGCTCCAGATGAATATTTGTGGGCTGGTGTTGGCGACGCCCTTTCAAAAGAAATCGAATCGACCTTCTCGGCCCGCGGCGATCAACTGGACTATACTGATGCACTGGGAATCCAAATTGGAAAAATGTGTACTGATCGTTTGCTGACTTACGGCACACAAGCCTTGCAGGATAATGCTAAAGACGTTTCTTCCTTTGCTTTAGAACAGGTTGTCGCTGATATTATCGTCACGACTGGTTTGGTATCCGTTTTGGTCATCAATGATTACAATTCCGCAATGGCTCATTCCTTCTATTACGGCACCACCGTGTTGAAGAAAATGGAAAACTATCTGCACGGCGCTTCTGTCAGCTACGGCGTTTTAGCTTTGTTGAAAATGGACAATCAGGATGCACTTTTCCAAAGAGTGTACCACTTTATGGAGGAAAATAAACTGCCGGTTTCAATGACCGAAATGGGCTTAGATATTTCCTGTGACTTGGATAAAATTCTTGATAAGGCGATGAGCACGAATGACATCGTGCATGTACCCTATGAAATTACCCGCGACATGTTTAAAAAAGCCATCATTGATGTTGAAACCTATCCAGCTTAATTTCATTGGTTGAAAGATTTTTATGAAAGTAAGCCATCCTCCAAACAAATGAATAATGTCAAAAGCTTATCTCTAAAAAATTAGTGGAATAAATATGTTAGTCAGAGATAGTTACAAAAAAGTTTTTAAAGCTGAAAATAAAGTTAGCTCGAAAAAGTATTGAAGTAAAACTCAATAATCCCCCCTAGCCCGACTGAAGAAATTTGGTCGGGCCTTTTGCGTTATCGTGAGAAAAAAGTTTCGGTTATTTTTAGTAGTTAGACAGTCAACTAGCTATCTTTTTAGTTAATTTTTCCGTCAGAAATTAATTGGAAACAAGCGCTTTTTCTTGGTAAGCTAAAAGAAAATAATACGAGGTGTGAAGTATGGAAACAATCCGAATAATTGAATTTCCCGCATGTAAAATGGTTTCATCAGGCTATGCAAAAGAAGCCGAGAATCCCTTTGGACCAGCTGGGCAACTGACCAAGTTCAATAACTGGTGGTCCGCCTTAGATAAGCAGCGCCAAGATAAATGGTTTATGCGGGATTTTATGATGTTTGAGCGCAGCAACAACTCATTAATTTGGTTTTACGCACTTCCAGACCAGCTTCAGGTGAAAACAGATTATGAAATAATTGATTTTCCCGGCGGCTTATATGCTGCGGCAACGGCAATTTTAGACGATATTGACGATGAACAAGCGGTCTATGGTGCCATTAAGCAATGGATTGCTAAGAGTGACAATTTTGAACTGAACGAATACGAGGGGCATTATGATTTGTCCCACAGCTTAACTTCTTCTGAGCTGCAGGATCAACTCGGCTATGCACAATTGGAAATTTATGTTCCCATCAAATTAAAAAAATAAAATTTAATGAAATTCTTTTGCTAATAACTGGTTTCAAGAAAGCGAAAGAAAGAGAGGGAACAAATGGAAATAGGTGCAATCATCCCTTTTGGTCCGTATCAATGGCAGGTTTTAGCTGTTGAGCCAAAGCGGGCCCTGTTAATTACCAAAGATATAATTGGTCAGCGGCCTTATCATCATCAAGCCGGTGAGGTTAGCTGGGCAACCAGTGACATTCGCCAGTATCTAAATAATGAGTTTTTCACGACATTCACAGCAGACGAACGTCAAAAAATTCTGCCAGTAGTAAATGAAAATCCGGCGAATGAATGGTACAAAACGGATGCGGGCGAGGCTACATTAGATAAAATTTTCCTACTGAGTATTGAAGAAGTCGCCGCAAAATATTTTGGCGACAGCAGCCGGCTGTTATATCAGCCGGCGAAAAAGCAGCGGTACTGGTTTCAGAGGAAAGATATTAATAATCCTTTGCGGACTGCGTTGTATCAAGGCGATATCTGGTGGTGGTGGCTGCGCTCACCAGGAAAAAATCAACGAACAGCCGTCTATATTTGGGGCAACGGGGGCATTGGGATTCAAGGCAATGGCACCTTTAACTATTCCAGCAACACAATTCATCCCCAGACTCATGACAATAGCGGTGGTTTACGACCAGCTCTGTGGCTGAAATTAACTTAAAAAAGGGGGAAGGAACATGAATCAATTTGAAGAAGGCTTACAATTACTAGAGGAAAAATTTGGTGGCGGCAAGGACAACCTGATTTCTTTGGCGACGATTGCCATAGAGCCGGCTGAAAATCAACAGCCGCGACCTGTTGTCCGTACAGTGGACGCCTATTATGAAAATGGCGCATTTTATATTATCACCCATGCCCAGTCCAATAAAATGAAACAAATTGCCCACAACCCAGAAGTCTCAGTGGCCGGCAATTTGGAAATGTTCACCGCCAATGCCTTGGCGGAAAATCTCGGCTGGGTCCTCAATCCAAAGAATGCCGAAATTCGAACAAAACTGCGCACTGCCTTTGCTGAGTGGTATGATATGGCAAATAATGAAGCCGATGAGAATTGCTGCTTCCTAGCAATCCACTTAACCAAAGGCACCTTAAATATTAATCACTGGGAAAAATTGTATCATCTGGATTTTGTCAATCAGCAGGAAATGTCAGATGGCGGTGTTTATTAAGATTAAGTTTTATTGCTAGGAAAGAGTGGGGTGTATAAAAGATAATCTGTCTGGTTCCGGAAAACTTTGACGTGAGGCTGTAGAAATTTTTTTTGAGAGGATTAGAATGTAAAGTTTATTTGGTAGTTTTTCTGGAACACTACCATTTACTTTACTAACAGGAGTTTACTATTTTAAATTGAGTATCAACTTTAAAATCTATTTTTTGAAAAACCACAGACTAGCTGTTGCCAAGTCTGTGGTTTTTAGCATGTTCAGAGAGGTATTGGTTAAAGAGAATGGGTTGGATTTGTAGGTAAGTCCAGTTTTTCGGGATTGAATCAAGATAGCAGACTTTAGATATTTCAAAATGAAGCTGAGATTCAAGCTCCAAAATTTCGGCAAAAAAGACCAAGCCGAAATCTTCTTCCTGAGCCTCATTTTGCACGCCATAAACAAAAAGAGGCTCTAATGAATAATCCAAAGCACCAGTTTCCTCGTAAAGCTCACGCTGGGCGCAGTTCAAAATACTTTCATGCGCCTCTCGATGTCCACCAGGTATTTCCAGTGTGCTGCGATTTTTATGTTGAACAAAGAGATATTTATCGCCAAATTTCGCGATAATCACTGCAAAAGCAAGTTGATTATCGGATTTTTCATTTATATCATAAATTGTTACTTTCAATTTAAGTCCTCCTGTTTCCTCCTCTAGCCAACGGAAAGAATTCTTTGTTATCGTTAAGCTCACCAAAATTTATTACCATAATTACTAATACAACAAAGCCAATAAATTATCTGCAATCCCAATGGAAAATAATAGTCTTCGGTTATAAACTGTCCAGCAAGGATAGGTAAGCAACTCTCTTTCAAAATAGATTAGCGAGTCACTATCCGAAAAAATTGTTACAGTTAGTAGCTATACCATCCACAATAGTAAATAAATATTCGACTTATTTTAACATTTATTGGCTAGCATCAGTAGTTTTGCCAAAATCTTTTTTAATATTAAATGCCCTTTATCAATCTTGATTAACAACTAATTCCAAATATTTAATACTAAATTACCATGAAAATAAATTTTCCCAGAGATTATAGCGTTGAGGAAATTATCAGAAGTGAAGTACGATTATTAAGGTTTTTTATTGTAAAAAATCGATACAGGTAACAGAAGAAACTTGCAGTGATTTATGCAAACCTGTTTAAATTCAACAGAGCTTAAAGAAAAAATTCCATTTAACAATCACTTTAACAAAAACTGACTCTTGTGATTTCACAAAGTATTGATTTTTTGTTCAGCGAGAAATGCTACTTTGTGAATATGTAAAGAAAAAATCCTGGCTAAAATTCCTAATAAGAAAATCGCAAAGTAGTAATTATACTTAATTAAATCATAATAGTCGGATTCAGATGAAATGAAATTATAATAACAAAATAAATTATAAAATTACTTTTATTAATTCAAAATCTTATTGTATTATGAGATTAGGGATGGAAATTATTTCAGTAATCAGTGCTTTCTAATTTAAAAGACTAAAGTAATAGTTATATTTAATAAAAAAATTAGGTATTGTTTAATAATGAATAAATTAAAAAAAGGAACTTTGTCTAGTCTTTTTCACAAAGATTTATTATTACAAATTAATTGGATAATGAGATAATTTCACTAATTTTTTCGTGTGTTTTACAAATTACAAATAGAAAAGGAGAAAAGTTATTTGAGAATTTTTATGGGGGAGGGAGCAAAATGTTGGCTGCGGGACTGCTTATTAAATGGCTGCGAATATCACGAAATATTTCTCAAAAACAATTGTCTAACGAGTTATTTATCTCACAATCCTATCTATCAAAGATTGAACGCTTGCTGCAAAAGCCCTCCTATGAAGTTATGCTCCAAGCCTTTGAATTTCTAAATTTGGGCAGTTACTTCAAGTTGGAGTATGAAAGCGACAATTTTGTGTTTCAAATAAAAAAAATGCATTATGTATCAATTGCTGTGATGGAAGACTATTATCAGAAGAGTGTGAAACAACTCCAGCAGATTATTGAACGGCTTGCTTTGGAGTTAGTGAGGTTTGACTGTGAGGTATTTAATAATCAGGTTAAATATCTTCCGATTAAAAGAAAATTTCTAGAGGAGAGTGTTACTTTTTTAGAACGAAATGAAGCGACTCAAGAACAAAAGCAATTATTATTTATTTTCTATCGTTCGCTTATTTATTTTTATACACTGATTGAAGAATATGATCTTAGTGTTGCTTATATTGACCGGCTAGTTGAGCTGATTAAGCAAGAATTTCCCAGTCAAGAAGATGAGCTGTACGCCCAAAGCACAAATCGAATTATTCTTTTATATTATTTACGCAAGCGGCGACATGCACTCTTTCGCTCGATGGAGCTAACCAAAGATTCTGTTTATCTTGCGACAGCTCGAAAAGAATATTTAGCGGCAGTCTGGCTAATAAGAGCTGTTTGCGAAGTATATTATGGTTTTTTTGATGAAGCAGCCAAAAGTCTCAAGGCCTTTTGGGAAACCAAGACGACAGATGAAGTTCATTTTGTTTGGGGAAAGATTTTAGAAATACAGTTGGCTTTTTACAAAGATAATATTGATCAGACGAATAAGCTATCTGAAGAAGTGCATAAATTAATTTTAAAGCATCAAGCAGATGAGGCTTTCTTGCGAAATATTCAAGATTTTTCTTTGGAATATTGTATGATTCTTTTAGAAATAAATCGCAAAGACCTATTTGAAGATATTTATCCTTTAGCAAATAAAGACAAAGTTATTGAAGATATTTATCCTTTTGAATTAGCCTGTTACATATTTAAGTGCTATCACTATGGGGATTACGAAGCCATGGAGTATTCTTTTTCATTGCTTCAAAAAAGAAAACACACTTTACCTTACCGCGTTATTGCTACGCTTTGCGATGCGATTGCAGCTTATTATGATCAAGAAAAAAAGTATAAAGAGGCTTCAAAAATTCGCAAATTCAGTCTGGACTATTACCGTCTATCATTAGATAGTTTTAATCAATTTGTGTAAGCTAAAGAGATTTGTTTTTAGTTGAGCTTAAGCAACTACTAATACTTTTTTCTTTTTTTTAACTACTTTTTGGCCCTCTAAAGAATTGCGCTATCTCAATAGGCCCTTTTGATAATCTAAGCCTATTTTCCGTACTTCAGCAGCATTTTTGTATTGCTTTACAGAATCATAGTACTCAGAAACCAAGTTGCAAACAGTAATCATTGTTTTAGCAGATACTTTTCGATAAGGCTCATTTTCGGACCGATAGATTTGAAACAGATCAATCATTCTATCATATTCACCGCTGTAATAAAGTTCAATTATTTTACAGGCTAAATGAATCGGATACCGTTTTGTAGCGACTACTTCATAATCGGCAATGTCAAAGAGTTTTGTGTATAAATCAATGCGTTTGGTATATAAGAAGAATAAGCAGAGTTCAAAAATAATTTCACCAAAACTTCTAATAAAAGCCCTATCGTCGGCTAAAACCATTAATTCATTATAAATATCCATGGCGATAGTTTTAGCCTTATGGATTTCATTTAAATTGTAATAGACTTGAACTGATAGAATCCGAACACTGAAGATGATAGTCATATCCGTAGATTCCAAAGCGAAAAACTGAGCTAAGCTTCTTTTGGCTGCATTCCAAAAATTATAATGAACCTCGCAATAACATTTAACCATCCAAATGGCAGAAATATACTCAATCCGGGCAGTTTCGATAAAACGGGGATTGTTTAGCAACTTGTCAGATTCAAAGAAAGCTGCCTCATAATTTCCTATATTATAGAGTAGCATTAGTTGATTTGTAAGTTGTCCGTTTAATTCGTTAATCTCTTTAGGAAAAAAAGTTTCTATAAGAAGCTTTAATTTTTTGATCATTGCTATCGCTGTTGTGAAGTTTTCTAGTTGGACATTTAAGTAGATTAAAGATCTCAGTAAGACAAACAGTAGATTATTTCTTTCCTCTGATTCATCTAAGTGTTCTAGATGCTGAATGGCTGTCTTAAGGAAATCATGTTTTTGCCGTAAAAAATCAACAGAATTATTGAAGACCTCACAATCAAATCGAATTAACTCCAGTGTAAGACGCTCAATCGAGTTCTTACACTCTTTTTTGTATTCAGCGAAATAATACAGCATCTTATTCAATGGAGCATTTTGAAATTTTTGGAGACTTTTAGACTGGTTATCTTGTTGATACCCAATTCTTAAATTATTCAGGTCTAAAATATCAAAAAGACTAATAACAATTTCTTGAGAGGGGGGCTGTTCCAAGTTCTCAATTTTCGACAGATAAGAGGGTGAAATGAAAAATTCCTTAGCCATTTGACTCTGCGATTTTCCCATGCAAACTCTATTCCACTTTATTAACAAGGCCTCTGATAACATTTTAAACATCCCCTTTATCAAAAATCAAAAAGCAAAGAGCAAAAGATTTGATGAGATTAAGTCGATTTATACCCTTGAAAAAAGTACAGAAAACTTTTTAAAGCTGATTTAATAGCTTTGTCAAGCTGTTTCAACTTTAAAAATAATGATAGGAAGAGAAATTTTTATTCTAAAAAAGGTGATTTGTAAGCAACCTTTTATTATAAAAATAATTCAAAAATAAAATTTATTTTTTTTTTTTTTGGAAAAACAAAAGAAAATTCGTTAGGAAAACTATAATTTTTATTCTCATTTTCCAAAACTCAATATTTTTTATAAAAAAATTTATAGTAATTATATAGATATGTGTTCTTTATTCTTTAAAAAGTTTTTGCAAAATGGAAATTCAATAGAGCTTATTGGAGTTAAGAGATATTTTGAATCAAAAAAGAATACGAAAAAGCTTTGGAAAAGACTCTAAAATTAGTAGTTTTAATTTCTTACAAAAAAGTTAAATGTGGCATATCAGGACTTTTAAAGAAAAATGAGATTGGATTTACAAGGTTCGATTTCTTATATTCAAAAAATACATAAACTGCTTTATCTGTAGAAATTATAAATTTCATTATGTTTGGGGGATGCCGGGATGTTTAAACATATGTTCTAAATGCTAAAAAAAGCATTTATAGAAGTAGTACAAGACAGTAGAACTTTTGTGAAATCCACTATGTAATATTTTTTGGGGATTTTTAACGGGAAGGAGGAAAAAAGATGGGGCCAATTGCAATTCTTACAAACAATACTTTAGCAGAATCTGAATTAGAACAAAAATTGCGAAAACTTGGTTATGAAGTATTTTGTTCATCAGTATTATTTAAGCAGCTATTTTACCAAGCGGACTTATTTGCAACTTTTTTTAAAATAGTCATGTTCAGTGAAACGATTTCCGATTTAGATGTTAAGAAGTCACTGGATTATCTTCCCAAGAATATTAGTACATATAGAATCACTGATACAGTATTGGATGAAGAACATGAGGATTTGATTGGTAGCGAATCAGGCATAAGTCAAGTCATCAGAAGCGATATGCTTATAACCGAGCTAAGGGAAATTTTAGTTAATCACAGCTTGAGTATAGAAACAAATCAACTGACAGATATTTCTAAGAAAGGTTTTGTGAATAATTTATCACCCAAGGAAAGAAAATTGTTAGGTCTATTAGATGAGGCGAATGGACAACCCGTTTCCCGTACTTTTGCAAGTGAGTGCATTTGGGGAAAAGAAACAAGTCCTTCGACACTGACCCAACTTTCACAGTTAGTCAGTCGCTTGAAGAACAAGATGGCACATTTTGGATTAAATGAAAATGCTCTGCAGGTTGAGTGGGGGAAAGGTTATGTCCTCAATCCGGATTGGCCCAAACGTATTTTCTAAAGCAAACTAGGCTGAGCTTTTAACAGCCTTAACGAGGCCTGACAGTATAGAAGTGCTTTTAGTGGAGCTGAAATTGCTATTACCAGTGATTTTTCTTTTCAAAAGCTGGTCTGTAGAGGTTTTTATTCTTAAATTTTATTGGAGTAGTTTTAAAAAAGGTTTCATAACAAACTATCTAAGCTTATAAAGTTGATTCTTGGTTAGCAAGATTAAACATTACAAATCATCTTAAAGCTTGATTCCTCTTGTTTTAAACATAGCAATTATGTTTAAAAATAAATATTTCTCTAGTGATAGAGATAAGGTTAATTTCGATTGAAAGGGGGCGTTGTTGTTGGTAAGCAGCTGTAATTCTATCTGACAGGCTGCTAATTTCTTGAGGAGTGTGATGCTTTTCGTGAATGAAACATAAAAAGATAGGAGGGAAGAGTGAATGAAATGAAAAAAAGTATAAAAAGCTGGGTTCCATTTCTGATAGCTGTAGTGATTGTTGGTTTAATTAGTATAGCAAATGGCACTACCGCTATGGCGGCAACAGTGGTTAATCCTTCGCCAGACAATAAGTATTATACTGCCTACGGTCCAGAGCCATCTAGATTTACAGCTGCTTCCGTGCCTGAGGAAGCTGCCAATAGTAGAATCGATATTACTGATGCCTTCACATTGCCAGGGATTTATAACGGTACTAATGTCTATACAAAAAATAATAGTTATATCAGTAATCAACGTGATAACGTATTGATTTTGTATAACGGGATGGCTGCTGATCAAAAGTCAGCACTCTGGTATAACCAAAAGTTAAATCTGAATTATGCTTTTGAGTTTGAGGCCTATGTCTTTATGGGAGAAAGTGGTCAGACCACTCCTGGTGTTCCGGACGGGTTAGCTTTTGTCCTTCAACGTGATCCAGCTTATGAACTTGCTGTAGGTGGTCGTGGAGGAGGTCTTGGGGTCTATCCGTATGCCCAAGGGGATACTACTATGATCTACAACGCTCTAGCTGTCGAAATGGATACTTATTTAAACACTGGGAATAATATTGGAACTAGTCTTGGTTATGATAACGAGATAGTTAATAGTTTAGGCGGGAATGCTTTGGCTTGGCCTCATCTTGCCATGGCCACAACTGCCACAACTGGAGACTTGTGGCAGGATGTTCCGGGTGGTCAACAGGCCCCAATCAATTACGTTGTAGCTAATTTTAAACATCACGGAGTATTGACTCCTAGTAGCGCAGCAGAGCAAAATGCTTGGTTTAATAAGTGGGTTAAAATCAATATTAGCTGGACACCAAATGGAAAGGATGGGGATTATCAAAATATTACGACAGGTAATCTAAGCTATACATGGGGCCCTATTTTAAATAATATCCAAACGGAGCTTTATCCGACCTATGCCACTCAAACTTGGTCGAATATAAATATTGAGGATACCTTTAACTCAGAGTCATTTCCTAATAACAATTGGTCAACTGAATGGACAGACGAAAAACGATTTGTCACTTGGGGCTTCACCGGCTCTAACCACTATTATGGAAACCCATATGGCGTAATGATTACCAAATTACCGAATGAGCCATTAATAGAAGTAGACCGAAAAGTTAAAAATACTAGCGTGGCGAATGAAGATTATGCTGCTTACACTCAGTCTAAACCAGGAGATATTCTTGAATACAAGGTCAAAGTCGAAAACAACAGTGTTGATGGAACTACAATTCCAATCAGAAATGCTGTGATTACTGAAGACTTGGAGAACAATACTTGGAATAACCAATTCACCTACACAAGTAATTTAACTAGTTATTCGACACCAACGCCTACAATGGATGGGACAAATTTCACATTTACTGATGGGACGAACGTAATTGAGCCAGGTGATTATTTTGAGTATACCTACCAGGTTGTAGTTGGTGATGACACGACTGAATTTATTAATGATGTTGAGATTCAGAGTACGTATTCAAGTACTAATAACTTTGGTGAAACCAATGTAACAGTTTATCCAGATGGGCTTAATTTAGTAAAGGCAGTCAGTGATAACAATCCAAAAGTTGGCGATACAGTTGATGTTTCACTTGATTTAACAGCAGAGACTGGAATTTCAATTCTGAGTAGAATTCAAGACTCAATTCCTGAAGGCTTTGAACTCGTACCAAATAGCACAGCATTAGCTGTTACAGATAATACTGGTGCAGAGTTAGGTTCAGAGACTTTAGCAGATACATTATGGTCTGGCGATACTACAACAGGTTATAATTTTAGTTTTTCAGCCGACACCGATTTGACCAATTTAACTCTCATTGAATTGTTAGGTGGTCAAGCAGACAATAATACTTTCACCTTATCCTACCAAATTGTGGTGGCTGATAGTCGTAAGGGGCAGATAGATGTTTCATTAGGGACAGCGACTTCAACAGCTACTAATAAAGTCAATGGCAGTCGAGGAACAGTTAATTATACTGCAACATCTGCTGATGTATCTGTCACAGTGAAAACTGATATTACGCTGAATTTCTTGAATGACAGTGGTCAAGCTCTCGATGCAACTTTAATTGAAAGTTCTAATGCAAGCTTTGATGGAATCAATCCAGTTGTTCTTGATGTAAATACTAACGATCCATATAATTACTCAACAATTATTTCAGAGATTTCAACAAATCTTATGACGAGTAGTAACCTATCTCTTTATCGCGTTAGCACAGATGGGGTAGATGGTTCTTTAAGTGATATTTTAGGAACGGCAACAGAAGATGGCTTAGTTATTGATTTGTACTACGGCTCTAGGGCCGTTTTAACGGTAGAATTTGTTGACGAAACAGGTGCTGTCATGCCGGGTCACACGATTACAATAGGAGCAGGCAGTGAAAATACAATTCAAGCAGATATCTATATTGGTGATGAAATAAACTTGACTGATCCTACATATGCTCTTGTTCAAGAAAAGGTTCAGGATTTAAAGGATGCTGGTTATGAGTCAATCACACCACCAAGTAATGAAACTGCTGTGGATATGACTGGGGCAGCAGTAACAGTTCAATATACTGTTCAGGGACAACTAGTAATTAGTTCTTATCCTAAAACAATCGACTTTAGAAGTTTGACATACAATGGTCAGTCGCAAAGAGTAGAAGACCCTGATTTAAGCGAAAAATTGACGATTACAGATACTCGTTCAGGCGTGCAAAATGGCTATGTATTAAAAGCAACTTTAACAGCTGAAATGGAGAACGACGAGGGCTCTGTTTTAGGTGAAGCTGTTCGTTATGTAAAAGGTCTAAGTTCAGATCCGAGTGATGAGGTTATCTTAAATGATCAAGCTCAAGAGGTCTATAGAGCCCCAACTTCAGGAACTGGAGTGTTTGCTTTATCTGACACTTGGAGCACTACTACTCAACGAACTGGCATCATTCTTGTTGCAGACCCAGCTAATGCAAAGCTTGGAGCTAATGCAGATCCTAATGCTCGAATATCGGATATTGGAACCTTCACGGGTGAGATTACTTGGTCGATTGAGGCAATTCCAGAAGCTACACCATAAAAAGGAGTGGGGAAATGAAAAAGAAAATAATGACGCTCCTTTTACTATTGGTGTTGGGAGTTGGGAGCTTTAGTTGTGGTTTATTTGCTCAAGCGAATGCTGGAGGGCAGGTCACAAATGATGGAGAAATCACATTTTATGAGGAGTCTACGATAGCTTCTAGCAGTTCAAGCTCAGTTGCTACGAGTACAAGTTCAAGCGGTGTTTTACCAGATACACAAGGTGGCGGAAAATTGCCGCAAACAGGAGAGACAATCCGAAACTTCAGTTTCTTGGGAGGCGGTCTACTACTAGTGCTTCTTTTATTCCTTCTTTATAAAAGAAGAAAAGAAAGGGAGGAAAACGCATGAAGATGAAATATTTGTTTAAAGCGGCCACCCTATTACTAGTAACAAGTTGTTCTCTTGGTGGAATTTCTGCACAAGCAAGTAGTTGGTCTGGCTCAGGTAGTGTGACAATTACTGATTCTGGTGTGACAACACCAGTAGATCCTGAGAATCCGGGAAATGATGTAGATCCAGGTCCAGGGCCTTCAACAGATGGTGAACTTCGGGTTGATTTTGTATCAAGTTTAAACTTTGGTTCAGCTAGCACAGCTGGCACGAATCGGACTTACTCATCATTGGCACAGCTTTTCCATACGGAAGGGGTAAGTGCCAGAGGATACTATATTCAAGTGACCGACCGCCGTAGTGATGCTTCAGGCTGGACGTTAACATTATCTCAAGATAGACAGTTTACCAGTGGGATTATTCAAGATTTAGATAATCAAGAGTTGGAAGGTGCTGTCTTGTCCTTTGGTAACGGCTGGGCAAATAGCTCAAGTAATAGTAATCTGCCGACAGTTAGTCGTGACACTTTGGCCATTAATGAAATGAATACGGCTTATACGGTTGCGACGGCAGCAAATGGTCAAGGGACAGGTGTCTGGACTATTTCCTTCGGGGCTTCAGGTGAAAACACGTCAAATCAGGAAAACACTTTGACAGCTCTAACGGATTCTGCTGGAAATCCAGTTATGAATTCGACTTTTAACAAACAGGTATACAGCAATTCCGCAGTGTCCTTATCAGTTCCGGACACGACGCAAATATATCCGGTTCAATACACGACAACTTTGACGTGGACATTGACTGCCGGACCAACGGAATAAAAACTTATTTTTGGCAAACTGAGGGGGACCTCATTTGTATAAACTATCAAAAATTTAGGAGGAACAAAAATGAAATTAAGACGGTTAAGTGCAGCGGCATTGGTCGCAGTTATTGGGGCAGGCGTGGCATTTCCTGCAGCGGTTTCAGCAGCATCAGATCCAACTGTAGAAGGAACTCCATATGCAGGTGAAGGTAATGTAACAATTACTGGAGGAACAATTGATCCAACAGATCCAGTTGTACCCGATCCAGAAATCCCGGGGATTATCGATCCTGTTCCAGAAATTCCAATCAACCCAACACCGGGGAACTTGGGTATTAAACAAGTATCAACATTAGATTTTGGTGATATTGCAACAGGCCAAAGAGGGGATATTCGCAAAGAGGCAGCTTCGATTGCTGTACTTTCAACGCCAACTGGTTCGACAACTCCTGTTGAGACTGAACGTGGAAACTTTGTGCTATTTGAAGATGCCCGTGGTAATCGTGCAGGCTATACCATTTCTGCAGAACTAACTCAACAATTCACTTTAGTGGATAGTGCTGGGACTTTGAACACCAATGAAACCTTAGAAGCAGCATCAATTAGTTATACTAACGGGATTGTTTCCAACCCAAGCAATACTTCAGCTACTACTCCTAGTGGTATGCTGGGCAGCTTTGATCTTGAACTTGGTGTTTCTCAAAATGTTGCAAGTGCCGCTGAAGGTGAAGGTAGTGGAGAATTCTTACTTGAGTATGGTCAAAGTACTGACTATTCTGGTGTAACGACTTCAACTGCAGGAAACTCTGTATTCTTAAATATTCCTGCTGAAACATCTGCAAATATGTTAACTGGTAATTACGAAGCTGTGATTACTTGGACAATTGTTAATGGCTACACTGATTTAACAGTTACAGCACCATAAAATCAATATAGACGTTATCTGGTAATGAAGTTTTGACAAGCTGATGGGAAATCTTTTCATCAGCTTGTCCTTCTTTAAAAAAGATTTGTACATAAAACATGAAGCTAGGAGATTTTTAGCGATGGGTGAAAATAAATATAAATTTTTATTGAGAGTAATAACATTCTTTTTGTTGGCAGTTGGAGCTAACTTGATTTGGTCAGAAACAGGGCAAGCAACCTCAGATTCTTCTACCAGCTCAGGTGGCGGCTTCACCTATGTGATTCAAGAACCAGAAAATCAAATCAACACTGACAGCGGCTACTTCAACCTGATGATGACTCCCAGCCAACAACAAACTTTGATCGTAACCTTGTCGAATCCTACAGAAGAAACAGTAACTGTTAATTTGGAATTAAATGGTGCTAAAACCAATCGAAATGGTGTTGTCGAGTACGCCAATAGTGAGATAGAAAATGATGATTCACTTCCTTTTAGTTTTACTGATTTAGTCACAGGACCTAGCTCAGTCGAACTTGCTCCTGGTGAAACACAAGATGTAGAAATAAATGTTCAGATGCCTGAAACCAGTTTTGAAGGTGTGATTTTAGGCGGTTTACAATTGACGATGGCTGATGATGATTCAGATACTTCTACAGCTGAAGGGGCTGTGGTGGTCAATCGCTATGCTTATGTGGTGGCTATTTCTCTACAAGAAAGTGACATTACCGGATTACTGCCAGAAATGTCTTGGAATGGAGCCTATGCTGGACAGGCAAATTATCGGAATTCTATCTTTATTAATTTTTCAAATATCAAAGGCAAGCTAGTAAGTGGTATGACAATACAAGCGCAAATTTCCCAACAAGGAAGTGGCGAAGTATTGTACGAATCACGTAGCACATCATTGCAGATGGCTCCATACTCGTTTATTGAATACCCAGTAAGTATGGGTGGTGATCCTATGACGGCTGGCATGTACACCGCTCATGTTCTAGTTTATGTAGGAGATCAAACTTGGGAATTTACAGAAGATTTCGAAATTACAGTTGAAGAGGCTGATCAATTCAATGAACGGGATGTGGGTTTGACGCAAGAACGTGGTCTTGATTGGCAGTTAATTGCAATGATAGTAGGTGGCTTTGTACTTGCAGTAATTTTAGTCTTTTTAGTCGTTAGACAGATAAGAAAAAATAACCGTAAAAAGAAAACAGCTGCTAAAAAGAAGCGCCCTAAAAAAGAGAAAAAATAAACGATTTAAGTTTACTACAGGAGTAGAGTGTGTATGACAATCTTAGAATGGATTATTATCGGTGGCTTTGCAGCGACGATTATCAGTATTATTTTTTCACTTTATTCGTTGTTGCAAATTGTCGTACAAAGTCGCAAGCTAAAAAAAATACCTAAGCGTCCACCAAAAAATAAAAAGAAAAGGAAGCGATGGCAGCAATTAACGCTTAGTACAAAATCTAAGAGAAAAAAAGCCATACTCTTTTTTATCCTACTCTTATTTCTTGGATCTGGAATTGGGGCAGGCACGGTATATGCGAACTTTTATCAATCGACAAATTTGGGTTCAGATGATGAGGATGCAATTGTTCGTTCTTATTTCTTATTAAGGGATTTTCAATCAGAATTAGAGAAGGCAGCTGTGCAGGAGGAAACTTCGGAGGCAACTGTTCAAAACATTAGGTATTTAGCAACTAATTTAGCAGGCTACTCTTCAAGGAAAGCTAGCTCATTAAATACAGTTGAAGGCCAACGAGCGTTAAATCGCTATTTTTCCGCACTTTCAGAACTAGGAATGAATGCAACGCGAGAGGTCAATAATTTTTACGGTAATACTGATTTAGTAGCTGATTTTCAAAACGATATTGAAAGAACAATCGGCTATGAAACAACTGCTTTTGACTACTATAAAGTGAACAAGTCTGTTTTAGAAGCTGAAGGAGCAAGTGATGGTGAATGACTACGCAAAGACAGAAACCAGAAAAATCTCTGAAAAGAACAAAAAAGCGGCCATCTAAAAGGACTTCAAATTCTATTTTAAGTAGTGGTTTGGATAAAAAGAAACCAAAGAAAAGTAAGCGTAGGCAACATGATACTCAACTTTCTCGATTAGCCGAAAAGAACCAAACTAAAAAAAAATCTTCAGGAAAGATTGGTAATATTTCTAAGGTTACTTCGAAAAAACGGAAGGTAAAAATTAAAAAAGCAAGAAATAGAAAACAAAAGTTATATTTTTTAAAAAGGCTTTTTAAAAAAAAAAAATCAAAAAAATATCTTCTAGAATTAAGAGATTTTTCACTTGTCCTGGTAGTAATGATTTTTGGGGGAGTGGGGCTAAGTTTCATCTTCTTTTCTATCAGTAATGTTAATGGTTATAGTATGGCTTCTACTCTACGGGATAACGATGTAGTGATTGTAAAAAAGACTCAAAATATTGAACGACTTGATTTACTCGTTTTTGAACGGCGAAATAGTCAGGAAATTCGCCGTGTGATTGGCTTACCGGGAGATCGAATTGAATATATTGACGATGTACTATATGTGAACGGCGAAATTATCAATGAGCACTACATAATTGATCTAATTAACGAAGCTCAACGAACAGGATACAATTATACAGAGAACTTCAAAATGCAGACTATCACTGGAGAAGCTTTCGTACCTGAAAACTGTTACTTTGTGCTAGGGGACAATCGAGAATGGGCTATCGACAGTCGAGAATATGGATTTGTAGAAAAGGATCAAGTTGTTGGAGTGGTTAAAATGCGTCTACTACCTGTTAATGACTTTACTCTGTTTATGATAAATTTTAATAGTATGTGTAAGTAGGTTTTGGCGTGAAGGAGTTTAGCTAAGCTAAAGGAAAAAGTTTCCAAAATTAGTTTAATTTTCAGAAATTTACAAATGAACTTTACACGTAATCGACACTAATGAATCTGAAAAATTAGGGGAAACCGGTTAGTAAGTTTAGGCTGGGAGTATGAAGGAATTGCCTTCTATGGACTTCTTTAATTGAATAATTATTTTCAGCCGCATGTTTGAAATAAGGGTGGCAGTTTTGATAGGTTGAAAAAATAAATAATGGAAATTTGCGTTTGAAGCTGTTGATGCTTTAGGCGCAAATTTTTGATTTGGGCAGGTTTGAGTCTGCTAAATATTTACTAGATAGGATTGGTAATTATAATAGAAAGGATTTGAAAAAATCTGATGACTTTGAAGATAAAGGCGAAATGTTTTTTCAACTCAGGTACAATAATTCAATCTCTTGAGGAATGCTTTAAAGTTAAGATAATTGAGGCCTCCTTAACCATTTATGGAGGCTATGCTATACTAATTTTTGGAAACTAAATTTTTTGATTTTGATTTAGACTAATAATTCTCATTTTGCAGTAATTTTCAGTTGGAAGGTAGTTTTAAAAATGGTTGACATCAATCAAGGTGAGGTAGTCTCACAACAGTATCGCAGATCTGGAAGAAAAAGACAGCGGCAGAGGTCTTTTAAAATTTGGTTGCTAATCTATTCGCTGCTCTTTTTAGCAATTTTTCTCATTGGCTATTATCCTGTTCTGGCTAAGCAATTGACGTTGATTTGGAATGTTGATGGAGTAGGGCAATATTATCCGGCTTTTATTTATATCGGACAATACTTGCAAAATTTTTTTAGCGGACTGCTACATGGGCAGTTCATTTTACCAAGTTATGACCTTTCTATTGGAATGGGCGAGGACATTATTAGCGCATTAAACTATTATGGTTTTGGTGATCCTCTGAATCTCATAGCTATTTTTGTGACTAAAAACAATAGTGCATTTTTGTTTTCTGGGATGATTGTTTTGCGCATGTGGCTGGCGGGTCTCTCGCTTTCACTGTATTTTCGTTATCTTAAATTGGATTATTTTGCAGCTGTTTTAGCTAGCCTATGTTATGCTTTTTCAGGTTTTTCAATATTTGGAGGTACGAGTTACTCCCAATGGCTGGCTGTAGTAATCTATGGGCCTTTGCTTTTGCTCGGGATTGAAAAAATTTTAAAAGAAAACAAGCCGCTGCTTTTTCTCCTAGCAGTTTTTTATGGAGGACTTTGTGGTTTTTACTATTTATTTATGGCTTCATTGATGTTAGCAGTTTATTTAGTCATCAGACTAATATTTATGGAAGCTTCCTTCAAGAATTTTTTTCTGACCATTTTTAAAGCTCTTGGCTATTATCTACTGGGCTTATTTTTAGCTGCGCCTATATTTTTACCGGCATTGGTCGGTTATTTTAATAGTGAGCGGGTCAGTGTGTCTCTTCCAGACATTATATTTAACCTGCAAAATTATCTGCCGGTGTTTGACTTTAACTTATTAGATTATCTAGCTCAGCCCTTTTATCAGTCGCATCCTTATTTAAGTGGAGTTTTACTTTTGGAATTTCTCGCAGTTATTGTTCTGTTTTTCTTGCCTAACACAAGAAGAAAATTTCAAATCATCGTGGTTTTATGTATAGGTGTAATAGCATATTTGTTGCCGATAACCGGCTATCTCTTTAACGGATTTGGGCAGACAAATGATCGCTGGCATTTCTTGTTACAACTTCTATTCTGCGGGATTTTTGCCTATGTGATAACAGAAATTAGAAAATTAGCTAAGAAGAGATTCGTTGCGACTAAAAGAAAAGCGCTGGTTTCAATTGTAGTTCAGATGGTGCTCGTCATTTTAGTAGCTGTTAATATTTCTGTAAATATTCGTGGTTTATATGCTAAATCAGGTTTTAATTGGATGGATAGTCTGATTGCTTATCAAGATTTTCAGATTTATACAGATTCACCATTTACGGATTCACAAGTATCAACTGAGGCGGTAGAGGAAGGTGTGTATCGTGTTGCTAATTCTCCGTTAACTACTATTAACGGTCGACCAGAAAATGTTGCCATGCTCAATGGTTATTTTGGATTAACATATTGGTTCAGTATTATAAATCAAAATACTCAAGAGCTAGTGGATAAGCAAATTGGTGACGATTTAAACTGGTCTTGGCGCTCTTTCGGTTTTGGGACAAATGTGGGATATAATACAATTTCTGGGGTCAAATACTACCTTTCAAATGAAGCTGTTGCAGATGCGAATTATCAGTTAGTAGAGCAAGTCTCTTTTAATGATGAAGTTTGGTATATTTACGAGAATTTAAGCTATCGTGGACTGGCTTACACAGTTTCTGATACAGTGATAGCAGATGAGACAGAGAACATGCCGGCAAAAGTAAATCAAATAGCCAGTGAAATTATCTCAGAAGATTCTTCGACTCGGGTGACTTACGAGGGAAATCAAGTTGATATCCATCTCAACACAGAAAACCTCGCAGATAAATCTCTAGCCATTGGCATTCCCTATCATGAATATTGGCAGGCATATGTTGACAATCAAAAAACGGAGGTAGATAAGACAGACACTATGCTTATGTCTGTTGCGATAGCATCCGACTCACAAGAAGTTCGCCTTGTTTATCGTAATCCCTGGCTTCAAATTGGTTTAATTTTATGTGCGCTGACAATAATCTTTTTAATCATCCAAAAGCTTTACCAGCATAAACAGAAAAATAAATATCGCAGTTAGGTGGGAATAATAAATAATAAGAGGGTGATAACCCCTTCAAAAAAGGAGCAAACCATGGAAAACATAAAAATTATTTTTTTTGACATTGACGGCACGTTGATTGATATGGAGAAAAAACAGATTTCTGAGAAAATGTTGCAGACGTTGATTGAGCTGAAAAAAAGAGGCATCATAATTTGTATTGCGACAGGGCGTAGTCCGATTGCTTTGCCGCAGTTTGAGCAGGTGGAGTTTGATGCCTTTTTGACATTTAACGGTTCTTATTGTTTTAATCAAAGGGAAACGATTTTAAGCAATCCGATTCCGACTGAAGATGTGCAGCAGATTATTCAAAATGCTCAAAAGTTGCAGCGTCCGGTGGCAGTTGCCACCAAGGATCGGACAATTGCGAATGGCACAGATACAGATTTGGCTGAATATTTTGCCTTTGCCCATCAACCGGTGATTGTGGCGGAGGATTTTGCTGAGGTAGCTGAAAATGAAGCAATTTTTCAAGTAATGCTGGGGTCTGAAAAAGCTGATTATGCTCAGGTGATGGCGGACACGCATCAGGCCAAAATCGTTGCCTGGTGGCATCGTGCAGTTGACATTATCCCATTGAGCAGCGGAAAAGGTTCAGGGATTAACAAGATTTTGGATTATTATCATTTTGACAAGTCTGAGGCGTTAGCTTTTGGTGATGGCAATAATGATATTGAAATGCTGGAGGCTGTTGGCTGGGGTGTGGCAATGGATAATGCCTCAGAGGATTTAAAGGCAGTCGCTGATGAGGTGATTGGTCATGTAGCTGATGATGGTATTTACAATTATTGTGTGAAGCATGGCCTGATTTAGATATTTCAACTCATGGATTTTTTAAGGAGTTTACATCATGCTAATTTTTATTTGCTGCGCTGGTGGAATGACCTCCAGCATGTTCTGTCAGAAAATTTCAAAGGCGGCTGACGCTAAAGCTGTCCATTTTGGTCATTTGCACGAGGTAATCAAGGATTTTGAACAATTGTCGGCTGCATTTCCGACACTTATTGCATACGGCGGAGAAGGGGAAATTACTAAATATAATCTGGAGTCGGTGTTTAAACCTTATGTAGATCAAGTGCTGGTGTGTCCGCAAGTTCGCTATAAGACGCCTAGTTTAAAAAAATTACTGGAAACGATTGATGTCCCCTGTGCAGATATTGATATGAAGATCTTTGGCAATATGAATGGTGAGAAGGCTTTGGCTGATATTTTCAATCTACAAAAAAAGTTGCAGATTAAATAATAGCAACAGTTCACACAAAATTAGCTTTTAGTCTGGCTTTTGGGGTTTACTTCCTAAAAATAACTTTCTGTCAGTCTTTTTGGAAGAGTTGTGAGGAATACTAGTCCAAGCTAGTCATAGTTTACGGAAAATCTTTTCTCTTTGTTTCGAAATGTTTGAGGAGGTAGCGATGGTTATCTTAATAGAAATTTTACTATTGGCCGTTGCTAGTTCATTGGCAGCAATCGGTTATCATTTTCGGCGAGGCCAATGGCTGCGGCTCATAGCCGGCAATACCTTCAACGACCAGCCAAAGGCAGCCCAAAAAGTTGCCCCTGTCCTTGGAATTGTCGTTTATTTGGCAAGTGGGCTGATGTTTTTATTCGCATTTTGGGTGCTGTATATGTCTTTTACGCAACCTATAAATAATTGATGTAGATGTCATTTTAATAAAACCCGCTAGAAAATCTCTAAAGATTTTCTAGCGGGTTTTTGTGGGAATTAGATTTCTTTTAATGATGGGTATTCGAATAGCGGTAGCTTGGTGATGTAAGTCAAATCTGTGCGGTCGGCTGCTTCGCCTTCAGCTAAAATTGCAAATTTTCCGATAATTTCAAGCTTAATCGCAGCTAAAAGGTCTACGGCTGCCTGCATGGATGCACCAGTGCTGATAACATCATCCAATAAAATAACTTTTTTTCCTTGGAGCTCTGCGGCATCCGCTCCATCTAAAACTAACAGCTGTTCTTCTTTAGTGGTGATAGAATTGACGCTTTGCGTGACCGGATTTTCCATATATGACTTGATGCTCTTTCTGAGGACAAAATATTTTTTCTGTCCAGCTAAATAAGTCAACTCCTGAGCAAGAGGAATGCCTTTACTTTCAAAGGTCACAATGTAATCAAAATCTTGTGGTAGTTTTTCAAGCAATAATTTTGCTGCATAATGAGTCAGCTCTGCATCTCCTAGTAACACAAAGGAAGCAATCGCCATGTCGTTTGTGATTGGAACGATAGGTAATTGGCGTGTCAGTTGGCCGACTGTTAAGTTGTAAAAGTTTTTCTCCGTCATATTTACACTCCTAATCCTAAAATTGGTAAGATAATTTTGAAAAATGCACCAGCTACTAATCCGAAAAACGGATCGACAACAGCGGTGATTAATAAGGTGATGGCGCCGATTGTTGAATCGGTGCCGGCAACAGCTAGGCTAGCATTGTCAGGGAAGACAATGAAGGTACCTAAAACAAATAAAAAACCTGAGATGGACGAGCTGGGTACAAATTTACCAATTTTTGGTAGCAGTCCGCTAAATAAAATCACAGCCATAATCAACATCATCATAATCCCAGAAAGAACAGGATTCGGTGCACTACCGGTTGCTGAGATAACTGCTTCAACGGGAGCACCGCCGAGTAAGCTGGTGCCAAGGTCGGCAATTGATTGCGTGATTGTCAGCAGATTTAAGTTGACTGGATTTGGTTCAATGCCAGTCATTTGCCCAGTTAATAAGCCATAGGAAATATTGGCGCTAATATTCAAACACGCCAAACTAAGAGCGCCACGAGCCACCGCTGTATTCATTATCGGTTTCGTAAAAACAAATTTTCTTTGGGTGACATGCTCCGGTAAATCAACGCTGTATTTAGTTTTAATTCGAGCATAAAAAGTGGCTAAAATAACTGAAAGCGTAATGGTCCAAACTAAATCCTTCGTCAATAAATAAATGAAAACTGCGGTTATCAATGACACAAGGCCAATTTCCCGGTCTGATTTGACCATATTGAGGGAAATTTTAGCCAACATAATTCCGACGCCGGCCATCATCCCAGAAATGATATTTTCCCCGAGAAAGTCGACAATTTGTGTTAGCAATCCAGAAATTCCGATAAAAAACATAATCAATGAACCGAAAAAAATAATCGAAATCCGTTCCTTATGAGTTTTGCCGATGTCGCCGGTAATGGCTAAAGATTCCGCTTGAAAGGAAAGCGGCGCAACTGAATGGAAAATTCCATTCACAGCGGAAGCAAAAATAAAGGAAAATGTGGTAGGAAAGACCGCAAAGCCCAAGGTCATTGCTAAAATCCCCTGGGGAATTCCATTTAGGACAACCCCAATGGCAGCAATTAAATCTTCAATAAAAGTCACTTAAACACCTCTTTATCCGAATGAAAATAAAATTTCAATAATAATTGTTCGATACTATCATACTGGTTTATCAAAAATCTGTCTATTTATTATCGGAAATAGGTTTTTAGAAAATGAAGAATGTTCGCTTTTTCGAAATTTGCTATTGATGAATCAAAGTCTTGAAAAAGAATACTAAACTCAATGCTTATTCAAATCGAATACTTGCTGACTAAAAACAACAAGACATCTTTTTTAATGAGTAGTAACACCCATTACTAATCAATTTTCGATTTCTGTCCATTATCTATTTCAAATAATTGAAATAAATTAGTTTAAGTCTATACTCCAAATAGAACAAGATAATTTACAGCTTGACCATTAAAAGGAGGACTGGCAAATGGCAGAGATGATGATTGCTGAAATGCAGCATGCCTATAAAAGTTTTGATAAACGCCGTGTGTTGGAGGATGTCACAATCGAAATTGAAAAGGGGAAAATTTTAGGTCTGATTGGGCCTAGTGGTGCAGGCAAGTCCACGACGATTAAATGCCTGATGGGGATGGAAAAATTGGATCGAGGAACCACCAAAATATTTGACGTGACGATGCCAAATCGAAAAATTTTGGCGAAAATTGGTTATATGGGACAAAGTGATGCCTTGTATGAGAGCTTAAGTGGAGAAGAAAATTTACAATTTTTTGGAAATCTAATGGGATTAAAGAAAAAGGCATTGGCAGCGGCGATTCAAGAAAATTTAGCTTTAGTTAATTTAAGAGATGCAGCTAAAATCCAAGTGCAAAATTATTCTGGCGGTATGAAGCGTCGGCTATCTTTAGCAATTTCACTATTGGCCAAACCAGAGCTTTTAGTTTTAGACGAGCCGACTGTCGGAATCGACCCTAGTTTACGGGTGGAAATTTGGAAACAGCTACGGACAATAGCTACTCAAGGAAATTCGATTATTATCACTACCCATGTTATGGACGAGGCTGAAAAATGTGACCTAGTCGGTTTAATCATTGAAGGCAAAGTCTTTGCTTGGGGAAGTCCTGCAGCATTGAAGAAACAAATCAAGGTTGATACAATCGAAGAGGTTTTTTTGAAAGCAGAGGTGCCTAGCAAATGATTCGATTTAAAGCGATTTTCTTTAGAGTTTTGCGGGAAATGTTCAGGGATAAACGAACCCTAGCATTGATGTTTATTGCGCCGCTGGTGATTTTATCGTTGATGAATGTGCTATTTACCTCTGGTGATGATCTAACTCTGACAATTGGAGTGGATGCTAGTGTGCCGACAGCCATCACAGATGCTCTTGAAGAATCTGACCATGTAACTGTAAAAGATTATTCTGCTGCAACCAATATTTCTCAGACGGTTGCAACGGATAATCTTGCTGCTTTTATCAGTGTTAGCAATTCCACGATTAAAGTTGTCTATGAGAATAGTGATCCAAGCCAGACGAGTGCCCTCAAAGCGCTGCTGGCAAATGTTCTGACCGCAGACACGATTAAAGAAATGGCCGAGGAATTGCAGCAAGCTGCTGCTACAACGGGAACAGAATACTCAGTCACAAATTACAGCGTCGACAATTCCTATGTTTACGGCGATAGTAGCATCACTTTCTTTGATAAAATTTTTCCAATTTTGATTGGTTTTTTTGTTTTTTTCTTTGTCTTTTTGATATCGGGGATTGCTTTATTAAAGGAGAGAACTTCTGGAACTTTGGAAAGAATTTTGGCGACACCTGTCAAACGCAGTGAAATTGTTTTAGGCTATCTAGCAGGTTATGGCGTATTTGCCATCATCCAGACTGTGCTAATTGTCTTTTTTGCAATCTATGTTTTGCAGGTGGATGTTGCAGGTAATATTGGCTGGGTGCTGGTGTCCAATATTTTATTGGCGTTAGTGGCACTGGTCTTAGGAATATTTGTTTCCACCTTCGCCAGCTCAGAATTTCAAATGATGCAGTTTCTACCAATAGTGGTCATTCCGCAGATTTTCTTTTCTGGGATTATTTCCTTAGATTCAATGGCAAACTGGGTGAAAAGTCTCAGTTATATCTTTCCGCTGACTTATGAAGGGGATGCACTGACTTCTGTTATGCTAAAAGGACAGGGCTGGAGTGATATCTGGCAAGATTTAATTATTTTGACGGGTTTTATCATACTCTTTACACTAATCAATATTTTAGGAATGAAACGGTACCGAAAAGTTTAATTACTTGGTTATTAATTGAGTAAACTAGCAAAGGTTAAAAAAACGATAACCACTCTTTTGACAGAATCCCTGCATAAAATGCCTTTCTGTTAAAAAAGTGGTTATCATTTTTATTTTAGTAATGCTGCTGTTTTAGAAAGCAATAGGTTCAAAATTATTGAGACTAAAATGAAAATTTATTTACGATTTCTCCCCTAAATAATCAACCACCACTGCGGCAACGGCTTTAGCGGCAACAATTAAGCAGGCTTCATCCATCAGAAATTCTGGACTGTGATGGGGATGCTTCTTGCCGTCATTAACGTCGCAGCCGGCATAAATAAAACTAGCCGGAACCCGTTGAGCATAATAGGCAAAGTCTTCAGAAGGGTCTTGTTTACCAGAGTCCAACACGTCAGTTATTTCTGGAATATTTGCTTTCGATATTGTAGTTGCAACATATTCAGTGAAATCGGGGTCATTATAAAGAACCGGATAATTGTCGTTATAGTCTAATTCTGTTTTGACTTCAAAGGCGACTTCTAAACCTTTTGCGATTTCAGTGATATTTTTTTGAATCAGCTCTTTGGTGTTGTTGTCAAAATAGCGCACATCGCCTTTTAAGGTGACGCTGCCGTTAATCACATTGGCGGAACCTTTGCCATCAAAGGAGCCAATCGTGATGACGCCCATTGAAAAAGGGTCGAGGCGTCTGGAAACAATACTTTGAATCATATTTACAAAATAGGCGCCGGCTAGAATAGCATCATTGGAAAGCTGTGGCTGAGAAGCGTGACCACCTGAGCCGGTAATTGTCAGAGTAAAATTTGAACGGCCAGTTTGCGTTTCCCCTTGATGGTATTGGATCGTCCCAGTTTTCATGGTGGACATGACATGTAACCCTAAAATATTATCGACGCCAGTCAGACAATTATCTTGAATCATAGCTAACGCACCGCCGGGGGCTAACTCCTCGGCTGGTTGATGAATGATTCGAATTTTTCCTGTAAGCTGGTCTTTATTTTCATTTAAGACTTTTGCAACATGCATCAAATAGGCGGTATGCCCATCGTGACCGCAGGCATGCATCACTCCGGGAATTTTTGATTCAAAACTCAGTCCATTGGCTTCCGTAACTGGCAACGCATCAAAGTCTGCCCGTAGAGCCAAACATTTTCCTGGTTTGCCAGTGTCAATATCAACGATTAAGCCAAAACCAGTGCCGCAGCTTTGGGCTGTCATCTCTAAGCCTTCATAAAAAGCCTTAATTTTTTCCGAAGTCCTTTTTTCTTGAAAGGACAGCTCCGGATATTCGTGAAAGACTCGACGAGTTTCGATGATATTTGCTTCTTCTTTTTCTAATTGCTGCATAATAGTCTCTGATAAAGTCATTTTAAACGCCCCTTTTAATTAAACTCATTCTTATTTTATCCTGATAGAGAATTTCTGACAAATTATAACCAGTTAGCTGGATAAAATGGGAGTTTAACAGTGGAGGTAGGGCTGCGGCCAAAGGGCAGTGAATGATAATTAGAGGGAGTTGAACAGGAGAAGCTGAGCACAAAGGAATTGAAAAATTCCTTAAAATGTCCAGATAGCAATGGAGGAATCGTGGAAATTAATTTTTCCGGTGCGTCATAATTAAGCTCTTTAATTAGAGCCAATCTTAAAAAAGCGCAAAAAAAGAGACCTAACAGGATTTTGTGTTTTTTCTTCTCATACAAATCTCGATGGAGTGTCCATTGTTGCTCCAACTGTTTTTTTAAACACCTGTTAGGTCATATTCAGTTAGTAAGGAAACGATCAAATCCCCACGCCTTTCATAATGTTTTAAACCTAAATTCTCTTACACGCAACCTACTTCGTGCGTGTCAATCAGCCTCTTTTCTTCCAGAATTTGCATTCACAATACTACTTTACAAAAACTAAATTACTTAAAAACTAATTGTGGGAATCTTGGTTCCTTACACTCTTTATTATACCTATTTCTCGAAATTTTGCAAGCGTTTGCATTTTCAAAATGATTTTTTTTTAGATATAGCAGGATAAACGCCTACCGATGATATTTTACATTTGCGGCAGCTTTTCTTATTGTCTAAAATAGCCCTGATTGTTAGAGATTTACCTGCTATAAAAAAAATTATCAAAAAATAATGAGAGTTTGCTAGTTTTTTTGATATAATAGGGAAAACAATCACACTATGAAAAAAGGAAGTGGCTATTTTGGCAACAAGATTAAACGAATTTGATGAAAAAATTAAAGCTTTAGAAACAGAAAAACAAGCATACTTAGACGGCGAGGCGCAACGTGTCGGACATTATATGATGGAAAAATTGGCAGTAACTTCTTTTGATGACTTCTTAGAAGCTTATTTGAAAACAACGAGCGCACCTGCTGCATCAGTTGAACCAACTGCAACATCAACTGCAACTGACGAAGTTAGCGGCGTTGATTCAGAAAGCAGCGGTTTTCGCATGGGAGATATTTTAGGCGATTACAACAATAACTAATAAATTAGTTCAATTGTTTGATGAAATCAAAAAATTGTTGCGCAGCTTCCTATAAAGGAGCCTGTTTAGCAGCTTAAAGCAAAATCAAGAAGACTCACCAGTTAAGTTTACAACGACTGGTGAGTTTTTATATTTTTAAAAAAGGGGATTAAAAAATGAAGTTGGTTAAAAGTATCAATATTATGGAAAATAAGCGGGCGATTGTCTGGTTGAATGTAGCGGCAATCGTCTTGGGAATCGTTTTTTTTGGCGTTTTTGCTGTATTGGCAGATTTTATACAGCCCCTTGCAGGCAGTGAAGAAACCAGTCTAGTCGGGCTTGTTCTGTTTGTTGTCGTAAGTTTTTTGGTAATTTTTATTCATGAATTGATTCATGGCTTCTTTTTCAAAATTTTCAATATAGAGGGAAAAGTCAAATTCGGCTTTAAAAATGGCATGGCTTACGCGACAAGCCCCAATTCTTATTATACAAAGATACAATTTCTAATTATTATTTTAGCGCCTTTTGTAATAATCAGCTGTTGTCTGGTCCTACTGTATTTTTTAAACATATTATCTGCTACCGTTTTCGTTTTAGTAGCCGCTGTTCATGCAGGCGGCTGTTCCGGGGATTTTTATTTTGCGCTGCTTTTGCTTAAGAGGCCGCAAAATACTCTTGTGGAGGATACCGAAGTGGGGATTAACTTCTATCAAAAAGAAAATGGCTAAAGGTAAAACTGGAAATTAACAGGTCAATCATTCAAAAATTTCCAAAAACAAACAGTAGTTGAAGGGTGTTTCTTGATAAATTATTTTTAAAATAATTAACAGTGAAGAGGTTTTTGATTTATCCTATCTACTAAAAATATTATGGCGCCATGCTAGAATGGGCAATGGCATCAAGATAAAGTTGACAGTTTGCCATAAACTGATTAGTTTGCCTTCAAGCAGAATGTAACTTTTAGTTCTGTTAAATAAAATTTCGTCAATTATCTTGTTCGCGTCAATTAACAGAAAGGGTTTTTATTTTCTAATCACGCTGAGAGCTTCTATAATAGAAGAATACCAGACCTTTAGGAGGAAAAAAACTATGACAAGCTTTACAAGAAGAAATCCCGAGGAAGACCATTTATTGACACCAGAAAATTCAGTTGTACTGATTATTGATTACCAACCGGTCCAAGTGAATGCGGTCAATTCTATCAATCACCATGATTTATTGAAAAATGCCGGCCTCTTGGCAAAATTTGCTAAAGCCTACGATGTGCCGATTATTTTATCGACTGTCAACGTGGCGACTGGCCGTGATGCAGATACTGTGGCGCCCCTCAATGAAATCTTAAAAGATGAGGTTTCATATGATCGGACCTCGATTAATGCGTGGGAGGACAAGGAATTTTATGAAGCTGTCAAAAATAGCGGCCGCAAAAAAATAATTATTGCCGCATTGTGGACCGAAGCTTGCTTGACCTTCCCAACTTTGGATGCCTTGAAAGAAGGCTATGAAGTCTATCCAGTTGTCGATGCCATCGGTGGCACGTCAACATTGGCCCACGAAGCAGCTTTACGCCGCGTCGAACAAGCGGGAGCTCAGCTTACTAGCTTATCCCAATTAGCTTGTGAATGGCAACGGGATTGGAACAGAGATGCAACGGTTCCTGACTTTATGAAATTAATGTTCGAAGGCGATTTTTTCTTTAGAATGTAAAGATCCAAGCTTTTCACAAGGAAAATGAATTGGAAGAATTTTGGTAAATTCTTTTTAACTGGATTTATAGGTTGCCTCCTTGCTTGAAAAGAAAGGCAAATTTGTGAGTGTTGATTTGAAGATAAAAGAAACATATTATGATTAGAAAAGGAAAGCTGTAAGTGAAGCTTAACTCCTCTAAACATAATATGTTTTTTGTTGAATTTGACTACTTTTCTTCATCAATTAGCCCCTGAACTCTATCAAAATAGCTGGCAACAATTAAACGATTGTCGAGCTCGTTAAAAGGGATGAAGTGCTCCACTGGTGGTAGTTGGAAATTTTCAAATTCAGCGATGTTTGTGGTGAATTGCTGGGTTGCTAGCTTTTTTTCAGCTAACAGTTTTCCTTGAAAAACTAAAAAAGCCTTTGTGGTGTCAGCATCTATCTCGTCGGCAATAATTCTAGGTTTAGGAGCTAGAATTTTGTGGAGAGTCAAAGCTTGTTTTTGAAATCTCTGCAAAATTTCTTTATCCTCTTCAAGACTTTTAGCCCATTCAAATGCTAATATTTCCAATGCCTTACTTTGCTGGTAGCTGATTTTCTCTAAAGCAGCACCGCCACCAAGCAAAGTCTGTTTTATTTCATGATTTTTTAGTTCATGAGAAAGTTGTGGTAAGAGAGATTGCCTTTTTTGGTGTAATTCTCTGGCTGCTGGCAGCCCCCAGCGGGAACTCGGTAAATCATACAGTTCAATCAGCACCCGAATAACCTCCGGCAGCCGTTTATATTGGCTAAAGGGACCATAAGCATCTGCTGTCGGTTCCTTTGAAATAGTAAATTGCTGGTCAGCAAAAATCAAATAGCGATAACGCTCGGCATAATTCATTAGACGATTATATGGTGGATGCAGCTTAGCAATCAGTTGCTGCTCCAATAATAGCGCCTCTAATTCAGTATCGACAGTTTGGTAGCTAAAATCAGCGATATGAAAAATCATCCGCTGATTTTTCTTCGACTGAGGAGTCGAGGGAATAAAATAGCTGATTACTCGTTTATTCAGCCGTTTCGCTTTGCCGATGTATAAAAGCTGATCATGGCTATCCTTCATAAAATAAACACCGGGTCTAGCCGGTAATTGCCGCGCTTTTTCTTTTAGATTCATGTGTCCACCTGATTTATAATTAATAGTAAATTGAGTTTAATGCATTCGGCATAAAATTTCTAGTGCTTAAGAAATGGAGAATCAGGGATAAAAAGCGTAAATTTTTTAATTTAGCAGATAAAGATGAGTAGTTTTATGAAGTTTCCCCTTAAAAATTTACTCAATTTAAAGAAATAACAAGACAGAGTAAAATAATATTGCTATAATAATAGTATTACGGTAATAAGGAGTTGATAGTCATGGATAGGCTGACGAAGCGGGAGCGCCAAATTCTAGAAGTTTTCTGGCGAACCGATCAACCGCTTTCAATTGCTGACGTCATTGAGCAGGATCCGGATTTGAACAAAAATACGGTGGCGGCAGTTGTCAAAAAGCTTTTTGTCAATAACCTGTTGGAGATTGGTGGCATCGGCTATAACAAAACTGCATTAACCCGCCAATATCTGCCAACGATTAGTGAGGAGCAATTTATCGCACAAGAGATGTCGCAAGATTCATTGTCAAAATTGGTGACCAATTTTATTGACACCACCAAGGACATGGAGTCACTGAATGAGTTAGAAAAACAAATTTTGGAAAGGAAAAAATTGATTAAGAAGGACCGAAAATAATATGGTGCTATCAGTTGCCTCCATTTTAACCTCATTAGGGTTTGTGCTGATTTTAACTCTGCTACTGTTCTATCTTTTATGGTCAAAGAAAAGCTTAAAGAAGATTCGTGTGGATTTTATTTTTACTCTCTTCTTAATGATTTTTCTGCGGCTGATGATTCCGATTGAATTTCCAACTGCGATAACAATCAAATCAACCTGGCTATTTCCAACCATTTACAAATGGCTTTTGTATGAAGTAACTATCGGCAGTTTGACAGTGTCAATATTAACCATTTTTTGCAGTATTTGGGTGATTGGGGTTGTCATTCAATTGGGACGTTTGCTGAAGGAGCACTTGCTGCTGACAAAAAACGTCAATCGATTAGAAACTGATAGTATTCCCCTCAATGATATTGACGAGGAGATAAAAGCCAGTTTGAAGTGGCAACGGATTAACGTTTCGGTGTCCAACGCCACCAGTTCAGCAGTGACGATTGGTATTCTTCATCCGCAAGTGATTTTGGCGGATATTCCCAATCTGACCAGACAGGAAAAGAATTTTATTTTGACCCATGAGTTGCAGCACATTAAAAACAAAGACATTTTGCTGAAGTATCTGTTAGAAGTGCTAGTGGCAATTTATTGGTGGTTTCCGCCGATGTATCTGCTGCGTAAGGGATTGAGTCTAGTCATCGAAATGCGAGTGGACTCGCAGGTTACGAAAAACCTTTGCGAGGATGATTATTTTTCCTACGTGGAGTCATTAGTTTCCGTCAATAAAAAAAGCTTAACTAAGTCTCAAACTAGCACCATCAAAAAGCGCAATGTAGTCCATTTCAGCTCCGAATCCGGCGCAATTTTGCGAAAGCGTGTCAGCTTTCTAATGGATGGCTTTGAAGTCCGCAAGACCAACCGAGCCATTTTGTTACTCCTGTTTATCTTGCCGATATTTTTTGTTAGTACGGTTTTTGAGCCTTATAACCAGGATTCAGAATATCTCGACGGAACTTTTACAGGGGAAGATTTTTCTGAAGGGTATATTTTACGTACTGATGAGAATAAGTACTACTTAATTCTCAATGGTGAGAATTTAGGTGAGGCTACTGATTTGGAACAACCATTAGTTAAAGATTTACCCATTATAGATGAAACGAGGTGACACCAATGAAAAAAATGAAAGTTTTACTAGTTGCATCCATTCTTTTTAGTACCTTAATTGTTGGACCAAGTGTTGGCGTAGCATCAGAATCTGTCATAGATAATTCTCAAATATCCACCTTTAAACCAATTATTGAATGGAGATATAAACTTATTAACGGCATTTTGCATAAACGTCAATTTAATCATTCTACTTTAAAGTGGTTAGGCGAGTGGGTAAGAGTGTAAATTTTTGATTTCAATTTATTCGACATTATAATGTTCAGACATCCACATCAAAACAAGTGGATGTCTTTTTTTATCTTCTTTTCCACCCTTAAGCAAGAAAATTCCCACCTTCACAAAAAATGACTTTGCTGAAAAACTAATTCAATGATAAAATATTTAATAATATCTAAAATAAAAAAATATCACACGAACTAATTTAACGATGACAATTCAACAAAAGGTGGGGATTGAAATGAAAAGGCGAAGGAATTTAGCAAAAAGCATGAGCGTTTTTTTAGCTGATTCAGTTTCAGGACATCCAAAATTAATTATGTTTTCTCAAGACTACACTAAACGAGTTGTGAATAAAAAGCTGACACAAGAAGTATCTGAGAGGTTTAGATACAACTTGGAACAACCACAAGTCAGTTCAGTGAAGTCAGCCAGCATAAATGACTGCATTTTGTCAGCAGCAACAGCTGAACAAAAGCTGCTAATTGCAACAGCCGGCCAACAACTGGGCAAGCCGTATAATAGAGGTACGAGTGGGCCCAAAGAGTTTGATAGCGGCGGGCTGATGAAATATGTTTTCGCCACGTCTTTAGGAATACAATTGCCGCAAGAAATGAAGCAGCTAAAAAAATGCGGATGGATTATCCCGTTAACCGCTATACAACCCGGTGATTTGCTTTTTTGCGATACCAAAGAAAAGGATTTGCGGGTAGGCATTTATATTGGCATGGAGCTAGTGATTTATGCTCAACTAAAAAAACAAGTTGTCACTGTGGAGTCTTTAGAAGAGTTTCAACCGAAATTTGCCAAAAGACTGTTTAATAATCATGGAGAGAATTTCGAGTAGAATTTGTGGAAAAAATTATCCCATGGCTTTAAAATTATTTTGTCGCAAAAAGATTAGCTCAATACCATGCTTTTTATGGTCAAATCCAAAAAATTAGAAAAACCGCTAAGAAGTTTTTTTCCTGATAAAGGGAAGAAAATCTTCTTAGCGGTTTTTTTAATCAAAATCTTTTTAGTGTATAAAACCGATGGGAATCTTTCTAAAAGCTAACCTTCAATTTTAAATAACAATTTTCGTGGAAATACTCCAATTGACGAAATAAAAGATGGCCGGGTCAATCAATAATGTTAACGGAAAAGAGAAAATTGACCGATGTTGTCTTTTTTTATTTCTGAGATAAAAAAATATTTAAAAGTAGGCTTACTAAATACTACCTATAAATAATATAAATTGTTATAAAGTTTCTAGAGCAATAAAAAGGCTCCCATATCTGAATTTTAAAAAAAAGTAGTGAGTGCTTATACGAGTTAAAAAAAAGAAAAAATTCACACAATGATAGTTTTTTCAAGAATTTTGATTGCTGATTTAGTCAAGATTGACAGAAGATTTCTTCTATTTTATTCTCCATAAAAAGAATAAAAGTGAAGTCATTCGTAAATAAAATGATGGTTTTTTATAAGTACTCAAAATATATTTATAATTACCTGAATGTCGATTTTAAATGGATAAATATTTAGAAGTTTGCAAAAAGAATTATTTGTTCCTTTTAAGTATTTGAAATTTTTTACGAATGCAGGAATCAGAAAGGAAGCCTAGCCATGAAAGCAGTCTTGAATACCACCATGAACCGTCGCATCTCCTTATTAAATTTATTATTCACCACTTATCAGCGGACCAGCTTGGATGCTTTATCCCGCCAGCTCAATACTTCCACCAAGACAATTATCAGCGATTTGGATTATTTTCAAGAAAACTGGCCAGATGTGCTGGTGATTGATTTAAATAGCAAAACGGGTTTGCGAGTGGTGGAAAATGGAAATCAGACAGTTCAAACTATTTACGGGGATATTTTAAAAAATTCTCTGGAGTTTCAGTTGCTACAAGGGATTTTTTTTGAACCGGGAAAAAAATCTAAATATTGGGAAGATCGTCTTTTCATTAGCAATTCAAGTTTATATCGAATGGGAGTTCGACTAAGCCGAAAATTGCGGGATTTTGGAATCATTTTAGAAAAAAATCCTTTTAAATTAAAGGGAAGTAATGAGGCGCAACTGCGTTTATTCTTCCAAAATTATTTCTTAGAGGCCTATGGTTTTCGGGAATGGCCGTTTCCCTTTGACCAGCAAAAAATTTCTACAGTCTTGAAGCTGTTTAACAAAGAATTCAAGTTAAATCTTAACAATGTTGAGCTGTATGAAGGCTGCTTTACCGCCTGTGTTGCCTTAATTCGTATTCAGCAGGGCAAGCTGATTGACTCTAAAAAAAATTTGAAACAGTTGCAAAATTTTCAAGCTAATCAGCTATTGGAATATTGTTTGAAGCAACTTGAGCAGAAATCGGAAAAAATTTCTGCAGCTGAATTGCCTGCAATTAAGAAGGACATCCTGCTGACTGTTTTTTGGCAGGAAATTAGCTGGGATAATCCAGCTGAAAAAGAACGCGTCCAGTTTGCGGCAGATGATTTTATTTCAGAGTTAGTGCAAAGGGGACAATTGAGTATCGATGATGGTAGTTATCAACGCCTTAAAGAGTTGTTTATCACGACTTATTTAAAACATAAAACTTATCCTTATCCCCGTTACATATTTTATCAGCGAAATAATTTTTCTCGACCAACAGTTGAAATAAATTTTCAGGAATTTTCAGAACTATTGGCAGCGCTTGTTTTAGCGATTGGGAAAAAATATCACATACCAGATTTGTCTTTTTACTATGACGATTTTTTATGCAAAATCATGATTCTTTGGGAGGGGTTGCCAGAAATGCTGCAGCGCAATCGTCAAGCAATCAAAGTGGGGATTTGCAGCAACTTGGGTCCCGTCCATATTCACGCTTTAACAGAATATTTTTGGCAGATTTTTAATACTAAAATTACAATCATTCCTTTAAATAACGAATTTTACATTTCGAAGGAAAGCGATTCAGCAAAAAATGAGCTGCCGGATTGCGATTTATTTGTGGCAAATTATCTTATGCTGAATGTTCCGAAGGATAGGTTAATTGTGGTGCGGGACATTCCGACTATGCAAAATATTTCAACCCTCAGTTTTGAAGTGGAGAAGCGGCGGCATATACCTAAAACCGGTAAACATGATTGGTATAATATTCAGCCAACTGCTTGAAAAGAAGCATTGCGAGGTCTGTTTTTTAGATCAAGGCGTGTCGTAAAATTAAGCGACAACGCAAATCAACCATTTTGTGTGTGACTTTCTAATGAGGAGAGACTTTGACATAACAATTGTGAAGCTTATATTTTTTGAAGGGTAACATAAGAGGCTTAATAAAAAAATTAGCCGTGCAATTCCTCGCTGATAGGGGAACTTGCACGGCTTTGAATTTTTTTAGATGATTAAGCCAACACGGCAGCAGCAAGCGCCTGTTGAATTTCGACAATATTTTTATCTTTGCGGAACTGGACACTTTCAGAAGGAGCTTCAGCACTAGAAATCCAAATTTTCAGCTCTGCGTCCAAGTCAAAATGGCCACTAGTTTCGACAGAAAAACGAGAAATTGATTTGTAGGGAATCGATTTATACTCAACTTTTTTACCCGTCATTCCTTGTTTATCCACAATAATCAAACGTTTGTCAGTGAAAACTATTAAATCCCGCACTAACTTGAAGGCCAAATCAACTTTTTCTTGAGGAATCAAGACATCCTGCAGCTCCTTTTGAACTGCTTCATTGCCATGTTGGGTGGCATTGCCCATTAAACCATCAAATAATCCCATAAAGCACCTGCTTTCTGATTTTCTTTTCTCTTTCATTATAAAGTGGCGGTGTGGGGATGGCAATTGTATTTTGTGAGTTTGGTTATCTGATAGATAGACGGTGGGGTTATCCACATATTGAAGTGATTGATATCAAAAACCGCCTGAAAGAATTATTTCAGGCGGCTAATTATAGAATGTGTATTCAAGATTTGTTTTTAAAGAGAAAAAATTACTGGTAATCCACTTATATCTGCGAAAATTATTGAATAATAGTTCCATCTGAATTAGCTTCATAGACCTCACCAGTTGACGAAACACGGTAAAAACCAACAGTACCTGTACCACCGTTTTTAATAATAGACTCACTTTGTGCTTTGAAAAGATAATCTCCATCAACCATTTGCCAAAAAGTGAGTATAATATCGTCATTGAACCCATAATAATTCATGATAGTTTCTTTGGCTGCTTCTTCGTTTGCTATATTTGTATCAGTGCCAATTGAGGCAGATTGAGAACTTTGAGAAGTTTCATCTTCGATTAGCGAAGATGTAGTACTGCCTGTAGAACTTGATTGAGAGTTTTGTGAAGCCTGTTCTTTTGAAGAGGTACTGGTAGACTCAGAAATTTCAGATGAGGAGTCAGAATCTGTTGAAGAAGAACTTGTGGTATCACGATTGCCTGCAGAACATCCAGAAAGCAAACCTACAGCAAAAAGAACTGCTAAAATTTTTTTCATAATAATTATCCCCTTTCATTTATATTATATCAGATTGTTGAAAATACTAATTGTTACTTTGCCTAATAATACTTATGAAAAAAACTTGTACTAAGTTAGAAGAAATGGGTATTGACTTAGCTTTCCAATATAAACTATCTTTGAGTCTTTAAAGTTGAGCAGTTGCTTTTTAAAGAATTTGACAAGTCAGAGAAATTATAAAATGAACTATCTCTTAAATAGAATACAAAAGATGGTGCAAAAAAATGCAAAGCTTTTTGCATTCAAGGTATTTTCCAGTAATTATAAACAAACAAAAAAAGTCTCCAAAACCCTTAACAGCAAAGGTTTTAAAGACTTTATGATGTTTCTCGTGTTTTCTAATTACGTCACAGGAGGGATTCGAACCCCCGACCGTCCGCTTAGAAGGCGGATGCTCTATCCGGCTGAGCTACTATGACATCAGCAGAAGTAAAGGCGTTTCAATTGTGAGCTGCTTTTACTTTAGCAACATCAATGATTTTACCAGAACTGCAGCAGTGTTTCAACATTTATTTTCAACAAAATAACATTGTCGTCAATGAAGGATTTTATCGGAAAATATTTAGCATTAAGCTAACTAAATTTTTTCATTTTCAATAAAAGAAAAATGTTTTCTGAAAAAAGCCACTATTTTGATAAAAATTTAGTACACTAGATGTAGATTGGTGTGAGGTGAAGGAGTATGGAGACACAACAAGTTTTGTTGCGGCGGTTTCAAGAAACAGATTTAGAAGATTTCTATCAATATGCGAGAATACTAGGCTTGGGAGAAGCAGCAGGTTTGGGCATTTAGAAAATTTGGCTGAGGCGGCAGAAGATTTGCCAAGCTTGATCAATAATCCTTTTGCCTATGCCCTTGAGGATAAAAAAACGGTAGAGTGATTGGACATTTGACAATCCATGATGAGTCGGCGGCCAATGATTCTAAGGAAAAAGAATTGGGCTTTGTGTTGCATCCGGATTATCGGCGGCGGGGAATTATTTTTGAAGCTGTGACGGTTGTTTTGTCAGATTTATTTACTCAGGGGATTGAAAAAGTTTATGCTGGCTATTTTGAAGGCAATGAGGCTTCCGAGGCTTTAATTAGAAAACTGGCTTTTACTTTTTCCGGGACTAGTAGCTACACTTCGCGAACATTACAGCAGACATTTAAGATGTTTGATTATGTGATGACAGGAGAAAAATATTTGCAAACTATTCAGGAGGCAACTTATGAAAATGGAAACTAGTCAAGTTAAATTACGCCCCTTTAAGGAAACAGATTTAGCTGATTTTTATGCTTATACAAAAATTTCGGGCCTGGGAGAGGCGGCCGGCTGGCGACATGCTGGCTCTTTGGCGGAGGCAGAAGCGATGCTGCAAAATTTGTTGAACAATCAGCAAACTTATGCGATTGAAGAAAAGCAAACCTTGCAGGTGATTGGCCATATTACAGTGCATGATGACTCTGAAGATCATGATCCACAAATAAAAGAACTAGGTTTTGTTTTACACCCGGATTTTCAACGGCGGGGGATTATGAAGTCTGTGGTAGCCCTAGTTTTAACAGAAGTTTTTTCACAACAGGTAACAAAAGTTTATGCCTGTTGTTTTACAGAAAATCAGGCCTCGCAAAACTTAATAGAAGGTTTGGGCTTTCAATTTGAACAAGCCGGCAGTTATAGCTCCCCCAGCTTGCAAAAAACTTTCAGCTCCAATGAGTATTTTATGACAAAATCCCATTGGGAGGATTTGCATGTACTATATGAAAGGGCTGATTTTAAAATTAGCCCGCTGACGCAGGCCAATGCAGAAATGATTGCCAATCAATGGCACTATCCAGCAGAGTATGCTTTTTATGATTTAAGCGCTGATCCTGAAGATTATGAGGAGATGATGGATGCTAAGCAGCGGGGCGACAGCTATTATCAAGTAATCAAGGCAGGAGAATTGTTTGGTTATTTCGTTTTGGAACCAGCAGAAAATTCTGATGAAATTATTTTCGGCTTGGGCATGAGGCCCGCTTTAACTGGTCAAGGCTTCGGAAAAGAATTTTTTCAGTTGATTTTGGCTTTTATTCAGGAAAATTATGCAGTGAAGCGGGTCAACTTGGCTGTTGCTGAATTTAATACACGGGCCCAGAAGTTGTATCAAAATGTCGGTTTTGTCAAAACCGGCGAGTATTTACAAGCAACCAATGGTGGGCACTATCCATTTGTTACGATGCAGCTAGACCTTACCCTTTAATTTTTCAAACAATCGTGGGATAATACAGCGACTAGGGGGCTTAAAAATGTACGAAACAGAAATTCAGCAGTGGCAAACTTGGAATACAGAACATTTAGGGGATGCCAGTCGCCGAAGTGCCATTTTAAAATTTTTATTAGAGGAGGTTCAAACGATGTTTGATGGTGACTTAGAAGGCCATTACTGGTCTGTTGACTGGGGCCAGCTAGATGAGAGTATCATTATCAAAGATGTTTTAGGTCAGCCTCTTGACCAGCTGACGTTGCCTGAGGGTTCCTTTGTAACAGCCTTTGAAAAAAATCCCGCTTTTTTTATGCGGGACTTAGCAGATGCCGTCAAAAGTATTGTTGCTAAACATTAAAAAGAGCCGTCGCTTCTTTTAGAAAAGTTTTCATATATTTTCATTGACGCTGAATTCTTTTTTTGATACTATTGTACTGTTGTAATTGTGGTCTCCACAGCTACAACCGCTCAGAACAAGTCTTAAGCACAAGCAATTGTCACTTGGGATGGCGAGTCTAAGTCTAATTTAAGGAGGTGCTGTTAAGCATGTACGCAATTATTAAAACTGGTGGCAAACAATTGAAAGTTGAAGTTGGTCAAGCCATCTACGTAGAAAAGTTAGCTGTTGAAGCTGGCGAAAAAGTTGTTTTTGATGAAGTGATTTTGGTCGGTGGTGACACTACTAAAGTTGGTGCGCCAACTGTAGCTGGTGCAACTGTTGAAGGAACTGTTGAAAAACACGGCAAACAAAAGAAAGTCGTAACTTTCAAATACAAACCTAAAAAACATTCTCACCGCAAACAAGGTCATCGTCAACCTTACACAAAAGTTGTTATCAACGCAATCAACGCTTAATAGCGATGAAGGAAGGCCCAGTAAATGATCAAGGGTACTTTTATGCGGAGTGATTCTGGTCGGATTCAAGCTTTTACTTTAACTGGTCATGCAGAGGCAGGTCCTTACGGTAGCGATATCGTTTGTTCTGCGGTATCTGCACTGGCAATCAGTGGAGTCAATGGTATTGATGCTTTGGCTGGATTTGCGCCGAAAATCGAAACCAACGATACAGAAGGTGGTTGCCTTCATGTCGAAATGGTGGAGAATATTACGGCTGAACAAAGAAATATTGCTCAGATTTTATTGGAAAATCTGCTCTTAGGTCTTCAGGCGACTGAAGCTGAGTATCCAGATTTTGTCGAAATTATTACAACCAATCAATAGGAGGTGCAGACCATGTTATTAACAATGAACTTACAATTATTCGCCCACAAAAAAGGTGGCGGTTCTACATCTAACGGACGTGATTCAGAATCTAAACGTTTAGGTGCGAAACGTGCTGATGGCCAAACTGTTTCTGGTGGTTCAATCCTTTACCGTCAACGCGGTACAAGAATTTACCCTGGTGCTAACGTTGGTATCGGTGGCGACGACACATTATTTGCTAAAGTTGACGGCGTTGTGCGTTTCGAGCGCAAGGGCCGCGACAAAAAACAAGTGAGTGTTTATCCAGTTGCTCAATAATGTTTAAAATAGAGTTCTATCTCTTGCATGACAAGAGATAGGGCTTTTTTATTTGTTCCTTTTTTGAATTCACTGCATTGAAACCTCCTAAACATTTTAGCTTTTTCATGAACTAACTAATCTTTTAGCATTCACCTGTAAATGCGGCATTTATATTTCAAATTAATAAAAGTTAGCTATTTAAAAGTGTTATTAAAAATTTTTCTAACAACTTTCTAGATTGAATCTAGTTAAATCTACAGATTTGCGGTAGCAACCTGATTCAATGCCAAGCAATTGAAATTATAAAAAGTCAACTCTTTCCTTACACCTAAAGTAAAAAATTCCGATAAGATAATTTAAATTTTTCAAAAAATATTTTTTTAATTATTTTTATTGACTGAATAATATTTATATGGAATAGTTAAATTAAAAAAGGGGAGTCAGGAAATGGCAAATGCGTACAAGGAGTATTGGAGAAATATGTTTAATATGGAGGGACGAGCGACAAGAAGTCAGTTTTGGTGGCCGCAACTCGTAAATATTATTGTGGTTGTAGTTTATCTATTTGCCAGTGAACTTTTTTCATTTAGGTATTCAAGTTTTTTTACATGGGGCTGTCGATTTTAATGTTTGCTATTTGGATTGCGAATTTTTCGATAAGAGCCAGAAGATTGCATGATCGAGACCATAGCAATTGGTGGCTGCTTCTGTATTTATTGCCGAGGATTGGGTCGTTGATTATCTTTATTCAGATGCTTTTACCGAGTGTTGAGGAAACCAGATGGCCGGTCAATCAATCATTTTTTTAGTCAAATAGTTGTTTGCGCAAGTTTTTTTGGTTGCTGTGGGCTGTTATGATTGCCATTGCCGTGGGTGATGATTTTCAACCGTGTTTTTTAGTTGTGTCAAAAGCTACACACTTCGTCAAATTTTTTGCTGATTCAGTCGAAGTAGTTTGGAAAATTGTTAGCACAGGCTCGCAATTACTTTGAAAAACTTTGGAACTCTCGAAGGTAGTCCCAGTTTGTAAGAATAAATAAAGTGATTTAAAAAAAGTTAAAAATAAAATTTCCCGCATTAAACTGCCAGTCTTCATCTTAAAGTGAAGGCTGGCTTTTTACTAATTCTTACTTTTAAAATCTTTGGTACAATCACTATATGAATCTAATCAGAAGTGTTGAACGTTAAAAATTTTTTTCAGTCTATCAAGTCGGAGTATGAAAATAAAAAATGTGGCCAGTTAAGGGGTGGAGAGATGGATAAAATTATTCTAGAAAAATTAAAAGCGATTGAAGAGCGGGAACAGGTGGAAATTATTTTAGCTGTGGAGTCGGGTAGTCGGGCTTGGGGCTTTGCCTCGCCGGACAGCGATTATGATGTGCGCTTTTTGTATGTGCGCAAACCACAAGACTATCTGCGTTTGGACGACATGCGGGATGTAATTGAGTGGCAGTTAGATGAGACGCTGGATATCAATGGTTGGGACATTAAAAAAGCTTTGAAGCTCTTGCAACGCTCGAATCCGACCTTATTTGAATGGTGTGCCTCACCGATTGTCTATTATCAAAATGAAAAATTTAGCCAGTTAAAAGAATTGTTACCCGCTTATTTTTCGCAAAAGAAATCCTTGTATCATTACTGGCACATGGCGAGTACCAATTATCGTGATTATTTGAAGGGGGATTTGGTGAAGGCTAAGAAATATTTTTATGTTTTGCGGCCGATTTTAGCAGGCCAATAGGTTCTTGATAAAAATACCAATCCACCAATGGCTTTTAGTGAACTATTAGCGGCTGAATTGCCGCAAAATTTACGCTTGGCAGTGGATGAGCTCTTAGAAATAAAAATGGCCGTCAATGAGCTGGAGCTGGTTCCAAAAGTCACCATCTTAAATGAATACATTGAAGAACAAATCAGTGCTATGGAAAAGCGGGCTAAAGAACTACCGCAGGAGCCTGCAACTGATTGGCAGCAACTGAATGCAGCTTTCTTGAAATTTATTCAGTGATTTAATCGTTTTTCTTCAAACGATTAAACTTGAATGCGTTTTTAAAATAATGTTATACTTTAAATAAGAAGGAGAGTGTTGTGAAAAATTGAGAAAGTAGGTGATGGGTCATTAAACAGTTAGTGACTACTCTAAAGGAGACCATCCTGTCATCCCTGCCACTAGCCATCATTGTCATGATTGTCTGTGTGATTATTGCCCCCTTTGATGATGCGGGAGATTATTTGCGGCTATTAGTAGGCTATGCCAGTGTAGTTATTGGTCAAACGTTATTTTTAGTGGGCTTGGAGGCGAGCATTTTACCGATTGGCAAAATTGTCGGGCAGTCTTTAATCAAACTGAAAAATTTATGGATTATTGTGTTGTTTGGGGTTGTGTTTGGTTTTGTTGTGACAGTGGCTGAGCCGGCGCTCGAAGTATTGGCGCGGCAGACACACTTGGTCATTGATGATGTGGGGATTCGGCCGTTTGTTTGGCTGGCGAGTACAGGAACGGGGGTATCCGTTGGCTTTGCCTTGATGCGCTTGATGAAAAACTGGGATATTAAAAAAGTTTTTCTACTGCTTTACGCGATTGTTTTTGCAATGGTTTTATTTGTGCCAGAGGAATTTATTGGCTTAGCTTTTGATGCCAGTGGTGCGACCACCGGTGATGTGTCGGTGCCATTTATTTTGGCGCTAGGTATCGGGGTTTCTCAAACGATGAGCCGCCATAAATCAAACGATGAAACCTTTGGGATTATCGGCATTACTTCGGTGGGACCGATTATTGCAATTTTTCTGTATGGCTTGTACATTTATTTGAAAAATAATGGCGTACTGCAATTAGATCAGACTTATGATCCGGTTGTCTCAGGCAGGTTTTTAGATATTTTACAAGGGAATATTGTGGATGTTGCCTTAGCACTTTTCCCGGTGATTTTAGCTTTTATTCCGTTTCAACTATTTATTGTTAAACTGCCTAAAAAACGCTTTGTCCGCATTTTATTTGGTAGTATTCCCGTTTATTTTGGTTTATTAATCTTTTTAACAGGAATTGATTATGGTTTTGCTTTTGCCGGCAAATACATAGGGGAAGTTTTTTTAGACCCTGCAAAGCCCCAGTATTATCAAGGGCTGCTTTTACTTATCAGTTTCTTTTTAGGGATGGCGATTACTTTGTCAGAACCAGCCGTGACCGTATTAGGCGATCAGCTGGAGGAATTGACAAATGGTCATATCAAAAAAATGACCATTCGCATCACCTTAGCTCTAGGAATTGGTTGTGCCGTTGTCTTGTCGGTTGTTAAAATTTTGACAGGCATCAGAATTATGTATTTCTTGTTGCCATTGTATGTCATTGCTTTAATTTTAATGAAATTCACGTCGAAATTATTTACCAGTTTGGCCTTTGATTCTGGCGGGGTAACTGGCGGGGCCTTGACCTCAGCCTTTTTAACACCGTTGACTTTGGGAATAGCGCAAGCGGTGGCTATGCGTAATCCTGAGACGGCGCAGTCGATTTTGACCAATGGCTTTGGAATTATTGCGTTTATTTCGGTAACGCCGTTGATTGCTGTGCAGGTTTTGGGTATTATTTACAGTAGCCGCAGTCAAAAAATTGAGAAAGCCGATGCCGCTGATGAATTAGCTCGGATTCAAGAATATTTAGAGGGCGAAGACGACAGTGACGAATTTGCTGAAGATTAAAGTGCAGGGAGGTTAGCTGGGATGAAGAATCCAAAAAAGATTTCGCTGATGACCATCATCACCGGCCGTCGTAAAAAGGACCGGGTGTTGACATTGTTGACGGATAACCGCTGTCCAATTATCACCACCAGTTATGGTCAAGGGACGGTCAGTCAAAACTATTTAGAAATGCTATTGGGCTTGACGCCGGAGGAAGAAAAGACTGTCATCAACTGTATCATTCGCAACGATCAAAAGGAAAAGATTTATCAGCTGTTAATTTCCGAATGCCATTTCGATCAGCCGAATACCGGAATTGCTTTTTCTTCACCGGTGGACAATATTGTCTTTTAAGGTCTCTTTTTAAACAAAATTGAAAATCTTGATAATAGGAGAATAACTATGATTGATGAAACGAAAATTCAAAAGGCCTTGCACGTCATTTGTACAGCGGGTTACGCTGATGATGTGGTGGAAGTGGCTCGTAAGGTTGGGGCCGGCGGAGCAACCATTTTGAATGCTCGCGGAGAAGGGGCTCGCCATCAAGTCTTTATGGGAATCACAATTGATTCTGAGCGGGAAATTATTTTGTTTTTAACGGATGATGAGACCTGCGAGAAAATCATGCAGGCGGTCAAAGAAAAAGTCGGTTTCAATACAGAAGCCAATTGCATTTGTTTTTCAATCCCGGTTACAGACGCCATTGGAATTAGCCAGCATTAAACTAACACACTAAGGCTGTGACATTAGTCAAAACAGAACTGAACTTTACGAACAGTCTCTTGTAAAAATACTAGAGATTGACAATTTGTGACGAGGAACACTGGACCGTTGAAGCGCAGGAACTTTCTCTTCGAGGACCTTGGACCACTTAGACAAAGATAATAAAGTTCAAGATTTCATCTGTTAAAATGACTAATGGCACAGCCTTTTTCTCTGATTTGGCTGCTGATAAAAAGTGAAATATTTGAAAGGGCTTGGGAGATGTGATATAAAAAGCTAGACGAAATTAGGAATTTCAGCTACGATACAAGGGTTTTTAGGAGGTGGGAAAATGGCACGAGTGGATAAAGTGTTGGCTTTTGTTAAAAAGCAAACGGTAAAAGATCCTCAAACAAACCAATATCTCGGCGTCACAACAAATGAAGTGGCTGAGGCCTTAGAAATTCAACGGACTAATAGTAGTAAGGATTTAAATCAATTGGTGCGGGATGGCTATATCGGAAAGACCAATCAACGTCCCGTTCGTTATTATTTTAGCGGCAATCAACAGACAGTTGCCGGTCCAGCGCCCGCCAAGGTCGAAAAATATGTGCCTAGCTATAAAGAAAATAATTTAACCAAGCTTCAGCCAAAATTTGTCGGCAGCCAAGAGACTCCGATGAAGGATATTTTTTCTCGACTGGTGGGTTCTAAGGGCTCGATGAAAAATCCAATCGATCAAGCGAAGGCGGCGATTTTATATCCTCCTAAAGGCTTGAATTGTTTAATTACCGGTCCGACGGGGTCCGGAAAAACGCATTTTGCCCATGCGATGTTTGAATTTGCGAAAGCCAATGAAGTGATTGCCCAAAGGGATGAATTGATTGTCTTTAACTGTGCGGATTATGCCAATAATCCCGAATTGTTGATGAGTCATTTGTTTGGTTATGTCAAAGGGGCCTTTACCGGCGCCAATGAAGATAAGCAGGGCATTATTGAACAGGCTGACGGCGGAATGCTCTTTTTAGATGAAATTCATCGCTTGCCGCCGGAAGGTCAGGAAATGATTTTTTATTTTATGGATAATGGCACCTATAACCGTTTGGGGGAAAATTCCAAAAATCGCCGAGCGGATGTGCGAATTTTGGGAGCCACTACCGAAGATCCATCTTCTTCTTTATTAGAAACTTTTGTGAGACGGATCCCCATCAATATTCAGCTGCCGCCGTTTTATGAACGGCCGGCCGAGGAGCAAATTGATTTGGTGCGGATTATGATGGCGATTGAAGCTGGCCGCATCCAACGCCGCATCAGTGTGATGGAGGATGTTGTCAAGGCGTTGATTGGCAGCGTTACCTATGGCAATATCGGTCAATTGAAATCCAATATCCAGCTAGTCTGTGCCCGGGCTTTTATGAATCAGATGAGCAACGAGGAAATTACAATCACTGTCGAGGATTTATCAGAAAATATTCGCAGCGGTCTCATCGAACTAGCCGGTGATCGTAATCGTTTGGCGGAAATGGCTAAATATTTAGAGCCGAAGATGACGGTCGATCCTAACGAGCCGGCATTGCGTTTTCAAAGTGACTCCTATGAGCTACCTTATAATTTATATGATATTATCGGCGATAAAGCCGCTTTATTAAAAGCGGACGGGCTGAGTCAAGACGTAATCAATCAATTTATTTCGACAGATATTAATATTCATTTGAAATCATTTTATAAAAATCACGGCTTCACCTTTGAATCCGATAATAAGCTGGGGGATTTTGTCGAGCCTCAAGTGATTGATTTGACGGAAGAGATTTTAGCCTATGCCACAAAGACATTTGGTCCAGTCTTTCAACAAAACTTTATTTATGCCTTTAGTCTGCACATCAGCTCTCTTTTAAGAAAGATGAGCTTGGGTGAACAGCGGGTGACCAATGATAATATTAAGGAGATGGCTGCCGGCTTTCCAAATGAGATGAAGGCAGCTACTTATATCCATCATCTAATAGAAGAAAAATTTTCGGTGACAGTCGCCGAAAATGAAATATATTATTTAACCGTACTGCTGATTTCCTTAAAACATCGTAAGAGTGCCGGTCGTGTTGGCGTGGTCATTGCCGCCCACGGTATCAGCACCGCCAGCAGTATGGCTCAAGTGGTCAATAAATTGCTAGGCACCGACCGCTTACAAGCGGTCGATATGCCCCTTGATATGAGCCCAACGGTCGCCTATGAAAAATTAAAACAAAAAGTCGTCGACGCCAATGAAGGCAATGGCGTTTTATTATTGGTGGACATGGGCTCATTGACTTCCTTTGCTGATAATATCAGAAAAGAGACGGGCGTCATGGTTCGTTCCTTAGACATGGTGACCACACCGCTTGTCTTGGAAGCCGAACGCAAAGCTTCAGTTTTAGGAACGGATTTAGCTGAATTATTTGAATCCCTTAAAGAATTTCAAGGCTATGGTCAGCTGACAACTGCCAATGAAGAAAAAAATGTCATCGCTGAGGATAAAGTAATTTTGGCGATTTGTACGACTGGCGAGGGAACGGCTCAGCGCATTAAGGAAATTATTGAAAAGGCGTTGCAGACCTCAGCGGTTAAAAATATTCAAGTGGCAACCACCTCTGTGATGGCTGCGGAAGAAAAAATCCAAGAGCTGCAAAAAAACAGTGAGATTGTTGCGGTCACAGGAATTCTTGACCCTAAAATCAATGCTCCATTTCTGCCTTTAGAGAATTTTATCAATCAAGATGTCGAGCTACTGTTGGAAAATCTTTTACTGGAAAATGATTTAAATCAAATTCAAGAAATTGAGCTGACGGAAAGCTCGGCTAAACAAATTGCCGTTGACTATATTCTAGAAAGTTTTACTTTTATTAATGGTAAGAAAATTATTGAGCCTTTATGGCAGTTTACCGATGAGCTCTTTAAGGCCTTCTTCGACCGTCCAATGGATTATTCGACCTATATCAATTTAGTCATCCACTTAGCCGGTGCGATTGAACGAATTATTTTAAAGGAAACGTTGACGGTCAATCAAGATGATTTACAGGAGATGAAAAAGAATCCAGCCTATGACAAGCTGCATCAGTTGACGCAAAAAATTAATACTAGTCTTCATCTGGAATTTCCTGAGGTGGAAGAATTTTTCGTTCTGCAGTTTATTAATAATCAAGCCTGATAATACAGAGAAACAATACACAAAAAGGATACACTGTAACAGTGTATCCTTTTTGTGTATTGTCAGAAATGCTGATTTGGTTATTTTTACGCTAGTGTATTTCGGCACGGAACTTGCTTTATATATTTATGGAAAGAGGGCGAGGTTGAAAATCCAGAAATTTTTTAGATTTTTAATAGTAACCTGAAGAGGATTTCAAGATGAGCATGGATATTCGTCTTGCGAGGATTGATGACCGCTTAATTCACGGTCAAGTTGCAACCGTTTGGTCCCGCACTACTGGGGTCGAAAGAATTTTAGTAGTCAGCGATGAAGTTGCCAAAGATGATTTGCGAAAGTTTTTATTAAGCCAAGCAGTGCCGCCTGGTGTCAAAGCCAATGTGATCACTGTCGACAAAATGGTCGAGGTTTACCATAACTTGTTGTTTCGCAATCATAAAGTCATGCTGCTTTTCACCAATCCGCAAGATGTCGCTGCTATCGTCAGAAGAGGCGTCGAGTTGCCGTCATTAAATATCGGTGGCATGCGTTTTACCACCGGCAAAAAAATGATTACCAATTTTGTCTCGATTGACGATGACGATTTAAAAGCATTCGACTATCTTTTAGCTCAAGGTATTGATATTGAAATCCGCAAAGTTCCCGCAGATTGGAAGGTCAGCTTGGCCGATTTGTTAAAGAAAGAAAAGCTGAGCTAATTGCTGATGCCGGCATTTGAATTAATTTTTATTATTTATTAGCATCAGTAAAAAATAATTGTAGGAGGAAAGAAAATGGTAGGAATCATCCTTGCCAGTCATGGCGAATTCGCTAACGGCATTTTACAATCCGGCTCAATGATTTTCGGTGAGCAGGAAAAAGTGCAGGCTGTTACTTTACAACCAAGCGAAGGACCTGATGACTTAAAGGCAAAACTAAAAGCTGCAATTGCTACCTTCGATGAAGAAGACGAAGTATTGTTCTTAGTCGATCTTTGGGGAGGCACACCGTTTAACCAGGCCAATACGTTGTTTGAAGAGCATAAAGACAAATGGGCTATCGTAGCCGGTTTGAATTTGCCAATGTTGATTGAAGCTTATGCTTCACGCTTTAGCATGACTTCTGCTCAAGAAATTGCTGCCCATGTCTTAACTGTAGCAAAAGAAGGAGTTAGAATTCGCCCTGAAGAGTTGGAACCAAAAGAAGCAATGGCACCAGCTGAAGCAAAAGGAAGCGGTCCAATTCCAGAAGGAACAGTTTTAGGCGATGGCAAATTAAAAATTGTTTTAGCGCGGGTCGACTCCCGGTTACTACATGGTCAAGTGGCAACTGCTTGGACCAAATCAGTTAACCCAAGTCGGATTATTGTTGTCTCTGATGCGGTATCAAAAGATGATTTACGGAAGAAATTGATTGAACAAGCTGCGCCTCCAGGGGTCAAAGCGAATGTTATCCCAATCGAAAAACTGATTGAAATCTCTAAAGATCCTCGTTTTGGCAATACCAAAGCTCTACTGTTGTTTGAAAACCCGGAAGATGTTGTTCGGGCAGTCGACGGCGGAGTTGACATCAAAGAAGTCAACGTCGGTTCGATGGCTCACTCAGTCGGTAAAGTAGTTGTAAGTAAAGTTTTATCAATGGGTGACGAAGATGTTCAAGCCTTTGAAACCTTAGAAAGCAAAGGCATCAAATTTGATGTCCGCAAAGTGCCGAATGATTCCAAAGACAATATGGACGACATTTTGAAAAAAGCTAAAAATGAATTAGCAAACGCTAAATAAAAGTTTAACTAGGAGGTAAGAAATTCCATGGGTGATTTAAATATTATTCAAATGATTCTGGTCATTCTTGTTGCGTTTCTAGCTGGTATGGAAGGTATCTTGGATGAATTCCAAATCCATCAACCATTAGTTGCGTGTACATTAATTGGCTTAGTTACTGGTAATTTGACAGCTTGTATTATCCTTGGGGGATCATTGCAAATGATCGCTTTAGGTTGGGCTAACATTGGTGCGGCAGTTGCACCGGATGCGGCTTTAGCTTCAGTTGCTTCAGCAATTATTTTAGTTTTAGGTGGACAAGGCGAAAATGGTGTCGATACTGCCATTGCCGTTGCGATTCCATTGGCTGTCGCTGGTTTGTTCTTAACTATGATCGTACGGACTTTGGCTGTGCCAATCGTTCACTTTATGGATGCGGCTGCTGAAAAAGGTGATTACAAGGCAATTGAAAGATGGCATATTATTGCCGTTATCATGCAAGGTATCCGGATTGCTTTACCTGCTGGCGCTTTATTATTAATCCCAGCTGCAACAGTTAGCGGATTTTTAAATTCAATGCCAGCTTGGTTAACCGATGGTATGGCAATCGGTGGTGGTATGGTGGTAGCTGTTGGGTATGCCATGGTTATCAACATGATGGCAACTCGTGAAGTGTGGCCATTCTTCGTTATTGGTTTTGTCATTGCAGCTATCAGCGAATTAACACTAATCGCCATTGGTGCGTTAGCTGTAGCGATTGCTTTAATCTACTTAAACATTACAGAAAACCAAGGTTCTTCTACAGGCGGCGGCGGTGGTTCAAACACTGGCGATCCTTTAGGCGATATCTTGAATGACTATTAGGAAACGGAGGAGAAAAAAATGGCAGAAAGAATCGAATTAACTAAAAAAGATCGTACTTCCGTTTTCCTACGTTCAACCTTCATTCAAGGTTCTTGGAACTATGAACGGATGCAAAACGGTGGCTGGGCCTTTTCAATGATTCCAGCAATCAAAAAATTATACAAGAGCACAGAAGACCGCAGTGCCGCTTTGAAACGTCACTTGGAATTCTTTAACACCCACCCATATATTGCTTCACCAATTCTTGGGGTAACTTTGGCTTTGGAGGAAGAACGGGCCAATGGTGCACCAGTTGATGATGTGGCAATTCAAGGGGTTAAAGTCGGTATGATGGGTCCTTTGGCCGGTGTTGGTGATCCAGTTTTCTGGTTTACTGTGCGCCCAATGTTAGGTGCACTTGGCGCTTCTCTAGCATTATCTGGCAGTATTTTAGGCCCAATTATTTTCTTTGTGGCTTGGAATATCATTCGGATGGCCTTCATGTGGTATACGCAAGAATTTGGCTACAAAGCTGGTTCAAAAATCACAGAAGATTTATCCGGCGGTTTATTACAAAAAGTCACTAAAGGTGCTTCTATTTTAGGGATGTTTGTCCTAGGTTCACTCGTTGAACGCTGGGTAAGTGTTTCCTTCACACCAGTTGTTTCACAAGTTCAATTATCTGACGGTGCCTTCATTGATTGGAGTTCTTTACCAAGCGGTACAGCAGGAATTAGATCAGCTATTGAACAATACTCTTCAGGTCTATCTTTATCTGATGTGAAAACCACAACTTTACAAGACAACTTAGATAGTTTGATTCCTGGATTAGCAGCCTTACTGTTAACTTTATTGTGCATGTGGTTATTGAAGAAGAAAATTTCTCCAATCATCATCATCATCGGTCTATTTGTAGTCGGTGTTGGCTTACACGTTTTAAACATTATGTAAGAATTTTTCTGCGGGAGGTTTTGTTTAAGAATAGTTCGTTTTTTGCAGCTATTCTTAAACTGGCTCCTGTCAGTTTTTCTAAATTAAGGAGTGTTACTTACAGGTAAGTGATAGTCCCTTTTGTTAGAAATTTACGGCAGGCTCATTTATACTAAATGAAAAGAAATGGAGCGATGAAGATGGTACAATCATTGAATACCAAGGTTGATTTAACAATTGATGGACAATCCTTTATGGGCATGAATAACTACGGCAAAATTATGGTGGGGGATAACGCTTTTGAGTATTATGATACAAGGGATTCCCGCAAGTTTATCCAAATTCCTTGGGAGGAAGTCGATGTAGTCATCGCTTCAGTCATTTTCAAGGGGAAATGGATTCCCCGTTATGCTATTCGCACCAAGCAAAATGGTTTATTCACCTTTGCCTCAAAAGATCCGAAGAAGGTCTTACGGGCAATTAGAGAGTATGTGCCTGCTGATCACATGGTCCGCTCGTTAGGCTTTTTCCAAGTCTTAAACCGCAGCTTAAAAAATCGTTTTGGTAAAAAACAGCAATCATAATAAAAAGCACAAGCTAGTTGAACCTGTGAAATGGGTTCGATTATCCAGCTTGTGCTTTTTTATTTAAACAACTTATCTAGTAAGCCTCCAGTTCAGCGTTAGCTTTACCGATAAGTTGGTGGTACCCTTAATGGATTAGAAATCTTTCCAGTGTTTGTCTTCTGGATTGGTATTGGCCCATTTTTTAAATAGGGCCGGCAGTGACAAAGCGAAAGCAATTAAAATAATCCCTAAAATTGCCGGTAAAAATAATTCCAAACGGTCCTCCATATCAATGAAAAAACCATAACGATAATATTCTAAGTAGCTAAACAAGGTGGCTAATAATAAGCCAGCCCCCACCAAAGTGCCGGCACCAGCGGCTAATTTCAACAACAATTTACGATCCATTTTGAACTCCTCCTCTAAATGTACTTGATATATTTAGTTTACCGGAGGCGAGCAGGAAAAAAACTTTTTCTCCATGAAATAAAAATGAAAAAATCTTCATAATTTTTCTAAAAGAGTCAGGGAAAAAAGCGCTGGGAGATTTTACTTGGGTCTTTTTCTGCTATAATAGATTAGAAAAACTAAGAGGAGGCCATCACATGAGTTTAAGAGTTGAAAAATTACGGCAGATGATGAAAACGGAGGGCTTAGACAGCTTTTTAATTACTAGCCCTTATAATTTGCGCTACTTTACAAATTTTACCGGTACCACCGGTCTAGCAGTGATAACTTTAGAAAATGCTTATTTTGTCACAGATTTTCGTTACACGGAGCAAGCTGGCAAGCAAGCATCGGGCTTTGATATTGTCAAAAACAGCGGCCCGATTTTTGATGAGGTAGCTAATCTGAGCAACAAAGATAATTTAAATAGCATGGGCTTTGAAGAAAACTTTGTCAGCTTTGCTGAGTATTCAGTCTTGGAAGAAATTATTTCAGCTGAACTTGTACCAGTCGCAGGTTTAATGGAAGATTTGCGGGAAGTCAAAGACGAAGATGAAGTGGCTTTAATTCAAAAGGCCTGTGATATTGCAGATCAAGGCTTTAAACATATTTTGGACTTCATCAAACCCGGCATGACAGAAATCCAAGTTGCCAATGAATTGGATTTTTACATGCGTTCTTTAGGAGCTACTAGTGTTTCCTTTGATACGATTGTTGCCAGTGGACTGCGCTCAGCAATGCCCCACGGGGTAGCCAGTGAAAAAATCATTGAAAAAAATGATTTGATTACGCTGGATTTCGGCTGTTACTATCAAGGATATGTATCGGATATGACCCGGACTTTTGCAATTGGCAATCCCGGTGACAAGCTAAAAGAAATTTATCAAATTGTCCTAGAAGCACAATTAAAAGTGATTGAAGTGGCGCAACCGGGCATCACTGGGATTCAATTGGATGCTGTTGCCAGAGAACATATCGCTTCATTTGGTTATGGCGAAGCCTTTGGTCATTCTACAGGCCATGGAATTGGTCTTGAAATTCATGAAGGCCCAAATGTTTCCTTTAGAGCAGATAAGGCCTTTGTCCCAGGCAATGTGATTACTGATGAACCCGGAATTTATCTACCAGGTATCGGTGGCGTGCGGATTGAAGATGATTTGTTGATCACAAAAGACGGCAATCAAGTCTTGACCCATTCACCAAAGGAATTGATTATTTTATAGAGTAAAACAATTTCCTGACACTGATTTAAAGATAGCGTCAGACTGCAATTTCTGATACACTATCAATGAAGTTTTACTTTAGTAAAGCTAGGAGAACTGTTTTATTAACTAGCGACCCATGAAGTATTTCAAGGGAAGATTAGATTAAAGGAGATTTGATTATGGCTGACGAAAAAAGTTTAGTGTTAGACGTAAACCATGAATTAGGAGAAATCGTGATTGCTCCAGAAGTAATAGAAGTCATCATCGGCATCGCCGCTTCAAAAGTAGACGGGGTCTACGGCATGCGGGGCACGCTAGCTAGCAATGTCAATGAGCTATTAGGCCGGGCCGCTCACGGTAAGGGCGTTTACTTAACCTTCACCGAAGAAGGTGCGATTAACGTGGACATCTACTGCTATTTAAACTACGGGACTTCCGTGCCAAAAATTGCGATGGACATGCAAGAGCGGGTGAAACAGCAAGTGCTCTTTATGACCGATGTGGAATTAGCTGAGGTTAATATTCACGTTGTAGCAGTCATCCCTGAAAAAACGGAACAGCCCAATTTAGCTGATTTATTCCCAGATGAAGATGAGGAAACCCATGAGTAAAGAATTAACCCGTCACGAGATTCGTGAAAAAGCTTTGCAGGCATTATTTCCTTTAGATTTTAATGCCGATTTATCCAAACAAGATGCCATTTACAATGCGATTGAATTAGATCATCAAGATTTATTAAATGATGAAGAGGATGCCTTTGTCCCCGCCTATCTGGATTTATTAGTCGAAGGCGTTGTTGCCAAGCAGGCGGAAATTGATGGGATTATCGCCAAGCACTTAAAGGCGAAATGGACGGTTTCGCGGATTGCGAAAATGGATTTAATCATTTTACGTATTGCAATTTTTGAAATTCTTTATGTGGAGGATGTGCCAGCGACAGTTGCTTTGAATGAAGCGCTAGAATTGGCGAAAACCTTTAGTGACGACCAATCCCGTAAGTTTGTGAACGGTGTTTTGTCCAATGTGATTAAAGATCAATAAACATTTTTTGAAAGGCTGTGACACTAGTCTTTTTAACAGAAGAAATTTTGAACGATATTTTTGTCGTTGCAGTCCAGTGGGGTTGCAAGGCAAAAAAGGCCATGCTCCTACTGTGCAACAGGTCTCCGTTTTAATTCAATAATAGCTAGTGGACCTTACTAGCTATTATTGGTAAAGTTCAATTCTGTTTAACTAATGTCACAGGCTTTTTTCTATTCCAAAAATTTTCAGAAACACTAGTCAAGCCAGTCGCTTAAAAAGCAAGCTCAACCTTTGCCGAGGACTGGTTCTATGCTAAAATAGACCATTGAAGAGATGAAGGAGGCATACACATGGCAACAATTATCGATGGAAAAGAACTCGCACAAAAAATGCAGTCAGAAATAGCAACTGAGGTAGAAAATTTAAAAGAAGCAGGTTTGCAGCCGGGTCTCGTTGTGTTATTAGTCGGGGAGGATTCTGCCAGCCAAGTCTATGTCCGCAATAAGGAAAGAGCGGCAGAAAAAATTGGTATTTTTTCAAAGGTCGAACGCTTACCGGAAACAATTAGCGAAGCTGAATTATTAGCAAAAATTGCGTCCTATAACCAAGACCCTCTTTTCCACGGCATCTTAGTGCAATTGCCACTACCAAAACACATTGATGAAGAAAAAGTACTTTTAGCAATTGACCCGAAAAAAGATGTGGATGGCTTTCACCCGATGAACTTAGGCAAGCTGTTAGCCGGGGATGCGGAGATGATTCCCTGCACTCCTTACGGCATCATGAAAATGTTTGCGGCTTATGATATTGATTTAGAAGGAAAAACTGCCGTCGTGATTGGCCGCAGCAATATTGTCGGCAAACCGATGTCGATTTTATTATTAGAAAAAAATGCGACTGTGACAATCACCCATTCCCGCACTAAAGATTTGCCAGCAGTTGCTAGAACGGCTGATATTTTAGTTGTGGCTATCGGCCGTGGCGAATTTGTCACTGAAGAATTTATAAAACCCGGAGCGGTAGTCATTGATGTCGGCATGAATCGCAATGCCGCAGGAAAGCTAGTCGGCGATGTCGATTTCACAGCTGTCGAACCCCTCGTTGATTTTATTACACCAGTTCCCGGCGGTGTTGGCCCGATGACAATCACCATGTTGATGCATCAAACCGTTGAGGCTGCCAAAAGAAGCCAAGGGTAATAAAAAAATATGGAAAATCAATATTTAACGATTACCGCCTTAACAAAATACTTAAAACGCAAATTTGAAGCTGATCCTTATTTGGAGCGGGTTTATCTGACGGGGGAAATTTCTAATTTTCGAATGCGGCCCAATGCCCATCAATACTTTAGCTTGAAGGACGACGGGGCGAAAATTTCGGCTATTATGTTTAAAGGCGCCTTTCAAAAGTTGAAATTTCAGCCAAAAGAAGGCATGAAGGTTCTAGTTGTTGGTCGCATTTCTCTGTATGAGGCTAGCGGCAATTACCAAATTTATATTGAGCATATGGAACCGGATGGCGTCGGGGCTTTGTATCAAGCCTTAGCTGAGCTGCAGGAAAAATTAAATCAAGAGGGTTTATTTTCTGCTCCTAAAAAATTGCTTCCCCGGTTTCCAAAAAGAATCGCTGTCTTAACTAGTCCTAGCGGGGCGGTTATCCGCGATATTATCACGACAGTTCAGCGGCGCTACCCGATTGCTCAGCTGGTTTTATTTCCAACGCTAGTTCAGGGGAATCAAGCCGCCGATGATCTGGTCCGCAATATTCAGCGGGTCGAAGCTCTCGGAAATTTTGACACGATGATTATCGGTCGTGGTGGCGGTTCAATTGAAGATTTGTGGCCCTTTAATGAAGAAAGGGTTGCGCGGGCAATTTTTGCAGCTGCAACACCGATTATTTCTTCTGTCGGCCATGAAACGGATACGACGATTGCCGATTTAGTCGCGGATGTACGAGCAGCGACGCCGACAGCCGCCGCAGAATTGGCCGTACCAGTACTCAATGAAGAATTGTTGAAAATTAAAGAAAAGCAAGTTCGCTTAGAGCAAGCCTTGTCAAAACAATTGCAGTTCAAAGGGGAACGCTACCGTCGTTTAGCCAATTCCTATGTGTTTCGTCAGCCCAACCGTCTGTATGAAGCCCAGTCTTTAAAACTGGATCAATTAAAACAGCAGCTACTGGTCAGCATGCAGACACTGACTAATGAAACAAATAACCAAGTGGTGAATTTAACTCATCGGCTTTTACAAAATTCGCCAGTGGTTAAAGTCGCCGCCGCCCAACAACAGGTGCGCTATCTAGATGAAAAATTACAAAACCGCATGAGCGCCCTCTTTGATAAAAAGCAACAAGCTTTTTCAAACGCTGTTCAGTCGCTGGATTTGCTGAGCCCTTTAAAAATTATGGGCCGCGGCTACAGCTATACAACAAAAGAGAATCAAGTTATCGGGCGGGCTGCTGATTTAAAGAAAGCCGACGAAATTACAATACACTATGTAGATGGCGAAGCAACTGCCGCAATAAAAGACATTAGGAGGACAGATGATGGCCAATCCGACATTTGAAGAATCATTAACTGAATTAGAAAAAATCGTCAACCAGCTGGAACAAGGGGACGTGCCACTGGAAGAGGCTTTGAATGCCTTTAAAAAAGGCATGGAATTAAGCAAACAATGCCAAGATACGTTAACCAAAGCCGAAAAAACCTTGACGAAAGTTATGGCTGACAATAATCAAGAAGAATTATTTGAAGGGGCAGACAATGAATAGTCTAGCTGCATTTTCTAAAGAGCAGCTACCGGAAGTGGAAGCTGTGATGCAAAGCTTTTTAAAACAGCACACCAGTGATTTAAAGCTGCTAGAAGCGATGGAATATTCAATTGCGGCTGGTGGCAAACGGATTCGCCCCCTCTTTGTTTTGACGATTGCTGCCGGTTTTCAAGGTGAGCTGACGCAGGGCGCTTATCAAGCGGCCGCTGCAGTTGAAATGATTCACACCTACTCATTAATCCATGATGATTTACCGGCGATGGATGACGATGACCTGCGACGGGGGCAAGCTACCAATCATAAAGTTTTTGGTGAAGCTTTAGCCATTTTGGCTGGTGATGGGTTGTTGACGGCTGCGTTTCAATTATTGGCGCAGGCAGATTTACCGGCAGCGATAAATTTAACACTGGTGCAAGAACTTGCTGCCGCCGCCGGAACAGAAGGAATGGTTGCCGGTCAGTCTGCCGATATTCAAGGGGAAAACCAAGCTCTTTCATTGTCTGAATTGATGGCGGTTCATGAACGGAAAACGGGAGCACTGATTACCTACAGTATTGTGGCTGGTGGATTGCTGACGCAACAGCCAGCAATGATTGTTTCTTTGCTGAGAAAAATTGCCGGTCATTTAGGTTTAGCTTTTCAAATCAGAGATGATCTCTTGGATGTTATTAGTACAACCGAAGCTTTAGGCAAAACGGTTGGTCGCGACCAAGCGCTAGCTAAAAGTACCTATCCAGCTCTCTTGGGTGTGGAGGGTGCAAAGGAAGCTTTGCAAAAGGAATTAACCGCAGCAAGAGAGACGGTCAGAGAAATTCAACATGCAACAACATTTAATGCTGATCTTTTACAGCAGTTGATTGACCGTTTTGAATTGGCTTAGAAAGAGGGAACCATGAAGAAAGAACGTGTAGATGTCCTCGCCTATGAGCAGGGCCTCTTTGAAACCCGGGAAAAAGCCAAGCGCGGTGTGATGGCTGGCTTGGTATACACTGAAAAAAATGAACGCCTTGATAAACCTGGCGAAAAAATTGCAATAGACACTTTATTGAAAATTAAAGGAGAAAAACTACCTTATGTTTCCCGTGGCGGTCTGAAGTTGGCCAAAGCCCTTGAGGTTTTTGAAATTTCTTTAAAAGACAAAATCGTTTTGGATATTGGAGCTTCCACCGGTGGCTTTACAGATGTTGCCTTGCAAAATGGCGCCAAACTAAGTTATGCCCTGGATGTCGGTTATAATCAATTGGCTTGGAAAATTCGTCAAGATCCCCGCGTGGTCGTAATGGAACGTACCAATTTTCGCTATGCGACACCGGCAGAATTTACGGAAGGGCAACCGGAATTTGCCAGTATTGATGTCTCTTTTATCTCCCTTAAATTGATTTTGCCGCCGCTGCATACGATTTTAAAGCCCGGCGGTTCAGTCGTCGCTTTAATTAAACCGCAATTTGAAGCTGGCCGAGATGCCGTTGGCAAAAACGGCATCATCAAAGATCCAAAAGTTCATCAGCAGGTGTTGACGGATATTTTGGACTTTGCTCAAATGGCTAATTATCAAGTCGCAGCCTTAAGCTATTCACCGATTACCGGTGGCGAAGGCAATATTGAATTTTTAGTCCATTTAAAATCAGCTGCAAGCGGCTCAATCTCACCGGAAGTTTCGATTGAAGACGTCGTAGCTGCTGCCCATCAGGATTTAACAAAAAAATAAAATTTTTGAGCTTCAGAAAATTAACTTCGAGCTATTGAAAAAGGCTTGCTGTGTGAGGCTGTGACATTAGTTAGAACAAAGCCGAACTTTACGAATGACAGCTAGTGATATCCACTAGGTATTGTTCATTTGCGATTCGGACCTACTGGGCCGCAGGAGCAAATAAAATGTAGTTCGGGATTTCGTTTGTTAAAAAGACTAATTTCACAGGCTCCAGCGCTGCTTTTTGATAGTTCGTTTTTTTCTGTAGCAAAACAAAAAAACTGGCTTCAGTAGAAAATTTTAAAGTTCAACAAAATTTCTGCTTGGCTTTCAGGGCTGCCATTGCTTTTTTTTATGAAAAAAAGTAAGCTAAATAAAATGATGGGATTCCAATTTTTGGAGGGAAGAGTAGATGAGAAAAAAAGACCGCCAACAATTACTGAGTCAGCTCCTGAATGAGCGGGCGATTCGTAAACAGGAGGATTTTGTAGAAATTCTGGCTCAAGAGGACATTTTTGTTACTCAGGCGACGATTTCCCGAGACATTAAGGAAATGAAGCTGGTGAAGGTGCCCTCACCTCAAGGCGGCTATCAATACAGTCTGCCCCAAGAAAGTCAGGACAATACAGCAGAAAAACTTCATCGCTTATTAAATGATGGTTTGATTTCAGTTGACATTCAAGAGAAGCTCCTGTATTTACGGACACTTCCTGGTAGTGCCATCGCTCTAGGCAAGTTACTGCAGAGTCAGTTCTCTGAAGAACTTTTTGCCGCAATTAACGATGATGACGGGCTACTGTTAATCGCCCGTAGTGAGGCTCAAGCTCAAGAGCTTCAAGAGTTTCTAATTGGCTATCTATAAAAGAAGGCCAGCAAAGGAGTTTTAAAGATGCTGTTACAATTAAACATTAAAAATTTTGCGATAATCTCCCAACTTCAGCTACAGTTTTACAAGGGAATGACGGCATTGACCGGTGAAACCGGCGCCGGTAAATCAATTATCATCGATGCCATGAGCTTATTAGCCGGCAGCCGCAGCTCCTCTGATTTTATCCGTGAAGGTAGTGAGAGCTGTTTATTGGAAGGGCTCTTTGAAATTCCAGAGCAGCCAGCCTTTTTAGCAGTCGCTGAAGAGTTGGGCTTAGATTTAAATGATGACCAGCTCGTCGTACAGCGGGATATCTATTTGACAGGAAAAAGTATTTGCCGGATCAATGGCCGGATTGTAACTTTAGGAAATTTACGGCGGGTGGGAGAATACTTGGTGGATATTCAAGGCCAAAATGATCACCAAGAATTGATGCGGGCAGACCGCCATCTAAATTTATTGGATAGCTTCGGGGCCAAAGATTTTCAAGAGGCTAAAGAAACCTATCACAATAATTATAACGAAGTCAGCAAGCAAGCCCGTGAGTTAGAGCGCTTGAAAACCGATGAGCAATCCTATGTGCAGCGGGTGGATATGCTGACCTTCCAAAAAGAAGAAATTGAAGCTGCTGAGCTAGCTGTCGGTGAAGAAGAAAGCTTGCTAGAGGAGCGAGATAAGCTCAGTAATTTTCAGCGGATTGTCGATACTTTTTCGACAATTTATCAGCGCTTGACCGATGAACAGCAGGGGGCTTTGGACAATGTTGGCTCCGCCAGCCAAGAGATTTCCGAAATTGCTGATTTGGATTCAGAATACCAGCAAATCAGCGAAAATATTCACAGCGCCTATTATCTTTTACAGGATGCTAGCTCTGAGATTACGCGAATTATTGAAGGTCTTGAACTGGATGAAGGGCGCTTGGAAGTGGTGATGCAGCGGCTAGAACTGATTCGCCAATTAAAACGAAAATATGGCAATTCTGTCGCCGAAATTTTAAGCTATTATCAAAAAATTTCTGATGAATTATCCGATTCTGTTTTCTCCGATGGCCGCTTAGATCAGCTGGAAAAAGAAGTGGCGACTAAATGGCAAAAAGTGACAGAACAAGCGGTAAAATTACATGACCAGCGAAAAAAAATGGCCTTGCGTTTGGAAAAAGAAATTCTAGAGGAGCTCAAAGGCTTATACATGGAAAACAGCCAATTTGAGGTTCGTTTTACCAAGGCTAAAGAGTTGAACAGCGATGGCTTTGATATTGTCGAATTTTATATTTCGACTAATCCGGGGGAACCTTTAAAGCCCTTGGTTAGGGTGGCCTCTGGTGGGGAACTATCGCGGGTGATGCTGGCTTTGAAAACTATTTTTTCTAAGGTGCAGGGCATTACTAGTATTGTCTTCGATGAGGTGGATACTGGTGTCAGCGGTCGTGTTGCCCAGGCAATCGCCGAAAAAATTTATAAAATCGCCCAAAATTCTCAAGTTCTCTGCATTACGCATCTGCCGCAAGTTGCAGCAGCAGCCGATAATGAATATTTCATTTATAAAGAAGTTATCGGGCAGCGGACGGAAACTCGAGTCAAACAATTAGATGAGGAACAGCGGGTGGCTGAGATTGCCCGAATGTTAGCTGGTTCTGAAGTGACAGAATTGGCCTTGGAACATGCCAAAGAATTACTGAGGCAAGCTCGGCACAGCAATTAAATATAAAGAAAAAAATATCCAACCATTCGTAACGGCAAAAGGTTACGAAATGGTTGGATATTTTAATTTTAGTTAAAAATAATCGCGGCCGCTTGGAAGACGATACCGCCGAGGGTTAGAATCAACATAGCCCAAACAACAACTTTGGTAATCACTTGGAAAGTAGATTTTTTCTTCTTATTCATGAATCTCCATCCTTTTTTAGTAGTCTTTGAAATTCTACTCTCTTTTTCCAAAGGTTTCAAGGAAAGTTTAGAAAAACTTAATCGCTAACAGCAGTTTTTTAGGTATAATAGGTAGGTTGGATAAAAACTTTTTGCGAAAAATTTAACTCTCAGTCAATTACTTAATAACTTTTAAATAAAATGAAACACTTATGTAACGAAAATACAGTATAGTTATTATAGCTAAAATGGCGAGAGTCTGGACAATTTTTGATGGCAAAGAAAACATCAAGTTAGCCAAGAACTCTCAAAAAGTAGCTGCCAATCAGAAAAATAGTCATAAGACTTTGATGTGAGAAAGGAATTTAGTGATGGAGTCATTTTCTCCAATGATAATGTTTTGGTTAATTTTCCCGGTAATTGCGCTTTTTGCCAGTAATTTTTTGACAGCAAGCGTGCGTTTTATAAAGAAAATGGGGTTAAAAACACCTGATTTGGCAATTCCTTTTTTATTCGTTGGGTTGCATGAGATTTCTAGAACTGTTTATGGGCATTCGATCTTACCGTACTTTATGATTGCTGTCTTGATTCTAGGCATTGGCGTGGCGTTATTTCATGCCCATTACTACCATGAAATCATGTATGGGCGTTTCTTTAAAATGTTTTGGCGCCTGGTCTTTTTACTCACGATGGTGTTGTACATCACGCTGATTGTGTTGACAATTATCCGTTATATTTAAAACGATAAAATAATCAAAAATTACTTCTGTCTTTTAAAAGTAAGTAAACGTCAAAGTATTTCTCAACACTTTTTACTATGGGTGGTAGAAAGTGGGGGATTGTGGTAGACTGTTACTATCAAGTGGGACAGGAGGGATTTTTGCAATGCTTATGGGTGAATTTCAACATAATATTGATGCAAAAGGCCGCTTAATTGTTCCTGCCAAATTACGTGATGACCTCGGAGAAAACTTTGTGTTAACCAAGGGTCTGGACGGTTGTTTATTTGGTTATCCCGTTAATGAATGGGCCAAACTTGAAGTGAAATTAAACGAGATGCCCTTATCAAAAAAAGATGCCCGCACTTTTGTCCGTTATTTCTATGCCGGAGCCAGCGAGGTTGAAATTGATAAGCAGGGGCGGATTAACATTCCCCAAAGTTTACGGGAACACGCCGCTATTACGAAGGGCTGTATGATTATTGGTGTTTCTGACCGAATTGAAATTTGGGATGAGACCCGTTGGCAGGCATATGCCAAAGAAGCAGAAGAAAATTTTGATCAGATTGCTGAAACAATGAGTGATTTTGGTTTTTAGTTAGAAAGAGGCAAGTCATGGCGCAGGATTTCCAACATTATACCGTGATGTTAAAGGAAACGGTGGATAATTTAAATATTAAGCCAGATGGCATCTATGTAGATTGCACATTAGGTGGCGCCGGGCACAGCCAGTACCTGTTATCTCAATTAAGTGATCAGGGTCATCTTTATGCCTTTGATCAAGACCAAAAAGCCATTGACCATGGTCAAGAATTTTTAAAAGAATATGTTGACCGGCAGATGGTCACCTTTATTAAAAGTAATTTTCGCAGTCTAGCCGATAAACTTGCTGAACAAGGCGTTACAGGCGTGGATGGTGTCATCTACGACTTAGGCGTTTCTTCGCCACAGTTGGATGAAGCTGAACGTGGCTTTAGCTATCACCAAGATGCACCATTAGATATGCGGATGGATCAAAGCAATCCATTGACCGCTTATGAAATTATTAATACCTATGATTACCATGAATTAGTTAAAATATTTTACCGTTATGGAGAAGAAAAATTCTCCAAACAAATTGCCCGTCAAATTGAACGGGCCAGACAAGAGCAACCGATTGAAACAACGAGTGAGCTGGTGGACATCATTAAATTAGGAATACCTGCTGCAGCGAGACGCACTGGTGGGCATCCAGCAAAACGGATTTTCCAAGCTGTCCGGATTGCCGTTAATGATGAACTAGGAGCTGTGGAAACCTCACTGGAACAAGCAATTGCGCTTTTACGTCCAGCTGGCCGGATTTCAGCGATTTCCTTTCACTCATTAGAAGACCGCATTGTTAAAACGATGTTTAAAGAGTACAGCTCATTGCCGGATTTACCACCGGGGTTGCCAATGGTACCGGATGAGTTACAACCAGAGCTCAAGGTGATTACCCGTAAGCCGATTTTACCGAGCGCAGAGGAATTGGCTGAGAACAATCGCTCCCGCAGTGCTAAATTGCGAGTGGCCGAAAAAAAATCTAGAAAGGAACAGTAAGATGGCTGAACCGAAAAAAGTAGAAGATTTCCAATACCAAATGCTGCAAGAACCTGCCAGAGAACATGAAGTACCAGAAACGCCAGCTGTTCCTGAGATTACGGAAGTTCAACCAGTCGATATTTCCGAAAAATTGCCGGTATCGTCCCTTCGTCATCTTAAGAGGCTCTCAAAAATGGAGAAATTTATTTTAGGATTTATTCTTGTCGGCATCTTGGGCATGTCCATTTTGACGATTCGTCTACAGGGCCAAATGACCCAAGTTGAAAACCAAATCTCAACAATTGAAGCGACTATTACGGAAACGAATGGTCAAGCGACTGAATTAGAGCAGCAAAAAACAGAACTTTCCCGCTCGGACCGGCTTAAATCAATTGCAGAAGCTAATGGTCTGACAATCAATGAAAATAATTTAAGGACTGTGAAATAGGTTAAATGAAGTCAATGAAAAATAGATTGAAAAGATTTTTAGATAAACGCAATTTAAACCCGCGGAACAATCGCAAAAAAGTAGGGATTATTCTTTTTACTACGAGTATTGGATTGTTCTTTTTATTTGCGATACGGCTTTCGTATATTGTCGTCGGCGGTCATGTTGCTGGCGTTTCTTTAGCCAGCAAAACAGAAGAGCTTTATAAAGGCTCAGAAGTTTTGGAAGCTACCCGTGGTACAATTTACGATCGCTCCGGTAATACAATCGCTGAAACATCTTCTTCGTTTAAAGTTTATGCCATTTTGTCTGAAACATATGTCAATGGCACTGACGAGCTGTATGCACATGAAGCTGATTTTAATACGATCGCAACCATTTTAAATCAGACTATCGGAATCGATACAAACGAGGCGCTAGAATTGCTGCAGGATGCAAAAGATGCCGACCGCTATCAAGTGGAGTTCGGTACGTTAGCCAATAACCTAAGTTTGGAAACCCGCCAAGCGATTGAAGCAGCGATGGAAAGTGCTGGAATTAACGGGCTTTATTTTGATGCTTCCTCAGACCGAATCTATCCAAATGGAAATTTTGCTTCCTATTTAATCGGTTATGCTAATAGCGATGACGGCACTCAATTAACAGGACAAATGGGAATTGAGTCTGCCTACAATTCTTTATTGGCTGGACAAAATGGTTCTGTGGTCTATGAAAAAAATAATTACGGCAATCCGTTACCAGGGACCACAGCTGAAGAAACCGCAGCGATTGATGGCTCCGACATTTACACTACGATTGACTCTCGTCTGCAAAGTTACTTAGAAACTCTAATGGATCCCGTGTACAGTGCCACAAACCCAGAAAATTTGACAGCTATTTTAATGAAGGCTGACACTGGCGAAATTTTAGCAATGTCGCAACGGCCTAGTTTCGACCCGGAAAATATCGGTGACGTGGAAAATTGGCGGAACATCTTGGTGGAAGACGCATATGAGCCTGGTTCGACCATCAAAGTAGCGACGGTTGCCTCTGCCATTGATGAAGGTGTCTTCAATGAAAATCAAACCTTCCAATCCGGTTCCATTCAAATTGAAGATACTAAAATTAATGACTGGTCTCAAGGTATGGGAACTTTAACTATGCGGCAAGCCCTATCTTGGTCAAGTAACGTCGGTATGGTGACGCTAGAACAAGCTATGGGCGGCGCTGCTTGGCGTAACCATTTGGAACAAATGGGAATTGGTGAGAGCACCTATTCTGGTTTAAATGGTGAAAGTGCTGGCTTGATGCCGACTGAAAATATTGTCGATACAGCAATGAGTGCTTATGGTCAAGCTTTGACTGTCACCAATCTGCAAATGATGAAAATCTTTTCTGGAATTGCCAATGACGGACAGATGTTAGAACCGCACTTTATCAGTAAAGTTGTTAATTCTGACACGGGGGACACGACAGTTATTGAACCAACTGTTGCCGGGCAAGCTTTTTCAGCCAATGCCGCCAACTCAGTTTTAAATTATATGCAAGACACGGTGACCAGCCAAAATTACGGAACAGCTTATGGCTTGTATTCACTGGATGGTTATAATATTTCTGCAAAAACAGGAACAGCTCAAATTGGTAGCACAGATGGTACCGGTTATCTGACTGGCTCTTCAAACTATATTTATTCGGTTGTCTTGATGTATCCTTCTGAAGATCCTGAATATGTTCTTTATTTGACCCAGAAACAACCACAAAATTATGACCGCACGGCCTTTTCACAAATTGCCAATCCTTTGATGAAACGCTCAATGGATATCTTAAGTACTGAAACGACATCGACAGAAACAAGTAACACGACTGTGACGATTGATGATTACCAAGATCAAGCTAAGGCAGATGCCGCTGTTTCTTTAAGCCGAGCATTTGTGACACCAATTGTTTTAGGAACAGGGGATACCGTGACTGGGCAATCAGTGGCTGCCGGCGAAACAGTCGACCCTAACACACGGGTGATGTTATTAACCGATGGCAATATTGCCATGCCAGATACGACGGATTGGACGGCGGCTGAACTAGAAGCTTTCGGCAATCTGATTGGCGTCGATGTAACCATCAACGGTGAGGGCCGCTGTGTTGAGCAAAGCGTAGCCTCAAATGAAATTATAAATACAGACAGCATTAGCTTCACACTTGGTTAGTTAATGTAATAGATTTAGGAGAATTCAAATGGAATGGACAAAATTCTTAATCCCTTTAGCTGGTAGCTTTGCGATAACAGTGGCATTTATGCCACTGTTTATTGGTTATCTTCGGGCAAAACAATACGGTCAGGAAATCCGCGGAGATGGCCCCGGGTGGCACAGCGTCAAAGCTGGCACACCAACGATGGGGGGATTAGTTTTTTTAGTTGGCGTAATTATTATTGGAATCGTCAGTGCCATTTGGCTTCAACAGTTGACACCTTCGTTAGCGATTCTTTTATTTATCCTAGTGCTATATGGGGCCTTAGGATTTATTGATGATTTTATCAAGGTCTTTCGTAAGAGAAATCTCGGTTTAAAATCTGGTCAAAAATTAATAGGTCAGATTGCCGGTGGTTTAGTCTTTTACGGTGTCTACCGTTTGGACAACAATACAGATATTTTAAATGTCTTTGGCTGGCAAGTTCACTTAGGCCTTATTTACGGTCTATTTATTATTTTTTGGTTAGTCGGCTTTTCGAATGCCGTCAATCTTACGGATGGTATCGACGGTTTAGTTTCCGGCTTAGGGACGATTTCTTTTGGAACTTATGCAATCATCGCTTGGTTCCAACAACAATATGATGTTCTGATTATCTGCGTCTGTGTAGTCGGCGGACTAATTGGCTTTTTCCTCTATAATAAAAAACCGGCGAAAATTTTTATGGGGGACGTCGGCTCCTTAGCTTTAGGGGGACTTTTGGCTGCCGTTTCAATCTTACTGCATCAAGAATGGACCTTATTGTTAGTTGGTCTAATTTATGTGATTGAAACAGCGAGTGTCATGCTACAAGTAACATCCTTTAAATTAACTGGTAAACGAATCTTTAAAATGTCCCCCATCCATCATCATTTTGAAATGAGTGGTTGGTCAGAATGGAAAATTGATACTATTTTCTGGTTAGTTAGTTTAGTTCTTTCAGTTATTACTTTAGTGATTGTCTTATAAATAAGTTTTGTGAGTTCGTTTTCGGCAAAGGAGTTTTTTTATGAAGCAGATTACCAAATATCAAAATTTGAAGGTGCTGGTTTTAGGACTGGCCAAAAGCGGTTATAGTGCCGCAAAATTATTACATGAGCTGGGGGCCCTTGTCACAGTAAATGATGGTAAACCCTTTGAAGAAAATCCCGAAGCCCAAGACCTACTAACTTTAGGCATTAAAGTAATTACTGGTAGTCATCCAATCGAACTGCTGGACGAAGATTTTTCATTGATGGTCAAAAATCCTGGGATTCCCTATGATAATCCGTTGGTGGCTCGAGCTATCGAACTTGAGATTCCGGTGATTACCGAAGTTGAGCTAGCTTATGAGGTGGCTGAATGTCCGATGATTGGAATCACAGGGACCAATGGTAAAACGACTACCACCACCATGATTGCTCAATTATTAAATGCAGACCGCAATCAGGGTATCGCCCGTTTAGCAGGGAATATTGGTTTTCCTGCCAGCAGCGTCGCCCAAGAAGCGACAAAAGAAGACGTGATGGTAACTGAGCTATCTAGCTTTCAACTGATGGGCATTGTTGATTTAAAACCGACAATTGCAGTCATAACCAATATTTATGAAGCTCATTTAGATTATCATGGTACTCGAGAAGACTATCTTCAAGCTAAATGGCGTATTCAAGAGAACATGACAGCGGCCGATTATTTAGTGATTAATTTTAATCAGCCGGAACTTGTTGAACTCGCTTTACATACCAAAGCCCAAGTTATTCCTTTTAGCACTGAAAAAATTGTGCCAACGGGAAGTTACTTAAAAGACGGGCATTTATATTTCCAAGATGAATTAATTATGCCGGCGGAAAAGCTCGGTGTTCCAGGTCAACATAATGTCGAAAATGCACTGGCGGCGCTGGCTGTTGCTAAATTAAGCCAAGTGTCTAATGAAGCCATTCAAACAACTTTAATGAATTTTACCGGCGTACCCCACAGAACCCAGTTTGTTGGTGAAATTGCCGGGCGAAAATTTTTCAACGATTCAAAGGCAACGAATATTTTGGCTACTGAAATGGCTTTAGGCGGCTTTGATAATGCTCAGCTAATTCTTTTAGCCGGCGGTCTTGACCGGGGCAATGATTTTGATGAGCTGATTCCCTCTTTGGAAGGAATCAAAGCTTTGATTGTGTTCGGTGAGACTGCCAGTAAGTTAGCCTTAGCTGGTCGAGAAGCCGGTATTGAAACCATCATCGAAACTGAAAATGTTGAAACGGCCGTGCCATTGGCCTTTCGTGAAAGTGCTAAAGGAGACACTATTCTCTTGTCTCCAGCGAATGCCAGCTGGGATCAGTACCCGAATTTTGAAGTGCGGGGCGACCGATTTATCCAAGCTGTCAAAAATTTGAATTAAACGAGGAATACCATGAAAATTTTAGTGACAGGCGGTGGCACCGGCGGACATATTTATCCGGCGCTAGCCTTTGTAAACTACATGAAAAAAGATCCTGAAAACGAATTTCTCTATGTTGGGGCTAAAAAAGGCTTAGAAACTGAAATCGTCCCAGCCGCTGGGGTTCCTTTTGTGGCCCTAGAAATTCAAGGTTTTAAACGCAAACTATCATTAGATAATTTGAAAACCGTACAGCTCTTTTTGAAAAGTATCAATCAAGCAAAAAAAATTTTAAAGGAATTTCGCCCGGATATTGTTCTTGGGACAGGTGGCTATGTTTCTGGAGCCGTTGTCTATGCAGCTTCTCGCTTAAAAATTCCGACGATTATTCACGAACAAAATAGTGTGCCAGGGATTACTAATAAATTTTTGAGTCGCTATGTCACTAAAATTGCTATTGCTTTTCCGGATGCAGCCGCTTTTTTCCCAACAGAAAAGGTTTCTTTAGTCGGCAATCCCCGGGGACAAGAAGTCGAAGGCATGCAACCAAATGATGCACTTACTGCTTATGGCTTAAAAGAAGCGCAACCGACAGTTTTGATTTTTGGCGGCAGTCAAGGGGCCTTAAAGATTAATCAGGCCTTTAGTCAAGCTTTGCCTGAACTTAAAAAGCGGGCTTATCAAGTGCTGTATGCTTCTGGGACCCGTTATTATGAACAATTATCAGCAGAAATCGCTGCATTGCCACAAGGCAGCAATGTCAGTATTCAACCTTATATTGAAAATATGACAGAAGTCATGGCAAATGCTTCTTTATTAGTTGGAAGAGCCGGGGCCACTTCGATTGCGGAATTTACCGCCTTAGGTATTCCAGCGGTACTGATTCCTAGTCCTTATGTAACTAACGACCATCAAACCAAAAATGCCCAAAGCTTAGCAAAAGCCGGGGCGGTAACCATTATTGCTGATAGCCAATTAGATGCTCAAACGCTCTTAGCAGCATTGGACGATATCATGGACCATCCTGAAAAACAAAAAGCGATGGCTGCAGCAGCGAAAGCACAGGGCATTAGCGATGCCAGCACACGCTTAGAAAATTTGATTAAAGAAATGATTTAAAGAGAGGGGGGACGACCTTGGTCAAAAAGAAACAGCCGGAACAGCCACCAGAAGCACCTCAAAATGAAGAACCAAAGATTGATGAGGAAAATTTATCACCTTGGCAGCAGGCCAATTTGACCTATATGCAACAGCAAGGAGAGACCCCTCTGTGGCAAGATAAAAAAGAGGAAACAACTGAAGCTGAAGAATCTGAGAATTCGTCAGAAAACGCCGATGAAGCGGATGCGAAACAACAGGAAAAACAGCAGCAAAAAGCCAAATTAAAAGTGTTAGACAGTTCTAAAAAAGAAAAACGCCGCAAGTCTTATGTGGAGACTCTGCCTAATCTTAAAGAACAGACCAACAAAGTATTACGCCGTAGAATTATTATTCTGCTCTTAGTCTTTGGTATTCCGTTGATTATTCTCAGCTATCTGGTTTCGCCACTTAGCAAATTGCAAAACTTGACTGTCAGCGGCAATTCTGCTGTCGCCAGTGAGACGATTATTGACTCTAGCAATTTTTCAATCGGCACGAATATTTTTGAAGAATTTTTTGCCAGAGAGCAATTAACAGCTGCCGTTGAAACCGATAATCCACGAATAAAATCCGTCAGTGTTACTTTAACCGGACCAACTAGTTTAAATATCGGTGTCAGCGAGTATCAAGAAGCCGCCGTATTATTACAAGACGGTATGTATTATCCAATACTAGAAAATGGTGTGGTTTTAACCGACACCGCAACGGATGCGATTGAAGGCTTTCCAGTCTTACAGGATTTTAGTGATCAGACAATTATCACTGAAACCATTGCCGGATATCAAGACATTGCCGCTGATGTTCAAGCGTTGATTCAGGTCATCCAATATACACCGAGCAGTGACAATCCGCGGTTGTTAACCTTAACGATGACTGATGGCAATCAAGTGTTGGTGCCTTATACAACCTTTGCTTCACAGATGCAATATTATCCGCAAGTCGCCTCTCAGATGACAGAAAATGGTGTGATTGATATGGAGGTAGGGATTTTCTCATATCCCTATGGAACCGACCAAAGTACAACCAGTTCAACTGAAAGTAGCAGTGAGAGCTTAGAGTAAATTTTCTTAAAATGAAAAAAAACCAAGGGAAATCACACTTTCTTCTTTCTAAATTGGGTAGTTTTATGGTAAAATTGAAAGCAGTGAATATATATAAAATTACAAGTGATATGATGGATAGATTGTATCCGTTAGTAATGGAGAAGGATTTAGGAGGGAACCCCAATCATGGCAAAATCTGGAATGTACGTAGGCCTTGATATCGGAACGACATCGGTTAAAGTTGTTGTAGCTGAATATATCGACAATCAAATGAATATCATCGGCGTAGGCAACGCTAAGTCTGAAGGTATTAATCGTGGAATCATCGTTGATATTGAAAAAACTGTTCAAGGAATTCAAAGAGCAGTGAGACAGGCAGAAGAAAAGGCTGGCATTCAAATTAAAAGTGTTAGTGTCGGTTTACCGGCAAATCAGCTGCAAGTTGAAAGCTGTCAAGGGATGATTGCTGTTAACAGCGAATCAAAAGAAATTAATGACGAAGATGTGAAGAACGTTGCCTCAGCAGCAATGGTTCGTTCAACACCACCGGAAAGACAAATTGTGGCAATTTTACCACAAGAGTTTACTGTAGATGGTTTTGAAGGCATCAAAGATCCTCGTGGAATGATTGGCGTTCGTTTAGAAATGTACGGTTTAGTTTTCACTGGACCTAAGACAATTGTTCACAACATCCGCAAGTGTGTCGAAAAAGCTGGCTTAACAATTAACGAAATGTTAATCACACCATTATCTTTAACTGAATCAGTTTTATCTGAAGGGGAAAAAGATTTTGGTACAATTGTTATCGACATGGGGGGCGGCCAAACAACGACTGCTGTCATGCATGACAACCAATTGAAATACACTTATGTGGACCAAGAAGGTGGCGAATTCGTCACTAAAGATGTTTCGACCGTCTTAAATACCTCCTTCAATAACGCAGAAGCTTTGAAAATCAATTACGGCGATGCATATCCAGCACGGACATCTGCTAGTGAAGAATTTCCAGTAGATGTGATTGGTCAATCTGAACCAGTTAAAATCGATGAAAGATATTTATCTGAAATCATTGAAGCTCGTTTAGAACAAATCTTCCGCAAATCAAAAACAGTCTTGACTGAAATTGATGCGTTGGACTTACCTGGCGGAATTATTTTAACTGGTGGAGCAGCTAGCCTACCAGGTGTTGTTGATTTAGCACAAGACATTTTTGAAACCAATGTAAAATTACATGTCCCTAACCACATGGGATTAAGAAATCCAGTTTTCACCAACGTAATCAGCATCATCGAATACAGTGCTGGATTAAATGAAGTCTATCGTTTAGCGAAAAGTGCTGTTTTAGGCGACAAGGAAAGAAGTGTCGCTCCACAACCAGCCCAACCGCAAGTTGTTGCTCAGCCGCAAGTGCCAGAAGCGACTTACGAAACGAACTATGAACCTGAAGCTTCTTATAATACTGAAGCTCCTAGCGATCAAAAAGGCGAAAAAGTAACAACTAAAATCAAAGACTTCTTCTCAAATATTTTTGAATAAGAAAACTGGAGGACTAGAATAATGGAATTTTCAATCGATAATACCGTAAACGACGGCGCAGTCATTAAAGTTATCGGCGTCGGCGGTGGCGGCGGCAATGCAGTTAACCGCATGATTGACGAAAACGTCAAAGGTGTTGAGTTTATCGTTGCCAATACAGATGTACAAGCTTTGAAAAATTCAAAAGCTGAAACTTTAATTCAATTAGGCCCTAAATTCACCCGCGGATTAGGTGCCGGTTCACAACCAGAAGTTGGTCAAAAGGCCGCTGAAGAAAGTGAACAAGCTATTCAAGATGCCCTTGAAGGCGCAGATATGATTTTTATCACTGCTGGTATGGGAGGCGGAACCGGAACCGGTGCTGCACCAATCGTTGCCCGCATTGCGAAAGAAGTTGGCGCTTTAACTGTAGCTATTGTAACTCGTCCTTTCAGCTTTGAAGGACCAAAACGGGGCCGTTATGCTTCAGAAGGTATTTCTCAATTAAAAGAAAACGTTGATACGTTATTAATCATCTCAAACAACCGCTTATTAGAAGTTGTTGATAAAAAGACACCGATGTTGGAAGCTTTCCGTGAAGCGGATAACGTTTTACGCCAAGGTGTTCAAGGTATCTCTGATTTAATCACAGCACCTGGTTACGTGAACTTGGACTTTGCTGATGTACGCACTGTTATGGAAAATCAAGGCACTGCTTTGATGGGTATCGGTGTTGCCAGCGGAGAAGAACGGGTCGTTGAAGCGACTAAACGAGCAATTTCTTCGCCTCTACTTGAAAGTTCAATTGACGGAGCTGAACAAGTCTTGTTAAATATCACTGGCGGATTAGACATGACTCTATTTGAAGCTCAAGATGCTTCTGATATTGTTGCTAATGCTGCTTCTGGTGACGTCAACATTATTTTAGGAACGTCAATTAATGAAGACATGGGGGATGAAATTCGTGTTACTGTTATTGCAACAGGAATTGACCCTGCTAAAAAAGAAGGTCGGGTTGGCCGGGCCTCCGCTCGTCAAAGCCAAATCCATTCTGTGAGACAAGAACCTGTCTTAGATATGGAACAAGCAACGCCAATTCGCGAAGAAGAAACAAGCGCTTTTGGTGATTGGGATATTCGTAAAGAAGAAACTTTACGTCCAAAAGTAGAAGATACTGCATTTGAAAACGTTGAGAAAAAAGAATTAGAAACTTTTAGTCGTCCTGATTCCAATACCAACAACGATTCAGATGAAATTTCAACACCACCATTTTTCCGTCGTAAAAGATAATTTTGGAGGCTGAGACCGATGATTTCCGATAATTTGAATGAGGTTTATCAGAAAATTGCGGAAGCCAGCGTCAAAGCCAAACGGCAGCCTAGTGACGTGACCTTAGTGGCAGTGACCAAAAGTGTGGATGCTGCTACAGCGCGCCAGCTAGTCGAAAATGGAGTCATTAATCTCGCCGAAAACCGTGTCGATAAACTTTTAGAAAAACAACATGACCTAAAAGATCAAACAGCTGTAAAATGGCATTTAATCGGCAATCTGCAGCGGCGTAAAGTTAAAGATATTATCAATCAAATCGATTACTTTCATGCCCTGGACAGTTTGCGTCTAGCTCAAGAAATTGAAAAAAGGGCTGAGACAGAAATTAAGTGTTTCGTTGAGGTTAATATTTCTGGTGAAGCTAGTAAGCATGGCTTCTCACCAGAGGAAGTGTTGAACTTTGTTAATGAACTGGGGACCTTTGAAAAAGTCAAGGTCATCGGTTTGATGACAATGGCGCCTTTAACGGCGACAGAAGCAGAGATACGTGTTATTTTTAAACAACTAAAAAGACTACAATCTACCGTGCAGGATTTAAAGATTGAACAAGCTCCCTGTAGTGAATTGAGTATGGGAATGAGCAATGATTTCGAAATTGCGATTGAAGAGGGTTCAACGTTTATCCGTGTTGGTAGAATGTTATTCGGTGCGATGTGAAGGAGGTAGGCCAATGGCACTTTTTAATAAGAAATTTGCCAATTTTTTTGGACTGTTAGACGAGGAAGAATACGAAGAAGAAGTTCGGTCAAATCACGAGGAGAGCAGTTTCCAAGCCAGAGAACAACATCAGGTAGAAATGCCCCAAGCAGTGAATGATCCTGTTCGTGAAACTCGTTTTAGTGAAAACATTCAAAAAGCCATGAAGGAATCTGATGACAAACAGGTTGAAAGATCCCGTCAAATGCAACAGGAAGCTCCTAAATTGGTATCACTTAGCAATAATTCGAACCGAGGTGGCGGTGGCGGAAACGGAACTAAAAAAACCGGTTCAGCTAAAAATCTCGGTAAAATTACCATTTGTGAACCAAGAGCTTATTCTGAAGCGATGACAATTGCCAAGCGGATTATCGCCGGCGAATCTGTTTTAATTAATTTCTATTCTGTCGAGGAACTCCAAGCACGCCGAATTGTAGACTTCCTAACTGGAACAGTCTATGCACAAGATGGTGATATTCAACGGGTTGGTGACGAAATCTTTTTATGCACACCACCGGATGTTGAAATAGACAAAAGCATTGCACAATCGCTTGCAGAGTCGAATTTCTTCGAATAATCTAGAGGAGGAATTCCATGTTAGTGTTAATTGAAATAATTAGAGTTTTTCAGTATGCGGTGAGAATTTATTCAATTCTCTTAGCTGCTTATGCGCTGATTTCTTGGTTTCCTGGAGGCTATCAGTCCTCCATCGGAAAATTTTTGGCCCGGGTTTGCGAACCTTATTTAAGCCTATTTGATCGTTTAAATTTAAGATTTGGTGGCTTGGATTTCACAATTCTAGCAGCAATTCTAATTTTAAATTTGGCGAGCCAAGGATTAGTTATGCTAATTGTTCGATTGCTATAAAAATATATGAAAAGGGGGTGATTGTCTTTGAATGCAAATGTGTACCAGCATTTTCGCAGAGATGAGCACCCTTTTATTGATACTGTGGCTGATTGGATTGAGCGGGTCTCGTTGCAATATTCTCCATACCTGACTTATTTTCTTGATCCTAGACAGGCTTATATTGTGGAAACCTTGGTTCAGCAGCAGGAGGACGTAAAATTTAAATTTTACGGTGGTTATCCTGAGGCAGAACGTTTCCGCTGTATGATTTATCCAGAGTACTATGAGCCTGAGGATGCAGATTTTGAAATCCAATTATTTGAAGTTAATTATCCGCAAAAATTTTCAACCTTAAGCCACGGCAAAATATTAGGGAGTTTAATCGGTGCGGGTGTTCAGCGGGATTCCTTTGGTGATATTATTACCGACGGCGAACAATGGCAGGTCTTTATTGCCAAAGAAGTTAGTAATTTTATTGTCAGTCAAGTGACCAAAGTCGGCAATATTTCCGTCCGCCTCGAAGAACTAGATGCCAGTCAATTTGTGGAGTCTATCGATAAGTGGTCAATTGAGACAATTACTGCAAGTTCTTTAAGATTAGATGTCATTATCTCGAATGTCTACAATATTTCTAGACAACGCTCGAAACAATTGATAGAATCAGGAAAAGTCAAAGTGAATTGGGGAGAAACCCTCAAACCTGATTTTCCGGTTGATTTGTTGGATATTATATCGGTCCGGGGATTTGGCCGTATTCAGTTAAATGAAATTGGCGACAAAACCAAAAAGGACAAATATCGTATTACGATTGGCGTATTGCGTAAATAATTAGAAGAGGTGAAAAACATGCCACTAAGTCCATTAGATATTTCAAATAAGAGTTTCGCAGTCAAAATGCGGGGCTATAGTCAAGATGAAGTTGATGATTTTCGTGATTTAATTGTGAAAGACTATGAAGAGGTTCTATCACAAAACCGCATGATGGAAAAAACATTGAAGCATGCGGAAGAAAAGTTGGAATACTTTAACGAGTTAAAGGATGCCTTGAATCAGTCAATCATTGTAGCACAAGATACTGCTGATAAAGTGAAATCAAGTGCCAATAAAGAATCAGAAGTAATCGTCGGTGACGCTCAAAACAAAGCCCATGAATTAGTCAGCGATGCTGAGGCACGGTCAAATTACTTGATTACCACGGCTGAGGAAAAAGCTCGTCAGATTATTGATGAAGCGACCGCTAGAGCACGAGAATTAGTTAGTGAAACAGATGACTTGAAGAAAAAAACGCGGGTTTTCCATCAGCGTTTAAGTTTGATGTTGGAATCACAGTTGCAAACTGTTAAGAGTGAAGAATGGACGCAATTATTGACACCATTTTCATCTTACGTACAGGATTCTCATACTGTGATTAAAGAATTATTTGGTGATGAATTTGGCTTTGGTGCTATGCCAACAGCTAAGGAAATGCCTGTAGCAGAAGTTGTTGATGAAGATATTATTGTCAAAGAGACGCTTGACGGTTATAATCAAGACGAAGCAACAACGGATGACAATCAAGCGCCAGAATAAAAAATAGAACAGAAAACCAGAAATATCCTTAATAGCGAACCAAAGCCGGTGAAAGTTTGGTAGGCAATGTTTCTAGGTAGATCCTCTATTTACTTATAATCTGAAATTAGTAAGATTATACGAGTGACTTCGTTACCAGTTACGAAAGATAATCCAAGGAGTTGGATTAAAATTTGGGTGGTACCACGATACGTTCGTCCCTTTTTAGGGATGGGCGTTTTTTTATATAGATTTTTAGTGAATTTAAAGGAGCGAAACACGCATGAAGATGAAGGAAACATTGCATTTAGGAAAAACAGCTTTTCCAATGCGAGGCAATTTACCAAATCGTGAAGCTGAATGGCAGAAGGATTGGGAAGAAAAAAAAGTATATGAAATGCGTCAAAAAATGAATGAAGGTAAACCGACTTTTGTTTTACATGATGGCCCGCCCTATGCCAATGGCAATATCCATGTTGGTCATGCTTTAAATAAAATCAGTAAGGATATTATTATCCGCTCGAAATCTATGTCAGGCTTTAGAGCACCTTACGTTCCTGGCTGGGATACCCATGGTCTGCCGATTGAACAAGTTTTAACCAATAAAGGCATTAAACGTAAAGAAATGACGATGGCAGAATATCGCCAAAAATGTATGGAATACGCTTTGTCGCAAGTTGACACTCAAAGAGCTGACTTCAAACGCTTAGGTGTTGCTGGTGATTGGGAACATCCTTATATCACTTTAGATCCTTCCTACGAAGCAGCTGAAATTCGTGTTTTCGGAAAAATGGCGGAAAAAGGCTATATCTACAAAGGCTTAAAACCAATTTATTGGTCACCTTCAAGTGAGTCTTCTTTAGCTGAAGCTGAAATCGAATATAAAGATGTGAAATCAGCTTCTATCTATGTTGCCTTCAAAGTGAAAGACGGCAAAGGATTATTGGATAATGATACGGCTTTCGTTATTTGGACAACGACACCGTGGACTTTGCCCGCTAACCAAGGTATCGCTGTCAATCCAAGTTACACCTATAGTGTTGTCGTTGCAGACGGCAAAAAATATGTTGTCGCAAAAGACCTAGTGGAAACAGTTAAAGAAGCTGTTGGCTGGGAAAATGTACACACAGAAAAAGAAATTAAAGGAACTGAGCTAGAGTATATGACGGCTCAACATCCTTTTTATGATCGTGAATCTTTAGTTATCTTAGGCGACCACGTTACTTTAGACGCTGGTACAGGTTTGGTTCATACAGCACCTGGCCATGGTGAAGATGACTATGTTGTTGGGAAAAAATATAATTTAGAAGTGCTGTCGCCAGTTGATGATAAAGGAATTTTCACAGCGGAAGCACCTGGCTTAGAAGGTGTCTTTTATGACAAGGCCAATCCAGTTATTACTGAATGGCTAGAAGAAAAAGGCGCTTTATTAAAACTTGATTTCTTCGTCCACAGCTATCCCCATGATTGGCGCACGAAAAAACCGGTTATCTTCCGTGCAACGCCGCAGTGGTTTGCTTCAATCGATAAATTCCGCCAAAATATTTTGGATGAAGTTGAAAAAGTTGATTGGATTATCCCGTGGGGTAAAACGCGTTTATACAATATGATTCGTGACCGTGGCGATTGGGTCATCTCCCGTCAAAGAGCTTGGGGTGTGCCGCTGCCGATTTTTTACGCTGAAGATGGTGAACCCATCATTACACCAGAAACAATCGATCATGTGGCCAATCTATTTGCGGAATTTGGATCTAATATTTGGTTTGAAAGAGAAGCCAAAGAGTTATTACCAGAAGGCTTCACTCATCCTCATTCTCCAAATGGTGAGTTTACTAAGGAAAAAGATATCATGGATGTTTGGTTTGACTCTGGCTCTTCCCATGAAGCAGTCCTGCGTAAACGTCCAGAATTAACGTTCCCAGCGGATATGTATCTTGAAGGCTCTGATCAATACCGTGGCTGGTTCAACTCAAGTATTACGACTAGTGTGGCCATCAATGGTGTTGCACCTTATAAAGCGGTCCTGTCACAAGGCTTTACTTTAGATGGTGAAGGTCGCAAGATGAGTAAATCTTTAGGCAATACAATTGTTCCTGATAAAGTGATTAAACAAATGGGTGCAGATATCCTGCGCTTATGGGTCAGCAGTGTTGACTATGAATCAGACGTGCGGGTCTCAATGGACATCTTAAATCAAGTTTCCGAAGTCTATCGGAAAATCCGTAACACTATGCGTTTCTTATTAGCGAATACTTCTGATTATGTGGCGAGTGAAAATCGCGTGCCTTATGCTGAATTGCGCTCAGTCGATAAATATATGCTGGTGCGTTTAAACCAAGTCATCAAAGAAATTCGTGAAGAAGGCTATGAAAAATATAACTTCCTGCACATCTATCGGACAGTAATGAATTTCCTAACAGTTGATTTGTCTTCCTTCTATTTAGATTTTGCCAAGGATGTTGTTTATATCGAAGCAGCCGATGATTACCAACGTCGCTGCATGCAGACTGTTTTCTATGATGTAATTGTTGCGTTAACTAAATTAATGACGCCAATCATCCCTCATACAGCGGAAGAAATCTGGTCTTATCTGGAAAATGAAGAAGAAGCCTTCGCCCAACTAGCTGAATTTCCTGGCTATGAAGAGTATGCTAATGCTGCGGAATTGACGGATACTTGGAGCAGCTTCTTGGAATTTAGAGATAAGGTCTTGAAGGCTTTAGAAGAAGCTCGCAATGAAAAATTAATCGGAAAATCTCTTGAAGCAAAAGTAACTATTTATCCAAATCAAGAAGTCAGAGATTTATTAGTGGCAGTTGATAGTGATTTGGCTCAGCTGTTGATTATTTCACCAGACTTTTTTGAAGTTGCTAAAGCAGGTGAAACAGCACCGGCTAATGCGATGAGCTTCGATGATGTCGCAATTCTAGTGGAAAAAGCCGATGGTGAAGTTTGCCAGCGCTGTCGTCAAATGCGCAAAGACGTTGGTTCCCATGAGCATTTACCACACATTTGCGGTCACTGTGCCAATATTGTAGAGGGTGAATATCCTGAAGCCGTGGCTGAAGGTTTTGAAGAATAATTGAGAAGCCTTTGAAAGAATCTTTTCTGAATAAGTTAAAAAAGCAAACCATTGGGAAATCATTTTCCAGTGGTTTGCTTTTTGTTTACAAAAAGAGGCTATGACATTAGTTAGAAGAAAGCCGAACTTTACGAACGGTATCTAGTGAAAATCACTAAATATTGTTAATTTGCGACGAGGACCTACTGGACCGAGGAGCAAATATAATATAGTTCGGGATTTCATCTGTTAAAAAGACTAATGTCACAGGCCCGTTTAATTTTTATAATTGATCTCTATCTCGATACCAGACATCCGGCTGCCAGTTCCAAGTGAAGCCGTCTTTTTCCAGCAAATCAAAGGCTGCTTGTGGTCCCATGGTTCCAGCTGCATAGTTGGGAAAATCTGGTGTTACTTGATCCCAAGCGTGGCGAATAACGTCGACAATATGCCACGATTGAGCCACTTCATCCCAGTGGGAGAAGTTGGTGCCATCTCCATTTAAGGCATCAAGAATCAATTTTTCATAGGCTTCGGGACTGTTTTCAATCGTTTCAGCGCTATTGCGATAATCCAGCTTAACGGGAATCGTATTGAAGCCTTGACCGATTTCTTTGCCGTTTAAAGTCATCGAAAAGCCTTCCGTCGGTTGAATGTAAATGGTTAAAACATTTGGCGGTAAATCTTTATTTTCGCTGTGGTCTTCTAAATCAGTCCGAAAGACATTAATTGGCACTTGTTTGAAAACGATATTGATGCGAGTCCCTTTTTCGGTCATGCGTTTGCCGGTACGAATGTAAAAAGGCACACCAGACCAGCGAAAATTATCGATATAAAATTTACCAGCAACAAAAGTTTCAATCGTGGAATCAGGGCTAACGTTTGGCTCATGGCGATAATCGACAAAAGATTGATTCGCTAATTGCCCTTCACCGTATTGACCCCGAACAAAGTTTTCCAGCGCTTCTTCTTCATTGTAAATGCGTATGGCATTTAAGGCTTTGACTTTTTCAGTCCGAATTTCTTTTTCTGAAAAGGCAACTGGTGGCTCCATGGCTAATAAGGAGACGACCTGCAGAATATGATTTTGCACCATGTCCTTCAAGGCGCCACTATTTTCATAATAGCCGCCGCGATCTTCAACCCCTAATGACTCAGCAAAAGTAATTTGCACATTGTCAATATAACGATTGTTCCATTGGGACTCAAAAATATTATTGGCAAAACGGATGGCAGAAATATTTTGAATCATTTCTTTACCGAGGTAGTGGTCAATCCGGAAAATATCTTGTTCTGGAAAGGCTGCCCGAATTTCTTGGTTCAGCTGGTAAGCCGATTGGTAATCTGAGCCAAAAGGTTTTTCGATAATCAAACGGTCAAAGCCGTGATCAGAAATAATTTGCTGACTCTTTAAATGTTCGACGATTGTCCCGAAAAATTGCGGAGACATGGCTAAGTAGTACAGGCGATTGCCTTCAATCTGATAGGTCTCATCCAATTTATCAGCCAGTGTTTTCAAGGCATCATAATGTTGCGTATCGGTCACGTTATGGGCTTGATAGTAAAAGTGGCTAGCAAAATCAGTTGCTTCAGCCTCTGTCGGATTTAAATCTTGAATGGTTTCTTTGACGATTTCCCGATAATAATCATCGCTCCATTCTCTTCTAGCGGTGCCAATCACTGCAAAATGGTTAGTAATTTCGCCTTTTTTGTAAAGGCGAAAAAGAGAAGGGTACAATTTGCGTTTGGCTAAATCACCGGTACCGCCAAAGATCGTCATTAAGACGCGGATATCATTTTTCATCATAAAAACTCCTTTTGATTGCGATTGTGTTGCGCTGGGGAAACTATTTATAGCGGATCAACAAAAATGGTGCTGGCGGCCTTAAAGCTGATGGCGACTTTTTTGGTTTCATTTTCCAGCGTGATGGGACCTTCGAAGGCGGCTTTATCGCTGATGGTAAAGTGCTCATCAATTTTAATATTAACTGAAACTAAATAATCCAAGAGCTCCTGTTCGTCTAACACGCGGGCGATGCGAATCGTTGCTCCGATTGGATAATCTTTCAGGGTTTGCCGCTCTTTTTCATCGACTACGGCTGTTGCAGCAGGAATCATTCCGCCGTGGGGACAGTATTGAGGATGCTCTAGATATTCCTCCAAGTGGTTTGCCAAATGATCTGAGGTCACATGCTCTAAGACTTCAGCATCATCGTGGACCGTATTCCAAGGATAATTCAGATGCTCCACTAAAAAAACTTCCCATAAGCGATGCTTACGGATTAAACTGCTGGCCAACTGAGTACCTTTGAAAGTTAGCTGTGCTCCTTGATAAGGAAAATGATCAACTAAGCCCTCTTTGACTAGCTTGTTAATCATCTCGCTGACGGAAGCCGCGGAAACATTCAGTCCGGAAACAATTTGCTTATTGTTAATCTTGCGTTTGTCGCCGCCCAGCTCCAATAATAATTTCAAATAATCTTCGCGATTTGGGGTCATGTAGCTTAACTTCCTTTCCAATAGACTAATTTTATCAAAAAAGTCTTTCTTTGACTATTTTAATGAAAGTAAAACTGCTATTATTTTTAATAAAATAAAGTAATAGAGGGCTTTCAATGAAAATTATTTTGCAAATGCATTGTAATTCTGTGAAAAACAAGGTAGAATATTAAAATAAAATTAGAATTTTCAAAATATTTAAAAGGGTTGGTGTCCATGAAAGTAAAACTGCCGGAAGCTAAAAAAACAATGTATGATCCCTCATTTGAAAAAGATGCCTGTGGAATGGGTTTTATTGCCCAAATGGACGGTGTGGCTTCCCATCAATTAGTCGATCATGCTTTAACTATGTTGGAACGGATGAATCATCGCGGCGGAACTGGGGCAGAACCTGATACTGGTGACGGTGCGGGTATTTTAATGGCTTTGCCGGATGTCTTTTTCCAAAAACAAGCAGCCAAAGCGCAGGTTGAATTGCCTGAAAAAGGCAATTATGCTGTGGGCATGCTTTTTTTACCACAGGAAGAAACCCATAAAGACCACATGCTACAGGCCATAACCTTAGATATTGAACAGGCTGGCTATCACGTTTTGTGGCATCGGGATGTTCCGTTTGTCTTTGAAAACTGTGGACCAGGTGCACAAAAAGTTATGCCAAGCTTTGTCCAAATTTTTGTCGAAAAGCCGATTGATGTCAAAGCGGGCCGCGCTTTTGAGGATCGTTTATTCCGACTGCGGCGTAAGCTTGAAAAAACCTATGCGCCAGAAGAAATGGCAATTTGCTCTTTGTCTTCTAAGACAATTGTATATAAAGGCATGCTCCACGCTTATCAAGTGCGGCTCTTTTTCCCGGACTTATCAGATAAAACGATGGAAACCAGCATTGCTTTAACGCATTCTCGTTTTTCAACGAATACCTTTCCCAGCTGGGATCGGGCGCAACCGTTTCGCTTTTTAGCTCATAATGGAGAAATTAATACTCTAAGAGGTGCCGAAAACTGGATGCGCAGCCATCATATTGAAATTTATAATGAAGAAAATTCTGACTCAGCGAAATTAGAAAACTGTTTAGAATATCTTTATCGCAATGGCCGGGATATTCCCCAGGCTTTAATGATGATGATTCCTGAAGCTTGGTCACCGGAAGCGAAATTAGCTGATGAAACGGCCGCATTTTATGAATATGCGTCAAGTTTCATGGCTCCATGGGATGGCCCTGCGGCTTTGTGTTTTACAGATGGCGATATGGTGGGAGCAACTTTAGACCGCAATGGCCTGCGTCCGTCTCGTTATTCAATTACGAAGGACCGGATGATTATTGTGGCTTCTGAGTCTGGCGTCGTTGATTTAGAACCGGCTACGGTAGTCGAAAAAGGCGTATTAGGGCCAGCCAATATGATTTTAGTTGACACGACTACTGGTAACTTTTACCGTAATGAAGAAATTAAAGAGAAGTATGCAACCGCCCATCCATATCGGGAGTGGTTGGACAGCACTCGTTTAACAGTAGCAGATTTAGCTGAAGTGTCAGATGAAGCAGCAAAGGATTTTTCTGAAAAAGAATTAAAACGTTTATGGAAATTAAACGGCTACACAGATGAAATTATCCGCACTTTAATTATACCAATGGCAGAAAAAGGCGAAGAGCCGGTTATTTCGATGGGCTTTGATTCACCTTTAGCAGTTTTAAGTGAAAAACCGCAGTCTTTATTTACCTATTTCAAACAACAATTTGCTCAGGTGACCAATCCTCCTATCGATGCGATTCGGGAAAAATTAGTTATCGGTACTGAAATGTTCTTAGGTCGGGATGCAGATGTAAAAGTTGATAATAAAAAAAACTGTCACAAGCTGAAAATTGAAAGCCCAGTGTTATCAACGGCTGATTTTGACAAGATTAAGCAAGTTGCGCTAAAAGGTCAAAAAGCTGTCGAGCAGTCGATTTTATATAGCGTCTATCAGGAAAACGATAACCGCTTTTTACATGCATTAGAAAGTATGTTTAAAGAAGCGGAGGAAAAAGTCGATGAAGGGGCGACTATCTTAGTTTTGACGGATCGAAATTCGCAGGAAGGCCAAATGGCTTTGCCGATTTTATTGGCGGTCTCTGGTTTACACAACTATTTAGTGGAAAAAGGCAAACGAGGTCTGGCCTCGATTGTCGTTGATTCAGCAGAAGTCTGCGAGGTCCACCATTTTGCTATGTTGATTGGCTTTGGTGCGTCGGCAATTCACCCTTACGGAGCTTACGCAACAATTAAAGATTTTAAAATGACGGATAAAATTGAAACCTATCGACAAGCTGCTGAAAAAGGCATCATCAAAGTGATGTCCCGCATGGGGATTTCGACAATTGCTGGCTATCACGGTGCCCAATTATTTGAAGCGGTCGGTCTATCTGGCCAAGTTGTTGAAAAATTCTTCACTGGCACCGCTAGTCGAATTGGCGGTTTATCGTTAAATCAGATTGAAGCTGAATATTTGGCCCGCTATAATTTTGCTTATGGCGAAAAGCAAGACGATTTCCTGCCTTCTGGCGGCAGCTTCCAATTTAAAGCAGATGGCGAACACCATCTCTTTAATCCAAAAACAATTTATAATTTCCAAACAGCGATTCGTAAAGGCGATTATCAACTGTACAAAGAATACGCCCGCGAATTAAATGACGAAGCAATCAAGCAGCCGACGACCTTGCGTTCGATGTGGGAATTTGCAGCGGATCGGCCAGCAGTCAAATTATCTGAGGTCGAGCCGGCTGAGATGATTGTCAAACGGTTTAAAGTCGGTGCAATGAGTTTTGGCTCCCTTAGCCAAGAGGCCCACGAATGTATCGCTGAAGCGATGAACTCCATCGGCGCTAAATCCAACAGCGGTGAAGGCGGCGAAAACCGCAATCGCTTCAAGCCACAGGCCAATGGCGTCAATTTAAATAGCCGCATCAAACAGGTTGCTTCTGGCCGTTTTGGGGTCAATGCAGAATATCTAATGAGTGCTGATGAATTGCAGATTAAAATGGCTCAAGGTGCTAAGCCTGGTGAAGGTGGGCAACTGCCGGGGAATAAAGTCTTTCCTTGGGTGGCAGAAATCCGGGGCTCAACGCCGGGTGTACGATTGATTTCACCACCACCTCATCATGATATTTATTCGATTGAAGATTTGGCACAGCTGATTTATGACTTAAAAACCATCAATCCTTATGCCAAAATCAACGTCAAACTAGTTTCCTCCACCGGTGTTGGCACAATTGCCACCGGCGTAGTGAAGGCTGGTGCAGATGTTGTCGTTATTTCCGGTTACGATGGTGGAACGGGAGCTTCGCCTCGTAATTCTGTACGGGATGCTGGCTTACCATGGGAGATGGGCCTAGCGGAAGCCCATCAAACACTTGCTATGAACAACCTGCGTCAGCGGATGACCTTAGAAACCGACGGCAAATTAATGACCGGTCGTGATGTGGCGATTGCGGCTATCTTAGGAGCTGAGGAATATAGTTTTGCTTCCCTTGCTTTAGTAGCAGTTGGTTGCGTAATGATGCGGGTATGCAGTTTGAATACTTGTCCGGTAGGTGTTGCGACGCAAAATCCGGCGTTGCGGAAATTTTTCGCCGGTAAACCAGAACATGTAGTCAATGCAATGATGTTTGTCGCTGAGGATTTAAGAGAAATCATGGCAGAACTAGGCTTTAGAACCGTAGATGAAATGATTGGCCATGGGGAAGTCTTGAAGCCTAAATTTGTCGCCAAGGGAAAAGCGAAATCTTTAGACTTTTCAAGAATTTTGGGGAGCACCTTACCGATTGAACGGAAATGTGATGATCCCTTCAAAGAACCGCGCCAATGGAAAGAACTGGATGCTTTTGCTAAAGCGGCGATTGATAACCAGCAGCAAGTTGCTTTAACTGGTCCGATTAACAATGTAAACCGGACAGTAGGCGCTCGTATGGGAGGCTGGATTGCCGAACGCTTTGGCAATTATCAAGTGACACCAGGACTGATTAAATACGAATATACCGGAATCGCTGGTCAAAGTTTTGGGGCCTTTACCACTCAGGGAATGGAACTGAAATTAATTGGTGAAGCCAATGACTATGTGGCCAAAGGTCTCAGCGGCGGCCGTTTAATTATTTTGCCGCCAAGCGATGCTGCTTATGATATCGAACAATCACCAATTGTCGGCAATGTTGCCTGCTTTGGTGCCAATCGTGGCGAGGCCTATTTCATGGGCCGAGCTGGGGAACGCTTCTGTGTCAGAAATAGCGGAGCCGAGGTTGTCGTAGAAGGTGTCGGTGACCATGGTTGTGAATATATGACCGGTGGTGTGGCTGTTATCTTAGGAAGCACTGGCCGTAACTTCGGTGCCGGCATGTCCGGCGGGGTAGCTTACATCTACGATCCGGAAGGTAATTTCCCAGAGCAGTTAAATACTGAGATGGTGGAGTTATTTAAATTGGGAGAATCTGGAAATGATAAGATCTTAAAAGAGTTGTTAGAAAAACATCGGGATTATACAGGCTCCAAAAAAGCAACGACTATTTTAGAAAACTGGGAAACTGAACAGGCTAATTTTGTGAAGGTTTACCCGACTGAGTACCATGAAATGATCAATGTAACTGAAAAATTACGTAAGAAGACCAAACTTAGAGGCGATGCGTTATTGGAAAAAGCCTTTGAAAGTGTCATCGGCGAGCAAGTTGCACCGCCAAAACCTGCAGTGAAGGAGCGTGGCTAAAATGGCAGATCCATTTGGATTTTTAAAATATCCCCGCAAGGATAACCCTTACCGACCAGTTGAAGAGCGCATTACCGACTGGGAAGAATTGCAAACGCCCCTTGAAGAAACTGAGCGGCAAGAACAAGCCGCCCGCTGTATGAGCTGTGGCATTCCTTTTTGCCATACCGGTGTTTTTTACGGTGGCAAGCGGGCAGTTTCTGGGTGCCCCAATGATAATTTAATTCCTGAGTGGAATGATTTAGTTTATCGCGGGGAATACAAAAAGGCTTGGGAACGTCTGAGCCGCACCAATCCGATTCCCGAAATGACCGGCCGGGTTTGTCCCGCCCCCTGTGAAAAATCTTGTACCGAGGCCTTGAACGGCTCTGGTGTTGCGATTCATGACAATGAACGCTTCATCATTGACACGGCCTTTGACAACGACTGGGTGCGTCCAACAGGGATTCCTGAAAGCCGGACTGACTTTCAGATTGCGATTGTCGGCAGTGGACCGGCTGGGCTTTCAGCCGCTTGGCGGTTGAATCAATTGGGACATAATGTCACAATCTTTGAACGCTCAGATCGTTTCGGCGGCCTTTTAATGTACGGCATTCCAAATATGAAATTGGATAAAGACGTTGTGCAGCGGCGTATCGATGTGATGATGGAGGTCGGCATTAAGTTTGTTGCCAACACTGAAATTGGCACCGATAAAACCGCTGAGGAATTATATGCTGAGTTTGACCGGGTGATTATCACTAGCGGCGCATCTGTGCCCCGTGATTTAAAAGCTCCAGGGCGGGAATTAGAAGGCGTTCGCTTTGCTGTTGATTATTTGACAGAAGCAACAAAAGATGTTTTAAAACATGGTAAAGGCGCCACTAGCCGTAAACTTGAAGGCAAACATGTTGTCGTAATCGGCGGCGGTGATACCGGAAACGACTGTCTAGCTTCGGCGATTCGTCAAGGAGCAGCGTCGGTGAAACAGTTGGAAATTACCCCGATTTTACCGGAACAACGCACACCAGCGAATCCTTGGCCTGAATATCCGATGGTGGATAAAGAAGGCTACGGACAAGCGGAAGCTCACTTTGTTCAAGATGAACAATTAACGTATTATTCTACTTCCACAACTAAATTTTTAGGAGCGGAACGGGGTCAATTAATTGCCATTGAAACCGTCGAAGTCGATAATCAATTCCAACCGGTGGAAGGTACTGAAAAACGCATGAAGGCTGATTTGGTCTTGTTGGCGATGGGCTTTACCGGTCCAGAGCATAGTTTATTGGCTGAATTTGGGGTTTCTGAAATTTTAGATGATTACACCACCAACAATGAACGGGTTTTTGTGGCCGGCGATGCCAAACGGGGCCCAAGTTTAGTTATCTGGGCAATTCGAGAAGGTCGTTTGGCGGCAGAAAATGTCGATGCTCAATTAAGAGCTTTGGTTGCACAATAAGTTTGACGGATACAAAAATTTGTGTTAATTTATGATAAATGAATGAGAAAATAAAACTTTGATTAGAAAAAGTAAGTTTGCTCTTTAGTCTAAGAGAGCTTCCGACAGCTGTGAAGGAAGTACTAAATCAAGCCGAACACATCTAGGAGTTATTTTTCTGAAAGTAGTAGGAAAAATCGGCGATGGCCGTTACCCATGTTCTAGTTATTAACTAGCAGAGATCTGCCCTGTGAAGTGCAGATGAATCTGAGGTGGTACCCCGGGAGTTTACCAATTCTCGTCCTCTTGGCTTTTTTTGCCAAGAGGACTTTTTTTATTTCCAAATTTTTATGTAGCTTAAAAAGCAATTAATCAGATAAAGGAGCAGCCGATATGAAAATCACCCAGCCGAGAATTGCCAGCGGTTTTCCAGAATACTCGCCAGAGGAGCAGTTAGCCTTTAACCATTTGCTGACGATTATTCGCGACACCTATGAACTTTATGGCTTTACCCCGATTGAAACGCCGCAGCTAGAGCTTAAAGATGTCCTCTTGGCAAAGGGCGGTGGTGAAACGGACAAGCAGGTGTATGAATTACAGCGGGGGAAAAATAATTTCTGTCTACCCTTTGATTTGACCTTACCACTAGCCCGCTATGTAGCTGAGCGACAGGGGAACTTAATTTTTCCTTTTCGCCGTTATCAAATTGCCAAAGTTCATCGGGCTGAGCGAGCTCAGGCTGGTCGTTATCGGGAATTTTATCAATGTGATATCGATGTGATTGGCAGCAATAATCCTTACATTGATGGGGAGTTTCCGGCGGTTATCAATCAAATTTTTGAAGCATTTCAAATTGGTGAATTCACTATCCAAATCAACGACCGCAAATTGTTAAATGGCTTTTTTAAAGCCATTGGTTATCAGGCAGAACCGACTCCGCTTTTGCGGCTAATCGATAAACTAGCCAAAATTTCTTCTGAGGAATTTGCAGCAGAGTTGCAGAAACTAAACTTGACCAGTGAACAAGCTAAGCAGCTGCAGGATTTTCTGGCTATTCAAGGGACCAATAGCGAAGTTTTAGCGGCTTTAAGCGATTTGGCTATCGCAAATGAAGAATTTCAAGCTGGCCTGATTAATTTGCAGGAAATTTATCAAGTGCTGCAGGATTTAAACTTGCCGGAAAGTCGCTTTCAATTCAATTTGAGCATCACAAGAGGGCTAGATTATTACACTGGGACGGTTTATGAAACTTTTTTGGATGAGTATCCACAGCTGGGCAGTATTTGTTCAGGAGGGCGCTATGATAATCTACTAGGTCATTTCTCAAAAACGCCATTACCGGGAGTTGGCATTTCAATCGGTCTCTCCAGATTGTTTTATCAATTATTAGAAAATAAATTATTAAATATTTCCCAGCAGACTAAGGTTGCCGCAGTTATTTTACCTTATGACCAAAATAGTTTTTCAGCCGGTTTAAAATTAGCTAATCTACTCAGAGGACAAAATGTGCCGGTGATTTTTTATAGTGAGGCAACGGCCTTTAAAAAGAAAATGCGCTATGCCGACCGTTTGAAGGTGCCTTTTAGTTTGATTATCGGCGAAGATGAAATTGAAAAACAGACGGTGTCAGTCAAAGATATGCGCACAGGTGAGAGGGCAGAAATAGCCGAGACAGCAGTTGTTAACTACTTGCAGGAAAAATTGAAGGGGGCCGACTGATGAGTTGGAAAAAATCTTTACCAAATGGCATGCGGGACCGCTTGTTTAGAAAAGCTTACGGCAGTGCCGCTTTAGAAGCAGAGATCATGGAAGTCTTAAAAAAACGCGGCTATCAGCGGATAGAAACACCATCAATTGAGTTTGAGGATGTCTTTAATGTGGTAGCAAATCAAGATAATCTTTACCGCTTTTACGATGGCCAAGGCCGCACCCAAGTCCTGCGACCGGATATGACTTTACCGATTGGCCGAGTGATTGCAACAACGGGGGTTCAACTGCCGCTGCAATTAGCCTATAGCGGCAAAATTTTTAGAGATGGCCGCCAGCTTGAAGGGATGCGCAATGAGTTGACGCAAATCGGTATTGAAATTGTCGGTTATCCTTCAATCAAAGCAGAACTGGAATGTTTATTAGCGAGCTATAGTGTCATGCAAGCGATGCAAATCCCCCATGTGCATTTTGAATTAGGACACGCCGCAATCGTTCCAGTGATTGAAGCGGAGCTGAACTTTTCAATGGAGGACAAACAGGCCTTAAGACAGGCTTTATCAGAAAAAAATATCTCGACGGTTGCAAAATTTGTTGAAGCGCACCCTAGTGAGTACGACGCTTTTCTCAAAGCTTTACCAATGCTTTTCGGAGATATTGATGAGACCCTTGAAAAAGCTCAGAAATTACTGCCGCGAGTGACGCCGATTTTACAATTATTAACTGATTTACAAACATTAGCGGGCTACTTGACGCAGGTGACAGCGGAGTTTCCGATTACCGTCGATTTAGGCACGGTAGCCAAAAAGGATTATTACACAGGAATTATTTTCAATGCTTATGGTGCTGGAATTGCTGAAGACTTTTTAAGCGGCGGCCGCTATGATCGCCTCTTGGAAAAATTTGAAATGGAGCCAACAGCTGCTGTCGGCGTGGCTTTAAATTTGGATGCATTGATTGAAGCCCAGTATGAATTAGGTATTTTACCGAAGCAGGACCAAGTCAATCGTTTAATTTTCACATCAGTAGAAACTTTTTGTGAAGCGCAACAACTGATAACAGAAACAACCAGGCTAGCTCTGTTTGATACGCTAGCAGAGACGAAGGCCTACGCCAAACGCTGGCAGATTCCGGAAATTTTAGTAATTACTGAATTAGGTCAAGAGCTGATTAAGGTGGGTGAATAAGATGAGTTTAACAATTGCGCTAACTAAAGGGCGCCTACAAAAGCAGACGCTGGCCCTTTTTGAAAAGGCCGGCATCGACGTCAGTTTTGTTGATGAAAGCAATCGCAAGTTGACCTTTACTTCCCCTGCTGGTGAGCTGACTTTTTTATTAGTCAAGGCAGCGGATGTCACCACCTACGTCCGCCATGGTGTAGCTGATTTAGGTGTTGTCGGCAAGGATGTTTTAATTGAACATCCCGGCGAGTATTATGAATTGTTGGATTTAGGCATTGGCCGCTGTAAATTTTCCGTCGCATCAACTGCCGGCTTTGAATTAAAAGATTATAAACGGAAAATGATTGCTACTAAATATCCGACGGTTGCCCGCCAGCATTTTCAAAAAAAGGGTGAGGATGTCGAAATCATCCGCATCGAAGGCTCAGTGGAAATTGCGCCGATTTTAGGTTTGGCAGATGCTATCGTGGATATTGTTGAAACTGGAACGACTTTAAGAGAAAACGGTCTGCAGGTTTACGAAGATATCATGGAAATTTCTGCACGAATGATTGCGAATCGGGCTGCTTTAAAACGCAAGCGGACAGAAATTTCTCAATTGCTGGCAACAATCAGTCAAGAAATAAAGGAGAATGCACTATGAAATGGTTAAAGGGCAGCAAGGCAGATATTTTAAAAGATTTGGCAACGGATCAAAGAAGCAATAACAATCAACAACAGATAATTGACCAACAGGTGGCAGCAATCTTAAAAGAAGTTTCTGAAACAGGCGATGCTGCTGTCGTTAAATTTACCGAAACATTCGATCAGGTTCTATTAGACGAGCTGGAGATTTCCGCAAAAACTGTGGATTTCGCTTTAGACTTAGTTGAGCCTGAGGTCATCAGTGCTTTAGAGGCAGCCAAGGATAATATTATCAGTTATCATCGGCAGCAAAAACAAGTGCCCTTTGTCGATGCCAATCGAGTTGGTGTGATTCGTGGACAATTGGTGATTCCTTTAGAGCGAGTGGCTGTCTATGTTCCCGGAGGCACGGCTGCTTATCCTTCCTCTGTTTTGATGAACGTTTTACCGGCAAAGATTGCCGGGGTTAAAGAAATTATCATGGTGACACCTCCTGGAAAAGACGGAATTCCGCCAGTGATTTTGGCGGCGGCCAAAATTGCCGGTGTCGATCGGATTTTCCAAGTTGGCGGCGCTCAAGCGATAGCCGCTGTTGCCTATGGAACGGAAACGATTCCTCAAGTGGATAAAATTGTGGGGCCGGGTAATATCTATGTTGCGACAGCCAAAAAAATGGTCTATGGGCAAGTTGCAATTGATATGATTGCCGGACCGTCTGAAATCGGCGTAATTGCCGATGAAAATGCGAATCCAGATTATATTGCTGCTGATTTATTATCTCAGGCGGAACATGATGTCTTGGCCCGAGCGATTTTAGTGACAAATGATGTCAAGCTAGGTGAAAAAGTTGAGGCTGCTGTGGCGGCCCAATTAAAAACTTTGCCACGGCGGGCGATTGCTGAAGCGGCCATTCGCGATTTTGGCCGGATTGTTTTATGCAATACGACTGAGGAAATGTTTGAATTAATGAATGCTGTTGCCCCCGAACATTTAGAAGTTCAGGTCACTGATCCTATGAGTTATCTAGGTGCTATCAAAAATGCCGGCTCAATCTTTTTAGGAGAGTACGCCTCTGAACCAGTCGGAGATTATTTTGCAGGGACCAATCATGTATTGCCAACTAGCGGCACCGCACGCTTCTTTTCACCACTGGGGGTCTATGATTTTGTTAAACACAGTCAATTTACCTACTATACAAAAGAAGCGCTGCAGGAAGATCAAAAAGCGATTACGACTTTGGCTCGCAAAGAAGGTCTTGAGGCCCACGCCCGGGCGATTGATATTCGATTTGAGGAGGAAAACTAATGCGCCAAGCAGAAATGATGCGAAACACGAATGAAACTAAAATTAAATTAGCGTTAAACTTAGACCAACAAGAGCCGGTTTCGATTCAAACCGGCGTCGGCTTTTTTGACCATATGCTAACTTTGTTTGCTCGCCACAGTCGCATCTCCCTTGAGGTGACTGTTGACGGTGATTTAGAGGTAGACAGTCATCACACTGTTGAGGACGTTGGAATTGTTTTAGGCCAGTGCCTTCGAGAAGCCTTAGGTGATAAAGCCGGCATCAATCGTTACGGCTCAAGTTTTGTACCGATGGATGAAACATTAGGCTTAGCTGTTGTGGATTTAAGCGGTCGTTCCTTCTTAGTTTTCGACGCTACCTTTGATAATCCGAAACTTGGTGCTTTTGACACCGAGCTGACAGAAGAATTTTTCCAAGCCTTAGCCTTTAATCTGCAGATGAATTTGCATTTAAAAATTTTACACGGGAAAAATAGTCATCATAAAATCGAAGCACTCTTTAAAGCAACTGGGCGAGCTTTGCGGGAGGCGATTACCAATAATCCCGACATTCAAGGCGTCAATTCAACGAAGGGAATGTTGTAGATGATTATTATTGTCGACTATGATACGGGCAATACCCGCAATGTGCAGAAGGCCTTAGATTTTATCGGTTTAGAAAGTCAGATTAGCGACCAAGCGGCAGATATTTTAGCGGCTGATGGCTTGATCTTACCGGGAGTTGGCGCATATGCTTTAGCGATGGAACAATTAAAGCAACGAAATTTGATTTCAGTTTTAAATGAAGCGGTTGAAAGAGGAATTCCCTTACTAGGTGTTTGTTTAGGGATGCAGCTGCTTTTAGAAGGCAGCATGGAATACGGCTATCATGATGGCTTAGGTTTTATTCCGGGAATCTGTGAAAAGCTTCCAGAGGAAAAAGCTTTTCCGGTTCCCCATATGGGCTGGAATCAGTTGATGGTCACCCAAGAGAATGCATTGACTAAAGAAATTGCTGGTGAATATTTTTATTTTGTCCATTCCTATTATGCTGACTGCGAACAAGAATATATTGATGGACTGGCACAATATTCCTTAAAAGTGCCGGCTGTGATTTCAAAGGGCAATGTCTATGGGGCCCAATTCCATCCAGAAAAAAGTGGTGAAGCTGGGATGACATTATTAAAAGGCTTTAAGGAGGTCGTTGATCATGCAAGTATTACCCGCAATTGATATTCGTGACGGTCAAGCTGTCCGTTTAGTCCAAGGTGATTTTGAGCAAAAAACCGTCGTTCATCCAGATCCAATAGCTCAAGCCGAAATTTTTGCCAAAGCTGGCTTTCAATTTATTCATGTCGTCGACTTAGACGGTGCATTGGCTGGCAGAGCAGTCAATGCAGATATTATCAAGGGTATTTTGAGTTTAGGGCTGCAAGTGGAAATTGGCGGTGGTATCCGCACTTTAGCTCAAATTGAAGAGTATTTGGCTTTGGGTGTTAGTCGGGTAATTATCGGTTCGGCTGCTTTAAGTCAGCCTGAGCTGGTGCGGGAAGCTGTTGAATTATTCGGAGAAAAAATTGCTGTCGGCATCGACGCCAAAAATGGCAAAGTAGCAGTAAGCGGTTGGCTAGAGGTTAGTCAAACTGATTACCTAACCTTAGCAAAAGAGATGGCAGCGATGGGTGTCAAAACGATAATTTACACAGATATTAGTAAAGATGGAACATTAGCCGGTCCAACATTAGCAGACTATCAAGCTTTGCAAAAGGCTGTACCTGCCGTCAAGATTATCGCTTCTGGCGGAGTGGCCAGTCAACAGGACTTGTTTGATTTGGCTCAGTTACATTTGGCTGGTGCGATTGTCGGCAAAGCTTATTACAGCGGCAAGGTCAGTTTGGAGGAAATGCTGGAGGTGCAAAATGTTAGCTAAACGAATTATTCCTTGTCTCGATGTTACAGACGGACGAGTGGTCAAAGGAGTCAATTTTGTTAATTTAACGGATGTTGGTGATCCAGTGGAAGTGGCCCGAGCTTATAATGAGCAGGGAGCAGACGAATTAGTTTTCTTAGATATTACCGCCACCAGCGATGAAAGAAAAACCATGGTGGAGGTTGTCGAGCGGACTGCTGCGGAAGTTTTTATTCCCTTGACAGTCGGCGGAGGTATTCGCTCCGTGGAAGATATGCAAAAAATGTTAAAGGCCGGCGCTGATAAAATTTCTTTAAATTCCGCAGCCATCGCCAACCCAGCATTAATTTCTGCCGGGGCTGAAAAATTTGGTAATCAATGTATTGTAGTTGCCATCGATGCTAAAAAAGTGGGTGACGGCTGGCATGTTTTTGTTAGGGGTGGTCGTGAGGATACTGGCTTGGATGCTTTGGAATGGGCCAAAAAAGCTGTCGAATTAGGTGCAGGTGAAATCCTGCTTACAAGTATGGATGCTGATGGCACGAAAGCGGGCTATGATTTACCATTGAACCAAGTAATCGCTGAGGCGGTGAGTGTTCCGGTGATTGCCTCAGGGGGCTGTGGTAGCAGTCAAGATATTTTAGAGGTCTTTGAAAAGACACCGGTGACCGCCGCTTTAGCTGCTAGCATCTTCCATTACGGTGAAGTTAAGGTGCCGGAAGTCAAGGCTTTATTAGCAGAACATCATGTGGAGGTGCGAAAATGATTCCAGATTTTTCCAAAGGGTTAGTGCCGGCAATTGTTGTGGAGGAGACAACACAAGAGGTGCTGATGCTGGCTTATATGAATGAGGAAAGTTACCAAAAAACTTTGGCGAGCGGTTATACTTGGTTTTTCTCCCGCTCCAGAAATCAACTGTGGAAGAAAGGCGAGACTAGCGGACATTTACAACGAGTAAAAAAAATGTTTTTGGATTGTGATCAAGATACACTCTTAGTTTATGTTGATCAAACTGGTCCGGCTTGTCATACCGGCGCTCACAGCTGTTTTTTCACGCCAATTGAAAGTCCTAATTTTGAAAACTAAAGGGGGCAACACACATGATTGATGATTTATATCAAGAAATACTAGATCGCAAAAATCAACCAAAAGATGGTTCTTATACCAATTACCTTTTCGATAAAGGCTTGGATAAAATCTTAAAAAAAGTCGGCGAAGAAAGCACCGAAGTTATTATTGCCGCAAAAAATAATAATGAAGAATTGGTGTATGAATCAGCTGATTTAATCTATCACCTGCTGGTTTTACTAGTGAATCAAGGGGTTAGCATGGCAGATATTTCAGCTGAATTGGCTAGCCGTCAAGGAAAGCTGAGTAAGACAGAAGATCGTAAGACAATTGATGAATTATAGAAAAACTAAACCTCTGCAAAAATTGTCATTAATTTTTGCAGAGGTTATTTTGATTTTTTCTTTAATCTGTCAGCAAGAAACAAACACAAAAATATCTAAGTTGGTCGTCTTAAAAAGGGACTAACTTAGATATTTTAATTTTATTTATTACTCTCTAGTTGCAACTCAATTACTCTATCTTCTGCCTCATCATACAAAGTTGCCTGACCGTCACCTAAAAGCTGAACAACGATATGGTAACCATACTCATCCCGTAAGACTAATTTTTCTTTGGTCAATTCAATTAAGACCGCTTTTAAAAGTTTATCATCAATCGTGATGGAAAATGTCGATTCAATTTTCAAACTGTGGGTCTGTTTGCGATGATCATTAAACTGCCAGTTACCAACATAGCTGTTTAAGACATCATCTTTTGTCTTGGGGGCTTTTTTGGGAAAAGTTGCCAAACCAACCAAGCCGGTCAGAAGAGACGCACCTAATACCAGAGGCCATTTTTTTCTCATTGTTATCCACCTTTTTAACCTTTTCAAAAATAGAGTACCACGATTCTGTCACAGATGATAGCGGAATTCTTTTCTGTAAAAAAATTGTAAGGTTTCTGTTACTTAGCAGCATTATGCTTCCATTGAAAACGATAGTGAAAGCCCATAAATTATGGTAAGATGCTAAAGAAGCAGGTGAAAAAATGGAGTATCAAAATATTTATTTAGCTCGATTTGTCCGCAGGGTCAATCGCTTTATTGCTGAGTGTTTATTAGAAGATGAGCTGGTGATTGTGCATGTGAAAAATACCGGACGGGGCACAGAGTTATTAATTGCCGACGCACTCGTCGCCATTAGTTATCAAGATAGTCCTGCCCGCAAAACCAAATATGATTTGATTGCGGTGAAAAAGGCTGATTTTTGGATTAATATTGACAGTCAGCTACCCAATAAATTGGTGGCGGAAGGTTTAAAAAATGGTCAGATTCATTTGCCACAGCTGACAGGCAAAATTAATCTGATTAAACCTGAAGTCAAGCATCTGCATTCAAAATTTGATTTTTATGGCGAAACGGCAGCTGGCGAAAAATTTTTTATTGAAGTCAAAGGCGTGACGCTGGAAAATTTTAATGTAGCAGCCTTTCCAGATGCCCCGACCTTACGAGGCTTGAAACATGTTTCTGAATTGACGGCTGTTTTAGCTGAGGGGTATCTTAGCTATGTCATTTTTGTCGTTGAATTTCAGCCGGTTAAAGTGGCAACGATTCATACCGCCATGCAGCCGGCCTTACGGGATGCCTTCGCCGAAGCAATTGAGGCGGGAGTTCAGGTTTTGGCTTATAATTGTCAGGTAAGCCCCAATCAAGTGACTTTAAAGGAAGCCATTCCTTTTGATTTAGATTTTTCATTTATCGATCCTAATTAAAAAGAAAAGAGGAAGTTCAGATGATTAACTTAGGTGTTATTGGTACTAATTGGATTACCCGCGTCTTTATCAATGCAGCGCTAGCCACGGGAGAATACGAATTGACGGCTGTATATTCCCGCAGGTTAGAGACCGCTCAAAAATTTGTGGAGGATTTTAGCGATGTCGAGATCGCAACGGATCTAAAAACTTTTTTTGAACTTGAACACATGGACACGGTCTATATTGCTTCACCAAATAGCCTGCATTTTGAACAGGCACGGGCAGCTATTCTGGCTGGCAAAAATGTGATTGTCGAAAAACCGGCTTTTTCAACGCCGGATGAGATGGCGGAAATAATTCTGCTGGCCAATCAAAAACGGGTCTTTTTCTTTGAGGCGGCCCGCAATATCCATGAATCTGGCTTTAAAAAAATTGTCGATTACCTTTGTGATAAACAGGTGATTGGTGCTAGCTTCACTTATATGAAATATTCTTCCCGCTATGACGCTGTTTTAGACGGAGAAGAGCCGAATATCTTTTCGCCGCATTTTTCCGGCGGCACCATCATGGATTTAGGGGTGTACTTAGTTTATGCTGCTTTAGGCTGGTTTGGAATGCCCCGCAGCCAGTATTATTTTGCCCAAAAAATTTCGACGGGTGTTGATGGTTTGGGCCTAGGCGTCCTTCGCTATGAAGATTTTGATGTCGCATTGCAGACTGGTAAAATTGGGGATTCCTTTTTGCCTTCTGAAATATATTTTGAAGATGGCACTTTGATTTTAAGTGGTGTTAGCGCCTTTGAAAAAGCGGAGTTTTATCATCGTGCTACTAAAAAAACGACAGTCTTATTTGATCAAGGAGAAAAAATGCCGATGTTTGATCAGGCGACTGATTTTGCAAAAATCATCCAAAATCCTAGCGATCCTGATTTAGGTGAAGCCTATCAAGAATGGGTTGAATTAGCCCGCAATGTCAACGAAGTCATCTATGCTTTAAGAAAGCAAGCCGATATCACCTTTGATGCGGATAAATAATAGTTTAAAATTTTATCGGGCTAAAGTGATGTAACTATAAAAGTAAGAACGAGGAAAATAAATGAGTTTTATTACAGAATTACCAGAAAAATGGCAAGCCCTTTGGCAACAAAAGGGCTTTAGCGAACCATCCATCATCCAAAGTCAGGCCTACCAACCGTTAAAAGACGGCGAAAATCTTTTAGGCATTTCCCCGACAGGCTCAGGCAAAACTTTGGCCTATTTATTGCCAACACTGCAAAGAGTAACAGCTGGGCAAGGGATGCAGCTATTGATTTTAACTTCTTCGCAAGAGTTAAGCATACAGGTTTTTGAGGTAGCTAAAGAGTGGGGAGAAGCCCTTGGGTTAAAGACCCAGGCGGTAATTGGTGGTGCCAATGTCAAACGGCAAATTGAAAAGCTTAAAGAACGGCCAGAAGTCTTGGTGGGAACACCGGGACGGGTGTTAGAATTAATCAAGCAAAAAAAATTAAAAGCCCATCAAATTCAAACCTTGATTTTTGATGAAGCCGATCAGCTTTTAGGCGAAGCGCTGCCCCAACAGATCATCAAAACCGTCAACCAGCAAAGCCAATTTGCCTTCTTTTCGGCTACTGGTCAAAAGGTAATCCCTGAGGTCAAAGAATTGCGACCAGCTATTCAAATTGTTGATGTCAGCCAAAATGATCAATCAACTAGTGGGCTGGAACATTACTATTTAAAAGTCACTCCCAGAAAAAGAGGCGAAGAATTAAGACGACTGGCGAACGTCCCTGAGATGCAGAGCTTAGTCTTTTTCAACGAGCTTAGCGATTTAGGCGATGCCGAAGAAAAACTCCTTTATCGGCAGCTGCCGGTGGCGTCTTTAGCCTCCGATCAAAATAAATTACTGCGGAAAGCCGCCATTGAAAACTTTAAAAAGCAACAGCTGACTTTGTTACTCACAACGGATTTAGCCGCTAGGGGCTTAGATATCGAAAATCTGCCCCTAGTCATTAACTACGATATTCCAACTAGTGAAGAAAGCTATTTACATCGGGCTGGCCGAACTGGTCGCATGGGGAAAAAAGGTCAGGTGATTACCTTTGTCCATGACAGTAATTTCAGAGATTTTCAGCGCTTATTAAAAAGTGTTGGTGTCGACGGTCACGAGATTTTTCTTTATGGAGCTGCCTTACATCAGGAAGCTTCTGCAGAAAATAAGCAAAGAAGTTAAAAAAATACAAAATATAATCAAAAAGAAAAAAATAAAGGACGAAAAAAAGTACGTAAACTTAAGTAACCGTTGTTTTTTATTACATTTCTCAATAGGAAGGACAATTCAAAATAACTTTGTGTTATGATAAAAGGGGATCGTTTTCTGATAGGGGGGATTCGATGAAGTCACGAAAAGATGATATTCTAAAGGTCTTACAGGATAAACCAACCGGCTTGACAGCCACTGCTTTAGCCGACCTGCTGCAGATTGACCGTAGCAGTGCCAGTCGTTATTTAAGCGATCTTTATAAAGAACATAAAATTACAAAATCCTCTGGCCGGCCAGTTGTCTATAGCAGTTTAAATTCAGAGACTCAGGTCCATGTCGATAATTCTGCTGAGATGACGTTTACCAATTTAGTTGGAGAAAATGATTCATTAAAAGTTTCCATCCAACAGGCTAAAGCGGCGATATTATATCCGCCGCGGGGGTTACATACAATTATTTTTGGAGAAACTGGTACCGGCAAGTCGATGTTTGCGGAATGTATGTACTCATTCGCCGTAGAATCAGGAACTTTACCGGCAGATGCGCCTTTTATCTCCTTTAACTGTGCTGACTATGCCCAGAATCCGCAGCTGCTTTTTGGCCATATCTTTGGTATTCGTAAAGGAGCTTATACCGGAGCTGGTGAGGACAGCCCCGGATTAATGGCAGCAGCAGATGGTGGAATTTTATTTTTAGATGAAATTCATCGTTTGCCACCAGAGGGACAAGAAATGCTGTTTACCTTCATTGATAAAGGCATTTACCGTCCTTTAGGGGAAAGCAGTCAAACATACGAGGCTTCTGTGCAAATTATTGGAGCGACGACTGAATCATCCGACAGTTTTTTGACAACCTTTAATCGCCGAATTCCAATGGCTATCACCCTCCCCAATTTAGCGAGTCGTTCCATCGATGAGCGTTACAGCATCATCACTCGCTTTATTAAACAGGAGGCTTTTCGGCTGAATCAGCGGATTGTTGTTGAAAAAGATGCCGTCTTGGCCTTTATGCTCTATGATGCTGAGGGGAACATCGGTCAGGTAAAACGGGATTTGAAATTAGTCTGCGCCAAATCTTTTTTACATTATCGAACACACGGCGAGCGGGATTTAACGATTCGCCAAAAAGATTTATCACTGCAGGTTCAAAAAGGCCTGTTAAAAATCAAAGAAATTCCCGAAAGTGTCGAGCGTTTCTTTGGAAATAAAAGCCAGTACCTGACCTTTGAACCAGGGACTGCGGAAGTGGTCTGGTCTCAAGACCCTGAGCGAAACATGCAGGTCTATAATGATATTGAAGAAAAGTATTCATCATTGACGGAAGATGGTATTGAGACAGTTGACTTAGAGGCGTTGATTGCTAAAGATGTCGATGCTTACTTTGAAACTTATGTAGAAGAATTGGCTAAGGCCAGCATCCATAAAGAATTAATTCCTGATAATATTTGGGCCTTGACCAATCAACTCTATGACATTGCCGAAGAACGCTTGAATCGCCATTATAATGAACAAACACGTTTTGCTTTGGCCTTACACCTGCAAAGCACCTTAGAGCGGATTAAAGACGGTCATATGATTGTCCATCCCGATTTAAATAATATTCGTAAAGACTACAATAATGAATTCAAGGTGGCTATTGATTTATCCAATTTAATTGAAGATAGCGAAGACATTGAGATTCCTTTTGATGAAATTGGTTTCTTGAGTATGTTTTTAGCCATTGATGTGGATGAAAAACAACCCTTCAAAGAAAATCCAGTCGCCGTGATTTTATTAATGCACGGCAGCACAACAGCAAGCAGTATGTTGGAGACAGCGCAGGATTTACTGGGCACCACCACCGGCAAAGCCTTTAATATGCCACTGACGATGGAAGTCCAAAATATGTACAATCAGCTGAGCAAATATATTAAAAACAATCAGGAACATTTTTCCAATGGCATTTTGCTATTAACGGATATGGGTTCATTGAATTCCTTTGGTAGCCTAATCTTTGAAGAAACTGGTATTCCGACTAAGGCGATTTCAATGACTAGTACAATGATTGTCCTAGAAGCCTTGCGAATGGCGATTTCTGGTCGCAGCTTAGAAGACATGTATCAAAATATTCAAGTCTCCTTTGAAATGATGGTCCGAGAACAATTTCTGGAAGAAGAAATGGAGCCGAAGAAAAAAGCTGTTATTGTTACTTGCTTTACTGGTGAAGGGGTCGCTGCCCGGCTTTATCAGCGTATTGAGCCGGTCATTGATACCAATCAAGTCGAATTGATTCAGATGCAGTTTATTGAAAAGCGAATGTTTCGTAAACACATTGACGGTTTACTGGATAAATACGAAATTAAGGCAATTGCTGGGACAGTGGATGTCGATTACCAAAACATTCCCTTCTTCTCTGCCTATGATATTTTTAACGATGATAAATTAGCAGTCTTAAAACGAATGGTCAGCGATGAAATTCCAACAGATAAAATTGTCCAGACCTTGAGTAAGGAATTGGATCAAGTTGAGATGCTGCCGGCTTTAGTCAGAACATTACAGCTGAATTTGCAGCATGTTGAATCCGAGCTGCACGCATTATTGGAGCCGGAAGTCACAGCGGGCATTATTATTCATATTGCATTTATGATTAATAGTTTGAAAAAAGGCCAGAAACCCCGTAAATTTAAAGATTTGTCTAAATTTATTAAAGAGAATCGCTTGGAAATGGACCTACTAAAAACTAGTTTATTGCCAGTTGAAAAGAGTCATTCTGTGATTATTCCAGATGATGAAGTGGCGTTTATTGTCCAAATGATCCGTAATAATCAAATTAATCCCCACGACAACGCACATAAAATCTACAGTGTGCAGTAATTTGTTAGTGTGTGCACACAAAAACAAAAGGAGAATGCTTGTTATTCAAGCATTCTCCTTTTGTTTTTTTTGGCACGCTTCTTGCTTTGTATAAGAGTGTAAGAAATAAATTAGAGGGAGTGAATCGAATGGCAAAGAAAACGATTATGTTAGTTTGTTCAGCAGGGATGAGTACCAGTTTGTTAGTCACTAAAATGCAGCAAGCAGCAGAATCTCGTGGGGTCGATGCAGAAATTTTTGCAGTTTCCGCATCAGAAGCCGACAACAATCTTGAGAACAAAAATGTTGATGTACTACTTTTGGGACCGCAAGTCCGCTTCATGAAAGCTCAATTTGAGCAAAAACTTGCGCCTAAAGGCATTCCATTGGATGTCATTAACATGGCAGATTACGGCATGATGAATGGCGAAAAAGTTTTAGATCAAGCTGAAACTTTGATGGCCAAGTAAATAGTTGGAGGAATTTTTCAAGTGGAAGATCAACAAAATTTAGAAGCAATCATGGGTTTAATTATGTACGGCGGTAACGCCAAAAGCGATGCAATGGAAGCCATTCAAGCAGCCAAAACCGGCGACTTTGAATTAGCAGACCAAAAAATCGTCGATGCGGAAGCTTCCTTAGTACAGGCCCATCATTCACAAACAAACATGCTAACCCAAGAAGCACAGGGCAATCACATGCAAGTCACCCTGTTGACTGTTCATTCACAAGATCACTTGATGACAGCCATCGCCTTTACTGATTTAGCAAAAGAAATTATTGATTTATATCGTCGTCTCGACAAATAAGTGTTTTTGGTATTAAGTAAAATCTCATTTTTGGGGAGAGACTTTACTTTTTATAAATTTAATTAAATAGGAGGAAAAAACATGGATGCTTTAACTGCATGGATGGAACGTTACATCCTACCGATTGCTGCAAAGATTGGTGCACAAAAACATCTTGTTGCCTTACGGGATGCTTTTATTGGTACAATGCCAGCAACAATGGCGGGTTCCATTGCCGTAATGATCAACGCAATTATTCGTGATTTACCTACTCAGTTCAACCCGAGCTATGACGGAAATGCTATTCCCGTCATCAAACAAATTATTGGAGTGAATGGTTTTGTTTGGAATGGGACCTTGGCAATTGCCGGGTTAATTTTTGCCTTTTCTTGGGGCTTTAACCTTGCTCGGGCTTATCGAGTAAATGATTTAGCTGGGGGGATTGTTTCACTAGCTGCCTTTATTCAAGGGATTTCTTTTGGTCCAGCTTTTTCTGCTGATCTTGGTGTGAATGTACCAAGTAACATTGCAGATGCCATTAACAATGCTGCAATTGGTGCAACAGTTGATGGAAGTAGCTTAAGCGTTGGCTTGTGGGGATGGTTAAAACTTGACCACTTGAATGCCAATGGTTACTTTACTATTATGATTATTGGGGCATTAGCGACAATTATTTATAGTAAACTGATGTTGGCAAACATTACGATTAAAATGCCAGAACAAGTACCACCAGCTGTATCAACAGCTTTCGCAGCTATTTTACCTGCGACAATTGCCTTATATGTTGTTGCTATCATCAATTATATTGTTAGCTTAGTTACTGATGGTCAATTATTAATCGATTTAATTCAGAAATACATTGCGGAGCCGTTCCTAGGACTGTCGCAGGGCTTCGGTGCATTAGTATTAGTTCAGTTGTTTATCCAAATCTTCTGGTTCTTCGGAATTCATGGTACCAACGTAATGGCACCAGTTTTAGAAGGTATTTGGGGACAAGCACAATTAATCAATATTAATATTTTCCAAGAAGGTTATAATGGAAAAACTGGTGCTGCTGCTGTTATTGACGCCATTCAAGACGGCAAAGCATATTACTGGGTGCGTGGTTCATTCGATGCGTACACTATGTTTGGTGGTTCTGGTGGAACAATTGTGCTGCTGATTGCAATCTTACTATTTGCAAAACGGGCTGATTACTTGACAGTTGCTAAATTATCAATTGGACCTGGTATCTTTAATATCAATGAACCGGTAATGTTTGGTTTGCCAATTGTATTAAATCCAATTATGTTCATTCCATTCATTGTCGCTCCACTTGTGACAACTGGTATTGGTTACTTTGCAACAATCATGGGTTGGGTGAATCCAGTATCACAGGCGGTAGTCTGGGTAGTGCCACCAGTTCTCCTCTCCTTCTTAGCAACAGGAGCTGACTGGCGTGCACCAATAGTCACGATTATCTGTATGATTGTAGCTTTCTTAATCTTCACACCATTCGTTATTGCTGCGAATAAAATCGATCCAGGTTTAGGGGAAGATTAATTCTTGATTGAGACTGCTAACGCTTCTGTAGGAGGGGGAAGCAGTCTCATTTTTTAGTTTATATTTTAACCGTTTTATGAGATGATAAATAAAAAAGAGGAGTGTATCGAATGATTTCAATTGCAAGTGCGATGCAACAGGATAAAATTATTGAGTTACTTGAAGCATATAATGAAGCAGATGTGAGTTTTACATACAAAGAAAAACAAGGTATCAAATTATTTTTTACAACTACAGCAACCGATTTGGATGCAGCGGCTAAAACAGTTAAGGCTTTAATCAAAGCACAACCTTGGGGCTCTGTCTTATACTTTCAGGTGACACCTGCGTAGTCGATCAAAGGAAAGGAAGTGTTCGAAATGTTAAAAAATGGACTGTTTTTATGTAGTATTGGATTTTTAATCATTGTGTATGCAATGAATCCAATAACTGCCAGCTATGATTTTTTAAGCCTTACTACCGGAATTACCTTAGTGTGTGTTGGTGCCTATTTTTACTTCAAAGGAAAAAAAAAGGAAGAGAAGAAAACCAAGGGGGCTAAAAAATAATGGAAGTCAAACGACAAATGAAGATACCTGCAGATATTTTTTATAAAAAAATTATTGATTCAGTGTTGTATGATATTCATTCAGTTACTGGGAAAATTGTGAACGAAAAGCAATTAAAAGACTTTGAATATGTTAAAAAATTTTCCCGCAACATTAGTGCAAAAATCAAAATTGAAGAAGCTGAAACAAATTCTATTTATCGCTTTCGAACATCTACTACCAAGAACGATTTTGTTACAGAATATACGATTATTCCTGTTAACGATGAAACCTGTCAGCTAGTTTATAAAGAATCTATGGTCTCTTATGGTTTATTCCAACGTTTAAATGACCTTTTAATAGGATCACTGATGACTTTTTTTAAGAAACGTCATTTTAAAAAGATGTTACAAATGATGGAAGAATCTTATTAGAATATCTCTATTGATAGCAGCTATGAAAATTAGTAAATGTTTTTTACGCAATGTATATTTTTATTCCATTAATCATTATAAGAAAAAATGCAGCTTTGAATTGGTGGCGATTCCTTTGTAGCTTTAATAAGACCGTCGTGACGGTACTGAAAAAGCCAAATGAAGCCACTTTTTTATTTGATTTACTTTACAAAGCGGTAGGTTGAAGAGAATATACGACTGATTCGCTTAATTAACTTGATAATTTTCAAACTATTAAAGCAACTGAGCATTCTTAACTATTTGAGGAGGAACAGAAATGAAAAAATTTCCAGATAATTTTTTATGGGGTGCAGCTGCATCTGCGCCACAAACAGAGGGACATGGTTCGGAAAATGGTAAAAGCCCGACCACATGGGATAAATGGTTTGAAATGGCTCCCGAAAAATTCTTTAATCAGATTGGGCCAGAGGATACATCAGATGTTTATGATATGTATCAAGAAGATGTTAGCCGGATGAAAGACATTGGGATGAATTCTTATCGGACATCTATTTCATGGGCCCGGTTACTGCCCGACGGAAAAACACTGAATCCAGAAGCTGTAGATTTTTATCGAAGCTATTTTCAATGTCTTTTAGATAATGGGATTGAACCTGTCATGAATTTGTTTCATTTTGACATGCCTTGGTGGTTGATGGAAAAAGGTGGCTGGGAAACTCGTGAATCTGTCAATGCTTTTGGCTTTTATGCAAAAACAGTCTTTGAAGAGTTTGGCGATTTAGTTCATCGCTGGTCAACCTTTAATGAGCCATTAGTTCATATTGAAGCAGCTTATTTGCAAGAGTTTCACTATCCTGCTATTCACGATATAAAAAAAGCTGTTCAAGTTGGTTATCATACTTTATTAGCGCATTTTGAAGCGGTGAAGGCATTTCGTGAGTCTGGGAAAACTGGCGAAATTGGAATTATCTTGAATGTCACTCCCGCTTATGCAAGAAGTAAAAGTGCTGAAGATTTACAAGCAAAAGAATATGCAGATTTGATTGCAATTAAAAGTTTTATTGATCCTTGTGTTCTAGGAGAGATACCTAACAAGCTAATTGACTTGATTAAAGCAGCTGGATTGACACCACAAACTCAAGAAGGGGATAAAACGCTAATTAAAGAATATCCTGTTGATTTTCTTGGATTAAACTATTATCAACCGATGCGGGTTCAGGCTCCAAGTAATCCTAATTATCCAATCACTTCGCTCGAAGATTTATTTGAACCATATATTTGGCCAGAACGCCGAATGAATCCTTATCGAGGATGGGAAATTTATCCCAAAGCATTATACGATATGGCTATGTTAATTAAAAATGAATATGGAAATATTCCATGGTATGTATCAGAAAACGGCATGGGTGTCGAAGGTGAAGAAAAATTTATTCAAGATGGTATGGTACAAGATGATTATCGAATTGAATTTATGGAGGAACATTTAGCTGAGTTACATCGAGGAATTACTGAAGGTAGTAATTGTTTTGGTTACCATACATGGACTTTTGTTGATTGTTGGTCATGGTTAAATGCCTATAAAAATCGTTATGGGTTTTATCGAGTAGATTTAGAAAACAATTTTGCTCGTTCTTTGAAAAAGAGTGGGTTGTGGTTTAAGGAACTAACAGAAAATAATGGTTTTTAAGTTTTTATGAGAGCAGTAATACAATTGAATTCTATTGTAAATAAGCTCGAATAGTTTTCAAGGAGAGACTATAACATTAGTAAATACAGATTAAATTTATCGAGCTCTACTTGCTAAAAGGCAAATAGGGAGGCAAGCATGAGCCTTTACTTGACCCCAGAAGTAAGCAGCGCTAGCTATTTATTCGAAAATATCTGTTAAGTAACTATCGTTATAGGCTCTTTTTTGTTGTATGGAATCTTCTTATTGTGCTTTATGTTAGAATAAAAGGGAATTTAATTACTGAAGTAGCAGAAAAATTTTTACGAGGTGACTTATGGAGACTACAGGTTTGATTGAAAATCGTAACCGAGAAATGTTTGAGCTGGGGAAATATGCGTTTCGTTCAACAGATACACCGGAAGTTCGGCAGCGCTTTGATTGCCTGGTTGAGCATTCGTGGAATTATGGGCATTTGGTCGATGATGTTTTGGCCAGTCAGTTACAAGCGACGCCTTTTGATATTTGGATTGGCCCTAAATTGTTCAAGATGGCCGGTATCGGCACGGTCTCCTCTTATCCAGAATATCGTGGTCAGGGGGGCATTAACAAGTTGATGGAAAAAATGCTGAATGACTTGAATCAAGCGGGTGTGGCTTTAACTTATTTAGCGCCATTTTCCTATCCCTTTTATCGTCGTTATGGTTATGAGTATTTGTTTGAAAAAACAATTTACGAGATTGCCGGTTCAGATTGGCCGAAAGCAAATAATCAAGTGGGCACAGTGAAGCGGCTAAATTTTCAAGAGGCTCAGGCTGATATCAAAAATGTTTATGAAGCAGTTATGGCAAATCAAGTGGGCCCAGTAAAAAGAGCAGACTGGTGGTATCAATACAAGTTTGAGATGCATCACCATAGTCAATATGCGGTCTATTTTGATGAAGAGGGCCTAGCTAAAGGCTATCTGGCTTATCGTTTTGATGAAGGTCAGTTCACGATTATCGAATGGGAATATTTGACGGCAGCGGCTTTTTGGAGCTTGGCGAATTATTGTGGCAGTCATCGCGATTCCTTTGAAAAATTTCATTATGAAACTGGAAAAAGTGATAGCAACTTAAATTTTCTTTTTGCTAAACCAGCGTTGCAGGTGTCGATTCGACCAGAAATGATGGGTAGAATCGTCAATGCAGCTAATTTCTTAGAGGAATATCCTTTTTTAGCGGCGGCAACGAACTTAAATTTTATTTTGGAGCTGACTGAAGATCGCTACGCTCCTTGGAATACTGGTAAATATCAAATCACGATTTCTGCTAATGGGGACTGCCAGATTGTTTCTGACAATCTGCAGGCTGAACTCAGTACTTTGACCTGTGATATTCAAGGTTTGACGCAATTGATGCTAGGTTTTCGTTCTGGTGAGGAGCTAAAATTTTTCGAGAAAATTCAAGCTCCAGAAGATTTATTAGCTGATTTGGACCAACGCATTTTGCCGCAAAAACCAATTTTGGAGGATTATTTTTAAGCAGGGGTTTCTTATAGTTGGGATTAGTTTTTATGCTTGAAAAAATTTTAGCTTTTACTAGATGTAAAAACAAAATCTAAAAGCTCTAATACAAAACAGTAAAATCACTAGGAATATTCTATTTTTTCTCTTGTTTATAAATTTCTGAGAAAATCAAAAACGTCGACTGCTGTTGAGGCAAATCGACGTTTTTTTATTTGGAACTATTTAGTTTTAAAAGAAAGCAAATTACTCAAAAAGTCGAGCTGATTTGGTTAATTTATAACGAATTTTGGTTTTGGGACGTTGATTTTCAGGATCTTCGTGGAAATTTTTGAGAGCGGCCTTGATAACTAACTCGCGACTGACTTTTGACTGATGGAAACGTTTAGCGTAGATTTCTTCTGACGTTTTTTTCATCTTCGATCACTCCTAATTTCAGTTACCTCACTCGTGATGAAGGAGCAAGACTGTTCAAATTTTTTTGGTCCTTGTAATTATGATAGCAACTGAAGAGTCAGATTAAAAGTTTTTTGCCTATTCTTAAAGAATTTTAACGATTTACTGAACGGCCGATACGATTAATTGTATGGCGCAATCCGCGGATAGCAATTGACATTTCGTAAATATTTTCTGGTAAAGTCATTCCGCCAAAACCGGCATCCCCGATGTGTTGGATATCGACGCCACAAGTTTTATTAACAATCGCCATCTGACGAATGGTTTCCGGACGGGCACTTTCTTGACTAGTTCCGATTGCTGTCATCGTTAACAAGTCATAGCTTTTCGCAATTTCAACAGCTTCAATTAAATGTTTTTCTGTGAAACCTTGAATTGTTCCGACAGCCGGCAGTAATAAAATATCTGCGCCAGCTTTTGCGTAAGCTTCAACAGCTTCGGGTGTCACAACAGGTTCACTTGAGCCGGCCGAATGCATTTTACCAGCAATAATTAAGCCGCTGAAATGTTGTTTAGCAACTTTAACAGCATCCGCAATCGCTGCATTGGTCACACCAGTTCCAGGATTTCCAGTAAAACAAATGAAATCAACGCCCATTTCCTCAGCTTTTTGGATTGTTTCTGGTGAGCTAGTTCGACCAGAGCTAATTGAAATTCGTTCGCTTAGCATATGATCTGAAAAAGCAATTGGTTCAAGATTGATTCCAATTGGTCGACCCGTTAATTTTTTCAAAGTAGGAATCGGATTTTCAACTTCCGCATCTGGATTCATCAATTGTGCAAAAGAACCTTCAACAGTAGTGCCAGGCATCCCAAAAACAATCGGACGGAAACAATCAAAGGCGTTTAGCAAAATTAAATCGGCTCCATAGGCACTAACCACTTCTGCATTAGTAATATCGCCAGCTGCCGGTGAAGCCAAGACAACATTTTCTACCGCAATTGTCCGGCCTTCACTAGCTTTAATTGATTGTTTCAACTCAGCTGCTGTCATGTTAGCGATTTCGCTAGAAAATGCGCTAATTAATCTTTTTACCATTTTAAAACCTCCAAAATTTTAATTACTATATCATTATAACCTTAAAAGCGTTTGACATAAACATTTTGCAAAGATAAAATAGTAAAGTATTTGTCCCCTTAGTTAAATGGATATAACAAGTCCCTCCTAAGGATTAGTTGCTGGTTCGATTCCGGCAGGGGACGTAGAAATTAGCCTTTAAACGTTGATTTAAAGGCTTTTTGTGTACAAAATGTGCCAAATATTTTATACGATAAAGTGATTGAGCTTTTTTCAGCTTTTTAATGGAGATTGCTTTAAAAGAGCCAAAAGTTCTAGAAAAAATGGCTCTTTGTCAATAAGGACTGATGAGTTCGATTAAAATGAATCCAAAGTAGGGAGCAGACTCTTTCTACTTTGGATTTTTTGTTATTTTACTTTAATCAACTGATTCATCATAAAGATTCCTATTTTCATATTCTCAAATGATTTAAATCCATAAGATACACGTTTCAGTGTTTTAATATGCGTATTCTTTGCCTCGATTTTACCATTAGAATAGAGATAAATCATGGCGTTACGAATGCCTTCCTCATAGTTAAGAAGGTTTTGAAGTTTTAGCCTGAATTCTTGATCCAATGTTTCAGGCAGCCCTTTTAATAAAGTGAAAAACAATTCATGGTCCTTGCCTCGAAAGGCATCTTGTAGTTCATGAAAAGCTTCATAAGCTTCTTTAAGAGACGGTGAACAGGAAAGTAATCGGTCAATCATCATTGCCTCTGTGAGATAAGGATACCGAGGCAAACGAAAACTACGCCAAGATTTATATTCAAAATGATTAATTGTCTGTCTATCTTTTGTAAGATCGCGCCGGTTTGTTTTTAACTTTTGTGCTTCAGCTTTATGACCTGTATCAATTAGTTTTTTCATTGATTGAATACGAAAATCTTGGAATGTTTGATTCATATGTTTGACGATATGGAAACGATCAATGACTAATTTTGCATTTGGAAAAACCTTTTTTGTGAGCTGGAAGTAAGCTGCATTCATGTCCGTCACTAAATAGTTTACTTCTTCTGGATTGACACATTTTTCAAAATTAGAAGTTAGCTGTGGCAACTTGCGTGTGGATAAAATATCCACTAACTTGCCATCTGTGCCATCGGCACAAATGAAACTCATTTTGTCTTCAGTCGAGGTGTGGGAACGAAATTCATCCACCATGAGAACTTGCGGAAGGAGCCTTTTTGAATGATTAGGTAAGTAGCATTTCAGCTCTTTTAAGATACGAATAACAGTTGATAAAGAGACGTGACAAAACTTAGCGATAAAGGTTAAGGAAACCTCCTCAGCCAATAGAGCGATAATTTTATACTTTACATGATTCGCTATGGAATGCCTCGGCGCCACCAGATAGCTTTGTGCGGTCCAGTGACTATGGCAATTTTTGCATGTATAGCGTTGCTTTTTCAAACGCATGACCATAGGAAGATGATTGAATTCATCAAAACGAATCCTTGTCTTCTTCTTGCCATTTTTAACGATAATCATATTACCTTCACCATCTGTCACAGAAGAGCCACAATTTTTACAAGCATGAGGTGGAGGAGAAAGCGTCGCTTCGATCACTATGTGTTGTTTGTCCTTTAATGTTTCGTAAGAAATATCTGTAATCTCTAAATGTTTATCTGTAATCCGAAGCATTTTTTTGATAGAATTATTCATAGAGCATATCGTCCTCTCAGTTAATTATTTGTCGTGATTTAATCATACTAGAGAACGATATGTTTTTTAATACCTAAAAATAAAAATGGGGCTGAGGAATCAATTTTGATTCATCAGTCCCATAAATTATAGAGCCGAAAAAAATGCACTGTGGATTTTATCCGACAGCGCATTTTCTTTTTTAAGCAATCGAAAGCGTTTATTTACGCCCAATCACCATTTCTGAAAACAGGTACGCGGGTGCCATCGGCTTTGATGCCGTCGATGTTCATCTGCGAGGAGCCAATCATGAAGTCGACGTGGGTGTGGCTGCGGTTTAAACCGGCAGCAATTAATTCTTCTTCGGACATTTCGGTGCCGCCTTCGATGCTAAAGGCATAGGCTGAACCTAAGGCTAAATGATTTGAAGCATTTTCATCGAATAGAGTATTGTAAAAAGTAATACCAGATTGGGAAATTGGTGAAGGGTCAGGCACTAAAGCGACTTCGCCTAAATGTTTGGCGCCTTCGTCAATTGCCAATAATTTTGCTAAAACTTCTTGGCCTTGTTCGGCTGAAAAATCAACAACTTTGCCATCTTTAAAGGTAAATTTCATACCTAAAAGGGTAGTGCCAGCATAACTTAATGGCTTAGTGCTGGAAACAACGCCATCAACGCGATTTGCATCAGGAGCGGTAAAGACTTCTTCAGTTGGCATATTGGCCATAAATTTTTCGCCGCGGGCATTGAAACTGCCGGCGCCTTCCCAAAGATGATTTTTTGGCAAGCCAACAATCAAATCAGTCCCCGGAGCAGTATAATGCAGCGCAGTAAATTGTTCTTTATTTAATTCAGCAGCTTTTGAGGCTAATTTGGCATCGTGATCCTTCCAAGCTTGAACAGGATCTGCTTGGTCGATGCGGGTCGTTTTAAAAATTTCTGACCACAAGGCTTCAACTTGTTCTTTAGGTGAGTCTAAATCTGGAAAGACTTTTGCTGCCCATTCTTTACCGGCAGCCGCCACAACGGTCCAGCTGACTTTATTGGCTTGGGTTGCTTTTCTGAGGTTCGCCATGGCTTTTCCGGCGGCTGCTTGGTAAGTAGCCACACGGTCAGCGTCGACACCGGCCAATGAATCAGGGTTTGCTGAAACAATGCTGATGCGGCTAGCACCTTTGGCCACCCAATCATCTGAGCGGTCAACGACATATTGTGGAATATTTTCCAGACGTTCACTGTCAGCATTGGCTAAAAATTCTTTTTGGATAAAATCATCGTTCCATTGGACAATGACTTCAGCGGCTCCTAATTTGTAGGCATGTTCGGTAATCAAACGGACTAATGGTGCTTGGTCGACACTGGCTTGCACCACAATTGTATGTCCTTTTTCAACGTTTACACCGACTTCGGTAATCAGCTGAGCATATTTTTTTAATTCTGCTTGAAATTCACTTGACATCAGGATATCCCCCTTATTTTTAATTACATGAAATATGATAGCATTTGCAAATCCTAAAAACAATTATTACCACTGGAAACATTTGTTTTGATAACTTATTGAAGGTTTAATTAAATTACATGGTCATAATTGAAAGCTTATCTAAAAAGAGTTTTGCACTTTAAATAAAACGTGGTAAAATGTAAATATAACAGAGATTGAAAACGTTGTTACCGACGCCAGACAGGGAGGAATCATCATGGCCCGCAAGAAAACAATAACAAAAGAACAAATTTTAAAAGCTGCATACGAAGTTGTCGCAACCGAAGGATTCTCACGTTTTACCGCCAGGAATATTGCTGCTAAGATGGGTTGTTCGACCCAACCAATCTATTTGGAATTTAAAAATATGAACGACCTGAAGGAAGCATTATTGGACCAGCTTTATGCTTATTTGGCGGATGAAGTTTTTATGGTGGAACATACTCGTCAGCCGCTGATTGATTTAGCGCTGAATTACATCCATTTTGCTGAACGGGAAAAACAACTTTACCGGGCGCTTTACTTGGAGGAATCAGGTTTTGGCAATAAAATGCAGGCATTTTCTAATAGTCTTTTTGCTGAGTTGGCTTCAAAGGATCCCAGCTATGAAAATCTTTCTCCAGAGCAGATTCAGTCTCTAAATATGGGCTGTTGGGTGGTTGCTACCGGAATTGCCTCATTGATGTCTTCGGCGATTATCAAACCGACTGATGAGCAGATTATCAGCCTCATGCAACTGACAATTGATAATATCTTAAAAGATGATGTGCGGATTGATTTGGATTAGGTGTAGTTTGAAATAATTTTTGACTTTATTTTGGGATGTAATTTGTCTTTTAAATGGATGGATTTCGACCAAAATAAGATACTGTCATTATGGACACAACTCCAAACGAAGAATAGTTTCTTTATCAATTATCTTTTAAACAGATGAGATGTATCAACAGTACTGAATGACAAATATTTGTTATTTCAGTGCTGTTTTTTTAATAATCCCAGTCTATCTGGAAACTTGAAAATAACCAATCCAATCGCTTTTAGGAAGTGATTGTCACAAGAAATCATATTTTTGGTGAATGATTTGTAAATACCTGAGTTATTCAGAATTTATTATTGACTCTAAGCAGAAGTCTATTCTTAAGGAGTTTGCCTATGAAAACAAAACTGGAAATGCAACGCCAGCCTTTAAATCCCCTGACTTTGTGGTACACCGAACCTGCCTCCAAAGGTAAGACAATCTTATCCCCTGGAGCTTTTAATACGACTGAAGAAGACAATTTGTGGCAGCAATTTACTTTGCCAATCGGCAACAGCAGCATGGGTGCTAATATCTATGGAGAGATTAGCCAAGAGCGGCTGACCTTCAATCAGAAAACTCTTTGGAATGGTGGTCCCAGTACGAGGCGTCCTAATTATAATGGCGGCAATAAGCCCATTGCTGAAAATGGGCTAAAAATGTCAGCTGTATATCAAAAAGTTATTGAGTTGTATCAAGCAAATCAAAATGAGCAAGCAGCTGAGCTAGCGCAACAATTGGTTGGTGAGGCAAACGGTTATGGCGCTTATCAGTCGTGGGGAAATATTTACGTTGATTTTCTGCTAGATGAATCGCAGGTGGAAAATTATCTTCGCTCATTGGATTTAACCAAAGGGCTAGCAACGGTTTCTTTTGATTATCAAGGCGGGACTTTTTCAAGAGAATATTTGGCTAGTTACCCTGATAACGTCATTGCTTTTCAGTACACAGCTAAAAACGGAAAAATGAATTTTGATATACGCTTTCCGATTCATAATGAGGAAAAGATTCTAAAGAAAAACTTAGGTAAGGAAGTTTCAACTAGCGTTTTTGGAAACAACATAACTGTCAGCGGAAGTCTGCAGGATAATCAACTGCTGTTAAACAGCCAATTGCAAATTGGTGAGACTGATGGAAAAGTTTTTGTAAAAGACGGAGAAACACTAGCTGTCAGAGAGGCAACTTTCGTGACGATTTTTGTCACAGCTAGTACAGATTACCAAAATATCTATCCCGACTATCGAACCGGAGAAACTAGCCAACAACTTAACGAACGGGTTGCAAAGATTTTAACAGCGGCGGTCAAAAAAGGGTATCAAAAAATTAAAGCAGACCACTTGAAGGATTATCAGCAGTTATTTGAACGGGTTCAGTTAAAGCTGGGGCAGACAACTGCTCCTTTACCGACAGATCAGCTGCTAAAAAATTATAATGAAGGTCTTGCTACGGATGCTGAAGCAAGACAGCTGGAAGTGTTACTTTATCAATATGGTCGTTATCTAGCCATCGCCTCTTCTAGAAAGGGCGACTTGCCGGCGAATTTGCAGGGAGTGTGGCAAAATCGGGTGGGGGATGCTGAACGTGTGCCGTGGGGCGCTGATTTTCATATGAATGTCAATTTGCAGATGAACTATTGGTCAACCTACAACGGAAATTTAGTCGAAACAGCTTATCCGTTGATTGATTATTTAAATTCTTTGGTGGCGCCGGGCAAAGTTTCAGCAGAAATTTATTTTGGCGTTACCAGTGGCTTTACTGCCCACACCCAAAATACGCCTTATGGTTTTACAGCTCCCGGCTGGTCCTTTGATTGGGGTTGGTCACCGGCAGCAGTGCCGTGGATTTTGCAAAATGTCTGGGAGTATTACGAATATACTTTGGATGATGACTTTTTGAGAGAGCAGATTTATCCGTTATTGAGGGAATCTGTGGCTTTGTACGATCAGTTGTTAATCAAAGATTCAAAAACTGGTCGCTTAGAAACCGCGCCGACATTTTCACCAGAGCATGGGCCGATTACAGCAGGAAATACTTACGAACAATCGCTAATCTGGCAGCTTTATCAAGCAATCATCACTGGAGCAAAAGTACTTGGTCAAGACACGGAAAAAATTAGTGGCTGGCAAAAAACGCAAGCACAGCTAAGACCAATTGAAATCGGTCAAGATGGACAAATTAAGGAATGGTACAACGAAACAACTTTGGGAAGTCTTGGCGAAAAAAATCACCGCCATCTTTCACATTTATTAGGATTATTTCCGGGGAATTTAATTTCGATAGAGACACCAGAATTGTTGGAAGCAGCGATTATTTCACTAAATGATCGAGGGGATGAAAGCACCGGCTGGGGTATGGGTCAGCTAATTAACGCTTGGGCTCGAGTCGGAGATGGTAATCGGGGACACCAGCTGATTCAAAAATTATTTAAAGATGGGCTCTATCCAAATTTATGGGATGCGCATCCTCCCTTTCAAATTGATGGCAACTTTGGGTATACCGCTGGTGTGACAGAAATGCTGATGCAAAGCAATTTAGGCTTTATTCAATTGTTACCGGCATTGCCGGATATTTGGTCGGATGGTTTCGTAAAAGGGTTACTGGCTCGGGGAAATGTTGAAATCTGTTTGACTTGGCAGGAAAAAGTTTTGATTGAGACAACTGTCAAACCAAATATCAAGCAAGTGGTGAAGCTTCGCTATCCTAATTTAGCCAATGCCAAGGTTTACGATGATAAAAATCAGCAGCTTTCTTTTCAAAGGATTAATCAGGATACAATTTCTTTTGAAGGGGCAGCGGAGCATAAGTATCGAGTAGTATTAAAGCAAAAGTAACTTTTCAGTATTGACTTTAAAAGCATGAGGTGGTTGTTTTGTATTTCGTTGGCATTTATTGGGAATGCCATAGTGTAGCTGATTTGAAGCTACTAGTTTAAGCTAACCCTTCAGATGAGTTTCAAAAGTTTTTGATAATACTGAAATTTTACTCAACATTTAGAGGCTCCCTTCTTATGACGATAACTGAATCGTGATAAGAAGGGATTCTTTTTAAGTTAAATTCCAATATCAACTTTTAAAACCTTATTATTTGCTCTTAAGTAAAGATAAATTTACCAAACTCAAACAAAACTTCAGAGTGAATTTACTGAAGCTAGTAGCAGCTTAAAAAAATAGCTCACAAAATTCCGAGAGCTTTTTAAAAAACCAGAAATATCTTTGGCTACTACAAAAATAATAATTAACTGAATATTACCATCGGTATCAAATACTTTGAAATAAAAAATGGAATCCGTTAGAGAAAATCTAATACTTTTTTATCAAGATAGTTATTGATTATGTTATTTATTTTTTCTGTTTCAAAGGGGAGGAAATAAATAACATTCTTCGTTTTAGCAAAAAATCCGCAATTAATCATGTAATTATTTGGGGAAATATGCTAAAATTTTTGTATAGTATTTTTTTAATAAAGTTATTTATTTATCGAAAAATTGAAAGCGTTATCTGTTGAACTATTTTTTTGAAAGAAAGAGGGACACTATGGAAAAAATTAAAATCAAAGGCCAGAAATTTCTAACTGAGAGTGGAAAAGAAGTTATTTTTAATGGCTTAAATCTAGTTGAAAAAAATCGTGAGTTGGGACACATCACGCCTGGCGGTGAAGCATTATTCCAACAATTAGGAAATAATGGGATTAATTTAATTCGTTTGGGTCTGTTTTGGAAAGCAGTTGAGCCAAAGCCGAATGAATTTGATTTAGTCTATTTAGAAAAGCTAAAAGAGCAGGTGCGTTGGGCTAAGAATGCTGGTATTTATGTCTTTATTGATATGCATCAAGATCTGTATAGTGAAAAATTTGGCGACGGTGCGCCGCTGTGGGCCACGTTGGATGATGGCCTTCCCCATGTGGCTGGCCAATTATGGAGTGACACGTATCAACTGAGTGAAGGCTTGAATCGGGCCATCGATCATTTTTGGGAAAATGCGCCAGCCGCTGACGGCATCGGCCTGCAGGATCACTATACTGAAATGTGGAAATTTGTTGCCAACTTCTTTAAGGATGAAGAAAATGTCATCGGATTTGATTTGATGAATGAGCCTTATCCTGGTTCTTCAGGAACGCAGGTGCGGGACCAGCTGATTGGCTTGTTTATGCATCGTTTCCAATTATCGCCGGAGGAATTGATGGCCAAATGGCTGGATGATGCTGCTAAACAGGAATTATTGGGCACTTTGGCTGACTTAGATATTTACAAACAAGCATTGGGTTTATTGACACCAATTGTGCAGGAGTTTGAAAAAAATATTTTACAACCCTTTTTTGATAAATTGGAGACGGCTTTGCTGCCACTGATTGATGGCAAATTAATTTTCTTAGAAACTAGCTTCTTTAATAATATCGGCATTCCCAGTGCTTTAACCTTTAAAGACAATCAGCAGGAGGTTTTTGCACCCCATGCCTATGATTTAGTTTTCGACACTACGCATTTTGAAAATTATAGTACCGAGCGCATTGAAAATACTTTGATGGTTCACCGTGAAGTCCAAAAAGAACAAAATGTTCCTGTGGTTTTAGGAGAGTGGGGGGCATATTTCCAAGATCCGGAAACTCAACGTATCAGTCAAATTCATATCGAATACTTTGAAAACTATCTCTGGGGCCATACTTATTGGAGTTATTATCATGGGTATTTTGAAAGTCCAACGGCGGCCGTCTTAAACCGGCCGTATCCACAAATGGTTGCTGGTGTAATTGAGCGTTATCACTACGATTATCAAAACCAAAAATTCACTCTGCGCTATCAAGCGAAAGCGGGGGAAAGTGTTATTTACCTGCCAGATTTAAGCAAAGTTAATTTAGAATTATTTACAGAAATGGGCTTAACTGCTGAGTTACACGCTCATGACAACAGCGCTGGTGGTAGCTTAATGATTACGGCTTCAGAGGATGAATTAGTTGAACTAGAACTAAATTTATAAGCGTTGAAATAAGAGTTTTTAAAGCAAAATTTATTTAAAAGGGCACAGTGAAAAGCTTTGCCCTTTTAAGTAAAGCCTTCATTATGTTAGCTTTCTTCAAAACTCTTTTTTGTGTCTGCCGCCAAATGTCACATGGAGGAAATGAGCATGAAGTCAAAACTTAATCTCCTACAAATTTTAAAGGAATCTTTTGCGTTTAAAAGCAGCGGACTTTCCTTTTGGAAAAAATTTCAACTCTCCTTACCGGCGCCGATTTTATCTGTCAGTCAAGTTATTATTCATCAAGTTTTTATCAAATACTACACGGATGTAATCGGTCTAAGTGCTGCGTGGGTGGGCTGGGTTTATGTGCTTTATAATATTTGGAATGCCGTCAACGATCCGCTAATTGGTTCGTGGTTGGATCATAAACCATATAATCCAAAGCGGGGCAAATATGCATATATCATGAAGGTGACTGTGCCTTTTATGATGCTGGCGACCTTTTTTATGGCTTTAAGCAGTCCATCATGGAGTCAATGGACCATTTTTATCGTCTTTAGCATTGAACTATTCTTTTTCGACACTGCTTCGACGGCTTATGGGATTGCTTATACTTCCTATACGCAACTAGCCGCCCCATCAAAAGAAGAGCGCTTGGACATCGGAACAATCGGAAATTATTTGACCTATGCGTTATCTTTTATGGCGACCATGATTCCAACATTATTACTAATTGGTGATGGCAATCGGGCTTTATTTATTCCAATATTAATGGGTGTCTTAGTTGTGCAGACAATTATTTTTGTTTTAGCGCTGCGGGGTTTAAAGGATACTCCTGAGATGTATGCCAATCTCCATCATGACAAAAGTAGTGTGAAAAAAACGGTGGCGGAAGCTTGGAAAATTATTAAGACGCGACCGTTTTTGACAACGGTGCTTTACGGTGTGATTGCGATGAGTGCCTTTCGTTATTATTCAACGGCCTATTTGTATTATATGGATTCGGTTATTCAGGCGACAGGTTCTCAGGCGACCATTATTAACTTCGTCACCCATCTGGTTGCGTTGGGAATTATGCCCGTCAGTAATTATTCAGTCAAAAACCTCGGCACACGAATCAATGTTTTCATCGGTATGTTGCCGGCGACTTTGGGGTATTTAGGTCTGACCTTTGCGTCGGAATTGTGGCAGGTATCAATTGCCTTTGGTTTAGTGGTTATTTGCACGATTCACTTTGCCACATCAACGGCCATTATGAATAGTTTGATTATCGATGAAGATGAGTGGCGCACCGGCATCAGAAAAACGGGCTTGTTTAATGGGATGTTTACTTTGTTCGGCACAGCCCTCAGCAGTGTGTTTATGATTATGTATACAAATGTCATGGCAGCCACCGGTTACGACGGCACTTTAGCCGTTCAATCAGCAGAAGCAGTTCGCGGCCTGCGCTTTGCCACCGGAATACTGCCATTGATTTGTATTTGGCTGGGCATCATTCCGATGATTTTATATCCCTTTAATCGCAAAAGAGAACAAGAAATTTCGGCTGAAAGCCGCCGCATGCGGGGGCTGGATACTAGTGATTAACAAGTTTGATTTGAAAAAATCAGATAGTTGCTTTTGATTTAGTTAGGAGAGAGTAGCTTATTGTGCTGCTCTAAAGGAGAAATCTATTATTTCTTTGTTAAATAAAATAGAAAAAAGTTGGACAAGCAATTGCTAAAAATTGCTTGTCTTTTTTGCTTGTTTTTTACTACTAAGATTTAACTTCAATTGTATTTTTTTTAAAGTGATGATGCTGAAATTCTTTTGGCGTGATGCCCATCTTGTTTTTAAATAATTTGAAAAGAGAGGGGATACTTTTATAACCAAGTTTTTCAGAGATCTCGCTAATTGTTAAGTCGCCCTCAGACAATAATTTTTGAGCTACGGCTAATCTTTTCGTGTCTAGTAATTCCTGAAAACTACTACCAGTTTTTTCCTTAATTAAATTACTTAAATAGTTTTTATTATAACCAAATTTTTTAGATAAATCCGTTAACGAGGTGTCAGTATAATGTTCATTTAGATAATTTAAAATCTGGTAAAGTTGATTTTTTTTTGCAGGAAAAAGTTTGTTTATGTAAACACTTTCTGCTTCAGTCAGTTCCATCAAAAAAGAAGCAAGCAAGAAATTTAGAGTTCCAAGATTCGGATTTTTAGCAATCAAATATTTTTCAATTAGGATCTCTAAAATTTTTTTTGCAATGGGCAGATCATTTAAATCGAAAACCATAAAACTATTATGGGTGCTGTTTTGTTGGCTGGCTTCGATAAAGAACAAACTAATCAAACTATCTCGCATTCCCAAGTTATCCAGAACGTCATTCGTTAAAGTAGCTGAATTCAATAGAATATTTACAATCAAATCTTCCTCACCAACAGTGTCAATCTGCTGAATTATATTTTTGTCCATCAAAATTACCTGTCCAGATGCTAATGAGACCTCCTCGCCATTTACAATTTGGCGACAAGTACCTTGGTAGACATAATTAAACTCTACAAAGCTATGGGTATGTGCGGGAGTATAGGAATAGCGATGATGTTTATTGATAAAAATATTACTTTTTTTAAAAAAGTCCTCATTGGGAATCTCTGGAACAATCGAATGAGAATAATCTAGATTCATCTCATTGATATTTTTCCCGGTTTGTCTTTGTAAGATTTCAACCGCATCTTCTTTTTCTAATAACAGCTTCAATTCTTCCATCTCTTTATCTCCATTGAAGTATTTCAATTAGGTTTAATTCGGAAACCTGTAGATTTGATACTATTTTACTAAACTTTTGAAATTGTCGCAAATTATGAAAACGGTTAATATAAGGTCAACAAAGAAAGAAGGGGTTTACGAAATGGAAAACTCAACAAAACTTTATAAAAAATATGCACCACTATCAACTGCTGCTGGGATAGGTTCCATGCTGGGATCAGGAGTTATTGTTGGCTTATCTGCCACAATTCCCGTTTGGCAAAGAGGTCTTGATTTGTCAGCTGGCCAGGTTGGTATTATTTCTGGAGTCTTAACTTTTGCTATTGCCTTTGGTTCGTTATTTGCTGGTAAAATTTCTAAAATGTTTGGTTTATTCAAATCATTTAATTGGTTAAATCTTTTTTACGCCATTGGTGCAGGCTGTTGTGTCTTTTCGAACAGTTTTGTTATGTTACTTATCGGAGTAACGGTGATGGGGATTGCATCAGGAGCCGATTTGCCGATTAGTTTAACAGTTGTTTCCCATGATGCGCCAAATGAACAAGTTTCTGCACGGTTAGTTTCTTCAACCCAGATTTTCTGGCAGGTTGGGATTTTTATTTCATATATTTGTTCATTTTTATTATCTGGAATTGAAGGCGTTTTAGGAGCTCGGATTGTTTTTGCAATATTGACAGTTTTTTCTCTCATCACTTGGATTTGGCGGACAACTTCCAAAAAATTCAAAGCTTTCCATGAAGAAGGTATCCTGCGCCAAGCTAAAAATGTGACTAAAGACAGTCCGAAACAATCTGTCAAAGAAGTTCTATTCAGTAAAAGCAATCGCTATCTTGGATTTTTCCTTGCTATCTTAACATTTTATGTATGTTGGAATTTATTAGCTAATACTTGGGGACAATTTCAAACATACGCTTTAACAAATGCTGGGGCAACTCAGACACAGGCGACTGGCTTAGGAATTTTACTAAATGTCATTTCTTTAATTACGACAATTATTTTTGCCTCAGTCTCTGGCGGCAAGTATCGAAATAAAGCCTTCTTTATCGGAGCAGCGGTTCAATTTTTAGCGATGTTGGGAATGGCTTTAATTGGCGGGAGCGCTGGATTTATCGCCTTAGCAATTACGATTGCCTTTTATAATTTTGGCAATCCAATGGCTGGTGAAGCTATTTATAAAGTTTGGACACAAGAATCTTTTCCAACTGAAACAAGAGCGTCATTACAAGGTTTTATTAATGGCTTTTCACGAATTTGCTGTGGGTTATTTGCCTTTATTATCCCCTATCTAGTAGCACCAGAAAATATTCAATATTCAATGTTTGGCTTTGCGGCTATTGTGTTAATAGCAGCCATAGCGGGTGGAATTATGATGGTTTTACAACGCAAAAATAAAATAGCGACAACACATTTAGCGGAAGAATTGTAGAGGTGATAATAATGGAAAAAACACAGGTGAGATGGTTATGGTATCCAGGAGATTTTGAAATACGACAAGGATTATTGCAAAACTTTTCGAGGGAGGAACGCGGCTTTGATTGGCCTGCTTACTGGTATCAAGAGGATTGTCATAGAAATGTGAAATTTAAAAGATATTATGACTTGAAGGAAAGTACTGAATTTATTGTCCACGGGATTGGGATTGGTTATGTTGAAATTAATGGGGAAAAATTTCCTTTAGAAACAAAACTTATTTGTCCTGCGGGAAAGAATAAAATCCGGATATTTATCGGTAATCTCAATGAATTGCCGACGATTTATATAGAAGGGGAAGTTGTAAAGAGTGATGCAGGCTGGCAGGCTAGCAATTTTATCCAAGAATTGCCAGCTGGTTGGAGCGAAATGTTTCACTCGAAAAACCAAAATCCAAATGAGATTGTATATACGGAAATGGAATGTGACTGGCAAGAAAAGACAGAGGTTAAGGGTGGCACCCTCTTTGATTTTGGTCGAGCAGTCTTTGGAACTCATCGTTTCACTAAATTGGTAAGTAAAACACCAGTTACTATCTGCTATGGAGAGTCTGAAGCAGAAGCTTTGGATGTTGACATGTGTTATTACAAAGAAAATAATGCAATTGAAACAACAGTGCCAAGAAAAAGAGCTTTTCGCTATCTATTTATTCCTGAAGTTGTCCCAGAAAATGTCGATATTATAGCTTACCACCAATACTTACCTATTATTAAAAAAGCACAATTTACTTCTAATAGCTCTTTAGTCAATAAAATTTGGCAAGTGTCTGAAGAGACATTTAAATTCTGTAGCGATTTATTTTTTATTGATGGTATTAAGCGAGACCGTTGGATTTGGTCTGGTGATGCTTATCAATCTTATTTAATCAATCAATATTTATTTTTTGATGAGGATATCAATAAACGGACGATGCTGGCATTAAGAGGACAAAATGAAATAAAGCAACATATGAACACTATTGTTGATTATTCTATTTTGTGGCTGATTGGAATTGAAAATCATTATATGATGACCGGTGATGCAGAATTTTTGTCACAAGTCTATGAGAAAATGTTAACTATGATGAATTACCTTGAAAAGCAGACGAACGAATTGGGCTTTATTTATGGGCGAGAAAAAGATTGGATTTTCATTGATTGGTCTGAAATGGATAAAGAAGGGACGCTTGCGGCTGAACAAGTTCTGCTGTTAAAAGCTTATCAATCAATGGCTCATTGCGGCGCTGTTTTAGGAAAAAAAGTTAGCCACTATGAAGAAGCCTTTGATAAGCTGAAAAAAAATCTGATGGAATATTTCTGGGATGCCGAGCTGGGCTCATTTATAGATTCTTATGAATCTGGAAACCGTCATGTGACTCGTCACGCAAATATCTTTGCAGTATTGTTTGATTTTCTTACCGAAAAAGAAGAAGCCAGTGTACTAAATAATGTTTTATTAAATGATGATATCACACAGATTACAACGCCCTATTTTAAATTTTTTGAGCAGGATGCGCTATGTAAATTGGGAGAAACTAAAACCGTTTTTGCTATTATTCAAGAGTATTGGGGAGGCATGCTGAAAAGAGGAGCTGTTACTTTTTGGGAAGAATTTAATCCTAATGAGCTTGGGGATGATGCATATGCGATGTATGGGGATCCATTTGGTAAAAGCTTGTGCCACGCATGGGGGGCGAGTCCGATTTACTTGCTTGGACGCCATTTTGCAGGACTAAAACCAACTAGCCCAGGTTATGAATCTTTTGAAATAGCACCTAATTTGACCGAGTTTGATGAGGTTTCTTTCACGTTACCTGTAAAGAATGGCCAAGTGACAATTGAGAAAAAAGGTGATGAGATTGTCATCTTTGCTACACGAGATGGCGGGACTGTAGTGTTTAATCAACAAAACTATACTTTAACTCAGAACGAACCTTTAAAATTGTTGCAAGCCCAAGTCGTATTATAAAGGAGCTGATAGCATGACATTGAAAGAAAAAGCTGGTTTTGCCCTAGTAAATTTAGGAAATATACCAGTTATGACGCTACTCAATACTTATTTGCTAATCTTTTATACAGATGTTGTCGGGATTAGCCCGGCAACAGTTGCGACTTTATTTTTAGTTTCTAGGTTGATGGATGGCTTAACCGATCCAATTATGGGTTTTCTAATTGACCGTTTTCCTAAGACTAAGTTTGGCAAATACCGACCTATTTTAATTCTGGGTACAATAATCTGTTGTATAAATTACTTATTAGTGTGGTTTGCACCACTTTTAATCCCACAAGCAAAAGTTTTAGTAATCGCTGTTTCTTATTTATTGCTGGGGGTCACCTTTGATATGATGGATATTCCCTTAAATAGTCTTATTCCTGTTCTTGCCAAAGAAGACAATCAAAGAAACGTTTTATCTTCGATTAAGGGAGTCTCGTATACAGTTGGACCTACGTTGTTAAATATTATAGCACCGCTAACAATTGCTGGTTTTGCAAGTAAATTGCAAGGGTATATTGTTTTGATTACTGGCACCGTCATCACCGTTTTGTTCTTTACAATTGTAGGAGCGATGAGTGTCAAAGAGAAATCAGATTTTGACAGCGCCAAAGATGGAGAGAAACAAGAAGGAAAAACAAAATATAGTTTTTCTGATATGGTAAAAATTATTAAAATTCCGTCAGTCTTTACTTTGTTTTTGTCAATGCTACTTGTAACAGCAGCGAACAATATATTTAGTGGTTCTATCTTGTATTATGTCACCTATATTTTAGGTGACGAGCGAGTTTTTAGTTTAGCTAGCTTGATAGGCATGTTAGGCGCAGTAATTGCTGGGAGTTTGGTTCCCCAATTAGCTAAAAAATATGGGAAACAAAAAGTTTACACCATAGCTTTACTTATGAATGGCCTGATTTTACTGGCTGTAATTGTGTTAAATCACAATTTGTTGATGTTTTATCTGATGTACTTAGTTGTTCAGTTTGGTTTAGGTTTAATCAACACTATTCAATATAGTATATCCGCTGAAAATGTTGATTTAATTCATCAAGAGTTAGGCATTCAGACAGCCGGACTCATTGCTTCCTTAAATTCATTAATTATGAAGTTTGCAATGGCCGTTGGCGGAGCAGTTCCCGGCTTTATTCTGAGTAGTTTTGGTTATGTTGCGAATCAAAATCAAACAGCTAGAAGCAATTTAGGAATCGTCATTGCTACATTTATGATACCTTTTGTTCTATATATATTGACGGCAGTAGTTTTTGTAGTTGGTATGCGGAAAGCGAAACAGAAAACTTTGTTGGTAAAAAAAGAAATACTCACAAATTAGAAAAGACTGTAGATAAAAATCCTGTAATGGAAGTTCTAGAATGAATTTATATTACAGGATTTTTTTTAATTTGAAAGAAATGTTTTATCTGTTTCTTTACCACTGAAGTTTGGTCTATCTACTCCCCACAACCTAAAACTCAGGATTCCGCACTACTCTAAACAAAACAGCGGTCACAGCGGCTGTTGCAATTCCGGCAACAATTGCTTCAGGAATTCCATTGGCAAAAATTACGCCGAGGATGACACCATATAAAGCAGTACCGGCTTCACCCATCAATTCTGAATAAGGCTGTTGGAAAAGAAAATAAATGAAGTTCATAACTAAAATCGTATTGACCAAGGAGCCGGCAACGCCCGCAATTCCTAAAGTTAGCGGCTGTTTTTTTCCCTTTAAGCGCTTATTAAGAGCTTTAAAGACAAAATAGGGTACAACGCCAATCAAAATGCGGGGCAAAATCGAAACGATTAGTGAGAGCAAGCTGCCGTGTTCACTCCCGTATAAAGGAATGAAGGGCGTAAAGGCAAAGGATAATGGATTTGGAATCACAGTGTTACGGATAATACTGGTAATACCAAAGACACCACCGAGAGCGCCGCCGATTTTTGGCCCTAGAATAATCGACCCGATAATAACCGGAATGTGCATTGTCGTCGCATTCATAAAGCCCAGATTAATATAGCCTAGCGGTGTCACCGCCAATAAAATCATGATGGCTAAAAACATCGCTGTTAAAACAAATTTTTGTGTGTCGCGTTTCATTTTTTAATCCTTCCCCTAAACCGGTGTGCCCAAATTTTTTAACACTTGGTCAACGATGTCTTTTGTAGTTGCCAAGGCGCCCCGGCCAAAATCACCGCAGGCTAAGAGGGCTTCTCGTGGATCAATTTCTTGATAGCCGTCCGTTTTTAAGGTGGTTAAGTTCCGCTGCATGGCAGGATTTTGATACATATATGTATTCATAGCAGGTGCAATTAATTTCGGTACTTCTGACTTGATAGCTAGGGCCGTTGTTGAAAGCAAATCATCAGCGATTCCGTTCGCTAATTTACCAATAATATTTGCTGATGCCGGCGCAATTAAAAATAAGTCGGCCCGTTTTGCGAGCTCGATATGATTAATTAAAGCCGGATCTGGTTCCACCATCACATCCGTATGCACCCGGCGATGAGAGAGGGACTGAATGGTTAAAGGCGTAATAAATTCTTGGGCACTCTTGGTCATCATCACATCCACTTGAAAACCAAGTTTGGTTAATTCATTGGTGATTTCGGCAGCTTTAAAGGCGCTGATGCTGCCGGAAACTCCTAAAAGAACTGTTTTCATTTTGCCTGCCTCGTTTCTAAAATTTTCGCCATCAATAAGTCGGCAATTTCTGGTTTGGTAAAAGCTTCTGTCACGCTGCCATCTTTTGCCAAGAGGTAGCCGTGGTGTTGATCGCCGGAAATTTCCGTCAAATCATTGGCTAAAATAAAGTCTGCATGATTTTTCTTTAAAGAGGCTGCAGCCACCGCCAGTAATTCTGCTGGCGGTACTGCAACTAATAATTTAAAGCCGATTAAAATTGTTTCAGGTTGAATCCTTTTTATTTCAGCAATAACCTTCGGCGTTTTTTGTAACGTTAAAATTAACCGCTGGGTATCAGAAGAAATTTTAGTTTCTGTTGACGGTGTCTGACTCAAGCTATCAAAGAATTGTTCCAGACCAGTTGTTGTCAGCTCAGGTTTTTCTGTTAACATTTTTTCGATTAAGGCGGCCTGGGAAAAGGCCGCTTCGCCGGTAAAATCACTGACTGCCATACTGTGAATGACTGCATCATAGTGATTTTTGGTCATTAAATCTGTCAGCATTTTCAGTAAATCCGCCGTGTCGGAAATCCAAAAGGTTTCCAAGCGGGGATTTTTTTGTGCCTGTAAAGCCGTTGGCGTAGTGATATAATCCACTTGCCAATCGGTTTTGGCCAAAATTTGAGTGACAATCGTTTGTCCTAAGCGGCCGGTTGACTGATTGGTAATAGAACGGACTTGATCAATCGGCTCGGTGGTGCCGCCGCCGGTGATTAAGATTCTCATGTTAGTCCACCGCGATTTTGACAACACTGCGGCCTTCATGGGTACCGCCTAAAAGTGCTTCAAAAGTAGCAGGTAGTTCATCAAAGGCAAGTTCATTGACTTTCAAAACATCGGCTACATTTAAATCAGTTGCCAGCCGTTGCCAAATCTGTTGCCGTTTTGCCATTGGCGTATTAACAGAGTCAATACCTAAAAGTTTTACACCTCGTAAAATAAAAGGCAGCACAGTTGTATCTAACTTGATGCCGCTAGCATTACCGCATAAAGCCATCGCTCCGTCATATTGAATTTGCGGAATTAAGGCGCTGGCCAAAGCGCCACCGACTGTGTCAATCACGAAATCAAAATTTTGTTTGTTCAAAGCTTTTGGTTTTTCAGGAATTAGGCTGTCTGGTGTGACAATTTCAGTTGCCCCTAAGTCAGTTAACCAATTTTTTGCAGAGTCTTTGCGGGAAACAGCAATCACATGCTCAAAGCCTAATTTTTTTAACATGGCAATCGCAATACTGCCGACACCACCACTAGCCCCAGTAATTAAAATGCGGCTGTCTTTTTTCGCACCAGCTTCTTCAATTCCTTGAACTGCTAAAGCTGCGGTGAAGCCGGCTGTCCCAAATTTCATGGCATCTTTTAAAGTCAAGCCTTCAGGTAAAGGCACGACCCACTCGCCGGGAACCTTTTGAATTTGACTGTAACCACCGGGATGGCTGACACCAAAGCCGTAGCTAGTAACAATAATTTCTTGGCCCATTTTGAAGTCGGGGTCTTGGCTATCTAAAACAACGCCGCTGGCATCAATTCCCGGTACCATCGGGTATTGACGGATGACGCCGCCTTTTTCAATGCTGGCTAAGGCATCTTTGTAATTTACGCCAGAATATTCAACTTTAAAGGTGACATCGCCGGCTGGCAAATTTTCAGTTGACAACGTTTCTTTTTCTAGAGTAAAAACTGGTTCATCTTTGACCGTTAAAGCTTCGTAGTGTTTCATTTCAAAAACTCCTTTTATTTTTAAATTATTGGCGACTGTTACATCAGTCAATCTAATTTCAACTAGCCAAAGGTTTCCATTAAAGCTGCAAAATAAAAAAATTATGCTGGTAATCAGCTGAAATGCTGCTTTAAAAAGTAAATTATTTGCTCAGTTTAACTAGAAGAGCCTAAATAACAGCCTGTGGATATTTTGTTTAATTGTAACATAATTTTGCAGGCTTCTTCCTTGTTTTAGCTTAGTTTCTCTAAATATTTAGAATTTCAATTTTGCAGTAAATAAACTAAACACTTCAAAAAAAGTTTAACAAAGCCCTTGTTTTTTTAGCAAAAATTCGTATACTGTTATAGGGACTAAAAGTAAACTGAAAGTTTAGTATTAGAAAACTTTTTTGGTTTTTGGAGGAAAAAAATGCAGATTGGCGAAAAAATTCGCAATTTACGGGTCCAAAAAAATTTAACGCTAGAGGAACTTGGTGAGCGAACAGATCTCACCAAGGGCTATATTTCTCAATTAGAACGGGACTTAAGCTCGCCTTCGATGGAAACTTTTTTTTCGATTTTAGAAGTGCTAGGGGTCACGCCGGAGGAATTTTTTAAAGAGGAAACGGCGGGGCGCAAAGTCCATTATAAAAAAGAAGAGGCCACGAAATACCTCGATGAAGAAAACGGCTATGAGCTGGAATGGCCGATTCCCGACTCCAACGAAAAGGAAATGGAGCCGGTCTTGGTGACTTTTCAAGAAAGCGGCGAGTATAAACAATTTCCGCCATCACTTTCTGAGAGTTTTATCTATGTCTTGCAGGGGTCGATTGAACTGCGGCTAGGAGAAACTCGTTATTTCGCTAAAAAAGGTGAGTCGCTGTATTACGAGGCGACTGAAGGCCATCAAGTTTTAAATCACAGCCGCAGTAAAAGTCGTATTTTAATTGTGGCGACGGAATCATATTTATAAGAAAAAATAAATTTAGGGGGCGCAATCGTGGGGACAATTATTACCTTTAACGAGATTGTTAAGAGTTACGAGGATGAAAAAGTTTTAAAAAATATCAATTTTGAAATTGAAGAAGGCAAATTTTACACGCTGCTGGGACCTTCCGGCTGCGGCAAGACCACGATTTTGCGAATTATCGCCGGCTTTACTGAAGCGACTAGTGGCGATGTTTTTTTTGAAGGCCAGCGAATCAATGATATCCCGGCCAATAAGCGACCGGTGAACACGGTCTTTCAAGATTACGCTTTGTTTCCCCATATGAATGTGTTTGAAAATGTCGCTTTTGGTTTAAAAATAAAAAAATTATCCAAAAGCCAAATTACCCAAAAGGTCAATGACGCTTTGAAAATGGTGCAGCTGGCGGGCTATGAAAATCGTGAAATCTCTGAAATGTCAGGCGGACAACGACAGCGGGTGGCGATTGCCCGGGCGATTGTCAACGAACCGAAAGTTTTATTATTAGATGAGCCTTTGTCTGCTTTAGATTTAAAATTGCGGACAGACATGCAGTACGAATTGCGGGAATTACAACAGCGCTTAGGCATCACCTTTATTTTTGTGACCCATGACCAAGAAGAAGCTTTGGCGATGAGTGATGAAATTTTTGTTATGAACAAAGGTGAAATTGTGCAAAGCGGAACACCGGTGGATATTTATGATGAGCCGATTAATCACTTTGTCGCCGATTTCGTTGGTGAAAGTAATATTGTCAATGGCACGATGATTGAGGATTATTTAGTGGAATTTGTCGGTAAACGCTTTGAATGTGTCGATGGCGGTATGCGGAAAAACGAACCGGTGGAGATTGTGATTCGGCCTGAGGATTTATCTTTAACAACGCCGGAGATGGGCAAACTGATGGTGGAAGTCGATACCCAATTATTCCGAGGCGTCCATTATGAAATTATTTGTTATGACGAGCAGGGCAATGAGTGGATGGTTCATTCAACGAGAAAAGCCAAAGAGGGTAGTAAAATCGGTCTTTCCTTTGAGCCAGAAGACATCCATGTGATGCGCTTTAATGAATCCGAAGAAGACTTTGATGCCCGCTTAGAAAGCTATGAAGAGTAGGAGGCAGCAAGATGACTAGTATGAAACGTTTTTATTCGATTCCCTATTATATCTGGCTACTGTTTTTTGTAATTGCCCCGGTACTATTGATTGTCTACCAATCTTTTTTTGATACCAATGGCGCCTTTACTCTAGAAAATTATCAGCGTTATTTTACTTCTTCAACTTATTTATTGATGACATTGAATTCAATTTGGTACGCTTTTTTAATTACCTTATTCACTTTATTGGTTAGTTATCCGATGGCATACTTTTTAACAAAATTAAAACATCGCCAGCTGTGGTTGATGCTAGTTATTTTACCGACGTGGGTCAATTTATTATTGAAGGCTTATGCTTTTATTGGTATTTTCAGTTTGCATGGTTCGGTCAATAATTTTTTGAGCGTGTTTGGCATTGGACCAGAGCAGATTTTATTTACAGATTTTAGCTTTCTATTTGTAGCAGCTTATATTGAGCTGCCCTTTATGATTATGCCGATTTTTAATGCGTTAGAAGAAATTAATCCAAGCTTAATTGCTGCCAGTCGTGACTTAGGGGCAAATGGAGTTGAAACCTTCCGGCGGGTAATTTTCCCCTTATCTTTAAATGGAGTGAAAAGTGGTGTTCAAGCGGTCTTTATCCCGTCGCTTTCCTTATTCATGTTGACCCGTTTAATCGGTGGCAATCGAGTGATTACTTTAGGTACGGCAATTGAGGAACATTTTTTAGTAACGCAAAACTGGGGCATGGGGAGTACCATCGGCGTGATTTTAATTCTTGCCATGTTTGGTGTAATGGCCCTCACCGGTGAAAAGAAAAAACGAGGAGGCGAGTTTAAATGAAAAAGAAATTTCGTTGGTCCAATTTGTATATCGCCATCGTTTTTCTCGTGTTATATGCGCCGATTTTTTATCTGATTTTTTATTCCTTTAATGACGGCGGCAGTATGAATGGCTTCACTGGTTTTACTTGGGACAATTATGCGGCGGTTTTTGCTGATACGCGTTTGTTAATCATTGTGCTGGAAACCTTTATGCTGGCCTTTTTATCCGCTTTAATTGCGACCGCTATCGGAACGTTTGGCGCAATGGGGATTTATTACACAAAAAAACGACGCCAAAGAAACACCTTGTTGAGCTTTAATAATATTTTACTGGTTTCTCCAGATGTTATTATCGGCGCTAGTTTTTTGATTTTTTTCACTTTTATCGGCACGCTTTTCAGTGGCTTTAGCCTAGGTTTTTTAAGCGTTCTGCTGTCACATATTGCCTTCAGTATTCCAATTGTTGTGCTGATGGTTCTACCGAAATTGCAGGAAATGAATGACTCGATGATTGATGCCGCCCGCGATTTAGGAGCGAATAATTTTCAAGTCGTCAAAAATATTATTCTGCCCTTTTTAACACCGGGCATTATCGCTGGCTATTTTATGGCCTTCACGTATTCTTTAGACGATTTTGCGGTAACTTTCTTTGTGACCGGTAACGGCTTTACCACCCTTTCTGTGGAAATTTATTCCCGGGCTCGCCAAGGTATTAGCCTAGAAATTAACGCCTTGAGTACCTTGGTCTTTATTTTCTCAATGATTTTAGTCTTAGGCTATTATTTTATCAGTAAGGACAATACCTCGAAAAAAGTTCGTCGTAATCGGCGACAACAGGAGGTGACTGATTTCTAATGAGAAAATTATATTCTTTAGTCATTGGAATTATTGCGGTGATTGCTGTTTTACTTTTAGGCATTAATCAGCTGCAGCGCTCCAGCGGGATGGCCGGCGCCGATGTGGTGACAATTTATAACTGGGGAGATTATATCGACCCTGAGCTGTTGACTAAATTTGAAGAGGAATACGGCTATCAAGTCAATTATGAAACCTTTGATTCAAACGAAGCGATGATGACCAAAATTCAACAAGGGGGCACCGGCTATGACATCGCCATCCCTAGTGAATATATGATTCAACGAATGATGAGCGAAGAGCTGTTGACAAAATTGGACCTGAGTAAAATCGTCGGCTTGGAAAATATCGCTCCCCGCTTTTTAGACCAAAGCTTTGATCCTGGCAATAATTATTCGATTCCTTATTTCTGGGGAACACTGGGGATTATTTACAATGATAAAATGGTTAACGCAGAAGATATTCAGCACTGGGACGACTTATGGAATCCCGCTTTAAAAAATAATGTTATGCTGATTGACGGTGCCAGAGAAGTGATGGGGCTTGGTTTGAATAGTTTAGGCTACTCTTTAAATAGTAAAGAGATGAGTCAGCTAAATGAAGCCGCTGCTAAATTAAACACCTTGACCGGCAACGTCAAAGCGATTGTCGCCGATGAAATTAAAATGTATATGATCAATGAAGAGAGCGCTGTTGCGGTAACTTTTTCTGGAGAAGCCGCTGAAATGCTTTCTGAGAATGAACATCTGCACTATGTCATTCCCGAAGAAGGCTCAAATCTTTGGTTCGATAATATCGTGATTCCTAAAACAGTTCGCAACGAGCAAGGCGCCTATGATTTTATCAATTTTATGTTAGAACCAGAAAATGCTGCTCAAAATGCCGAATACATCGGCTATGCGACCCCAAACTCGGTAGCAGAAGCGATACTACCAACAGAAATTTCCGGTGATAAGCAATTTTATCCAGATGATGGTACCTTGTCCCATCTCGAAGTTTATGAAGATTTAGGCTCAGAGTATTTGGAAATTTACAATGATTTATTTTTGGAATTTAAGATGTATCGCAATTAATGGCGAAAAAAATTGGAGAGGTCCACAACCAGCACAGCTTCTAGCATGGTGTTGGTTGTGGACCTTTTTTTACTGCGGTTAATCTACAAAAAAATAACCGCAAAAGAGAAAAAGCTAACGCTCGTTCTCTTTTACGGTTTATTTTTCGTTGTGGCATCTTGATAGTTTTAAAACAATTTTCCAGCTAGAACATTGTTGAAATCAAAATTCAAGCTAATGTTTTCTACCTAGAGTTTTTTAGTCAGTAAAACTGCTATCAACAACGACCATTGATTTGATTGTTTTGCGTTCTTGCATATCTTCATAGGCTTGGTTAATATCATCCAACGCATAAGTTTGGGTGAAGACCCGACCTGGATTAATATCGCCTTCAAGAACTGCCTTTAATAAAACTTCTTTGTCATAGGTCGTAACAGAAGCTGAGCCGCCGGCAATCGAAATATTTTGGGCAAAGGTTGAGCCAATTGGCCGATTATTATAATGCGGTACGCCGACATAACCGATGCGACCACCATTATGCAAGACACCTAAAGCTTGTTCAATTGCAGCTTCAGTTCCAACACATTCTAACGCAGCATCAGCGCCGCCGCCAAGAATTTCCCGGACTTTGGCAATGCCTTCTTCACCACGTTCGGCGACAACAGCAGTCGCTCCAGATTGTAGGGCCATTTCTTGACGATCTTTGTGACGACTCATCAAAATAATTTGTGAAGCGCCATGCATTTTGGCAGCAATCACGGCACATTGGCCGACAGCACCGTCACCAATGACAACGACTTTATCGCCTCGTTCAACATGGGCGCAGCGGGCAGCATGGTAACCAGTTGGCATAACGTCAGCCAAAGTTAACAATGATTGTATCATGCCTTCCGTATAATCTGATGGTTGGCCGGGAACTTTTACTAAAGCCCAGTTTCCATAATGGAAGTTAACATATTCAGATTGGAAACCGTTGGACCAGTTTGTTGCCCCTTTATGACGGTCACAAGTGCCATCAAAACCGGCACGACAAGCGTCACATTCGCCACAGCCATGGGTAAATGGCACAATGACAAAATCTCCTGGTTTAACAGTGGTAATATCTGAACCAATTTCTTCGACAATCCCCAATGCTTCATGGCCATCATTTACGGAGTGGGCTTCTTTATTATCGCCGTGGGCATAAGACCACAAGTCAGAGCCACAGACACAGGCACGAACAATTTTGATGATCACATCATCAGTTGCTTGCAAACTTGGTTTTTCTACTTCTTCAACACTCACTAATCCAGCTTTTTCAAAAATTGCTGATTTCATCTAATTCCTTCTTTCTTGTTCCGGTTAAATATAGTTTACCTGTTGGAGTGGACTCTAAGTCAAGAGGGAAATTGAAAAATTTGAAAATTTCCCCTTGCTATGAAGTACACTCCATACTTTATAGTCTGTTTTGTATCGTAAGGAGGCGGTTCAAACGGATTAAAAATCAGGATAGCACATTTTTAAAGAGAAATGATTTTATCAAAACATGGACTAAAAAATCGGCAATTCCCTTTCATCGTTGTGAAGCTAATTTTTGGCAGATTTTAAGGATAAAAAATTTATTTCTCTTGCCTTGGAGTTCACTTCATAGTTTATACTAAATTTATTAAATAGAAATCAGGTGAAGCTATGAACATTAAAGAAGTCGCTAAAATGTTTGACTTAACTTCTGACACTATCCGCTATTATGAGAAGGCTGGTGTTATCCCACCAGTGACCAGAGATGACAAAGGCTACCGTGTGTTTAGCAAACGAGATTTAAATTGGGTCTTTCTGGCAAAAAGTTTGCGCAACGCCGGTGTCTCGATTGAATCAGTTATTGAGTTTGCCAAATTGTCTCAAGAAACGGGGGATAAACGGCGGACGCAAAAAGATGTGCTACGGGCGCAATTAGACGAATTAGATGAAAAATTACTCGAAATGCAAAAAACCAGAGATTTATTGGAGTATAAAATTGATACCTATGATGAGCATTTAGCCAAGTTTGAAGCGGGCTTAATGACGGAAGATCAAATCGAAGAACTATGGACCATGAAGCATTTTAAAAAACAAACGATTAAAAATTAAGAAAGCAGGAATTGAACATGCAAACAGTAAAATTAAACAATGGAGTCGAAGTCCCAATTTTAGGTTTTGGCACTTTCCAAATCACCGATCCAAAAGAAGCAGAACAAGCCGTGATTGACGCAATCAAAGCCGGTTACCGCCATATTGATACAGCTCAATCATACATGAATGAAGAAGCGGTTGGTAAAGGCATTGCGAATTCAGGAGTTGCCAGAGAAGAAATTTTCTTAACGACAAAAATTTGGGTAGAAAATGTTTCTTATGATGGCGTGATGGCTTCCTTCCAACGTTCATTAGACCGTTTAGGCGTGGAGTATGTAGATTTATTATTATTACACCAACCATATAACGATGTGTACGGTGCTTGGCGGGCAATGGAAGAATTACAAGCGGATGGTAAAATCAAGGCTATTGGGATTTCTAACTTCGCTGTAGACCGTGCCGTTGACTTAGCGGAATTCAACAAAGTAACCCCACAAGTCGATCAAATTGAAATTAATCCTTTCCAACAACAAGCCGAAAATATTGCCGCTTTAAAAGAAGAAGGCATCATGGTAGAAGCATGGGCACCTTTTGCAGAAGGTAAAAATGGCATCTTCCAAAACGAAATCTTAACCACAATTGGCAATAAATGTGGCAAATCAGTAGCGCAAGTCATCGTTCGTTGGTTAGTGGAACAAGATATTATCGTCTTAACAAAATCTGTTAATCCAGACCGCATGGCGCAAAACTTGGATGTTTTTGATTTTTCATTAACCGATGCAGACAAAGCACAAATTGCGACATTGAATGCTGGCGCAAGCCAATTCTTCTCTCACTCTGACCCAGCTATGATTAAATGGATGGCTGGCCGGAGAATGGATGTTTAAAGTTGATACGTTGTACAAATAAAGATTATCAATAAAAAATGACCAAAAATGTTTTTTCTATTTGACTTGGAGTACACTCCAGCAGCTATGATAAGGATAACTTTTAAAATTGGAGGGCAATAAGATGGACTACATGAAATTTGGCAATACAGGTTTGGATGTCTCACGGTTATGTTTAGGTGCGATGGGCTTTGGCGATCCCAACAGCGGCTTTCACGAGTGGGTTCTAGAGAAAGCGGATAGTCGTGAGGTGGTAAAAAAAGCGTTAGAATTAGGGATTAATTTTTTTGACACAGCGAATATTTATTCCTATGGTGCTAGTGAGCAAATTTTAGGAAAAGCTCTAAACGATTTTGCCAATCGGGATGAAATTGTCGTTGCATCTAAACTTTATATGGGCATGAAAAAAGAAAAAGTTCCCAACAACGGCGGACTGTCCCGCAAAGAAATCATGCACCAAATTGATAAAAGCTTAGAACGTTTGAATATGGATTATCTCGATTTATATATTATTCACCGCTGGGATTATAAGACTCCGATTGAAGAAACGATGGAGGCTTTGCATGATTTGGTGAAAGCCGGTAAGGTCCGTTATTTGGGAGCTTCGGCAATGTATGCTTGGCAATTTGCCAAAGCGCAACAGGTGGCTAAAGAAAATCATTGGACACCTTTTGTTTCCATGCAAAATCATCTCAATCTTTTGTACCGTGAAGAAGAACGGGAGATGATGCCGTTATGTGCAGATCAAAAAATTGCGGTAACACCGTATAGTCCATTGGCATCAGGTCGTTTAACCCGTGACTGGAATGCAGAAACGAAACGGTTTTTAACTGATAAAACAGCACAGGGGAAATATGACAAGACCAAAGAACAAGATCAAATCATTGTGCAAAGAGTGGCAGAATTGGCTGATAAATACCAAGTGAAACGAGCAGAAATTGCTTTGGCTTGGTTGCTGCAAAAAGACCAAGTCGTAGCGCCAATCATCGGCGCCACTAAGGAAAGTCATTTATTAGACGCACTGCCTGCTTTGGACTTAAAATTAAGCGGAGAAGATGTCGCTTATTTAGAGGCACCTTATGTACCGCATGCAGTTGTCGGGGCGATTTAATAAATAGTCCGACTTTAAATGATTACAGCTCAAAAATTACCACAATCTATTTTGTCTAAAGAAAAGTAAGCAACTTGAAATTCCAATTAGGAAGTTTAAGTTGCTTTTTTGTATGAGAGTTTTAAAAAAAAAAAGAACTTGAACGAGCTGTTAGTGCCGCATTATTTTAAACACAAAAAGATTTTTATTCTCGAAAGGGGAATAATACAAAATTGTGCTAATTAGACCTGAGTTAAACAATGAAAAAAATTTATTTTCCGCTTTCTCCTTGACTTCCAGTCGGCTTTAACTGATAAGGTTTGTAAAAAAAGGAGGCGCAAAACGCATATGAAAAAGATGGTAGGTATTTTTAGTCTTAGTATATTGTTTTTAGTGACGGGGTGCAGCAGCGATACTCAAAACAACTCAGCCGGTACAAGCTCTAGTTCGCAAACAAGTAATTCTATTGAAAGCACGCAGGGGGTTTCTGATAGTTCTCAAGGGGAAAATGAAACGGAAACAGGTCACATCGCCATCATTTATTACTCTTTAACGGGAACCACAGAAACGGTGGCCCAAGAAATTCAAACTCAAACAAATGGTGATTTATTTGCCTTGCAAACAGTTGAGGCCTATCCGGAAAATTATTCTGCGGTTGCTGATTTGGTACAGCAACAACAGGCTGACGAAGAATTTCCGGAACTGCAACCGTTAGAGGTGGATTTATCAGCTTATGAGACAATTTTTATCGGCTCGCCAATCTGGTTTGGTTCAAGTTCCTTGCCTCTTCAGCAATGGCTTATGCAAAACGATTTAAGTGGAAAAACTGTCTGTCCATTTTTTACTAGCGGCAGCAGTGGGATTGCGAGTGCCATGACAGAAATTGAAAATCTGATTAGCCCACAAACCTTGATGCCCGGACTTGGCATCACCGATGAGACAGTCGCTGAAACACCGCAATTGGTTGCCTCATGGTTAGCAGAAAATTGATTGAATGATTGTCTAAAGGGAGGTAGAGGCAATGAAGAAAATTTTATTTGCAGCCATTTTAGTAATCCTTGCGATTGGCTTAATCTTTATTTTGCAATCAACTAGCAATAATAATGCTGCAACATCTTTAGTAGATTCTTCCAGTGCCAGTAATTCTGCAACATCTTTAACAGAATCTTCTATTGAAAGTAACTCTTCAGGTGATGGTACAGAAGAAACGTTGCCACCGGAAACAAGCAATTCGCTAGTAAACTCTCAGGAGGCGGAAGAAATGAAAATAGTTTTGACAGTGGCTGGAGAAAGCCAGACGGCCACTTTAAATAATTCTGCTGCAGCTCGGGATTTTTATGCGTTGCTGCCTTTGGATTTAACGATGGAGGATTATGCCCAGTCAGAAAAGATTGCTGATTTGCCACAGACGCTTGACACGAGTGATTCACCCGCCGGGACAGCAGCGGAAGTTGGCGATTTAACCATGTTTGAGCCTTGGGGGAATTTAGCAATTTTTTATCGCAGTATCGGCTACTCGAATGGTTTAATTTTACTCGGGAGGTTGGATGGCGAGATTGATTTTTTAACCAATCAAACCGGCGTTTTTAGCTTGTCGATTCGCCAAGCATAAGCAAATTGAAAATATTGCGCATATCTCTTTGCATATGCGCTTTTTTGATTGCTGATAATTTAACTGTGGACAACATTTTCAAACTCAAGTTTACCGAGTTTTCCCAGCAAATTTTTTTAGCTTGCGGGAATAAATTTGTGAATGCTATCGAAAAACTGCTAAAATAAACTAAAACTCCTGAACTGAAGGTGAAGTAATCAATGGAATTAAGAGTCCTACGCTATTTTTTAATGGTCGCGCGAGAAGAAAATATTACCAAGGCTGCTCAGGCGTTGCATGTTACTCAGCCAACCCTCTCCCGCCAGTTGGCTCAGCTAGAGGAAGAATTGGAAGTAAAATTATTCCACCGCAAAAGTCATCATATCGAATTAACGGAGGAGGGCATTTTATTAAGAAGACGAGCCCAAGAGATGATGCAGCTGTCAGAAATCATCAAGGATGAACTTTCCGGGATTGGTGAAGAGCTCTCCGGTAAAGTGGCGATAGGTGCTGGCGAGTTAAAAAGTATGGATCAGCTGGCTGAAATTATTGCCGCCTTTCACGAAGACTATCCTCTGGTGGAATTTGAATTGTTCAGTGGCAATTCAGAGGGCATAAAATTTCGGATGGATCAAGGTCTTTTGGATTTGGGCTTATTAATTGAGCCGGTGGAAATTGAAAAATATGATTTTGTGCGGATGTCTGCCTTAGAAAGATGGGGTGTTTTAATTCCAACGAGTCACCCGTTGGCACAAAAAGAAACAATCTTAGCCAGTGATTTGGCCAATCAGTCATTGATTATTTCTAAGAGTGCTTCAATCCGCAGTGAACTGAAAAGCTGGTTTGGCGAGTACGGTCAAGAGTTGGAAATTGTCAGCACCTATAATTTGCTGTACAACAGTGCGATGCTGATGCGAAAAAAAATCGGTCTGGGTTTGTCGCTGGAATTACATTCCAGTTATGATGGCTTGACCTTTGTACCCTTAGAACCGGAACTGAATTTAACTTCCGTTTTAGTGTGGAAAGCCAATCAAGTTAATTCACCCACCGTCAGCAAATTTATTACCTTTGCACAGAAATACATAAAAGGCATTTCATCTTAAATAGAATAAGCATTAGACATTACAGTCTTTTGGTTTCATACTGAGATTAACAAATGAAGAAGCAGTTGAGCGTTTAAACTGTGTTACTCAATTTGTTTGTCTCAGTTTTTTGTTTTAAAGGAGGTCAGAAAATGAATCAGACAGAGGTCAGTCAACGCTATCAAATTCCCGTTGAAATTCTCAGAGAATATGAGTCATGGGGGCTGTGCGATGTGGTCAAAATCGTGATGGGGGAATGGCAATATGACGATCAAGACGTGGAGCGCTTGAGTACGATTATGGCGTTGCACGATTTAGATTTCAGCCACGATGAAATTGAAACCTATATGCGTTTACTGCTTGAGGACCCCCACGGTGCAGAAAAACGAATGCGCCTGTTAAATAGCAAACGGCAAAAAAAATTGGCGGAGATTCATCTGCAGGAAAAAAAACTCGAACGAATCGATTATCTACGTCACGTAATTAAGAAAACCCAAATTTAAAAAGCAAAGAGGTTACCTATATGAAAACTTTAGTCGAATTATTTCACCCTAATCTACAAGCATCAACTGTTAATCGCCGTTTGGCTGAAGCAGCGAATGTCAAGGAAAATGTCACCATCAGAAATCTTTATGAACTATATCCGGATTTTAAGATTGACGTCGAGGAAGAAAAACGTCACTTACTAGCAGCTGAGCGGATTGTTTTACAATTTCCGATGTACTGGTACAGCTCACCAGCTTTAGTCAAGCAGTGGGAAGATGCAGTCTTAGAATATGGCTGGGCGTATGGTACTAATGGCGACCAACTAAAAAATAAAGAATTACTGATTGCGGTGACACCAGGGGCTCCAGCTGAAAATTATGTTCACGATGGCCCATTTAAATATACTATTCATGATTTATTGCGACCATTTCAAGCGACTAGCAATTTAATTGGCACCCGCTTTGTCAAACCGTTTGTGGTTACCGGCGCTTCAAGTATCCAAGCCGATATTTTGGAACAACAAGCTGCTGCTTATGCTGAATATTTAAGCAAGGAAAAATTAGAACTTTTAGGGGATTACGAATAAGGAGAGTGCAAAATATGCCAGTTATTCAATTTGAAATTGGTCACTTAACCAAAGAACAAAAACAGCAGGTTGTAAAAGAATTTACTGAAACAGCAGTGAAGGTCACTGGAATTCCTGCTGACGCTTTTTATGTTTTTATTAAAGAAAATACCGGCGATAATGTCGGCGTCGGCGGAGTATTGCAAAGCGACCGCCATTAATTTATGAAGGATTAAAAAAAGGAGGATCTACTTATGAACGAGATGCAAAAAACTTTAAATATGCCTAAAATTGCTTTAGGTGCTTGGGCGTGGGGCAGTGGTGCTGCTGGCGGCGACCAAGTCTTTGGTCATCATCTAACCGCAGATGAGCTAAGACCGGTTTTTGAAAAATCTTTGGCGGTTGGGTTAAATTTATGGGATACAGCAACGGTTTACGGCATGGGTTCCTCTGAAGCGATGCTGGGGGAATTTGTGCAGGATATTCCCCGAGAAGCTGTCTTACTCTCCACTAAATTTACACCGCAGATTGCCGAAGATGTTGCCAATCCGGGAGAAAAAATGTTGGCAGGTAGTTTTGAACGCCTTCACACAGATGTGATTGATATTTATTGGATTCATAATCCAGCTGATGTTGCCAAATGGACACCGGCATTAATCCCGTTAGCAAAATCCGGAAAAATCAAATTCATTGGCGTCTCTAATCACAATTTAGCAGAAATCAAATTGGCCAATGAAATTTTAGCCAAAGAAGGGTTAAAAGTTTCGGCGTTGCAAAATCATTTTAGTTTATTGCATCGTTCCTCTGAAGAGGCGGGGATTTTAGCTTATGCCAAAGAGCAGGGGATGACTTTTTTCAGTTACATGGTGCTAGAACAAGGGGCCTTATCTGGAAAATATGATACAGCGCATCCATTTCCTGAAGGCAGTGACCGTGCTGTCGCCTATAACGCGAGTCTCCCCCAGTTAGAAACTTTGCTTCATTCGATGGCAGATATCGGTAAAAAATATAACGCAACAGTTGCCCAAATTGCGACAGCTTGGGCGATTGCTAAAGGAACGGTGCCGATTATCGGCGTGACCAAAGTTGAACAGGTGATGGATGCAGCACTTGCTGCTAACATTCAGCTGACAGCTGAAGAAATGGCAGTTTTAGAAAATTTAGCCCAGACAGCTGGCGTGAAAACAATTCGGGATTGGGAAAAACAAATGGCCTAGTTTTTATTAAAAGGAGCAAACACTATGAATATCTCTCAAGCAGCAAAGCAATTAGATTTAACCTCGACGACCCTACGCTATTATGAAACAATTGGCTTAATTCCGCCAATTGAGCGCACGGCTAGCGGCGTAAGAAATTACAGTGAAGAAAATGTTGATTGGATTTATACTATCAAATGCATGCGGGACGCTGGTCTCTCAATCGACTCTTTGATTCAATACAACGCCCTTTATTTAGAAGGGGCCCAAACCTATGATGAAAGAAAAACTATTTTAATGAAGGAACGACAAAATTTAGTCGATAAGATTGCTGAGTTTCAAACGACTTTGGCTCGGCTGGATTACAAATTAAATAATTTTTACAGTAGTGATGGTGCGACCATTTGCGATACGCAAAATCAGGCTGAGGTATGAGGCATAAATTTTGACTGATAGCGGCAGCTCCGTGGTACTGTAAAAGTAGCTTAAAGTAAAAAGGAGAGAAAGCAATGTCAGCGATTGAAAGTAAAGTTGTGGTTATCATGGGGGTTTCTTCAGGAATTGGTGAAGCTACTGCCAGACGCTTAGCTAAAGAAGGGGCAAAATTAATTTTAGCAGCTCGCCGAGAAGACCGTTTAAAAGAATTGGTAGCGTCTTTACCCGGTGAAGCCTTCTATCAAGTTGCAGATGTCACTAAACAAATGGATGTCGAAAAAGTAATGAAGTTTGCGGTTGAAAAATTTGGCAAAATTGATGTGCTCTATAATAATGCAGGAATCATGCCCCAAGGATTTTTATCTGAGGCGGACTATGCATCATGGCAAAGTATGTTAGATATTAATATTATGGGGGTATTGCATGGAATTGGTTCTGTTCTGCCAATCATGCGAAAACAAGGCAGCGGTCTAATCATTACAACGGATTCAGTAGCCGGTCATGTCGTATATCCTGGTTCTGCTGTTTATAACGGCACGAAATATGCCGTTAGAGCCATTATGGAAGGACTGCGGCAGGAGGAAAAAAATAATGGCATTCGCTCAACGATTGTCTCACCGGGCATGGTTTCCACCGAGCTGATCAGCACCGTCGGCAATGAAAAAATTGCCGCCAGCTTAACTGAAATGGGTAAAAAAGAAGGCGCCAGTCTTTTTGCAGAGGATGTGGCCAATGCTGTTGCCTATGTTATCGAACAGCCTGAACATGTGGCTGTCAGCGAAGTTTTAATTCGCCCCAGCAGACAAATTGTCTAAAAAATCTATCAGTCAGTCAAACTGATAAAAAAGCATTTCTGTTTCTATTTAGAGCAGAAATGCTTTTTCTTATGAAAATTTTTTTGTCTAACTCTTTAAAGAAGCTTTAAAACAGTGGACTTTCTTGAAAAAAGTTTTGACAAGGATTGCAAAAATGCTTAACCTCCTGGAAACTATTTAGTTTCGACTTACAGGGAAACTTTTTCTAGGTCATTTCTAGGTCATAAAGAAATAAAATAGCTTATATTTAATAGTAGAAAAGCGTTCATCCAAGTTTGCAGAGCAGCATTCGCCAAGCCAAGTTTCCTTATTTTATAGGAGGGCTCCAAAAAAAATTAATAAATTCTAATTTTAACAGCGATTCCCTGCTGCAAAGTGAAAAGATATTCACATTGACGGCAAGTAGTGATAAAATAGGTTGGAGATTCTGTTCAGATTGTGCTGAATAGCGTAGATAGATTAAAGGGGAAGAGAAGCTAAATGGCGAATTTTATTCGAAAAATTGTAGAGAATGATAAAAAAGAATTAAAACGATTAGACAAAATTGCCCTTAAAGTGGAAACATTTGCAGATCAAATGGCGGCTTTAAGTGATGAACAATTAAAAGCAAAAACCGATGAATTTAAAGAAAGATTCCAAAAAGGTGAAACCTTAGACCAAATGCTGCCTGAAGCCTTTGCGGTTGTGCGGGAAGCTGCCAAACGTGTCTTAGGCCTGTATCCGTACCATGTGCAATTAATGGGTGGTGTGGTTTTACATGACGGTAATATTCCGGAAATGCGTACTGGTGAAGGGAAAACCTTGACTGCTACGATGCCGGTTTATTTGAATGCCATCGCTGGCCTTGGTGTCCACGTTGTGACTGTCAATGAATATTTAGCAACCCGTGACTCAGAAGAAATGGGCGAGTTGTATAATTTTTTAGGCATGACAGTTGGTTTAAATATTAATTCAAAATCTGCTGAAGAAAAACGGGCCGCTTATGCCTGTGACATTACTTACAGCACCAATAATGAATTAGGTTTTGATTACCTGCGGGACAACATGGTCGTTTACCGCCATCAAATGGTACAACGTCCGTTAAACTATGCGATTGTCGATGAAGTGGATTCGATTTTAGTCGATGAAGCGCGGACGCCGTTAATCATCTCTGGCCAAGCTGAAAAATCAACTGCTTTGTATACCCGGGCAGACAATTTTATCAAACGCTTGAAGGAAGAAGAAGATTATAAAATTGACTTGCAGTCAAAAACAATCAGCTTAACTGAACAAGGAATTGAAAAAGCGGAAGAAAACTTCGGCTTAGATAATTTATATGACCTTGAAAATACGGCTCTGACTCACCACTTAGACCAATCTTTACGGGCAAACTACATCATGCTTTTAGACATTGATTACGTGGTACAAGAGGGTAAAGTCTTAATCGTTGACCAATTTACGGGTCGGATTATGGACGGTCGTCGTTATTCCGACGGCTTGCACCAAGCCATCGAAGCCAAAGAAGGCGTTGAAATTGAAGACGAATCAAAAACGATGGCGACAATTACCTTCCAAAACTATTTTAGAATGTACAAAAAATTAGCCGGGATGACCGGGACTGCCAAAACAGAGGAAGAAGAATTCCGGGAAATTTACAACATGGAAGTCTTCCAAATTCCAACTAATAAACCAATCCAACGGGATGACCGTCAAGATTTATTGTATCCGACGTTAAATTCTAAATTTAACGCAGTCGTTCAAGATATTAAAGAACGTTATCGCAATGGTCAACCGGTCTTAGTCGGAACGGTTGCCGTAGAAACGTCAGAATTACTGTCTGAAAAATTAAACAAAGAAAAAATTCCTCATGAAGTCTTAAATGCCAAAAATCACTTTAAAGAAGCCGAAATTATCAAAAATGCCGGTGAAAAAGGTGCAGTCACCATCGCCACCAATATGGCCGGTCGTGGTACTGATATTAAGCTTGGTTTAGGCGTTGTTGAATTAGGCGGCTTGGCTGTTATCGGGACAGAACGTCACGAGTCTCGTCGGATTGATAATCAGTTGCGGGGCCGTTCAGGTCGTCAGGGTGACCCAGGGGTTTCTCAATTTTATCTATCTTTAGAAGATGATTTGATGAAACGTTTTGGCTCTGAACGGATTAAAACTTTATTGGATCGGATGAAGATTGAAGAATCCGATGCAGTTATCCAAAGCCGGATGTTTACCAAACAAATCGAATCTGCTCAAAAACGCGTGGAAGGTAATAACTACGACACCCGGAAAAACGTTTTGCAATACGATGATGTTATGCGGGAACAACGGGAAGTTATTTACGGTCAACGTCAAGCGGTTATCATGGAGGACACGACTCTAACAGAAACAATTTTCAGTATGATTAAGCGGACGATTGCTCGGGTAGTCGATGCCCATACCCAATTGGACAAGCCTGAAAACTGGAATCTGCAAGGGATTGTTGATTTCACCAGCAACACGCTCTTAAAGGAAGATACTGTTAAAGAAGAGGACTTAAAAGGCAAAACAGCCGCAGAGATTAAAACTTATCTAGAAGATTTATCACGGGCCGTTTTTGATGAAAAATCAAATCTTTTAAATGGTCCAGAACAACTCTTGGAATTCCAAAAAGTGGTCGTTTTGCGGGTGGTCGATTCTAAATGGACGGACCATATCGACGCAATGGACCAATTGCGTCAGTCAATCGGTCTGCGTTCTTACGGTCAGAATAATCCGTTGGTGGAATATCAAACAGAAGGCTACCAAATGTTTGAAGACATGGTGGGTGCGATTGAGTTTGAAGTTACTCGTCTGTACATGAAGGCCGAAATTCGTCAAAACGTGCAACGGGAACAAGTAGCTCAAGGTACGCCTGTTAATGATGCTGGTGCAGCGGAAAGTCAAACGACTCAAAATGGTTTGGCTCGCAAAGTGTTACCAGAGGAATTTAAAAATGTCGGCCGCAATGATCCTTGTCCATGCGGCAGTGGCAAGAAATTTAAAAATTGCCACGGTCGGAATTTATACAAAGCATAGCCGTCAGCAGCTAAACAGTTAAGAAGGATGAGGCTGTGACATTAGTTAGAACAGAGCCGAACTTTACGAACAATAGCTAGTGAAAACCACTAGCTATTGTTAATTTGCGACGAGGATCTACTGGACCGCAAGCGCAAATATGATATAGTTCGAAATTGCATCTGTTAAAAGACTAATGTCACAGGCTCGTCTTTATTTATGAAATGTGAGGGGAATTATGGAAACAGCAGAAATTAGAAATTTATTGAAAAAAATGGAAGAACAGGTCGCAAGCTTTAGGAGGTCTCTTTGACTTAGACGGTCTAGAAGAGGCAATCGCAGAAGCGGAAAGCCGCATGGCAGACCCGAGTTTTTGGGATCATGCAGAGGCGGCGCAAAAAGTAATTAATGAAAACAATGCCAATAAAAATACCTATGATCAATTTCATCAAGTGGCCGATGAGGTAGAAGAGCTAACTGTTATGGCAGAAATGCAGCTGGAGGATTTTGATTCCGAGCTACAAACAGAATTAGAAGAACGTCTAAAACTATTAGAAGAACGACTGGCAGCCTACGAGTTATCTCTTTTATTGGATCAGCCTTATGACAGCAGCAATGCAATTTTAGAATTGCATCCCGGTGCTGGTGGTACCGAGTCACAGGACTGGGGCAGTATGCTTTTACGCATGTATACTCGCTGGGCAGAACAGCACGGCTTTCAAGTGGAAACTTTGGACTATCAAGATGGCGATGAAGCCGGCATTAAAAGTGTCACTCTGTTAATTAAAGGCCACAATGCCTATGGTTACTTGCGTTCTGAAAAAGGCGTGCATCGGCTGGTACGGATTTCGCCATTTGATTCTGCTAGTCGCCGGCATACATCTTTTTGTTCGGTAGATATTATGCCTGAGCTTGATGATTCGATTGATATTCAAGTGAATCCCGATGATTTAAAAATTGACACTTATCGGGCAAGTGGTGCTGGTGGTCAGCATATTAATAAAACAGAGTCAGCCGTGCGGATTACCCATATTCCTACAGGGACTGTCGTTGCCAGCCAAGCGCAACGCTCGCAATTAAAAAACCGTGAGCAGGCGATGGGCATGTTAAAAGCTAAACTCTATCAATTGGAAATTGAAAAGCAAGAACAAGAAGCTGCTGCCTTACGGGGGGAGCAAATGGAAATCGGTTGGGGCTCGCAAATCCGCTCCTACGTTTTTCATCCCTACTCGATGGTGAAAGATCATCGAACGAATTATGAAACCGGCAATGTTCAAGCGGTAATGGACGGCGATCTCGATGGTTTTATTGATGCTTATCTGAAAATGAGTTTGACGGAGGAGTAACTTTTCTGCTAGATTAAATGAAATGAAAATGTAACCTTCTGAAAGCACAGTGAAATAAAATCATGCTATAATGCAACTGATTGAATTAAATTAATTGGAGAGTATCTTATGATTGAAATGCAGGAAGTAATGAAGAAATATTCAAACGGTACGACTGCCATCCGCAATATCTCCGTCAAGATTAATCAAGGAGAATTTGTTTATGTTGTAGGGCCTTCTGGGGCTGGTAAGTCAACGTTTATTAAATTAATGTATCGTGAAGAAAGAGCCACAAAAGGTAAGCTAGTTGTAGCTGGCCATGATTTATTAAGAATTAAAAATCGTGATGTGCCACTTTTACGGCGGGAAATTGGAATTGTCTTCCAAGATTACAAATTGCTACCCCGCAAGACGGTCTATGAAAATGTCGCCTATGCTATGCAGGTTATCGGCCGCAAGCCACGGGACATTAAAAAAAGAGTCATGGAAGTGTTGGACTTAGTCGGACTTAAACATAAGGTTCGGGTCTTTCCAAGTGAATTATCCGGTGGTGAACAGCAACGGGTTTCGATTGCCCGGGCAATCGTTAACACCCCTAAAGTGCTAATTGCCGATGAACCAACCGGAAATCTTGATCCTGAAAATTCATGGGAAATTATGAAACTTTTGGATCGGATTAACGCACAAGGAACAACTGTTGTGATGGCAACCCACAACAGCACTATTGTAAATACAATTCGTCATCGTGTAATTGCCATTGAAAATGGCCGCATTATTCGGGACCAAGCGGAAGGAGAGTATGGCTACGATGATTAGAACTTTTTTCCGTCATGTTTTTGAAAGTTTAAAAAGTTTAAAACGAAACGGTTGGATGACAGTTGCCTCAGTCAGTGCCGTAACGATTACCTTAACTTTAGTCGGTATTTTCCTGGCTGTTATTATCAATGCGACAAAACTGGCCCAAGATATTGAAGACAACGTCAACGTGTCAGTTTTTATTGATATCGGCACAACACAAGAAGATATCGATGCTCTGCAAACAGAATTAGAAGGATTGGATCATGTTGAAACAGTGTCATTTTCTAGTCGTGATGATGAGTTAGCAAGATTACAAGAGGCAATGGGTGAGGCGTGGAGTTTGTTTGAAGGCGACTCAAATCCCTTGTACGATGTCTTTGTCGTCAGCGCTGATGACCCGTCGAACACTGTTGCCATTTCAGAAGAGGCCGGCAATTTAGCCAATGTCTATCGTTCTGATTACGGCGGAACCGATTCAGATCGGATTTTCAGCATTTCGCAAGCTGTCCAAACTTGGGGCTTAGGCGCCGCAGCATTGTTAATCTTTGTGGCGATTTTCTTAATCTCCAATACGATTCGTATTACAATTTTGTCCCGCCAAAGAGAGATTCAAATTATGCGTCTCGTTGGGGCAAAAAATGGTTACATCCGCTGGCCTTTCTTTTTAGAAGGCGCTTGGATTGGTATTCTAGGAGCAATTGTACCAGTCGTAATCATGTTCTTTGGTTATCACTTTGTGTATCAAGCGGTGAACCCGACGCTCCTGCGCTCAAATTATTCATTAGTTCTGCCGGGGACATTCCTATTACAAATTAATTTATTGTTAATGGGAATTGGCGTGATTATCGGTTCCTTAGGTTCCGTATTATCCATGCGGCGTTTCTTAAAAGCTTAAAAATTTTATGGCTGTGACATTAGTTAAAACAGAATTGATTTTACCCAGCAATATCTGGTGAGCATCACCAAATATTGAAAATTTGCGACGAGGACCTACTGAACCGCAATCGCACACGTATTTTCTGTCTTGTGGACCCACTGGACCACAGAGATAAATACAAAACATTTCGGGATTTCATCTGTTCACAAGACTAATGTCACAGTCATTTTTTTGTTCTTCTTTACAATTACTGGCCCATTAGCTATTCTAATGAAAGAGGGAAAAATGGGGAGTGGGTTATGCAGGTTATTCAATATATTACCGAAAATTTTATGACAGTGATTATTATCGCCAATATTTTACTGTCATTAATTATTATTTTTAGGGAGCGCAAGCAGACGGCGCAGACGTGGGCTTGGTTATTAGTGTTGCTGTTCATCCCTGTATTGGGCTTTGTGCTTTATATCTTTTTGGGGCGGGGAATTTCCAAAGACAAAGTGTTTGATTTAAAAATGCAGGAAAAAGTCGGCAAGAATGTCGAGATTGAAGCAGAAAAAGCCGCCATCAGTCGTGGCTTATTTCCTCATCCGAAAACGGGACAGGCCGATCCTCGCCAGCTGATTTATATGCTGACGTTTCATGAAAATTCCCTTTACACGATGGGCAATCAAATTCATTTGTTTACTGATGGCCGTAAAAAATTCGATGCCTTAATCGCTGATATCAATCAAGCGAGGAACCATATTCATTTGCAATATTATATTTATCGTTCAGACGAGTTGGGTCAAGAGGTGCGGGAAGCTTTAATTACCGCGGCTAAAAGAGGCGTTCAAGTGCGAGTGCTATTAGATGCCTGGGGCTCAACGGCTGTCAATGAGAAATTTTTTGCCGGCTTAAAGGCAGCCGGCGGTGAGCTAGCCTTTTTCTTTCCACTGTTTGTGCCGTATATCAATCCCCGCATCAATTATCGCAATCACCGGAAGATTGTCGTCATCGACGGGAAAATCGGCTACACCGGCGGCTTCAATGTCGGCAATGAATATTTAGGTTTAGTCAAAAAATTCGGCTATTGGCGGGACAATCATCTGCGAATATACGGGGATGCTGTTTATAGCTTGCAAAATCGTTTTATTATGGACTGGAATTCCCAGAATACAAAGGAAATTCAATATGAACAGCACCTCTTTCCTGAGATTGAGGCGACTGGCACAAAAGCCGCTCAGATTGTCACCAGTGGACCTGATTCTGAACACGAGCAAATAAAAATGACTTACTTAAAGATGATTTCTTTAGCCAAAGAAGAAATTTTAATTCAAACGCCTTACTATATTCCCGATGAATCAATTCATGAGGCACTTAAATTAGCCCTCTTATCTGGTGTCAGTGTCCGGCTGCAGATTCCCAATAAGCCGGACCATATGCTAGTCTATTGGGCGACTTATTCATTTTCTGCAGAATTATTAGACTATGGAGCGATTGTTGAAACCTACGAGAATGGTTTCATCCATGCGAAAACGATGATTATCGATCGAGGAATTGCTTCTGTCGGCTCCGCAAATATTGACGTGCGGTCCTTCCAACTGGATTTTGAAGTCAATGCAGTGATTTATGATGAAGATTTAGCAGAGGAATTAAGAGGGGCTTTCTTTGCCGATAGCCAGCTCTCTAAAGAGTTGACCAAGGAAATCTACGAACAAAGAAGTCTGCTGATTAAGTTTAAAGAAGGGCTCGCTCGGCTGATTTCACCGCTTTTGTAACAGCTAGTTTGCAATTGTAAATTTTGTGTAAATAAATCCGCCTTTTCTGTGAAGAATTTGCGGATTTTATTTTTTTATTTTTTTACATTCTTAACAAAATGTTTTAAAATAAGCTAGCTTAAAAAAATTTTTCTTTGATGAAAATCGATACTAATATGTAGGAGCAATGTTATGAAAAATTTCCTAAAACGAGTAGCCTTACTAACGACAATCGCTGGTGGTCTTTTTTTGATGAGCGGTTGTGCCTCATGGGCAGACCGTGGTGAATCAATCACGGCAGTTGGATCTTCAGCTTTGCAGCCGTTAGTTGAAACGGTTGCTGAACAATATCAAACCGCCAATGCCGGTCAGTTTATCAATGTTCAAGGAGGCGGTAGCGGGACTGGTTTGAGTCAGGTGCAATCAGGAGCGGTTCAAATCGGCAATTCCGATGTTTTTGCCGAAGAAAAAGACGGCATTGATGCCTCGGCCTTAGTTGACCATCAAGTGGCAGTCGTCGGCATCACGCCTGTGGTGAATCCTGAAGTAGGAGTCACCGATATTTCCCTAGCAGATTTAGCCAAAATTTTTCTTGGGGAAATTACCAACTGGTCAGAAGTTGGTGGCAATGATGTAGAGATAGTTTTATTAAATCGTGCCAGCGGCTCTGGTACCCGCTCGACTTTTGAAAAATGGGTTTTAGATGGACAAACAGCCGCCCAAGCACAGGAACAAGATTCCAGCGGGATGGTGCGCTCAATCGTCGCCGATACTCCTGGGACCATCAGTTATCTGGCTTTTTCCTATGTCACAGATGATATTCAGACTCTAAGCATTGATGGCGTAGCTCCCACCGATGATAATGTCAAAACCAATAGCTGGATTATTTGGTCCTACGAGCATATGTACACGCTAGGAACACCTACTGAATTGACGCAAACCTTTTTGGATTATATCCTTTCTGATGATGTTCAAAATAATATTGTGGGAGAATTAGGGTATATTGCCATCTCACAAATGCAAGTTGCTAGAGATTGGCAAGGGAATATTATTTCCCAATAATCTTTACACAAAATTTACAAAGCATATCGAACTTTTACAATTAATTGATGTGAAGTTGATATTTCCAAGCTAAACTAGATAAGAAGTTTGCAAAGAAAATGGAGGAACTCTCTTGGAAGATGTAAAAAAAGCTTTATTAACCAAATCCAAAAGCGCCCGCAATGAACAACGGGGCAAGGCGATTAGTTTTATCTGTATCGCTTTAATAGTGATTGTGGTCTTAGCCATTTTTTATTTTGTCGCGAGTAAAGGGCTTGCTACCTTTTTTACCGACGGCGTGAATATTTTTGATTTTCTTTTTGGTACTACTTGGAATCCGGGAACCGTTGATGCTAGCGGAAATCCAGAAGTCGGCGCGCTGCCGATGATTGCCGGTTCGTTTTTCGTAACGGTTTTATCTGCTTTGGTAGCAACGCCATTTGCAATTGGCGCGGCAGTCTTTATGGTGGAGGTCTCACCAAAAAATGGAACCAAAATCTTACAGCCGGTTATTGAGCTATTAGTTGGGATTCCTTCTGTTGTTTATGGGTTTATCGGCCTTTCAGTCATTGTTCCGGCCGTCCGTTCAGTGTTCGGCGGCACAGGCTTTGGGATTTTAGCCGGTACCTTTGTCCTATTCATTATGATTTTACCAACCGTCACCACGATGACCGTCGATGCTTTAAAAGCTGTGCCCCGCTATTATCGGGAAGCTTCTTTAGCCTTAGGGGCAACCCGCTGGCAAACAATTTATAAAGTTGTGCTACGGGCTGCGGTGCCGGGAATTTTGACAGCGGTAGTTTTTGGGATGGCGCGGGCGTTTGGTGAAGCCTTAGCTATTCAAATGGTTATCGGGAATGCTGCTTTAATGCCAACCAGCTTGACAACACCAGCAGCAACCTTAACTTCTATTTTAACAATGGGAATCGGAAACACAGTCATGGGCACACTAGAAAATAATGTGCTGTGGTCGTTAGCGTTGATTCTTTTATTAATGTCTCTAGTCTTTAATATTGTGATTCGCCTAATTGGTAAGAAGGGAGCCTTAAAATAATGAACGCAAAACGTTGGGATAAAGTCGCTACAGCCGGCTTATACATCATCTCCGGAATTATTGTTTTAATTTTGGCTGCGCTACTGCTTTACATTTTAGTGCGAGGCATTCCAAATATTTCTTGGTCCTTTTTAACCTCACCGTCAAAATCTTATCAAGCTGGTGGCGGAATTGGAATTCAATTATTTAATTCGATTTATCTCTTATTTGTCACCATGATTATTAGCTTTCCGATTTCAATGGGAGCGGGCATTTATCTTTCAGAATATGCTAAGAAAAATCTCTTAACAGATATCATCCGTACCTCGATTGAAATCTTGAGTTCATTGCCTTCAGTAGTAGTCGGTTTGTTCGGCTTTTTATTATTTGTTATTCAGTTTAATTATGGCTTCTCAATTATTTCTGGAGCGTTAGCATTGACCTTGTTCAATTTACCGCTTCTAACTAGAAATGTTGAAGAATCCTTAAGAGCCGTCCATTATACGCAACGTGAAGCTGGCTTAGCACTCGGACTTTCGCGTTGGGAAACTGTCAGAAAAGTTGTTATTCCAGAGGCTTTGCCAGGAATTTTAACTGGGGTTATCTTAAGCTCTGGTAGAATTTTCGGTGAGGCAGCTGCGCTAATCTATACAGCAGGCCAAAGTGCGCCAGCATTAGACTGGGGCAATTGGAATCCGTTGAGCGTTTCTAGTCCAATCAGTATTTTCCGACAAGCAGAAACTTTGGCAGTTCACATTTGGAAAATTAATTCAGAAGGAACCATGCCGGATGGTGCGGCAGTTTCAGCCGGCGCTTCAGCCGTTTTAATTATCGCTGTGTTGATTTTCAACTTTAGTTCACGGGCGATTGGCAAACGACTTTACAAAAAATTGACTTCAGCTTAAGCCAAGCATTTTTGTAAAGAACGAGGGAGAAAAATACATGTTAATGAATGACTATAATTTTGATGAAACCCATATGGTAACCTTTGACCCCCAAGACCCCTTAGCACTTTATACCAATGATTTACATGTTTGGTACGGGGATAACGAAGCCATCAAGGGCATAGATTTACAATTCAAGGAAAATAATATCACTGCTTTAATTGGCCCCTCCGGCTGTGGCAAGTCAACGTATCTTCGTTCTTTAAATCGGATGAACGATGGCATTGCCAACACCCGAGTGACCGGTGAAATTATGTATAAAGAAGTGGACATCAACGGACCTAAAGTCGATGTCTACGAAATGCGCAAGCGGATTGGCATGGTGTTTCAGCGGCCAAATCCCTTTTCAAAATCAATCTACGATAATATTACCTTTGCTTTAAAACAGCACGGGGAAAAAGATAAAAAGAAACTAGATGAGCTTGTTGAAACCAGTTTAAAGCAAGCCGCTTTATGGGACCAAGTGAAGGACTCTTTAGATAAAAGCGCCTTGGCTTTATCCGGCGGGCAGCAGCAGCGTCTGTGTATCGCTCGGGCGATTGCCATGAAGCCAGATATTTTATTATTAGATGAACCGGCCAGTGCCTTAGATCCAATTTCAACTAGTACAGTAGAAGAAACTTTAGTTAATCTGCGAAATGATTTTTCGATTATCATCGTTACCCATAATATGCAGCAAGCTGCCCGGATTAGCGATTACACAGCTTTCTTTTATCTCGGCAAGGTGATTGAGTACGATGAAACCCGTAAAATTTTCACCCGCCCTAAAATTCAGGCAACAGAAGATTATGTGTCTGGTCACTTTGGGTAAACAGCTAAAAGTTTCAATTGGTTCTGCCAATTAGAAGGAGAATGTTATGGCAAAGGAAATTATTTCTTCAAAAGACCTGCACCTTTACTATGGAAAAAAAGAGGCTTTGAAGGGAATTGACTTGAGTATTAATGAAGGGGAAATTACGGCGATGATTGGCCCCTCCGGTTGCGGTAAGTCAACTTACTTGCGCTCGTTAAATCGGATGAATGATTTAATTCCGGGAGTGACGATTACAGGCAGTGTCGTCTATAAGGATAAAGACATCTACGGACCAACTACTGATACCGTTGAATTGCGCAAAGAAATCGGCATGGTTTTCCAACAGCCCAACCCGTTTCCTTTTTCAGTCTATGAAAATGTTATCTACGGTTTGAAGCTAAAGGGTGAAAAAGACAAGCAAAAACTCGATCAAGTGGTTGAAGAGAGTTTGAAGGCAGCGTCTGTTTGGGATGATGTCAAAGATAAATTGCATAAAAGTGCTCTATCACTCTCCGGTGGTCAACAACAACGGGTCTGTATTGCGCGGGTGTTAGCCGTTAATCCGGATATTATTTTACTGGACGAACCGACTAGTGCGCTAGACCCAGTTTCTACAGGTAAAATTGAGAATATGCTCTTAACTTTAAAAGAAAAGTATACTATGATTATAGTAACCCACAATATGTCCCAAGCTTCACGGATTTCAGATAAGACGGCCTTTTTCTTAGATGGTAATTTAATTGAGTTTGACAACACTAAGAAAATCTTTTTAGATCCGGCCAAAAAAGAAACCGAAGATTATATTTCTGGAAAATTCGGTTAGGGATAAAAAGAAGTGGAGCAAGGGCACAATTATTTTTTACCAGTAGTAAAAAAGTGCAAAATAATTTTGCTGCCACTTTTGCTGAAGCATAAATTTACTTTCAGATAGTGAATATAGAACGAAACTAGGAGGAAACGACGAATGATGTTACGCTCGCAGTTTGACGAGGAGTTGCTAAGTTTACACAATCAGTTTTATGAGATGGGGATGATGGTCAGCAATGCTGTCCATAAATCGGTGCGGGCCTTTACTAAACATGATAAAACTTTGGCCCATGAGGTTATCGATCAAGACGTCCAAATCAATGATATGGAAGTCCGCCTTGAGAAAAAAAGCTTTGAGATGATTGCTCTGCAACAGCCGGTTACCACCGACCTGCGGACAATCATTACCATTATGAAGGCCTCTAGTGATTTAGAACGAATGGGAGATCACGCTGTCTCCATTGCTAAATCAGCTATCTCGGTTAAAGGGGAAACCCGAATTTCAGAAATTGAAGCGGATCTCAGTGATATGTCCGACTTTGTTAAAAAAATGGTGGACAACGTGTTAATTGCCTATATTAAAACCGACCAAAAAGATGCCCGCACCATTGCTAAAATGGATGACCGGGTCAACGAATTTTTCGATTTAGTCTATGGTAAGGCGATTAAAAATATGAAACAAAATCCAGATACAGTGGTCAGCGGCACGAACTACATTCGGGTTGCTCAATATTTGGAACGGATTGCCGATTATGTCACCAATATTTGCGAGTGGATTGTCTACTTAGCTACTGGGAAAATTACTGAATTAAATAGTAACCACGACGAAAGCAACTAAATTAAGCAAATGATCAGCGGCCAGCCATTATTTAGGCGAACTTATAAAAGTTCTCTTAAAATAATTGCTAGCCGCTGATTTTTTTGCTACTTTTATTGATGACAGGCATAAAAAGCACTTATTTTTCAAAGAGGGAGCTAAAATTTAAGAAAAATTGCGACTAAGTTCTCCGACGGAAGCAAAGTTCGGGCTTAAGTCCTATGACAAACTTCTTTTAAGAGGGCATAATAGGTTCATAAGGAAAATCCAGTTCAGCAAATAAAAAGGAGGAATTTTCCATGAAAGAAAGAGAACGTATTTTAGAACTAGTTAAAAAAGGCATCCTTTCAACTGAAGAAGGTTTAGATTTATTAGAAAGTATGGCGACTGCCAAAGATGAAAAACAAATTGAAAAAGCAGCCGATGCCATTAGCCCACAAGAAAAGGCAGCAGAGTTTAAGGTGGAGGAAGACTTCGGTCAGTCTTTAGAAGAAGAACTGGAAGAAATCGACGCCGAAGCAGCCCAAGCTGAAAAAGCTCAAGAAGATCGGGAAAATTTAGAAAAGATTTTAGCGGAGCTAGCCGATGAAGCCAATCAAACTTCGGCAGAGCTGGATGAAGTCAATGTTGAAATTGCTGGCTTGAAAATCGAGTTAAAGGATACCCAAGAAGCTTTGATGGAATTAAACACCAAAGAAGATTTAGATGCTTTAACCGAAGTTGATTTAGCAACGAGAGAAAGCTTAGAAGCGACTATCAAAGGCTTGGAAGTTCAATTGGAAACTTTGGAAATCCAAAAAAATCAATTAAACGAATCTTTGAAAAATATTCGCAAAGACCAATGGAGCACCAACAAGGATAGCTTCAGCGGCAAGGTGAATGAAAAAATCCAAAGCTTGAAAAATGAAATTCCTGATGATTTCAAAGAACAAGCAACGGAAACCTTCACTCAAGTTGGCAAAAATATGTCTGAAGCCGGCAGTCAAATCGGTCGTCTATTCAAAAAGACCTTCAAGGCTGTTTCAGAATCAGTCAATGACAACTTTGAATGGAAAGATTTAAACGTTAAAGTGCCAGGGGTTGCGACAACGAAGTTTGAGCACACCTTTGAATATGAAGCCAATGATGCTACTTTAATTGATGTGAAAGTAGCCAATGGCAATATCGAATTCAAAACTTGGGCTGAAAATTATGTCAAAGTGGAGGGTAAATTCCGTTTATATGGCAAAATGGATGCCGAAACGCCTTTACAAGCGTTGATGGAACGGAGCCAAATTGAAGTCGATGACGATCATATTTCCTTCCAAATCCCGAACAAACGGGTACGGGCGGACTTAACCTTCTACTTGCCAAGCCGGACGTATGACCATGTTCAACTCCGTTTATTAAACGGTAATGTCTTAGTCAGCGACTTGGATGTTAAAGACATTTATTTAAAATCAACCAACGGCAATATCACAACCAATGAATTAAAAGCGACGATGCTGGAAATTGAAGGCGTCAACGGCAATATCACAATCGGTGCCGGCGAAATTCTTGATTTGATTGTCGAAACAGTTAACGGCACCGCATCTATCAATGGTTCAGCGGCTAACATTGGGGTTTCATTAGTCAATGGTGACGTGAAGGTGACTGCTAAACATGACAACTTAAATAAAATTGATGCCAGCGCAGTCAACGGCAATGTTAAAATCGCTTTACCAGAAGCAGTTGGTTTTGAAGGCTTAGCAAAAACTAGTCTTGGCAGCATCAACACTCGCTTAAGCGATTACGATGTGGTACGGGAAAAGAAAGAAAAATTAAATCAATTGTTACAATTTAGAAGAGTTGCTGACCAAGTTGCCAAAATCAACTTGTCTACTACAACCGGTAACATCTTCTTAAAGGATGCTGAGTAATCTCAGTATCCCGCTTGGAAATAAAATAAAAACATTGTAAAATAAGAGGGATAGAGGTGAGATCATTGAAAAGAAAATTGACAAAATCACGGACGAACGTCATTTTAACAGGAACCTTAGGAGGCATTGCCGAATACTTCGGAATTGATGCGACAATTGTACGGATTATCTTCGTATTGATTACCTTTGGTGCGGCGTTTAGCCCAATCCTTTTATACATCATCATGGCTTTAATCATCCCTTCAGGTCGCTCGAATTCTCGCCGGGATGATTATGGACATGACAATCCATATTATCGCAATAACAGCTACGGAAGCCAAAAGAAAGAACGCAAAGAAGCAGAAAAGGTTGACGATGATGATTGGAGTGACTTCTAATGAGTTATTTCCAACGGCTAGTCGTGAACACGCTGACCTTTGTGGCCTTAACAGTCCTGATGCCTAACACGATTCAAGTGAGCAGCATCTGGGCGGCCATCCTTGCCAGCTTTGTGTTATCACTTTTAAATATGCTAGTGAAACCAATTTTAACTTTGTTTTCACTGCCACTGACACTGATTACTTTTGGACTATTTAGCTTTGTCATAAATGCCTTTATGCTTCAGCTAACCTCAACGTTAGTTGGTGCCGGCTTCCGACTTTCCTCCTTCTGGGGGGCAGTGCTAGTCGCTATTGTGATGAGCTTGGTCAATGCGATTGTCAGCGAACACAATTTAACAAAATATACTTAATAAAGACAGATAGTCAAAAATCTTGGTCGGCATGAAATTACTTCAGCTGACTGCTAAGGGATGAGGCTATCTTTTTTTATTTTGATTTTTGTAGTTGAGACTGTGAGATTCTTTTAACTAGAACAAAATTCCAAAAACAATTCGTAATACTTCTACTTTAAAAATTTTTCCTTCCGTTGAGGACGTACTGGATCATAAAAATTAAATGCAGTATAAATTAAAATTGTATCTAGTAAAAAGACTAGTGCCTGCTTCGCTTTTTCCTAGTAACTCACAGCAAGGAATGATAGAATAATAAGGAATCTCTAAGGAAATGAGGAAGTTTAATGGCTGAAATTGTAAAAGTCGGACAGCTGGTGGAAAAGCTAAATCTAGAAATTGTCACCGGCTCAGAAAATAGTTTGGAAAGAATCATTACCATCGGGGATATTTCTAGACCGGGTTTAGAGCTGACCGGCTATTTTAATTATTATTCCCATGATCGCATTCAATTATTCGGCAACAAAGAAGTTGCCTTTGCCCAGCGCATGATGCCGGAGGAACGCTTGATGGTGATGCGCCGCATGTGTACTGAGGACATGCCGTGTTTTTTAATTTCCCGCGGATTAGAAGCCTCTGATGAATTGATTCAAGCTGCTGTAGAACACGATATTGCTGTGCTGCGCTCGCCGCTATCGACTTCAAGATTGGTCGGCGAAGCTTCTAGCTATTTAGATAGTCTGTTAGCTGAAAGAACTAGCGTCCACGGAGTACTAGTTGAAGTCTATGGTTTAGGCGTGCTAATTCAAGGGGATAGCGGTATCGGGAAAAGTGAAACAGCTTTAGAATTAATTAAACGGGGCCATCGCTTAATTGCTGATGATCGGGTGGATGTCTATCGGCAGGATGAACTGACTGTTGTCGGTGAACCACCGAAAATTTTACAACACCTAATTGAAATTCGCGGTATCGGTATTATCGATGTTATGAATTTATTTGGTGCCAGTGCGGTGCGGGGCTCAATGCAGGTGCAGTTGACGGTCTATTTAGAATCTTGGTCTAAAGATAAAAAATATGATCGTCTCGGCAGTGAAGATTCGACTAAGGAAATTGCCAAGGTCAGCATTCCACAAATTAAAATTCCCGTAAAAACCGGGCGCAACGTGGCGATTATCATTGAAGTGGCGGCGATGAATTTCAGAGCCAAAACAATGGGCTACGATGCAACGAAAACCTTTGAAGATCGCCTCACACAATTAATTCAAGAAAATTCTGGAGAATAAAAGAAAGTTGGAGTAAGTCATGGTCGCAACCATCAATCGAGTTGCCTTTAATCTATTTGGAATTGAAATCTATTGGTACGCCCTAATCATTGTCGCTGGCATCATTATCGCCATGTGGATGAGCAGCCGGGAAGCACTGCGGGTGGGAATGCAAAAGGATGATGTTGGCGATTTTATGCTCTGGGCCTTACCGATTGCCATTGTCGGAGCGCGGCTTTATTATATTTTATTTGATTTGCCGAAATATTTAGCAGATCCGATTCAAATATTTAATATCCGTTCAGGCGGTCTTGCCATTTATGGTGGGCTGATTGCCGGTGGGATTGTGGTATTCTTTTTTACCCGCTATCGGTTTATCAATACGTGGACTTTTTTAGACATTGCCGCACCAAGTGTTTTGTTGGCCCAAGCGTTCGGCCGTTGGGGCAATTTTATGAATCACGAAGCTTACGGTGGCGATACGACCCGCAGCTTTCTTGAAAGCCTGCACCTGCCGAATTTTATTATTGATAATATGTATATTGACGGTATTTACCGGCAGCCGACTTTTTTATACGAGTCGACTTGGAGTCTAATCGGCGTGATTTTATTATTAGTATTAAGAAAACGCCACGGCTTCTTTAAGCAGGGAGAAGTCTTTTTAACTTACATTGCTTGGTATAGTTTTGGTCGCTTCTTTGTTGAAGGAATGCGGACGGATAGCTTGTATCTGTTTGCAAATATTCGGGTGTCTCAAGTGCTGTCGGTTATCTTATTTGTCGGAGCGATTGCAATTATCATTTGGCGCCGTAAAAAAGGCAATCTAAAGGATTACGACCGCAGCAAAGGAGAGAACCAAAGTTTCCTATAAATTTCTAATTTTTTTAGGCTAGTATCATCGCTTATGCTAAAATTATTTTATTAGTAGTTGAATTGGAGGATGTTCCTTGAAACAAAAAATTGCAGTCTTAGGACCTGGCTCGTGGGGCACAGCGTTAGCCCAAGTGTTGGCGCAAAATGGTCATGAAGTTTCCATCTGGGGCCATAATCCGGCCCAGATTGATGAAATTAATACCTATCACACCAACCGCCATTATTTACCGGATATTAAAATTCCGGAGGCGATTAAAGGGTATAAAGTATTAGCGGAGGCGATCGAGGGAGCAGATGCGGTTTTGTTTGTGGTTCCCACGAAGGCTATTCGCTCAGTTGCTCAAGAATTTACGGCCCATGTTAAAAATCAGCCGGTCATCATTCATGCCAGCAAAGGTTTGGAACAAGGCAGTCACAAACGGATTTCGGAAATTTTATTTGAAGAAATTCCAGCAGAAAAACGCCAAGAAATTGTTGTTCTGTCTGGGCCAAGCCATGCTGAAGAAGTGGCAGTCGGGGATATTACCACCATTACTGCTGCCAGCTTATCAGACGAGTGTGCCAAATATGTTCAGAAAATTTTTATGAACAGCTATTTTCGAATTTACACCAACAACGATGTGATTGGTGTCGAAACGGGAGCGGCTCTAAAAAATATTATTGCCATTGGCGCTGGCGCAATTCACGGCTTAGGCTTTGGCGACAATGCCAAGGCGGCCATCATGACCCGCGGCTTAGCGGAAATTAGCCGCTTAGGTGTGGCGATGGGGGCTAATCCCTTAACCTTTATCGGTTTAAGCGGTGTCGGAGATTTAATTGTTACCTGTACCAGTGTCCATTCAAGAAACTGGCGGGCCGGCAATCTGTTAGGCAAGGGTCAAAAATTAGACGAAATTCTCGACAACATGGGGATGATTGTCGAAGGTGTCTCCACCACTAAAGCCGCTCGTGAATTGGCGGAAAATTTGCAGATTGATATGCCAATCACAGAAGCCATTTATCAAGTGTTGTATGAAAATAAAGAAGTAAAGGAAGCAGCAAGGGATATTATGCTGCGGGATGGGAAAGATGAAAATGAATTTAGTAAATGAGGATAAAGGAGCTCAAATTATGAATGTCAAAAAAGCAGTAATTCCAGCAGCCGGTTTAGGTACTCGTTTTTTACCAGCCACGAAGGCAATGGCTAAAGAAATGTTGCCAATCGTCGATAAACCGACGATTCAATTTATCGTCGAAGAAGCCTTAAAATCCGGAATTGAAGATATTTTAATCGTCACGGGTAAAGCTAAACGTCCGATTGAAGATCACTTTGATTCCAATGTTGAATTAGAGATGAACTTAAAGGAAAAAGGCAAAACAGAACTGCTGCAATTAGTTGAAGAAACGACAGAAGTTAATTTGCATTTTATCCGTCAATCTCATCCAAAAGGCTTAGGCCATGCAGTATTACAAGCGAAAGCCTTTGTTGGCAATGAACCTTTTGTGGTAATGCTCGGCGACGACATCATGGAAGACAAGGTGCCTTTGACAAAGCAGCTAATCAATGATTATGACAATACCCATGCTTCAACAATTGCTGTTATGCGGGTGCCCCACGAAGACACCTCTAAATACGGCATCATCAATCCTGAGACTGAAGTCCAAAAAGGGTTGTACAATGTGAAAAATTTTGTCGAGAAACCAAAACCAGAAGAAGCACCTAGTGACTTAGCTATTATTGGTCGGTATTTATTAACGCCAGAAATTTTTAATATTTTGGAAAATCAAAAACCAGGGGCGGGCGGAGAAATTCAGTTAACCGATGCCATTGATACCTTGAACAAAACGCAACGGGTCTTTGCTAGAGAATTTAAAGGCAAACGCTTTGATGTCGGTGATAAATTCGGCTTTATGAAAACCAGCATTGAATATGGCCTACAGCATCCAGAAGTCAAAGATAACCTGCGGGAATATTTAATTCAGTTAGGCACTGAATTACAGCAAGAAACCAAAGAGAAAAAATAGTAAATTTAAAGAGACTCTGACATTAGTCAATAGATTCAGGAAACTGTCTGTTAAAACTAATTTCAGAGTCTCTTTTCTATATTACTTTAGCATTTTGCTGGAAACTGCTATAATAAATCTAATAGCGCTTTAACAGATGAAAATAATTTTAACAGGGGAGGATTTTTTGATGACACTTGGAGGAATCGCTGCGTTGATTGCAGCCATCGCCTTTTTAATCTTGGTACTTTTTTTAGTAAAGGTACTGAATAAAGCTGCTCAGGCAGTCGAAAAAATTGATAATACCGTAGCGGAGGTAAATAAAACAATCGCCGTTGTTACAAACGACGTGGATTTATTAAGCCGCCAGGTGGAAGGCCTGCTCGTTAAGTCAAATGACTTATTAGAAGACGTTAATGGCAAAGTCGCAACGGTTGATCCATTATTCCAAGCGATTGCTGATTTAAGTGAAAGTGTGTCTGATTTGAATAGTGCCAGCCGCAATCTGGTACGTCGCTTTACTTTAGTCGGCCGCAATTCAAATGCTGCCGGAATGGCTGGTAAAATGGGCGGTGCTGCCTATCGTTTTTATAAAAATCGCAAGGGTAAGGGAACTAGTGAGACAGCTGAGGATTTGCAAAAGGATTCAGAGGCTGAGATGGATGATATCGTTCAGGAATATCAAGAATACACAACTGATTAAGAGCTTAGCAAAAATAAAATTTTAGGAGGCAGTTACAATGGCAAATAAAGGTGGAGGCTTTTTATTAGGTGCAATTATCGGGGGAACAGCAGCGGCGGTTGCAGCCTTATTGTTAGCACCAAAATCAGGTAAAGAATTACGGGAAGACCTAGCCGATCAGTTTGAGGATTTCGCTGATCAAGCAGGGGATTACACCGAGTATGCAAAAGAAAAAGCGGCAACAGTGACGAAGCAAGCTAGTGATTTTGCCGATTCTGTCATCAGCAAAACGAGCGATTCTTTCCAAAACGCACAAGATAATGGCAGTGATGTCTTAGACAATTTAAAACAGCGGACCAGTGATTTATCCGACCGCTTCAAAAAGACAGCCGCTGACATGGAAGAGCTAACCAGCGATTTCGGTGATTTAGCCGGCAATACCACCGAAGATATTATTATCGATGTACAGGATACCTTTGGAACTGTTAGTGATACGGCTAAAGAAGCAGTTGAAGAAGCGAAGGCAACTGTCAGTGAAGCAGCCGCTGATGTGAAAGAAAACGTGAAGGACAATGCAGAAGATGCTGCAGTCATGGCCGAGATTGCCAAAGATGAATTAAGCGACACCGCTAAAGATGTCAAAACGGCTGCTAAAGAAACAGCCGATGATACCAAAGCCGCCGCTGAGGATACCGCTAAAGATTTAAAAGCAACTGTCGATAAAGTCAAGGCTGAAGCCAAAGATACAGCCAAAGATGTGAAAGAGACTGTGAAGGAAAAAAAATAAATTGAAGCTAATAAACAGAGGTCCCCTCAGACAAGTTGAAGGGACCTCTGTTTTGCTTTTAAAAAAGTTATCTGGTATACCATTTTGAAATACCAATTGTACATAAAGCGTAGACGCGAATAAACATCAGCAAAAATCCGTAAACAAAATTCAAAACAAAACCCAGCAGATACCAGAGCAGATTTTTGCGGGAGTAATAGATACAGGTCAAATAATAAACCAACACAGTGTAAATAATTGCCACAAAAATCATTAGGGGCGTAAAACGGAAATTTTCAAAAAAGTATAGATAGAGAAAAATAAGCAAGTTAATTAACCATAAATATTGTTCCAAAACTTGAAAAACTAAAGCCAGAATTCTTTTGTAAAGCGTCTTAAAGCTAAACAAGGTGAACAATAGTCCCGATTTCTGCCAACGAATCTGTTGTCGCAGGTATTTAGAAACTCTAGTGGGAACGTCAGTCCGGCAAACGGCAGATTCCCGATAGAGGGTTTTAAGCCCCTCCTTCATGGTGATTAAGGTCAATAGCCGATCATCGCCAGTCACACAGCGGATGCCTAAAAATCTTTCACGACTGAACAATTCGAGATTTTTTAATACTATCTCTAGACGATACATACTTAGAGCACCGGAACAAACAATAACGGTGCCAAAATAACTTTGGGCACGCCTGCCAAGTTGAAAAGCATTGCTGTAAACAATATCCTGCATCCTAGTGAGAAAATTATACGCAAAATTACGGGGCTGAATTTTACCAACAACAGCACCGGTTTTGGCATCTTCAAAGGGTAACAGCATGTCAGCGACGGCATTGTCAGAAATTTCCCCATCAGAATCTAAGAGTAAGACAAATTCACTTGTTAATTCTTTAAAGGCCAAAATCTGAGCCGCTTTTTTGCCCAAGTTTTCTGGTTGCCGCAAAATTCTCAATGAAATGTCTGGATATTTTTTCCACCAGCGGGGCACTTGCCGCTGCAATTGATTATAAACAGTTAAGTCATCGCTACCATCATCCACAAAAACAATTTCGTGGACAGGATAAGTTTGCTGAGCAATACATTTTAAAACTGTCAGTAGTGTCTCAAAATCTTCATTGAAATAAGGGACGATAACAGCAACAGTCGGTTGTTGTTCAACCAGCCAGTTGCTGTCAGCATTTTTTATGCGCCGATTGGTAAATAAAGAAAAAAGTAGCTTAAAACACAGGTAGGCAAAATTTACGGATAAAAAAATCCACCATAAAGGATATTCATGATGCACCCATCTGCGTAAAAGCAAGATAAGTAAAAAAATCAAGCAAATCCAGAGAACGGTCACAACCTTCTTTGGTAAAGTCAAGAGTTTCATAGCTTAACTCCCATAGAGCTGTGGTAAATGGTGATTTTTGGTCACGCCTTTTGTATCAAATATTAACAGGTTGTGGTCGATAAGTTTTTGATAATCCACTTGATCGTGATCGGTTAAAATCAAAATTAAATCCTTTTGGTACAGCTCTTGGTAATCAATATTTGCGACTTTTTCTGGCTGGCCATCAATTTCCATGGAGTTGACATAAGGGTCATATAAAGAAACATTCGCACCGTAATCCCGTAATTCTTTAACCAATTTTGGAGCTGCAGATTCCCTTAAATCGCTGCTATTTTTTTTGTATGTTACCCCTAGGATTGCAACATTTGCTGAGAAACTAGCAATATGTTCTTGAGATAACAATTTGATTACCTGACTGACAGTAAAATCATTCATCGATTCATCAACAGCTACCGCTGCGTCGATGATTGGTGTTTGATACTTTTGCCCTTCCATAAACCATTTTAAATAATGGGGATCCACACCGATACAATGACCACCAACTTTTACAGAAGGGGTGAACTTCATAAAGCCAAAGGGTTTGGTGTCGGCTGCTTCAATCACTTCGAAGACATTAATGTCCAAGGTATCACATATTTTTGCCAACTCGTCGGCAAAGCTGATATTAACGTAGCGAAAAGTATTTTCGTAGAGTTTTGCTAGTTCAGCTACTTCCATGCTGCTAACTGGTACCGCCATCTTACCAAAAAAATTCTTTGCAAGTTGAGTGCACTTAGGAGTATAGCCACCAATTAATTTTGGTGTATTGTTAACAGCGTATTTTCTATTTCCTGGATCAACTCTTTCGGGAGAAAAAGCTACAAAAATATCTTTGCCGATTTTCCAGCCAGCTTTTTCTAACGGCTCAACTAAGTATTGCTTCGTAGTGGTGGGATAAGAAGTGCTTTGCAAAATAATCAGCTGACCGACTTGAGCCCGTGCAACAACTTGCTGACAAGCCGCTTGGACAAATGACATATCTGGTTGATTAAAATTATCGATGGGTGTCGGCACATTAATTAAAATGACATCCATCCGGTCGATTTTCTGAAAGTCAGTAGACAACTGATTATGTAAATTAAATGTCTCAATTTGCTGATTTGAGATATTATCAATATAACTTTGACCCTTTTGTAATTTTCTAATTTTTTCTTTGGCGATATCAATTCCCAATACTGAAAAGCCTTGTTCGCTGTAGTGTAGGGCATAGGGCAGGCCGACATATCCAAGGCCGACAACAGCAATTTTGGCCTTTTTGGAATTAATTTTTTCTTTTAATCCTAAAAACTCAGCCATTAACTTCATAAAAATACCTCTTTTTCTTTCTGTTTAAAACTTAATATATAATTTATTATAATTTATTATATAAAAAGAAGTCCAACATAAAGTTTTGAAATTTTATTGAATATTTTTCGTAAAAAAAGAAAATGTTATTTTATAATGATTAAAAAAAGAGGATTATCGAGTTTTAAAGTAAGTCGGGCAAAATATTTCAGCTGAAAACAAAGAAAAAACGCCTAAAAAATATAGGCGTTTTAGTTTGAAATGAAAAATATAACGAAATCTCTAACGAATAATTGTTATTTCTTTTGGGGTAGTCGTAAAAGGAATGCAACCATCTTTTGTGACTGCCACACAGTCTTCAATTCGAACACCAACTTTTTCAGGTATATAAATACCTGGTTCAATCGAAAAACACATGCCTTCTTCTAAAATTAAATCATTGCCGGCAACAATGCTAGGATATTCATGAACAGTTGTGCCAATCCCGTGACCTAAGCGGTGATTGAAATATTCACCGTAACCATAGCTGCTGATGACGTTGCGGGCGACGGCGTCCAGTTCAGCTGCAGAAATGCCCGGCTTAACCGCAGCTTGAGCCGCCAATTGTGCTTCTAAAACAATGTTGTAAATTTCTTTTTGAAAGTCATTTGGCTCGTGAAAAGCAACAGTTCGAGTGGCATCACTGCAATAGCCATTCCAAACGACACCAAGATCAAACAAAACTAAGTCACCAGCAGCTACGGCAGACTTTCCAGGATTACCATGGGGGCTGGCTGCATTTTTGCCCGTCAATACTAACGTGTCAAAAGACATTTGCTGAACGCCGTTTCGTTTCAACTGATATTCAATTTCTGCGACTAATTCTTGTTCAGTGACGCCTTCATGAATAGCTTTGAAGCCAACTTCAAATGCAACATCTGCCCAATGGCCTGCTTCCAACAAGCGCTGGATTTCGTTAGGCGTTTTGAACAATTGCATTTTTTGAATCAAAGGTGTTAGATTAGCAGAAAACGTTGCTCTTGGAAAAGCTTGTGCTAATGCTTCAAAGCGTTCCACTGGCAATTGATTTTTCTCGATTGCGAAACTTTCAATGCTGCCATAGCGCTGTTTCAATTCTTTTGCAATGATTTCCCAAGGGTCTTGGCTGTCTAAATAGCCAATCACATCAAAGCCAAAGCCGCTGTTTTTGGCGTCTTCAACTTCAAGAGCCGGAGTAAATAAAAAAGGCTCCGCTTCAGCGCTGACAAAAAGCGCCAAAATTCGTTCGTGGGGTTCGCTCTCATAACCGGCGAAATAGGCGATATGTTGGGGATCGCTGATATAGGCCACAGCGGTTTGATTGTCAATTAACCAATTTTGTAATTCTTTCATTTTTTCGCTATCCATAAAAAGACCTCCATAAAAAACTTCTTATTGTAGCCTGATTGTAGCACGTTTTTTGAAGGGCTGTAAAAAAAGCGGGTAAAATAGAAAAGAAAAAATAATTTTCATGAAAGTGAAAGTAAAACGGTTGCAATTTCGGGGGAAGTTTGCTATTCTTGTCTAGAAATGTAAATAGGATTTTCTGAAAAAATATAAGGGGCATAAAATTATGGATAAACAAACAATTACGATTTATGATGTGGCGCGGGAAGCCAATGTTTCAATGGCGACTGTTTCACGGGTTGTCAATGGCAATCCCAATGTTAAACCAGCAACACGGAAAAAAGTTTTGGAGGTTATCGATCGTTTAGACTATCGTCCAAACGCAGTAGCTCGTGGCTTGGCCAGCAAGAAGACAACGACAGTGGGAGTAATTATTCCCGACGTCAGCAATACTTTTTTTGCATCACTTGCCCGTGGAATTGATGATGTGGCGACAATGTATAAATACAATATCATCTTAGCGAACTCTGACAGTAACGATCAAAAAGAAGTCAGTGTGTTAAACAACTTATTGGCGAAACAAGTCGACGGTGTGATTTTCATGGGCCATCGGATTACCGATGAAATCCGTGGCGAATTTTCCCGGTCGAAAACACCAGTTGTTTTAGCAGGCTCAATTGATCCTGATGAACAGGTGGGGAGTGTCAACATTGATTACACCTCAGCAACGAAAGATGCTGTTAGTTTATTGGCTGCCAATGGTCACAAGAAAATCGCTTTTGTTAGTGGTGCGTTGATTGACCCTATTAATGGTAAAAACCGTTTGAATGGGTATAAAGAAGCCTTGAAGGAAAATAAATTAGATTACAGCGAAGGCTTAATTTTTGAAGCGAATTATAATTTCAAAGAAGGCTTAAACTTAGCCGAAAGAATCCGCAACAGCGGTGCAACAGCAGCCTATGTAACCGATGATGAATTAGCAGTCGGTGTTTTAGATGGGATGCTAGATGCTGGCGTAAAAGTTCCAGAAGACTTTGAAATTATCACTAGCAACAATTCATTGTTGACGGATATTGTGCGTCCGCGCCTCACTTCGATTACCCAACCGTTGTATGATATCGGTGCGGTGGCAATGCGTCTACTAACTAAAATGATGAACAAAGAAGATGTTGAAGAAAAAACAATTGTCCTGCCTTATGGTATTGATAAAAAAGGCTCGACGAAATAAGACTATTCTCAATAGGAGTCAATCGGCGCACCACACGCTGATTGGCTCTTTTTTATGGTAATAGCGATGGTACTGTTTTTTATAAGAGCATTTATTTTTTTATTCAATCAAAGAAATAAGTTCAATGATTTTCATTATCTTAAACGGAAAGAGTGATAAACAATTCAAAGCCTTAAAATCCCTTTAAAGTCGTTGATAAAAAAGGCGGCCTTCATAGCTTTTTTTCAGTATTTAAGCTATAATAAAACGTCGTGGAGTCTTGCTGCTCCTATTTTTTATTTGAGGAGAAAATATGTTTTCAAAATATAAACCAACTTGGATGGTGGAAGCCATCTATCAAATTACACCGGAACAATTAAAGGCGATGGGGATTAAGGCAGTTCTCACGGATTTGGATAATACATTAATTGCTTGGAATAACCCAGAAGGCACTGAAGAATTGCGCCTGTGGCTAGAAGAGATGGCTAAAGCTGGAATTCCAGTGGTGGTGGTTTCCAATAATAATCATGAGCGGGTTGAAAAGGCGATTGCGCCTTTTAATCTAACTTTTGAGGCGCGGGCTTTAAAGCCACTGAGCCGCGGCTTAAAAAAAGCCCAAGCAAAATTAGGGCTAAAAAATAATGAAATTTTAATGGTCGGTGATCAGATTATGACTGATATTCGTGCGGCTAATGGAGCGGGTATTCCTAATGTTTTAGTCAAACCGATTGTTGATACGGATAGCTGGAAGACACAAATCAATCGCTTTTTTGAAGGGCATATTATGAAACATTTGGCAAAAAAACATCCCGAGATGTTATGGCAGGAGGGCCTTTTTGAAAATGAATGAAGAAACGATTCACTGTATCGGCTGCGGCGTAGTCATTCAGACTGACGAGCCTCAGGAGTTGGGCTACACACCAAAAAATGCTTTGGAAAAAGGCTTGGAAAACGGCGAAGTTTATTGTCAGCGCTGTTTCCGTTTACGCCACTATAATGAGATTCAAGATGTCCATTTAACAGATGATGATTTCTTACGTTTATTAAATGAAATTGGTCAAAAAGATGCCTTGATTGTTAACGTGGTTGATATTTTTGATTTCGATGGCTCCTTAATTCCTGGTTTGCATCGTTTTGTAGGGGATAACCCATTGATTATGGTGGGCAATAAGGTTGATATCTTGCCGAAATCTTTAAAGCGGGGCAAAATGACGCAATGGATGCGGAAACGAGCGCATGAAGCGGGTTTAAGACCGCTGGATGTTTTGTTAACGAGCGCACGAAAACCCCAGGAAATGACGCAGCTATTAGAGTTGATTGAAAAATATCGCGATCATCGGGATGTTTATATTGTCGGGGTGACCAATGTCGGCAAGTCAACCTTGATTAATCAAATTATCAAGCAAACTGCAGGTGTGCAGGATTTAATTACTACTTCAAGATTTCCCGGCACAACATTAGATAAGATTGAAATTCCTTTGGATGACGGTCATTTCTTGATTGATACACCGGGAATTATCCATCGCCATCAGATGGCCCATTATCTTGGCGATAAGGATTTAAAAATTATCGCGCCCCATAAGGAAATCAAGCCGAAAGTTTATCAGCTGAATCCAGAGCAAACTTTATTTTTAGGCGGCTTGGCCCGTTTTGATTTTATCAAAGGTGAGCGCAGTTCTTTTGTGGCTTATGTGGCGAATGATATTGAAATTCATCGGACAAAATTAAGTAATGCTGATAATTTTTATCAAAAACATGTCGGAGGTCTTCTGCAACCACCAAGACCAGATGAAGTCGCGGAATTTCCAGAATTGGTCCGCTTTGAATTTTCAATTAAAGAAAAAACAGATATCGTCTTTGCCGGCTTAGGCTGGATTACCATTACCAAGCCGGCAGTTATTGCCGGTTGGGCGCCCAAGGGTGTTGATGTGATTGTGCGCAAAGGCTTAGTCTAGAAAAGAGAAGAGAAAATGGAATTAAGAGGCAAGCAAAAACGATTTTTACGAAGTCAGGCCCACCATTTACAGCCGATTTTTCAAATCGGTAAAGGCGGTCTGAACACAGCGGTCATCAAACAAATTGATGAGGCATTAGAAAAAAGAGAGTTGATTAAAATCAGTCTCCTGCAAAATACCGACGAAGTGGCTGATGAGGTCGCAAAGGTTATTCAAGAAACGATTCATTGTGAGGTTGTTCAGATTATTGGTCGAGTAATTGTTTTATTCAAACCATCCTCTAAAGAGAAATATCAAAAACTTTCTCAAGAAGTCAAAGCAATCTAGGAGGCGTTTACGGTGGCTTTAACCAGTAAACAAATGCAGACAAAAGTTGTTTTAGAAGAAGCTCTTGAAGTGAAAAAAAGAAAGCAAGTCGGGCTATTGGGGGGCAGCTTTAATCCCGTTCACCTAGCTCATTTGGTGATGGCTGATCAAGTCGGCCGCTCATTAGGCTTAGACAAAGTATCATTAATGCCTAGCTACGAGTCACCCCATGTCGATCACAAGGAAGCCATCTCAGCTGCCCATCGTTTAAAAATGCTGCAGCTGGCGCTTGAAGATAATGATTATCTGGATATTGAAATGATTGAGTTGATTCGTAAAGGGAAGAGCTATACCTATGATACAATGAAATTATTAAAAGAGCGGGAGCCGCAGACGGATTTTTATTTTATCATCGGCGGCGATATGGTGGCCTACTTACCAAAATGGCATCGTATCGAAGAATTGATGGAGCTGGTGAATTTTGTCGGCGTTAAACGCCCCGGCTATGATGAAACTAGTCCTTATCCGATTATTTGGGTGGATGTGCCGCAGATTAGCCTCAGCTCGACTAAAGTTCGCCAAAAGATTGCTCAAGGCTGCTCTTTAAAATACTTGGTGCCGGATAAAGTCTTGGACTATATCCATCAGGAAGGACTGTATCTAGATGACAAATGAGTTCACGAGTTTTGACCGGGAAATGATTATGCAGCGGGTTCAAATGGCGATGAGTGAAAAAAGATTTTTGCATGTCCTCGGCGTTGAAAAAACAGCGATTGAGCTGGCCAAAAGATTTGGCGGAGACATTGAGCAGGCGGCTTTGGCGGGATTGACCCATGATTATGCCAAAGAACGTCCTGACGAAGAATTTGAGCTGGTGATTTATCGTGACGGCTACGATTTAAATTTATTGAAATACGGCAACGCCATTTGGCACGGGTTAATCGGAGCCGATTTTGTGGAACGGGAATTAAAAATTACTGACCAAGCGGTGCTCAAAGCAATTCGTCTGCATACAACGGGGGCTGCTCAAATGACTTTGTTAGATAAAATTCTTTACGTCGCCGATTATATTGAACCCGGCCGAGATTTTCCCGGCGTAGAGGAGGCCCGCAAATTGGCTGAAGTCGATTTAGATGCGGCGGTTGCCTTTGAAACTAAACACACGTTGGCTCATTTATTAGAAAATGAGCAATTGATTTATCCAAAAACGTTAGAAACATACAATCAATGGGTGGTTAAACCCAAACAATTTAAAGCATAGGGAGTGAATTATTATTAACAGTTTAGAAATGTTGGAAATTGCTGTTAAGGCCGCTGATTCAAAGCGGGCTGAGGATATTTTAGTCTTGGAAGTCAAAGATATTTCATTATTGGCAGATTATTTTATGATTTGTTCGGCCAATTCAGAGCGGCAAATCAATGCGATTGTTGAGGAAGTAGTCGAAAAAATCGAAGAAAAACAAGGCACAGTTAAACGTATTGAAGGCAAAGACGGTGGCAAATGGGTCTTAATTGATTTAGGCGATGTCATTGTCCATGTCTTCCAAACGGCAGAACGCAGCTTTTATAATTTGGAAAAATTATGGTCAGATGCCCCCCTTGTTCAGATTAGCGAGTGGGTTGACTAATGGCTTACGAAACCTTCGCCTTTATTTATGATGAAGTGATGGACACTAGTCTTTATCAACAATGGCTGACTTTCACGCAGCGCCATCTGCCTAAAGAAACGAAAAATATTTTGGAATTGGCTTGCGGGACGGGTGCTTTGGCTGTTGAGTTGGCCAAAGCAGATTATCAGGTTACAGCTTTAGATTTATCAGAGGAAATGCTGATGGTGGCTGCTGATCGTGCGATTGCGGCTGAGGTGGATATTCAGTTTGTTGAAGGCAATATGTTGGATTTATCTGAAATTGGCCAGTATCAAGCGATTACTTGTTATTCAGATTCTCTGTGCTACATGCGCAATCAAGCCGAGGTGCAACAAGTCTTTGATGAAGTTTACCAAGCGCTAGATGAGCAGGGGACATTTATTTTTGATGTTCACTCGCTTTATAAAATCGACCAGCTTTTTCCAGAGTACAGTTATCACTACCAAACAGATGAGTTCGCTTTTTTGTGGGAAAGCTATCCCGGACAAAAGGCTCATAGTATTGAGCATTTTCTAACTTTTTTTGTTCAGACAGAAGAAGAGGAAGAGATTTTTATCCGCAAAGATGAGCTGCATCAAGAGCGGACCTATCCCCTTGAAATTTATATCAACATGCTGGAAAATGCCGGCTTTGAAAATGTCAAAATCTTTGCTGACTTTAGCGAAGCAGCCCCGACGGAAAAAAGTGAACGCTGGTTTTTCGTTTGTCAAAAGTAAGTGATAGCCATCCGTGAAAGCGGGTGGTTTTTTTGTTGTCAAAAAAATGATAGGACTTGCTAGGAGAGAAGATGTAGCTAGCGCCATGCCACAAAAAAAAGAACCTGCGACACTAGTCGTTTTAACAGATAAAATCCCGAACTATATTATATTTGCGACTGCGGTCCAGTAGGTCCTCGTCGCAAATCATCAATATCTAGTGAAAACACTAGATATTGTTCGTAAAGTTCGGCTCTGTTCTAACTAATGTCACAGCCTCTTTAAAATTTATTCTGTTACTGGCTCTTCGGCTTCATCAACCTGCGAGCTGTCAGTTGTCTCTTCAGCAACTTCAACTGGGTGATAATCTTGATAGGTTTTTGAGTCGTATAACTCACTGGTCGATTGCCCGCCGTTCACAGAGAGCAGGCTAGTCGAGTCATCGCCTAATTCAGCGGTGATATCTTGCATTTGCTGAACTTGTCTCAAATAACTATAGTCATCAGTATCAATTGGCGTCAAACCGCTGTCTGAGTAAAAACGCAATAGGTCCCCATTATTAATTTGATCAGAGATACTCAGCTGCAAATTAACTTTGTTTTGCAAAATTTCCAGCTGGTCTTGAATTGCTGTTTGGGCACTGGTGACAATTCGGCCGTTTTCATTATAATAAGTCAGCCCGTTATAAGACGTGTATTCTGGTGTGATAAAGCTGCCATTTCTAAAGGCGACTAATTCTTCCCGCTCAGGCGAAAATAAATCTTGCCCCAGCATTAAGTAATTGCTGGTATCAATCCCCAATAAATGCATCAAGGTCGGCAAGGCGTCGACTTGACCGCTATAGGTGTGATTCACATAGCCGCCAGTTTCACCTGGAATATGAATCATATAAGGAACCCGCTGCATTTGTGCATTGTCAAAATTATTCCAAGAGGAAGATGTCTCGCCGACTAATTCAGCTAAATCTTGATTTCGTGAATTGGAGATACCGTAGTGGTCCCCGTATAAAATAATAATCGAGTTGTCATAGAGTCCGCTGGCTTTCAAATAGTTGAAAAATTCCTCAACAGCTGTGTCTAAGTAATTGGCAGTTGCAAAATAGCCGTTAATCGTTTCATCGTCGGTTGTCGCTCGTGGGAAGCCACTTTCTTCTGAACTAATATCAGAATAAGGATAGTGGTTGCTGACGGCTAAAAACTTCGTATAAAAAGGTTGTTGCAATTGTTCCAAATATTGAGCAGATTGTTCAAAAAATGGTTTGTCGTGCAAGCCATACTGGAAGCTATTGTCATCAGTTACGTCATAATAATTTTCATCGAAGAAATAATCATAGCCAAAACTCTTATAGGTTTCATTACGGTTCCAAAAGTTGCCGGAGTTACCGTGGAAAACGGCACTGGTGTAACCAGCTGTCTGGTTTAAAATATCTGGAGCAGCTTGGAACGTATTGGTGCTGCCAGACTGGGTAAATAAGGAACCTTGGCTTAAACCGAATAAAGAATTTTCCATTAAAGTTTCCGCATCACTTGTTTTACCGGCGTTGACTTGATGGAAGAAATTATCAAAGCTGTAAGTGCTCTGGTCAGTATACAAGCTATTTAGAAACGGTGTAACCTCGTGGGCAACGCCTTCTTCATCAACTAGACTGTAGTCAATCAAAAACTGCTGAAAGCTTTCTAAATGGACGTAGATAACATTGCGACCTTCAGCGATACCGAACATACTCTCATCGGGTGCGGCATAGTGTTCATCGACATAATTTTCAACAGCCAGTAAATCATTTTCAGAGGCCTCCGCCTTGATTTGGTTGGTTTGATACGTTTGGACGCCATCATAGACGGTAAAAGCATTAATTCCTAAAAACTTAACGAGGTATTCTCTTGAAAAAGTTCTCGTCAATAAGCCCGGACGTTCCGACTCAGCCAAGTTTAAGTTGCCGGTAAAAACTAAAACAGCAATTGCACTGAAGGCTAAAGAATAACGAGCTTTGACTGGTTTTTCCTGCATTTTTATTTTTTTCGTCGCAAGCGCCAAAATAAATAATGGAATGTCTAAAATGTAAATTATGTCATAGGGTCTAAACAAGCGCAGGGCACTTTCGCCTAATCCACTGGCAACTTTACCGGCGCCGAGCATCGTGTTAATCGTAATAAAATCGGTGAATTCCCGATAATAAACGGCGTTAGAAAAGAGCAGCAGCACCAAAAGGCTATAGATGGTCATCATGGTGATGTAAGAAAGTTTCTTACTGCGAATATAAAGGGCTAGCCCTAGTATTAATAGTGAAGAAGCAATGGGATTGATAAACAAGATGACATATTGCATCAAGTTTTCAACGCCTAAATTAAACTCCACAAAATAAGCGAAAATTGTCTTGGCCCACAGCAGAATTAGCAATGTGAAGAACAGGCCTAAACGTGTATTTAAGAATGTTGGTAACCTAAGTTTGCCAAAGATATTCTTGATTTTTTGTGTCATGAGAATCCCCTTTGTAAAATAACTGTAAATTGTCAAATTTGCATATTAATCTTATTCTACTAGCCTTAAAAATCGCTGTCAAATAAATTTGAAAAATTCAAGAAGGAGTTAAGCTTTTTTTACGAAAGACAGGCGAAAATTATTCTGCTATACTGAAAAGCGACAAAGAATGAGGAGTTTTGAAATGAAGATCAAAGTGACACAACAGGCGGCTAAAAAAATTCGCCGCGGCTATCCTTTACTGCGTAATGAAGACTTGGCGACAGCAGCAGCTGAGATTACAGAATGGGTCAGCTTTGTTGACGATAAGAACAATTTTTTAGGCCAAGGCTATTTAGGACAGCAAAATAAAGGCGCCGGCTGGATTTTTAGTCGTCAGCCGGAACCATTGGATCAGCAATTTTTCAAAAAGATTTTTTCAAAGGCCAAGGAACTGCGTCACAGTTTTTTTACAAACCCTGAGACGACTGCTTTTCGCCTTTTTAATGGCGAAGGCGATGGCTTAGGCGGTCTGACAGTTGACTGGTATAACGGCTACGGTGTTTTTTCTTGGTACAATCAAAGTATCTATCAGCATAGCCAAGAGCTGATTGCAGCCTTTCAAGCTGTTTATCCAGAAATGCTCGGGGCTAGCGAGAAAATTCGTTTCCAAAGTGAGCTACCAGAAAGCCGTTGGTTATTTGGTGAAGAGCCTGTGGAACCTTTGCTGATTAAAGAAAATGGCATTCAATTTGCGACTTATCTAAATGAGGGCTTAATGACGGGAATCTTTTTGGATCAACGGGAAGTCCGCAATCAATTAGTAGAGGGCTTTGCAAGTGGTCAAACGGTCTTGAACATGTTCAGCTATACTGGCGCCTTTTCAGTCGCGGCTGCTATGGGCGGTGCTTTAGAAACCACCAGCGTTGATTTAGCTAAACGTAGTCGGGAAAAAACCGCTGAACAATTTATGGTAAATCAAATACCACCAGAATCACAAAAAATTATCGTGATGGACACCTTCGAATTTTTTAAATATGCCTTGAAAAAAAATCTGACCTATGATGTGATTATTTTGGACCCGCCAAGTTTTGCCCGCAATAAGAAAAAAACTTTCTCGGTTGCCAAAAACTACGGCGACTTAATCAGTCAGTCTTTAGCAATTTTAAATCCTGGTGGAAGAATCATTGCCTCTACAAATGCAGCCAATGTCAGCTCCGCTAAGTTTCAAGGGATGATTGAGGCCGCCTTTACACAGGCGCAGCGAAACTTTCAGTTAAAAAATAAATTTAGTCTGCCCTTTGATTTCCATGTGGCAACCGAGTTTCCGGAAGGTGACTATTTAAAGGTATTGTTTTATCAGGTAGATTAATTGCCGTGTTTTGGAAAAATGAGCCTGTGACATTAGTTAGAACAGAGCCGAACTTTACGAACGGTATCTAGTGAAAACCACTAAATATTGTTAATTTGCGACGAGGACCTACTGGACCGCAGGAGCAAATAAAATATAGTTCGGGATTTCATCTATTAAAAAGACTAATGTCACAGGCTCGCGCTTAAACTTTTTTTCCACCGGATAGAAAAGTAATTTATCAATAAAATTATTTATAAATAGAAAAACGAACTAACTTGCAGGCTTGCCTAGTAATTTTTACTAAGCGAATCTTACAAGTTAGTTCGTTTTGATTTTCTGATGACTTAAATCGTGTGCAACTGATTTTGTTGAAGACAAAAATCGTAAAATCGCTGGGCGACTGGCGATAGCGGCGTCCCTTTTCTAGTGGCTAAATAGATTAAGCGGGGTTCCCGTTGATCAAGTATCTCGATTTTTTTAACAGGATAAGCGCTAATCGAAGGAATATCCGGCATTAAGCCAATGCCGAAATCATAGCCGATAAAGCCTAGCATACTGTGATCTTCTTCAACTTCACAGACAATTTCTGGTTGCAAATGCTGTAAGGCCATCAGTTCATCAATGTATGGCCGCAGACCACTTTCCTGATTGAAATAAATATAAGGGAAGTCACTAGTTTCCTTCAGATAAACCTGTTCTTTATCCGCCAGAGGATGATCTTGATTGACAACTAGGACAATTTTCTGTTCGGCAATGGCTTGATAGTGAATATCATCAGTCTGATTAATTTTAGAAGCAAGAGCAATATCAATATCAGCCGCCCGCAGTTTTTTGATAATCGTTTGCGAGTTTCCCTGACTAAAATGAAAATTGATTTTTTCATTGCCGGGAATCGATAAAAATTTACGGGTCAAAGAGGGACTCAATTCAGCGCCCATTGTGTAAATATAACCAAAATCAATTTGGCCGGTATCAGGACTGATTAAGTTTTGCAGTTCCTGCTGGCCTTTATTAATCTCATTCAAAGCGGTGGCAACATAGCTATAATAAAATCGGCCATATTTGGTCAAGCGGATATTACGGCCGACTTTTTCAAAAAGGGCTGCCCCTAATTCCTTTTCCAGCTCTGACATCGCATGACTTAAATTAGGTTGCGATGTATTTAATAAGGTTGCCGCTTTAGTCATATGCTCTGTATCGGCTAAGGTGACAAAATACTCCAATTGCCGTAAATTCATGTAAAGCGCCTCCAATAGTTGTTTTAAATAATTGAAAAATTTTCAAGCAGAATCATACTTCCCGAAAGTTCGGGAATCCACTTCTTAAAAATAACACATGTTGAGTTAAAAGTCTTTCATTTGTCTTTTAATTTGCTACTATTTTTTGAAAACTTTCTTTAAGGGGCTTTCGCCAAGCGAATGATAAAAAAAAATCATGGATTTTATCAAAATAAAGCATTAGTATTTATGATTGATCTCCCTTAAAATAATTGTTGTAGTAGTTATGTGAAAAACATAACTTGTCAATTGGAAATGACCATGCAGTTAGGAGAATTTTCTATGGAAAAATATCAAGCAATTTTTGAACCGCTAACGATTCGCCGCACCACTTTTAAAAATCGCGTTATTATGCCGCCGATGGGCACAAATTTTGCCAATAATGATGGCAGCTTTAACCAAGAACACTTGGCCTATTATGAACAGCGGGCTAAAGGGGGTACCGGCCTCATTACTTTGGAGAATGTCTGCTTTGATTATCCGATGGGAACTAATGGCACCACGCAATTGCGGATGGATAATGATCAGTATTTGCCAGGCCTTTACAAATTTAACGAAGCGATGCACGCCTATGGAGCGTTGACTTCTGTCCAGATTAATCACGCTGGGGCTTCGGCTTATGCTTTGCGTCTTGAAGGCAAACAGGCTGTTTCAGCTTCAAACATTCCGAGTAAAACTGGTAATCCGGCACCACGTCCATTAACCAAAGAAGAAATTTACGAGATTGTTGATAAATATGCTGAAGCTGCTAATCGGGCTCAAAGAGCTGGCTTTGATTGTGTAGAAATTCACGCAGGCCATTCTTATCTTTTATGCCAATTCTTGTCGCCTTTGTATAATGATCGAACAGACGAATTTGGTGGCAGTCCTGAAAACCGGGCCCGCTTTACAACTTTAGTGGTGGAAGCAGTGCGGAAGGCTGTCGGACCCTTTATGCCAATTTCGGTGCGTTTCAGTGCAGACGAATTAATTGCAGGTGGTAATTCATTAGAGGATTCATTAGATATTTTAAAATACTTTGCGGAAGAAGTGGATATTTTAAATGTTTCTGCTGCCTTAAATGATAACCTGCAATATCAAATTGACCGGATGAATTTGAAAGACGGCTGGCGCTCTTATATGGCTAAAGCAGTCAAAGAGCGCTACCCGGATAAAGTCATCGTGACCTCCGGTAATATCAGGAGTCCTAAACGGGCAGCCGAAATTTTAGAAAACGGCGATGCTGATTTGTTGGCAATGGGCCGCGGCTTAATTGCAGAACCAAACTGGGTCAATAAAGTGGCAGATGGCCAAGAAAACTTATTGCGTAAGTGTATCTCCTGTAATATCGGTTGTGCGGATCATCGTATTGGCAAATCAAAACCAATTCGCTGTACGGTTAACCCAGATTTATATTACGAAGATCAATATAAAGAAAAAATAATTGAAAACCCATTGAAAATGGTGGTTGTCGGCGGTGGTACGGCCGGCTTGGAAGCAGCCGCGACAGCAGCAGAAGTCGGTGTGGAAGTCGAATTATTTGAACAAAAGAGTTATCTAGGTGGCCTCGGCCATGAAATTTCCCGTTTCCCAGATAAAAAACGGATTGACGACTTTATTGTCTATTTAGAAAATCGTTGTGCTCTATTGCCAAATTTGACGATTCACTTGAATCACACGTTTGATGAAGCAGATCTTGATAATCAGCAGGCAGACCTAATTGTCAACGCAACTGGGGCTAAACCTTTATTGCCACCAATTAAAGGACTGCATGAAGTTTTAGCACAACCAAACCGGAAAGTTTTTTCCATCTTTGATATTTTAAATAATATGGAAGACTTCCAAGATTTTACTGATCAAGAAGTTGTCGTGATTGGCGGCGGAGCAGTTGGCTTAGACGTAGTGGAGTACTACGCTGAACGTGGTGCTAAAAAAGTCACAATTGTTGAAATGCAAAATCAACTAGGAAAAGACTTGGACTTGATTACCAAACTTAGCATGATGGAAATTGTGAAGGATTACGGCGTTATCGCCCATACCGAAACAAAACTATTAGAAGTCTGCGGAAATCATTTTGTCGTAGAGCTACCTTCAGGTGAATTGGAAAATCTTTATTTTGATTTAGGTTTTGTTTGCTTAGGAATGCGGGCAGATGCACCATTAATGCCTGAACTTGAAGATTATGCTCAAGCAAACAATGCCAAGTTAGTTAATATTGGCGACAGTAAAGTTGCTCGGCGTATCATGGAGGGAACCAGAGAAGCCCGTGATATTTTAAAAGCAGTTTATGAAAAAGATCGCCAAATCAGCCAGCAAAATCTTTACCAAAATAGTCTATTGACAAAAATTTAAAGAAAAAAACAGTTAGGAAGCTCAGAAATGGGCTTTCTTTTTTATTTTCACGCTTTTTTCTAATTAATTCAATGGTATTAAAACTTATTAAAATAATATTCTTTGTTATAATCAAAGAGAAGAAAGGGGGGATTCCTGATGAAAGTCGTTGAAATCCACGGTCTCTTAATTGGTGTTGGTCAGCCCAAAATCATTGTTCCCCTGCTTGCAGGAAATGCTGCTGAAGTTCTTGGCGATGTCAAAGAATTAGAGGATTCTGAATGCGACATGATTGAATGGCGTCTTGATTATTTTACCGACCCTTTAGATGCTAATCAAATTAACCAGCTTGCTAGAGAAATAAAAAAAGTGACAGCCAAACCATTGATAATGGCTTTAAGAAGTCAACGAGAAGGTGGCGTCAAAAATTTTTCCGGACAAGAGTACCTTGATTTCTATTTAGAATTACTAGAGCAGCCAGCCTTTGAATTAATTGATGTCGAAATTTTTATGCCGGAGGTTCCAGTAGAACGGATTGTCGCTAAAGCCCATCAACAACACGTTTGTGTCATCATGTCCAACCATGATTTTCGGCGGACTTCCTCTAAAAAGACGCTGATTGCCATGCTGACCTCAATGGCAGAAAAACGAGCGGATATCTGTAAGATTGCTGTCATGCCCCGCAGCAGCCAAGATGTATTGACTTTACTAGCCGCTACCAATGAGGCCAAGAAACTCATTGACTGTCCACTGATTACGATTGCTTTAGGCAAATTAGGCTTTGTCAGCCGCTTTACCGGCGAAATTTTTGGCTCAGCCGCCACCTATGCTGCTGGCAAAAAAATTTCTGATCCAGGTCAAATTGCGGCTGAGAATCTCAAAGAATTGTTAACCAGCGTTTCTTTAAAGTAAAATCTTTTTCAAAAAGTCCCACTACCTCAAACTATTGACTCGAAAAATTCCCTCCGTCACTTTCTGTAACAAACCAGCCAGTAAAAATTTAGTGCTAGCGAGTAATTGCTCATAATAATATTTTAATTTGCCACACAAAAAATCCAGTCCAACACCTTTCAAGTCTTTTTGACAACCAGTATAATGGTAGAAAAAAGGGTTTGATAAAATGAAAAAGCGAAGTTTGTATGACATACTCTTCATCTTTTTGGTTTGCGGGGTGCTGGGCTGGATTTTTGAAACTTTGGTGGTCTATTTCACCCAGGGAATCATGACCGACCGCGGCTATCTCTTTGTGATGGGCCGCCTGCCAGAATACTTACCTTTTTTGAAGGGTGTACCGTTGTTAAAGGATTTGCATTTAGTTTGGGGCCTCCCTTTAATTGAAATGTATGGCATCGGGGCGGTGTTGATTTCTTTATTTTTTGACCGCTATAAAAAACAGCCGGTAAAATTATTTTTTACCAGTATGTTTGGCATGACCTTATTTGAATTGCTATCCAGCTATTTATCCAGCTGGTTGCTTCATAAAACCTACTGGGATTATTCCAAGGACTTTCTGAATTTTCAGGGGCGCATTTGCCTGCGTTCCTCGCTTGCCTGGGGAGTGCTTTCTTTGGCGATGATTTACTTTATCGATCCGTTTTTGGATTTTATTTACGGCGATTTCAAAAAAGAACGCAATTACAAACGGATTATCGTCGTTTTAACCGTCTATGCAATTATTTGTGCTTTGACGAAATATTGGTGGGATCCGACGATTATTAAAAACTAGCAGCAGAAAAAATCGGCAGGCAACTGTAAAATATGACCATTTATCCCTCTCGTGCTATACTATTCCTAAGAATATTTTGACAATTTAAAGTGGAAATAGGAGCAGTTGGCATGAAAAGTGTGGTAGTGCGTGATTTAATTTTAACCGATCAAGAGCCGAAAATTTGTGTGGCTATTAAAGGAGACACCCAAGAAGAAATCCTCCGTCAAGCAACTAAGGCCGTAGCTGAGGGGGCTGAATTGCTGGAGTGGCGAGGAGACTATTTTAAAGAATATCAAGAGATGGCTAGTGTTTTGGCGGTTTTACAGGAGCTGCGCCAAATTGCAGGAAACCTGCCAGTCATCTTTAGTTTTTTGACGCCGGACGACGATGGCAAAAATGCAGTCAGCCCAGGTATCTTACGGGAAATTTATTTAACTGCAGCAGAAAGTGACTTAGTCGATATATTAGAATTGCAGCTGATTGTTGCTGAATTAATCGGCCCCTCTTTCATGAATTTGCTGCGGGAAACCAAAGTCAAGCTGATTTTGAGTCATTACTATTTAGATGATACACCAGATGATGCGTTGATTTTATTTCAGTTGAATTTGATGGAGCATTTAAAGGCTGACATTGGAAAAATTGTCGCCCATGGCAATAGCCGCTACGATGTGATGAAGATGATGTCAGTGGGATTTCAGGTGGAGCCCTTTGTGGCAATTCCGATTATTTTATTTTCTAGCGGAAATTTAGGTCGGCTCTCGCAGATTGCTGGCGGTATCAATGGCAGTTGTATTGCCTACAGTAGTGTGGCCTACTATCCTGATAGTGATGAGTATACACTAGAAGAATTGCAGATGGCGTTAGAATTATTGAAGGCCCAGGAGTACAAACGCCGCTAATTAAAAATGAAGAAGGTTGCTACGTGTTATGGCTAAGAAAAAAATTCAAAAGACCAATGCAATTCGCTTAGTTGAACAACAAAAAATTCCCTATACTGAACATGAGTATGCGTGGTCTGAAAATGATTTGGGCGCTGATGAAGTGGTGGATCAGGTGAAAGCTCCACCTGAACAAATTTTTAAAACTTTGGTTGCGGTGGGGAATAAAACAGGACCGATTGTCGCTGTAATTCCCAGCAATCAAGAATTGGATTTGAAGAAAATCGCCAAGGCTTCCGGCAATAAAAAAGTTGAGATGCTACACCTGCGAGATTTAGAAGCGACGACTGGTTATATCCGTGGTGGCTGTTCACCGGTGGGTATGAAAAAATTATTGCCCAACTATTTTGACGCCTCGGCAGAAAATTTTGCAACGATTATCGTTTCCGCTGGTCGCCGCGGTCTGCAGATGGAAGTAGCACCCAAAGAGTTAAAAAATTTGGTCAAAGGCTTTTTTGTGGATTTGATTAGTGAAGCATGATAAATCAGCCAATATTGCCTAAATGATTCCTCAGATGGTATAATAAGTTATCGAAAGTATAATCAATTATTGTCCGTTGGAGGTATTTAGGAGGGCTGAAAAATGAATGAGAGAGAGCGTCAAAATAAAGCTGTTGAAAAAGCTTCTGTTCGTAATAGTGAGTACAATCGCATGAGTATCAACGCGACGCGGCTGGCTAATCCAGGGATGCCGGCAACCAATCTTTTACCAGGTGAGGTACCAGTAGCTGGAAGTTCCGTGATGTTGATTTTAAATGTTGTGGCTGTTGTATTGGCAGTTGTCTTGTTTGGTCTGATTACCTTAGGGGCTCGCTTCATCCTGCCAGAAGATATTTACGGCGGTGTTTTATTTTTAGCCATTAGCCTAATTATCAGCGCTGCAATCGCTTATTTCAGTCGTTTCCCCCTCTGGCGCATCTGGCGGAAAATTCGCAGAAGATAAAGTAAATTTAAAAGTCCTTAATGGAGCGCAAGCTCCATTAAGGATTTTTTAGTTTAATTTAAATACGTATAGCTGGCAATTTCAGCAGCATTTTTTCCAGCGACATGACCGGTGACAAAGGCGGCGGTAATATTATAGCCCCCAGTATAGCCATTGACATCTAACAGTTCGCCTGTCATAAATAGCCCCTGCAACAATTTGCTCTCCATTGTTTTAGGTTGCACTTCTTTTAGATTAATCCCGCCACCTGTGACAAAAGACTTTTCAAGAGGGAAGGTTCTGACAATTTTGATTGGAAAGCTCTTTAAAAGGGTAACAAAGGCTTCGACTTGTTCGGTTGTCAATTGGTCAGCAATCACATCAGCTAACGCTAGTCTTTCTAAATAAAAAGCGAGTAAGCGCTCAGGGATTAAACCGTGGAGAGCATTTTTTGCAGTTTTTTTAGATTGCAGAGAAGATTGGACTTGCTGTGTTAGTTCAACTGAGCTGACGGCTGGAAAACAATCCAGCTCGACTAAAGCACTGTCCGCATTTTTTAATTCTTGATTGACAAAACCAGAGCAACGGAGAGCAGCTGGTCCCGATAAACCAAAGTGGGTGAAGAGTAAATCCATGGTATGACTAGTGACTGCCCGCTGTTTTTGATTGAGGACAGACAATTTAACATCCTGTAAAGAGAGCCCCTGCAGGGTTTTATCTTTGATGAAACTTTCTTCTGAAACTAAAGGAGACTCAGTTGGATAAAGGGTTGTAATGGTGTGACCAACTTTTTTTGCTAATTGATAGCCGTCACCTGTCGCACCAGTTGAAGGATAGGTGCGTCCGCCAGTTGAAAGAATAACACAAGGGGCGGTGAATTCCCCTTTATCCGTTTTAACGCCATAGACTTGGCCATCTTTATGAATTAATTTTTCTACTTTTGTTTGAAAGTAGACCGTAACTCCCAAATCCTGAATGGTCTTCATCAAAGCCTCTACCACGGTTTTAGAGGAGTTAGTGACTGGAAACATCCGACCGTGATCCTCTTCTTTTAATGAAACGCCATGGGATTCAAAAAAGGCCATCACATCGAAATTGTTCCACTGGGAAAAGGCACTAAATAAAAATTTGCCATTTCCGGGAATATGGGCAATTAAGTCCTCTGTCGGCCGGTTATTGGTGACATTGCAGCGGCCACCACCAGTCATCAATAATTTTTTTCCTACCCGCCGATTTTTCTCAATGAGTAAGACCCGAGCACCATTTTCTGCTGCGCTGATGGCCGCCATCATCCCGCTGGTGCCAGCGCCGACGACAATAACTTCATATTGTTGTTCCAATTTTTTCCTCCTAAGAAGTAATTTATCTTTTCTATTTATGATAGTGAATTCAAAATAAGTCTTGCTTTCTATGCTAAAGTGTTTGCTAGTGCTGTGTCTTTTGAAAATTTCTGCTATGAGTGTAACATAATTTTCTTAAGTTTAATAAAATTTGGCTGAAATTTCAAAAAAAGCAGAAGATAGCGGGTATTTACTTGAAATAAATCGAAAAAAAACGTAAAGTAGATAGTGTATAAAATAGCTTTTAGGAGGATTATCATGGCTCACATTAAATTTGATTATTCAAAAGTTGCACCCTTTGTCAACGAGCACGAGCTTGGCTATATGCAAAGCTTAGTTACAGCAGCTGACAAGGATTTGCGCCAAGGAACAGGTGCCGGTAGCGACTATATCGGTTGGGTAGACCTACCAGCAAATTACGATAAGGCTGAATTCGCCCGCATCAAAAAAGCAGCGGAAAAAATTCAATCTGATTCTGAAGTATTGGTTGTCATCGGAATCGGGGGCTCTTATTTAGGTGCCCGCGCAGCAATTGATTTTCTGCAACATACTTTTTATAATTTGTTACCAAATGAAACCCGCAAAACACCACAAATTTTCTTTGCAGGGAACTCCATCAGCTCAACCTATTTAGCTGATTTAATTGAAGTCATCGGTGAACGTGATTTCTCAGTAAACGTTATTTCAAAATCAGGAACCACGACTGAACCAGCAATTGCTTTCAGAGTGTTCAAAGAATTATTAATTAAAAAATATGGCAAAGAAGAAGCCAACAAACGGATTTATGCAACAACTGACAAAGCCAAAGGTGCTGTGAAGGTTGAAGCAGATGCTGAAGGCTGGGAATCATTTGTTATTCCTGATGATGTCGGCGGCCGCTTCTCTGTCTTAACGGCGGTCGGTTTATTACCAATTGCTGCCAGCGGTGCTGACATTGATGCCCTAATGCAAGGGGCAGCTGACGCCCGTGAAGCATATTCAAGTGATAAATTAGCAGAAAACGAAGCCTATCAATATGCGGCTATGCGCAATATCTTATACCGCAAAGGCAAAGTTACCGAATTATTAATCAATTACGAACCAGGCATGCAATATTTTTCAGAATGGTGGAAACAATTATTCGGCGAGTCTGAAGGGAAAGACCAAAAAGGCATTTACCCTTCAAGCGCGAACTTCTCAACTGACCTGCATTCCTTAGGTCAATACATTCAAGAAGGCCGCCGCAACATTTTTGAAACAGTGGTCAAAGTTGAAAATGCCCGCAAAAACGTCAAAATTCCATTACAAGATGCTGACTTAGACGGCTTAGGCTATCTGCAAGGCAAAGAAGTTGATTTCGTTAACACTAAAGCCTTCGAAGGAACCTTGTTGGCCCACACAGATGGTGATGTGCCAAACCTATTAGTAAAAATTCCCGAAATGGATGCTTATACTTTAGGCTACCTAATGTACTTCTTTGAAATTGCAGTTGGCGTATCTGGCTACTTAAACGGTGTCAATCCATTTGACCAACCAGGTGTAGAAGCCTACAAGAAAAACATGTTTGCTTTACTAGGCAAACCTGGCTTTGAAGACTTAGCTAAAGAGTTGAACGAACGCTTGTAATCCGACGTTTGAAAACTACTGCCTTGCATCAATGAGATTGAAAAAGCACTCAAGTTGGTGCTTTTTCTTTTTGCCTAAAACTAAATATGGTAGCTAAAATAGGTGATTTTATATACAGATTAGCAACAATATTTAGATTCATTGTCAGCTTGAAAAAGTAACTAGTAAACACCAAACCAATAATGCAAACTTGAATTTGTTTTTATAAAAAATGCTGTTTAAAGGTTTTAAACCTCCTAGCCTATTTATTAGAGGATATAACAAACTTCAAACTCTCTAGCCCAGCTTAGAACAAAATCACATTTAAATAACGATAATCCTGATTATATAAAAAAGCTTAGAAAACTAATTTCTAAGCTTTTTTTGTGGGGAATATTTTTTAATATTCATTACTCTGTCACAATAATTATTAACTGTACAGAGCGGGAGCAAATAATAATTAGAAGGGAAATGTCACGCCTGTTGCGCCATTGCTGATACTTGTAATTCTCTTAATGGTGGGGCCAACATGTTTAAAAGAATTTCTGCGATTGTTTGCGGTGATTCTTGAAAGCCGCCATGAAACCACTGTTCAATAACAGCATTTACTCCTGTTGTAATAAAGGTAGCATAACAGTTTAAAGTGCTTTCATCTATCTCGTTGGAGAAAATATCAGGCAACGCCCGAGTAAATTGGTTGTAATAAGTCAAGTGCAGCAGGTCCATAAAATCCACTAAACCTTTATTGGCTAGTAACGCCCGAATATACTTTTCGTGATTACAAAAAAAATTGAGAACCTCTAAGGTGTTTGGCAAAAGCAGTTGCTTTAACTCCTCACTGTCTGTCATATCAATTTTTTTTAACAGCGCTACATGTTTTTGTTGCAGATAATCAAATTCCCCTAATAATTTTTCAATCAATGTATCAAGAATGTCTTCTTTGTTTTCGAAATTTTTATAAAATGTCACGCGACTGATTTTAACTTTTTTTGTGAGTTCTGTGATTGAAATCGATTTAAAGTTTTTTTTCAACAGCAGGTCGACAAAGCAATCTGTAATGAGTTCTGAGATTGATTTTTTTTTCACAAGAAATCCCCCTTTATAAAACAACAGAAATTTATATAATCAATTGGAATAATACAGTTTTCTAATACTGTTTTCAATTTTTTTTGAAAAACATAGGTTATTTTAATAATTGTTGTAATGTTTTTTCTTAGAAAAAAGCAGAAAAATAAAATAGATGTTTTTATTGAAAAAAATCAAAAAAAACAATATTAATGACTTTAGAATAGAGTGGAATACTGATTTATCAGTTTTTTTAATCATTTTGAATTTAAAAAAAATCAAAAATTTTTCTTGTAAAGATGAAATAAACCTCTAGCTTTACAAATTTTAAACTATTGTAAATTGCTCTTTATAAAAAAAGATGTCATAATTCGAATCGAATGATAGTTATTTTATTTATTGTTTTCTTAGAATAATTATTCTTTGTAATTTATTAAATAACTAATCCCATCTAAAAGTTTCGTTAGTGTATATAACTTTTATGAAGATTTTCATTAATAATAGTTGATTGTAGAAAAATTTAAGAAAAAATGGAGGGCTTTATGGAGCCGATTGCGATTTTAACGAATAACCCTACTCGGGAGAGTGATTTAGAAAAAAAATTACGCTTTTTAGGCTATGAGGTATTTTGCTCAGCGTTATTACTGAAAAAAGGTCCAGAACATAGTGAGTTTTATTCCAATTTCTTTAAGATTGTCATGCTTAGTGAGACAATTGCTGATTTTGATGCACGGCAATTTTTAAACCATTTACCCAAAGATATTGCGGTCTATCGCGTAACGGATGATTTGGAGATTGACGGGAATTTTCTTCATGAAGAGGAGGTTCAGCATTTTAATGATGCCCAAATTGTCTCAGCGGGGATGTCGATTGCTGAGCTCAGGGAAATTCTGGTTAACGGTAAGAAAATCAATCAGCAAAATGGACCAGCTTCAACCGCTATTGAAGTGTTTAGAGCTAAAATGTCGACGACCGAAAATCGCCTTTTTGATTTGCTAGAGGAAGCAGAGGGGCAAATCTTGACTCGAAATCAAATATGTCTGGATCTGTGGCAGGAGCCAGCAAATATTTCCCGTAAGACACAAATTTCACAATTAGTCAGCAAGATTCGCTTGAAAATGGAAAACGCTGGTTTTGATGGTCAATCTTTAAAGGTAATTTGGCGAAAAGGCTACTGTTTGCTGCCAAATTGGGCTGATGAGCTTTAGGTTAAGGGAAAGAAACATAAGTAGAGGTGAAGAATGAAAAGGGTACAAATGAAGAAGAGTTTGTTGTTGGGGGGATTGCTTGTTGTATTCATTGGGATTGCAAGCATCACGAGTACGAATGCACAATCTGATGATAAGACTAAGACTGAAAATGAATCTACGATTGAATATCAATCAGCTGAATTGACAGCTCCTAAAGAAGATTTAAGCTTACTGGCAACTGCTCAAGAGATAACAGATGATTTTGAAAAAATTGCAGCGGCAGGTCAAACGCAGGCTGCTAATTATTCAGCGACAAAAAATTATCAGGAGTATGACCAGGATGCGGATGCTTATTATGCCGCCCGTGGAGCCACGAGGGCTACTGAAAGTGAAACAATTTCAGTAAATAGCTGGAGTGAATTTAGAAATGCCTATCAAAATGAATCAATTGAAAAAATCAAACTGACGGCCGATATTTATCAAAGCGGGCTGCTTACTTGGACTTATGAGCGCCGCAACAATTTAGAAATCGATGGTCATTATCTCAATGACCAAGGGGAAGATGATCGGTATATCTTGTCTCTGTATGATGTGATGTTGCGAACTTCTGCTAGCAATACAGGATTCACTGAAAATGTTAATGGTTCGACAGTCAATCGTTCGATTTTTTATCTCCATGATGTTTCGATTGCTCAAAATGGCAATCGTGTGGAAATCGGTGGCACTTATGGCTTTGTCGGTGCGACACCCGTCCACGCCGACATCATCACTTCTACACCGACAAAATCAAATACAACAAGAAACTGGTACTTTCGTTTTGGTAATGTTGATACCGAAACAGATAATAATTCAACAGCTTATAATGGCATGGCTCGACTTTTAATCGGATATGGTGCAGAGGTTACCTTGTTTGGCAAAATGCAATTGAGCGGCACCGCTGAAAATTTTTATCTGGGAAGTTTGATTTTAGAAGATGGTACAGATTATCGTGGGACGACAGAGTATTCGAATTATTCAGTCGTCTGGTTTGTCACGCAGCCGGGGGCCAACGATACTGGTGCCTCTAGGGAAATGACTGTCGGGGATAATGCCAATATGTATTTAAATAATGTGCAATCGGCAGCGCAACATTACCCAGCAATTTTTGCTTGGTACAAAGATGCAGTGATTGGCGAAAATTCGACATTCAGTTCGAACATGCCCGGCAATGCTTGGCGTTTTGATTTTGATGGCTCTTTAACAGTAAAAAATGGTGCTTCGGTCAATTTATTAAGCCGGGCAAATGGTTCAGTGGTGCAATATGGCAGTCGGTTGGGGGCGATTTTAGCGAGTAATCGCAATATTACAGCTACTATTGATGTAGAGGCCGGCGGAAGTTTCTTCGTTTTTGGTTCGGCTACAGGGACCGGCTTAGCCAACTCTTCAGTCTATTTTGGTGCCAGTAGTACCTCCAATAATGCACGCAACAGCTATTTTAGATTGGATTCACCTAAGGCCTTTGATATTCGGAATACTAGCAATAGCCGAGCTTTTGATCTGCGGGGCTTTAATAATTACTTTGAATTGGTAAATTCTGATTTAGATTTATGGCATTCAGGAGCTAGTTTGACTGGGGCAGCCAGTGAAGGGTTTACCAAGTTAGATAATTTAAAAATTATGGCAACTGGGACCTCCACCGGACGCAACCAAAATCTGCAAGTTTCCAGTAGCGAGGCCGCTTTTCCTAGCACCTCAAAATCGATTGATACGTATTCGCGATTGTCGGCGATGAACTCAAATCCTCAAACAATTTGGAGTAGTTATTACACCGATGCAGATAAGGCTTTTCAAGCCCAAGTAAAATTAGGTGACACACCCATCAGCTATGACCAAACGACTGGTGAAGTTGTCACTCAGCCGGTCTGGGCGTCCTCCACTAGTCAAATAAAAACCGTGATTAAAGATACTTTAGGAAATCAATACTCTCTGGTACCAGATGATAGTGGTTATGGCTATCTAAAGTTCACGGCTGATTCGTTTCAAAAAGCCGGTGAAAATATTACCGCTATTTCCACCAGAGGGACAACAGAAGGAAAAATGTGGAGGGAAGAACCGGCCGCTGTTTCCACTATTTTAGATGTGACTCCACCAAGCCCTATCAAATTAACCTCTAACAGGATAACTGAGGTCGATAAACAGTTAGCAGCAAGCGGCTTAGAACCTCATGCGAAAGTCTATTTACAGGTCAATGAGGGAACAATTGAATCCATTGGAACAGTATCCGCCGATGGAAATTGGCAATACACTTTGCCGCAAAGATTGGCTAAAGGCTCAAGTGTTCGGCTGTACTTAGAGGATGCGTCGACTTTACCGGCTGATTTTAATCAAACGGGCTTAACCGCGACACGTCAGCCAACAGGCAATCGCAATCCCAAGGCGGCCACCACTTATCAAGAAGCAACTTTTCCTGCTGCAACAGTCTACACTGTCGAAGAAGCAGTTGTCGATGAAATTAGCATCTCAAAATCTATTGTTGATGAAAATGGCGGAAATGAAGTTATTCCCGGTGATGTACTGACCTACAAGATTGAACTTAGCAATGACGAGGCAGAAAGCAGCAATATTATTTGGTCTGATGTTAAAGTTTCCGACGTGCTGGACAGCGGGTTAGATTTTGATTTAGCCAGCGGAGATTTGCAAGTCAACGGGAAAGCTCTTGATTCTGATAAATACCATTATGAAGCTGCTACACGCACGTTATCGGTATCGTTAGGGGATATTTTGCCCACAAGTGGAACAGGGGCGAACAAACAAGTTATCAGTTTTAAAGCTCGCGTTAATGATTCAGCCGTCGGCAGCAGAATAAAAAATGCAGCCGTTGCAGTTGGACAAGATGCCGGTGGAAATCAAGTTTCCCGAACCTCCAATGAAGTGCTGACTGAAACGGTTCGCAACAATACGGTGACGGTTCATTTTCTGACAGTTGATGATTTAATTGTCCATCCACCGGTGGTCGTCTCCGGCACTGCCGGTAGTCAAGTGAATTTGGCCGTCGACAAACAGGTCACTCAAGCACTGGACCGTGCCAACCAAAACTACCAGCTAGTCAGCCGACCGACACCAGAAGTTATCACAATTTCTGGTAATGGTGATACTGCGGCCTATGTCTTTGATGGCGTTCTAAGCATTCAAGAGTTTCCGGAGACAATTGATTTTGGGACTCTCATCTATGATTCGACTATTCAGCGGGTGGACAAGCCTAATTTAGGCGAGAAAAGTCTATCAATTCTAGATACCCGCGCTAACACTCAGGGTGGGTGGACATTAACAGCAACGTTAACAAAAAAAATGATCAATCAAGAAAATCATTCGATTATGGAAAATGCCTTGCGTTATGTGACAGCGGAGGGCAAAGAAGCAACTTTGTCAGCTGATGGAACTGCAGTGGTGATTAATCCAACTGGTGGTAGCGCGAATATTTCTAATGGCTGGGGCGATGATGCGACAACGGAGGGGTTAAAATTAGTGGCCGATCCCTCGCAAACTTCCGGATCCAATATTGGTGCCTACTCAGCGGAAATAACTTGGGTGATTACCGCTGGACCAACGGGCACACCATAACTAGCTTGAAAGGATAGAAAATGAAAAATAGAAAACAGCTGCTTTGGGTTTTCGGATTATTCTTATTTTTTCTGGGACAACCTCTTGGCGGACTAGCTGCAACCATGGGGAACCCACAAGTGACTGTCAGAGGCAGCATTACTTTTTATCAGGAAGAGACTTCCAGCAGTCAGACGACAAGCAATTCTGATAATCAGCTTGGTGGTAAATTACCGAACACCGGAGAAACAGCCGGCAAAATAAGTTTAATTGCTGCAGGTTTATTCCTTTTAGGCATACTTATCTTTTGGATAAAAAAAAGAGACAAGGGAGGAAAGCCAGCGTGACAAAAAGGTGCTGTTTATCTATTTGGCTAAGTTTTGCTACGCTGATAGCTTCTTTGACATTTTTTTCGAAGGTGACTCAGGCAGCCAATCATGAAATTGTTGGCTCGGGTGAGGTGACGGTAACGGATGTGGGCACAACAACGCCTGTTGATCCGGAAAATCCTCAGATTGATGCCGACCCTGGTGAAGGGCCAGCAACTAGTGGCGCCCTGCGGATTGATTTTGTGTCACAGCTGCGCTTTGGTCAGCAACAACTAGCTGATAATAAAGTTGAATTTTTGTCTCTCGCTCAACTTTTTTATAGTCAAACTAATGCAAGAGGCTATTATGTGCAGCTTTCCGATCGTCGAGAAGTTTCTTCCGGTTGGGAGTTGCAGGTTTCCCAAAATAAGCAATTTTTCAGCGAAAGCCGTCAGCTGGAAAATGCCGAAGAATTATCCGGCGCAACACTTTCCTTTGACAAAGGCTGGGCGAATTCAGCAGGCGACAGTCCAGCGCCCCAAATTACCAGGGACACTATCGCTATGAAGGAATTGCAGACTGCTTATACCGTGGCAATTGCCGAAAAAAATCAGGTGGCTGGCGTCTGGGTCATTCAATTTGGTGCTTCAAATGAAAATCACAATGAACAGCCAAATACTTTAACACCACTTGTTGATGAGCGGGGAGAAGCAGTTATAGATGAGCTGTTCAACAAGCCGGCCTATAGTAATTCAGCGATAAAGTTAACCATTCCAAAGAAAACAGAGATTAAGCCGCTAGAGTATCAGACGTCATTGACGTGGATGCTGGTGGTTGGTCCACAGAATTAAAATTAATTGGCACAATTTAAGGACAGCCTTAATTGTAAATAAAAAGGGAACCATCTTTAGGAGGAAAAAATGATAGTCAAAAAATTATCCACAGCAATCTTAGTTTCAGCACTTGCCGCCGGTACACTCTTGCCGACATATGCCGCTGCAACTAGCCATTCAGCCGTTTCCGACGGGCGTTTAAACGTTGAGGCGGGGACTCTAGATCCAACTGATCCAATTATTGATCCTGAAAATCCGGGGGAAAGCATTGATCCTAATAATCCTGAGATTACGCCAGGTGAAAATCCGGGGAGTTTGGGGATTACCAATGTATCCCGTTTAAACTTTGGCACGATTAAAACAGCGACAAAAGCAGTAAAAACCTATGCTGAGCCGCTTGTTGTGGGAACTGATTCAGGTGGGAATGATATTTTACGGGGAGCCTTGGTTCAATTTGGCGACACTCGCGGAACCAACGAAGGCTATACGGTCACTGCCGCGATGACCCGCCAATTTACTTTTTACACGTTAGATACCAATAATGATTTGGTTTTTGATGGAACTAAAACTTTAGCCGGCTCTACCATCACATACACGAACGGTATTATGGAAACCCGTGCAGACAACATGGCGCAGCCTGGAACTATGTCCACATCCTTAACCCCGATTTCATTTGGTGACTCTATTGATGTTGTGACAGCTACACAAAATCAAGGAGCCGGCACGTATATTTTAGAATTTGGTCAAAGTGCGAATTACGATGGCAGCAATACTGTCACCGGGATGACGGGGGTTGCCGATTCTGCTGACAGCTCGGTCATTTTAGATGTGCCAGCTGCCACTGCTTCTTCTATGACGTTGGGAACTTATTCAGCTGATATTACTTGGACCATTACTGCAGGACCAACAACACCAACTCCATAATTTTTATAGACTCCATCATTGAAAAAGATATTGAGCAAGCTGCTAAGAGACTGATAAAAAATCCTCGGCAGCTTGCCAATTTTAAAAAGTAGAGAAAACATACATAATGAATTCTAATAGCTTCAATGATTACATAAAATGATAAGAGGTACAAAATGAAAAAAGCAATCAGTTTTGTGGGATGGACCTTCCCGAAATTAATCGGACTTATTTTGTTATGGGGGCTTTTTTTTCCTCAAGCAACCACTGCGTCCAAAGATAATCCTGAAATGACAGAGACAGCTTCGGCCACTGGCTTCACCTATCAAGTTCAGCTGCCGGAAAATCAATTACTGCCGGATGCAGGCTATTATGATTTATTAATGACCCCAGGAGCACAGCAAACTTTATCCTTCACTTTAAATAATCCCGGAGAAAAAGCAATCACCGTGGACTTGTCTTTAAATGCAGCTAAAACAAATAGCAATGGTGTGATTGAGTACAATCGTCCCGATATCGCAAATGATGCCTCTTTGAAATTTGACTTTTCTCAGCTGGTTACAGGCCCCGAAAGTGTCGAGCTAGCCGCCGGTGAATCGAAAAGCATTGAGCTGAATGTTCAAATGCCGGAAACAGCTTTTGAAGGAGTAATTGCTGGTGCTATCACGATGCAGCAGGCAAATGCAGCTGCGGATGAGCCGATAGATGAGGAAAGCGGCTCGTATGTGAATAATAAATATGCGTATGCAGTGGTTATTCTTTTACGGGAAAGTCAAACTGAATTGGTACCTGAGCTGAAATTTAATCAAGTAGCACCGGGGCAACAGAATTTTCGCAATTTGGTTTTTGTCAATCTTTCCAATACCACAGCTGACTATCTTTATGACATGATGATTGATGCTCAGGTGACTGCAAAGGATAAACAAGAGGTCCTCTGGGAATCCCGCGCAACTTCAATGCGGATGGCCCCGAATAGTTTTATTGATTATCCGATTTCCATGGGAGGCGATGCGATGGTGGCAGGCACCTATACGGCTCACGTCAAAGCTTATGTTGCTGACTTAGTCTGGCAATGGAGTGAGGATTTTACTATTACCCAAGAAGAGGCGAATAGTTACAACGAACGGGATGTCGGCCTAGAACAGACCTTAGATTTTGATTGGCAGCTGATTTTTGCAATTGTCGGCAGTTTTTTTGTCATCACGGTAGGCCTGTTTTTATTAGTACGACATTTTAGAAAAAGCAAAGAGCGGGCCAAACAAATTAAACGACGCCAAAAGAAAGCTCGAAAAATAAGAAAGAAAAAAGGAGCGTAAGATGGCAATTCTTAGATGGCTGATTATTGGTGGGCTTTCTGTCGCGATAATATCTGCTCTTTTCCTCTGCCTTTTTTTAATTCGGTTAGTTATCCATCAGCAAAAACTAGCTAAACTTCCGCAAAAAAGTCCCAAAGCGGCAAAGAAAAAACAGCGTTGGCGGAAATTGAAAAAGGATTGGCGGCAGCAGAGAAATCAGACTTTAAAATGGGTCATCATCAGTAGTTTGATTTTTGTTGTCAGCACCACAGGGACTACTTATGCCAACTACTATCAATCAATCCATTTAACTTCAGAGGATTCAAGGCTTGTCGTTCGCGGCTATTTTTTACTTCGAGATTTTCAAGACCAAATTGAAAAAGCGGCTACCCAGACAGAAGAGCAAGTGAGTATCGAGAAAGAAATTAGATATTTATCAACAAATTTGGCTTCTTATGGAACCTATGCAGCTAGTAGTCTTAACACCGTTGAAGGACAGACGGCCCTCAACCGCTATTATTTATCACTGGGGGAAATTGGTATGAATGCTAGCCGTCAAATTGGTGAATTTTATCCTAATCCAGATTTACTAGAGTATTATTCTGAGGATATTGAAAGAACGCAGGGCTTGGAGCAAAAAGTCATTGAGTATTATCATGTCAACGAAGCGTCACTGATTTCAAAAGGTCAAGGAGACGAAAAAAACTAAAAAAATTTTGCCTTACTTAAATCTATTCCTACATTAAAAACTTCTCTGGTATTTTTAGAAGGATGACTGATAATTCAGCCGCGCAATACGCTTAAAAAGCGGGCTTCCTGCGGTAAAATATGGTAAAATTTAAGTGGGAGGTGAACATCATGCTAGATGGATATCAGAACATTTTAGTTGCTGTAGATGGATCCGAACAAGCTGACAAAGCCTTTAAAGCGTCGCTGACAATTGCTAAAAACAGCCAAGCCAAGTTGCATATTGCTATGATTATTAATGATGCGGATATCTCCAATAGTGCCTATGCCTATACCAAAGTTTTAGATGCAGAGATGGAGTTTGCAAAGAACAAAGCCGCTGAAAAAATTCGCCTGGCAGAAACTGAAGGAGTTACAAACACGGTATCAATTGTCGAGTTGGGAAGCCCTAAACAACTTATTTCTAGTACGCTTCCAGAGGAATATGATATTGATTTGATTGTTATTGGTGTGACAGGAAAGGGCAGAATTCAAAGAATGCTAGTTGGTTCCACCACCGCATTTGTTGTCAACCACGCCCCTTGCAATGTGCTGGTAGTGAAATAATTTTAACAAGACAAGGCCAAGTAAAATCGCTTGGCCTTTTTATATTGGAAAATTATTAACTCATCTTTCTGTGAAAAAGGAATAGGATGATTGGCACCATAATTAATGTGTGTCAATTCCGTATCGATGTGTCAAAGTTTTTTTGCCTATAAATTACAGAGTATAAGTTGAAAAAACAGCTTGAGAGTTAAGATGGCAAGTACATCTCAATGGATGACGTAAAATCTAAACTAATTAGGATTGTTTTAGAGGGGATTTTACAAGAAAAAAAGACCAGCAACAACTATGACATCAAACCTCTTGTCATCGATGTACTGAATCTATTTTTTTAAATAGTTAACTAGTAGCAACCAATTAAACTTAGACTATAAAAAGAATTTCGCTAAGCTGACTATCGCAGCAAGAATTAATAATCCGATGGCTATCTTTATCAACTCATCGGCGCGGTTATTGTTGTCATTATTATTATTCAAGGTGTCTTCCTCCTGACTTTGAAAAGGTTTGCTAATGCTTATTATTATAGAGGATTGTCAAAAGCAGTACAATATCAAATTCTATTTGTGATTTTTAAAAATTTCTTCAACAAAAAAGCAGACCCACTTGAGTTTTCAGGCGGGTCTGCTTTTTTTGTATACTAGATCAGGATTTGATTTTGCTAAAAGCTTAATCAAACAGTCCTATTCTTCTTCAAAATGGTTGGCAATTAGTTTGATGTCATAGCTTGAGCTTTGATTATCAGCATTTTTAAAAGTGAAGGTAACTTCTGTGTCACCAAGTTCAGCCATATCGTAATTAATTGTGAAGTCTTCGCCGGCCGTTACCGCTACAGCTTCCTCTTCACCAGCAGCATTATTGAAGGTGATGGTGCCATCTTCATCAGCTGTGCCCTTAATCTCAACTTGCTTTTCTGGATTAGACGTGTAGAAGCCCTTAGTGAAGGTCACACCTTGATTTGCAGCCGAAGTTGAAGTAGTAGTAGCTTCACTTGAAGAACTGCTTGTTGAATCGGTTGAAGTGCCACAAGCGCTCAACACAAAGAAACTTGCACATACTAAAGTAAGTCCCATAATTTTTTTCATTTTCTTACACCTAATTTCTTTTTTTATCATTCTACCAAATAGCTATTATATCAATAAATTAAGCGAAGAAAAGTTATTTTTAGATTAGAAAATCTTGAGAATGATTGCCTAATTATACTGACTCAAAATACTTTGTAGTTCAGTTTGAGCAGCGGTGTCTTGTGATTTTTGGAAAACTAGTTGGCTTTCTGGTGAATAGTAGGAATAAAGGTCTCCATCATCGCCGGCGACATAAAAGCCATCGGAAAAAGCCGAGCTCGTTTGGGCTTCATAGACGACGCCATTATCCGCTAAGATATATTTCGTAAAAGGCTGTTGGCTATCTGCCACATTTGAAAAGCCAACTGCGGTGCTAGGCGAATTCTGCGGGTCATCTACTTCATCGGTAATGCCCGTTACCCCGTTTACCGAATAATACCAGACAATTCCACCAAGGCTGTGCAACGGAAAGGAGTCATAGCCAGGCAGTCCGTTCTCAGATTGCTGTTGGACTTGAATTAAACCATCCGAAGTAACGGCGTACCAATCGCCGATACCGCTGGCACCATGATTGAAATAATTTGAATTGACTGCCATTCCAGCAGTTTCAGCACGACTATCCGCCCAATTTAAAAAAGTTTCGGTAATAGCCTGCTTCTCAGCTTCAGAATAAACTCTGATTGTAGTAGTGGCTGTCGAAGAATTCGTGCTAGCTTCAGAGCTTGTTGTTGAACTTTCGGTAGAACTTGTTGTAGTAGAACTAGTAGAAGTTTCTGATTGGCTGTTGGTGTCAGTCGTTGAGGTGCTTGTGCTAGTAGTTGTCGGCTCGTTCCCTTGGCAACCGCTTAACAACAAAAAAGACAATCCCAAAAAAATCATTTGTTTTTTCATTTTAATCCCGCCTTTATGTTTTTTCAATATAATTATAGCACTTAGGCCATAAGAATCGTTTTTTATTTCTTTTAGTTTACAAAAGTTACGTTTTTCGTAATAAATGGTTTCTTTTCTTAGTATCGAAATAATCCTGTTTGCTAAATACTTATCAAGAAAATTCTAAAAAAATTTTCGAATAGTTTTGCGGAAAAGATACACAACAGCTAGATATTTTTCTTTTCAATTGTTATTTAAATCCACTTGTATAAATACTCGATTTTTATTAATTTTGCGAATTTTCCAAAATAAATAAGTAATTTATGCTCAAATGAAACGTTTTCACTTTTCTTGTGAAAAATCTAAGCTATAATAGAGGTAATTAATAAAGGGCGTGGGGTGGAAAAGTGAAAATTGGTTTAATTGCGTTATCTAAAAAAGGCAAACAATTGGCGAAACAGACGATTGATAAATTGGATACGAAGATTCAGGCTGAATTGATTTTGCCGGAAGACTTGGCAGACTCCCAAACTTTGTTTTTTGTGGAAACAGATTTAAGTAAAGTTTTCGCTTCTTTATTCACTGAATATGATGGGCTGATTTGTTTTATGTCGACTGGTCGTTTCTTAAAGAGTTTTCCCACACAAAAAGACTGGACTGATTCAAAAAACTTTATTCTTTTGATAGATGAGACAGGGGATTTTGTTATCAGCTTATTACCCGGCAAGGAAAACTACGGCAACCGTTTGACGAGGTCTTTAGCGGTAGCTTTAAGCGCAACTGCGGTGATTACCGGCCAAGAAGAAAATCCTGATTTAGCCACTTTCGCAGGCATTGTAAAAGCTGTTCGTGGTTGGTATTCAAGGGATAAAACTAATTCTGATTATTTGGAGCAGCTTCTGCAATCCGATGTGAAAATCGGACTATTACAAGAACAACCCTATCTGCAGGATGTTCCACGACTGACGCCCATCACATCTCTTAATGAGTTAGATGATTTTGCGGCGGTATTTTTTATCTCAACTAGAGCAGAAATTGTGACAAACAGAAAAATTATTCCGATTGTTCCGAAACTTTTTTATCTAGGCGTCGCTTATAAACAGACACTTTCTGCCGCCCATTTAAAGCGAGATTTTTTAAAATTTTGCCATCAGGAAATGCTAAATCCCTTTAGTATTCGCCAATTAGCCTGCCCACAACAATTGCAAGGCGAACCGGCCTTAATTGATTTGGCGGCATGGCTGCAAGTTCCTTTGACGTCTTATTCCGAGGAGAACATTACTACAGAATCTCAGGATAAAACGATAACAAATTTAGCAATCGCTAAAAAAGCTGCTCAACTAGCTAGTCGTCAGCAAAATATTTCGGCTTCTTTTGCAACAGAAGAAGTTGCCTTTGCATTGATTAAACCAACTTAAAATAAATTCGCTAGTTTTTTTCAAAACCTTTGGGAAAAAAGTAACAAAACAGTCGTTCTTAAAAAAGAAACATACTAAAACGTTTAAATAACTTAAATAACGTTCATTATGCTAAATTAAATGAAGTAATATGCTGTTAAAATCGTTTGCAATATTTATTTTTATAAAAATGCATGTTATTATAATAATAACAGAAAGGAGAATAAAAAATGACGAATATTGAGATTGGGAACTATGTCTATGGACGCGCAATTGGTTTAAAAGAACTAATTTTGGGAAGAGTTGAGCATGTTTATGATAAAACAGTAGCGGTAAATGTCATGGAATATGCTCCCCGAGATGAAATCAGATTAATCGATTTACAATTTAAGGTTTTAGTGAAAATCGAAGAAATTGAGAACGTCTCCACCGGAGTTACAGCCTATCAGGTTGCTACATAACTCCTAGGAGTATAAATAAAAGCCCCCAAGAAACTTGCTGAAAAATTCAGCGGGCTTCTTGGGGGCTTCTCTTTAGCCAAAACCTAGACTAAGAAAAATTAATTGATTGGAATAGCGTAGTTGATTTTGTTCAAGGGCCAATTGTGTCACAGGTAAGTTGTCGGTAATAATGCCATCTACAGCATAACTTGCCATGCGCTGAATAGCTTTTTGATCATTCAGCGTCCAGACAAAAACAGTTTGATTCGACTGATGGGCTCTATCAATCAAGGCTTGCGTCACTGTTCGATAATCAATTGCAATAAAATCAGCCGGCAAATGAGGCAGCTGGCTAATTGAAAAAGGCATAATGTAACCAACCTTTAGTTCAGGGGCTGCTTGTTTTAATTCTTTTACAATCGACAGACGCAAGCTTTGTAAAAGGCTGCCAGTTTCTTTCAACTCTGGCAAATATTCGGCTAAAAATAATTGGACCATTTCCTGTGTATCAGCGGATTCTGATTTCAATTCAATTAATAATTTTTGATTAGACAAGCGGGCTTGGGCTAAATAATCGGAAAAATTTGCCAATTGATCTGTTTGCTGCCCCTCTCGTAAGGGTAGCCCATCCAAGTCATATAAATTATATTGGGGAATGCTGCCAGATATACCAGCAAGCGGCTGCAAATCAAAATCATGATAGACGACAAATTGTCTATCTTTGGTCATCTGGACATCAATTTCAACATAATCCGGTTTTTCCAGCATCGTTTTCTCTAAAGCATTCAGAGTGTTTTGCAGACCATTTTGATTGCTGACACCTCGATGGGAAATAATCGTCGGCTGCGGGCTCACCAGTGCCACCGGCAGGCTTTGAAAGTTGTAAAAACTCCCGCCAATTAAAGGAACCAGAGCAATGATTGCTGTAAAAGCTACCGAAGAAAAATGAACTGGTTGGTAAAAAATGGAATTTTCTTGTAGGGAGGTTACCAGTTTTTTTAGCAAACCCAATAGAAAGAATTCCCAATTCAACACAAAAAGATATTGCAAGAGTGTGACTAAAAATCTACCGGTTATAGTTGCGTTCTCAAGCCAGATTAGCTCGCTAACAATTTGGACGCTCCAACAAAAAAGAAATGCTACGCACAAGATTGCAAAATATTTTAGTAAAGAAAAAAATAAGTGACTGAAAATAGTTTTTTTGCCTTGAGCGGTTAGCTGCCAACTTTTTGCAAGAGCTTTTTTTAAGCCGTTTTCCTCTGTGATCATTAATGGTAGAGCAAAAAGAAAACGAAAGCCTAGAAATAACAAAACCAGATACAAGATAATTAAGCTGCCGATAACTGGGACCCGCTGAATGGAGATAAAATCAATTAGCGTTGCAGATAATGGCAGTGTCCTTAACATTGTCAAAAAGAAACCTGTAGCTAAGATAGGCAAGCTGATGAAAACATAGCAAGCCAATAAAAGGAATTTACTCCAAAAATGATTCTTTAGGCTGGTCAAAGAAAACAGTAAGTGCTGTTTAGTAGTTTGAATAGTCGATTGATTGGGCTCAGTGCATGGTAGAATCAAATAATGGATTGCTAGACTTAACACCAATAAGAAAACAACTAATAAACTATTGAAAATTAGCCAAAAGGTAACCCAATTTGCAGGCGTTTTTAAAACAAAATTGCCGCTTATCTTTAAAAGCAAAGCCAGCAATGGTAAAATTCCGAATAAAATAATTTTTAGAAAAAGTCCGGTCTGAAATTTTTGTGGTTCAGGCCGGCTGATTTTTTTTGCATGAGGGTCCAGTGACATATGCAGCTCCTTTGAAACTAAGTATAAAAAAACTGTGACAAAAAGCCAACTGCGCTTCTGTCACAGATATCTATTTTAGCCTAATAAACCTGAAAGCAAGTTTCCACCGTAAATTAAAGCCATGCTATATAAAAAGATGGAAGCGGGTTTTGCTAAAAGAATAATCCAAGTGAATTTTTTAACCGAAATATTAGTCAAGCCGGCCATCAGACAAAGGGCATCATCCGGTGCAACTGGGAAGAAAATTGCCAGCGTGAATAATTTATCAAAACGGTTTTGATTATCTAACCAGCTGATGTACTTGTTGTAAGTTTTATCGCTGACTAATGACATAACAAAAGGTTTGCCATAGCGTCGTCCTAAAAGGAAAATAATTACTGAGCCGATACAAATGCCGACATAATTATAAACGAAGCCCATCCAGGGACCGAATATTAAGACACCGGCCGCCGTACTAATCCCGCCAGGAATAATCGGGATGACAACCTGTAGAATTTGAATTAGGATGAAAATGACAGGGCCTAAAATCACTGAGTTGCCAACGAGGCCGCGTAAGGCGTTGATATCCTTAAAGACACCCAAGTGGATAAAATAAAAGGTGATGGCGATACTAAAGCCAATCCCTAAAATTGAAATTAGGTTGATGATTTTTCTCGATGTTGCAACGCTCATAACATCAGCTCCTTTTGGCTACTTTCCTAGTAAAGTTCTTGTTACACTTATTATAGGGAAATAATTTTGACAGCGCCACTACAGAAAACGATTCTTAACGAACAGTTTTGTAAGTTTTCCCGTGACCACTGAAGTATAAAATAAGTATAACGAAATTTTACGGGAAATTCACCAGACTTAAGTCTGATTTGGGTCAATCAGGGAAAACTTATGCTTTTTCTTAAAAAGGGTGTCTCCGTTTACTTTTTTTAAGAAAAGTCCTATAATAAAAAATGAATTTAGGGATGCCTAAAAAATTAAGTGAATCGCATTGAAATAAAATTTATGTAATGGAGGACTCAGGATGGGAGAAGAAGATATCACAGAAAATTCTGAGATAAAAAGTCTCGAAGAAATTAATAGTACGGTGGAAGTACCGAAGAATGCTTCCTTTTTTAAAACTCTCTTGGCCTTCAGCGGGCCGGGGGCGTTGGTGGCTGTTGGCTATATGGATCCGGGGAATTGGATTACTTCAATTTCCGGAGGCGCCTCTTATCAATATGCCCTATTAAGTGTCATTTTACTTTCCAGTTTGATTGCGATGCTGTTACAAAGTATGGCGGCCAAATTAGGGATTGTCACCGGCATGGATTTAGCCCAAGCCACCCGTCAGCACACAAGTAAAGCTGGGGGCTTTGCCTTGTGGATTATTAGTGAGCTGGCCATCATGGCAACCGATATTGCCGAAGTTATTGGTGGGGCAGTGGCCTTGCAATTATTATTTGGTTTTCCGCTGTTAATTGGGGTTTTGATTACAACCTTTGACGTGTTTCTTCTATTATTATTGACTAAGCTTGGGTTTAGAAAAGTCGAAATTGTTGTGGCCATATTAATTTCAGTAATCTTTTTCGTTTTTGCCTATGAAGTTATTTTGGCTGATCCCAATTGGAGTCAGGTGTTGGAAGGATTTATTCCAGTTCCTGAAATTGCCACCAATCGCAGTATGTTGTTTTTGGCCTTAGGAATCGTTGGAGCCACCGTGATGCCTCATAATTTATATTTGCATTCCTCCATTTCCCAAAGTCGCAAAATTGATCGCAACGATAAAGGCGAAGTGAAAAAAGCAATTAAATTTACGATTTGGGATTCGAATATTCAATTAACGATTGCTTTTGTTGTCAACTGTCTATTGTTAGTTTTGGGTGGTGCTTTATTCTTTGGCACCAACAGTGATTTGGGTCGGTTCGTTGATTTATATGATGCTCTCAAAGATAGCTCAATTGTTGGCCCGATTGCTAGTCCTTTGTTGTCGACATTGTTTGCAGTGGCTTTACTGGCTTCTGGCCAAAATTCCACCATCACCGGTACACTCTCTGGGCAAATTGTCATGGAAGGGTTCATACATTTAAAATTACCAATGTGGTTGCGGCGGTTAATCACTCGTTTGATTGCAATTTTCCCGGTAATCGTCTGCGTGATTTTATATGGTGGCAGCGAAAATGCAGTGGAGGATTTACTGTTATATACACAAGTCTTTTTAAGTGTTGCTCTGCCATTTTCGATTATTCCACTGACGATTTTTACCAGCGACAAGCAGCTGATGGGACCATTTGCCAATCGCCCCATTGTAAAATATGCTGCTTGGGTCGTAACAGTTGTTTTAACCATTTTAAACATTTTCTTGATTTATACGACATTTGCAGGTGTCAATTAAAATTTGACCCATTATAAGGCAAAATAAAAAAATCCAAGCTGGCTGGTAACTTTACGATGAGGCCTTTGAAACCTCAGGTAAACCCAAGCTAGTTTGGATTTTTTCATGTATAAATGTCTCAACACTCAACAAGTGACTAAGAATCCCGTTTGTTTTTATCGGCCCAATTTTTGGTAATCTTCGGCAGCACCGATGCATTCCAGCCCAATAGAACAAAAGCCCCTAACAGTAAAATAATCGTAAGAATATCTTTCATTGTCAAAAACCTCCTGACTGCTTTCCTTTATTATACAAAAAAATAGCGGAAAAAGCTCTTGACTAAGGCTTTTTCCGCTTTATTTGATAAGGATTTTTCAAAAGAAATTTAGCTAGTTTTTCGACTAAGTTGGTCACCATAAAGCCAATTGCAATGGCGCCAGCTGTGATAATCACAATCAAAATATTTTGTAGGCCAGCTTCATAATTTCCCTGCATAATTTGGCGCACTGCTTGATAGGCGGGGCCACCGGGAACTAGCGGGACTAGGCTAGGAATATTAAAAATAATCAAAGGCATCTTGTACCTGCGGGAGAGAAAGACACTGATAATCCCCACGGACAAGGCGCCTAAAAAATTTGCGCCCCCCAGACCTAAGCCCATTTCATTAGAAAAATGAAAGAGGACCCAACCAATCCCACCGGTGACGCCACAGGCAAGCAAAGCTCGCCTTGGGATATTGGTAATGATTCCAAAGGCCATCGTGGCCAGACCGCTAAAGAAAAAATTTAAAAAAATTGTCATGGTTGCTCCTCTATCTAAAAAATACGTTATCCCAATAACTTAATTACCAAATAAATGCCAGTCCCAATCGCCCCCGCCGTAAAAATCGCCTCTGTTCCGCGAGCCATCCCACTGATTAAATGACCCGCCAGAATATCACGAAAAGAATTTGTGATGGCGACACCGGGAACTAAAGGCATCAGACTACCAATCATCACGGTATCAACATCCGCAATAATCCCCAAACGGAAGCCAATAAAAGACAAACTGCCAATCACTAAGGCCGCTACTAATTCGTTTAGAAAACGAATTTCCAACCAGTAAATACCATAGAGGGAAACAGTATAGCCAATGGCCCCGATTAGAAAAGCAGGAATAAAATCCGACCAGACGCCACCAAATAAAATTAGTAGCGTGCAACTTATTATCCCGGCAGCCAAAATTCGCCACCATGCAGGAAAAGTCGGTGTTTCATAATCAATTTTCTTTAACTCTTGATGGAGTGTCACCAAGTCGATTGTTCCCGCTGCAAATTCGCGGGACAGTTGATTCACCGCCACGACTTTTTCCAAATTAATCGTGCGGTCCTTAATTTGTTCCAACTGACTGTAGTTGCTACTTTTTAAACTCATGAAAAGTCCCGTTGCTGTGACATAACTGGAATTTTCCAGCTCACCAGCATTTGTGGCAATCCGTTGCATCGTGTCCTCTACCCGGTAAGCCTCTGACCCAGACTCAGTCATAATCCTGCCGGCTAAAAGGCAGGTCCGTAGTATTAAATTTTGCATTTGCGCCTCTGTCATGGCTTAATCCACCTTTTTAAATATGAAATTTTTGTCAAAATTGAGTGAACAAAAATCTCTTATGCTTCCCAAGAATAGCCTGAAACCGCCGCTTCCGTCAAATCATTTTTCGCTGAAATATGAATTTTTTTAGACAGCTGTTTTTCTTAAGCTTGGTTTAAGTCCTAAATCCTAAGATAGAGCCATCAAATAAAGGAGGCGGTTTTCATGATTAAGAAATGGATTCAGATAATTTTTAACTATGACGAGTTTTTAAAAGAGGCCTCAGATGAAACCATGACAACCATTAAATAAGGTGAATTGCGGCCGCTACTTCGTTTTTAGAGGTAGTGGCTTTTTTAGTGTCTTTCTTCTATATAAAGATTTCCACTTGACAAAATTCCAAAAAAAGCGAAAAATAGTCTTTGCGGAAGGTTGGCAGAGTGGTAATGCAGCGGACTCGAAATCCGCCGAACCGGCTTATACCGGTGCGCAGGTTCAAATCCTGTACCTTCCTTAATTAAATTAAGCTTTAGAAAGTTGTTTTGGATACTCTTTACGAGGCAATTTTCTAAAGTTTTTTAGAATTCTGCAGAAGCAAGTGAAGGGAGAACCACTTGAAGATTAACGGTAAGATTATTTCAACCCGCAGAAAAGAATTGGGTTTGACCCAGCAAGAGTTAGCTGAGGGCATTTGTAATCAGGCAACAATCAGTGTGCTGGAAACAAAAAATGCCTGTGATAGCATGAAAATTCTCGGGGAAATTTGTCAAAGACTTAAGTTGACTTTTGATGATGTCTTAGAGAAAAGCTTTGATGAAAAATTACGAGGACTTTTAGCTAAAGTGATTGACCTTTCTTCAGAATTTAAATTTCATGAGGCCTATCAGCTACTAGAAGGTATCTCGGATGTTGAAGCGATTGAAAATAGTGATTTAAAGGCTGAGGTTTATTACAATTTTGGCAATATAAATCTCGTTGGCTTTCATGAAATTGATAAAGCCCTGTACTATTTTTATGAAGTATCAACTATGACTGTGACGCAAGTCATGATAAAAAGTCTGGCCATTAACAGTATTGGTGTCTGCTACGCTCAAAAAGGCGAGCTGGAATTTGCCAGAGGTCACTTTGATAAATCCCTTCAGTTGATTGAAGAAAATCCGGATTTTGTCACAAAGAATGTCAGCAAAATTTTTTATAATGTCGCAAAATTTTACTCAAGTCTTGGGGATTTTTCCCGCGCTGTTGCGTTGTGTGACCAATGGCTTGAGCTATATAAACAATTCAAATCCACCAGTTATTTAGATTTTTTATATTACGAAAAAGCCTTTAATCTGCAACATCTAGATGAAGAGAAAGCCAAAAAGTATTTTGCTTTGTCTGCTGGCATAGCAGAATTCAATGATAACCAGTTTATTATCGACACGATTAACTCAGGTCAAGTTGATCATTTAGAAGGTTAGACTATCATAAAGAATATTTCTATACACACGAGTTCATTTGTCGAAAGGGCAATAGGGTTCGTGTTTTTTTGCTTTGAATATAAACACAATCCAGACAAAACTTTTTTGAATTATGTTTTCAATAATATTTATGTTTCGTTTGTATTACCATTGACATTAACTAGACCACTTGTTTTAATTAAATTGTATTCTAAAATATGTAATATTTTTACTTATATAGAATTTTTAATGACTGTTAATGTAAATTGAAATCTGAAATCATTGAGAATAATTTTGTTCTCGTCGAAAATAATAAGATAGTTGCTTACTGTAACGGAAAGAGAAATGGGTGGGGATTTATGAAGTCAGCAGATGAAAGCGTTGTTGAGTCGAGTAAGAAAAAGAGTAATTTCAGTCTGTTTCTAAAGCGACAGACTATTCCATTGCTACTACTTTTATTGACAGTTTTCGCCGTCATCGGGATAACCTATTTTGCAATGCATTCACCAGAAGAAGCCAGAAAAATAACGCAAAAAATGGAGGGTGAATTTGATTATTATATAGATGATCAAAATAATATTATTCAAGGAAAACCACCATTTGTTCTGATAGTTGATCTTTCTCAGGCTAATGAGGTTCAGAGTGTGCCTTAAAGAGATAGGCTGTGATTGGGATTTCAGTTGTTAAGGAAAATTAATGTCAAAAGATAAAGTTAAAATAGTAACGGATTATTTAAGTGCGGCTTATTCAGATGAACAAGTAAAGAACACTCCAGAGTTAGAAAAAATGGTTTTCGAGGCAGCAAAGGATGTTGACAAAGGCAATTATCACATTATACAACCAGCTGGTTCATGATGCGGCCAAATATGAAGGTGTGGCATTAAGTACTATGATGTTACCAATTTGGTTCTAGTAAATAGACATCAAATTAAAGGAATATGTTGAATTGAAGCAAGTTGCTGGTCGCAGTATTGAGATTCGACTGTTTTTTTATAACCAACAACTCCTATTCTGTGATAATCAAAATAATCAAGTTTTAAATGAGGAGATTAAATTGACTATTCCGCCATTGGACAGCCGCTTTTATACAGTTGATATTGCATTAACAGCTAAAAACCACTGGTTAGTTCTTGAAACTGGGGATGGTCAAGTTTCAAATCTAAGTGATTTTGCGAATAAACAGGATTTTTACCAGCGGTTGCTCAAGGCAATCAGCTTTTCATAATTATTGTACTAAATCTGTTCTTTTCGCCAAACTAAGCGCTTTTCTCAGCAAAACCAGCGGAGAAAGCGTTTTTTTGTGCTAAACTAAATAAGTCTTACTAGTAGTTATGGCTGAGTCAAAATCGTAAACTAGTTTCAAATTATATGACTTACCTTAAAAATCCCGAAGAATGTAAAGTTAAAAAAATTACCATAAAAATCATCTATAAGAAAAGAGGGCAAAACATGTCAGTTGGAAATCGGATTTATCTAAAGAGAAAGTTACCAGAAAAAAGTTTAGTGGCAAGGTTTGAAAAACTGCCGGCAGCTAATGTGGCCGATTGTATGAGTCGCAGTTTTACCTTTAGTCCAGAATTAAAGTTAATGAGCTCCCCAGTGAAAAAAATGTGCGGTGTCGCTTTAACGGTTAAAACCCATGCGGGAGATAATTTAATGGTCAGCCAAGCTTTGGAAATGGCGCAAGAGGGAGATGTTGTGGTCATTGCCAATGAGGGGCATCGCCAGCGGGCTATGCTGGGTGAAATTATGTATCGGTATTTGGCGGACTTTAAAAAAGTTGCCGGTATCGTTATTGACGGACCGATTCGTGATATTGATGTGATTGCTGATGAGAAGTGTCCGATTTACGCAACTGGTACGACACCGGCCGGTCCATATAAGTCAGGCCCGGGGGAAATCAATACTCCAATTTCCCTTGGGCATGTTGTGGTGATGCCAGGAGATATTATTTTAGGTGATCAAGATGGTTTACTGGTAATTCCTCAAGGGGATGCGCAAAGCTTGATTGAAAAGGCAGAGGAAAATGCCGCTAGTGATGCCGCAAAAGTTGCAGCAGCTAAAGCTGGAAAAATAGACCACAGTTGGCTAAAAAAAGCATTAACTGATGGTCAAGTTGAAATGATTGATGAGAGTTATCCTGGATAATCGAGACAAAATAAAAATGCGCTGAAGGTGAGCTGTCGCTGCTCATTCTTCGGCGCATTTTTTTTAGTTTAATTCTAAATATTTTTCTAGATAATCTGCCAAACCGTCTTCGCCGTTGGTTTTTTCGGTGACATCGTTGGCAACAGCTTTTACTTGATCAGTACCGTTGGCCATGGCAACGCCCCAACCAGCATAATCTAGCATTTCTACATCATTGTGTTCATCACCAAAAGCGATAATGTCCTCTTGTTGAAAGCCTAATAAATCGGCAACGTGGGAAACTCCTTTGGCTTTTTGAATGCCTTTAGCCACCACTTCTAAAATCGGATTTGGCCCGCCCCAAGTATTGACTTCTACATAATCGCCGTAATCTTTGACTAACTGTTCTGAAACGCTGAGGCTGTCGGGATTGTTGACCCGCAGCAATAGAGAATTTGGATTGGTAGTCATGTTCTTTGCGGACAAAATATTTTTTTCACTGGCTTTTTCTGAGGCAAAGAAGTTGCCATCAAAATGATCCAAAGTATCAATGTAGAAACTATTTTTATTTTCAGCAGCCACAAAATCTAAGTTCAGTTGTTGCTTTTGGGCTAAAATTTCAAAGGCAATGTCGCGATTGATTAAGGTTTCTAGCTCTCCAGACCAAACTTGATGAGGCAGGTGAACGAGGGCGCCGTTAAAATTAATCATCGGTGATGTTAATTTAAGCTGGGAATAAATATGTTCAGACATCCGGTAAGGACGACCGGTAGCAATGGTTACAGTGTGACCTGCTCGTTTGGCTTTTTCTAAAACAGCCGCTGTGCGGGGAGAAACTTGTGAATCTGTATTTAAAGTTGTGCCGTCAAGGTCAATCGCAATTAATTTTTTCATGAAAAACTCCTCATTTCTGAATCTATACGTTGTTCTAGTCTAGCACAGATTGGCTTGTGAAAAAAGTTATCTGCTAAAGTTTGAACAAATCATTTTCGATAAAACACGAACATTAAAAATTTGTTTAGAAGTTTTTGTATGGAAAACATTGCTATTTTTGCGAAAAGATTTTATAATCATGGCTTGTGATAGGGTAATATTTAACTTTAAGGAGGAAATCATCACATGGAAAAGTTCTTTAAATTGAAGGAGAACAAGACTACCGTTTCGCGGGAATTTGTGGCGGGTGTTACGACATTCTTTGCAATGAGCTATATTTTATTTGTTAATCCGAGCATTTTGTCGCAAACGGGAATGCCATTTCAAGCGGTTTTTTTAGCAACGATTATTGCATCAGTCATTGGAACGCTCGTTATGGGGCTGTTTGCTAATGTTCCTTATGCACAGGCACCGGGGATGGGGCTGAATGCCTTTTTCACCTACACAGTTGTTTTTGCGCTAGGTTACACCTGGCAACAGGCATTAGCGATGGTTTTCATTTGTGGACTTATTAATATTTTTATTACAGTAACCAAGATTCGTAAATTAATCATTCATGCGATTCCTGAAAGCCTGCAGCACGCAATTGGTGGTGGGATTGGGATTTTTGTCGCCTATGTGGGGATCAAAAACGCTGGCTTGCTTTCTTTTACCGTTGATTCAGCTTCTGTTGATTCTGCGACTATTTCTGGCGATTCGATCGTCAGCGCAACCGTCAATGGTGGAATTGTTCCAGCTTTGGCAAATTTCAATAATCCAGCAATTATCTTGGCGGTTATCGGTCTTGCGCTGATGGCAGTCTTAGTTGTGTTAAATGTTCGTGGCGGTATTCTAATCGGGATTGTGGCAATTACGATTTTAGGGATTTTAATGGGCGTTGTGGACTTGAGCGCCATTAACTGGACAGAAAATTCTTTAGGTAGTTCAATTTCTGAGTTGGGCACGGTTTTTGGGGCAGCATTTAGTTCTGAAGGAATGGGCTCACTTTTCTCTGACGCTAGTAAATTGCCTCAGGTAATTATGACAATCATTGCCTTTAGTTTATCTGATACTTTTGATACTATCGGGACATTTATTGGAACTGGTCGTCGGACGGGCATCTTTTCTAAAGAAGATGAAGAAGCTCTGGAAGACAGTAAAGGCTTCAAAACAAAAATGGATAAAGCCTTGTTTGCCGATGCAATTGCCACTTCAGTTGGCGCAATCTTCGGTACATCTAATACCACAACCTATGTGGAATCAGCTGCCGGAATTGGTGCCGGTGGCCGCACTGGTTTGACTTCAGTTGTTGTAGCTGCTTTATTTGCGATTGCTAGCTTCTTTTCACCGCTGATTTCAATCGTGCCGAATCAAGCGACAGCACCAGCTTTGATTATGGTTGGGGTCATGATGATGGCTTCCTTTAAAGATATTGATTGGACTGATTTAGAAGATGCAGTACCTGCATTTTTTGCTTCAATCTTTATGGGCTTGTGTTACAGCATTTCTTACGGGATTGCGGCCGGCTTTATTTTCTATACAATCATCAAAGTTGCCAAAGGTAAATTTGATGAAGTTTCTCCAATTTTATGGGTAGTGGATTTACTATTTATCGCTAACTTTATCATCTTAGCTGTTTTATAAAACTAAATAAAGGCCTCTAGCGGGAGACTTTCCAGTCTGTTGCTAGGGGCCTTTTTGTTTTTAACTGGCTAAGTTCGTTTGTCGGTAATCTTTTGGCGACATCTCAACTTTTTTCTTGAAGAGAAAACTAAAATAATTTGGATCATTATAGCCGATTTCAAAGGCGATATCGGATAGCCGCAAATCGGTCGTTAACAGCAGTTGCTTGGCCTTTTCAATCCGTTGATTGGTCAAGTATTCGATAAAGGTTGAGCCAGTGGATTGGGAAAAAATCGTACTGAAATGGGCAGCGCTGAGGCTGACAACTTCTGCCACTGATTTTAATGAGATATTGGGATCAGCAAAATTTTCCTTAATATAGTTTAGGGCTTGCTGAATAACGCTTTGATATTTTTGCATCATTGGATTGCCCTTTTTCGCCAACAATTGCGGCAGTAAATTAGCTAAAACTCCTTGAAAGGCTTGTTGATTATTTGGCGCAGTGGTCAATAGCTCAATATTATCCAACTCGATATCAATGTCATCAGGATCAATGTTTTCATTGCGATAAATCAATCCTTTCAGCTCTATCAAAATAAAAAAGCGAAACATGCGGGTCCGCTCAACTGTCCCTTGATCCTGGGACAGTTCGGCAATGAGGTCTGGAATTTCTTTTGCCGTCAAATCAGCTAAGCGTTGACTCAAATCAATTTTAAAGGGATTGGTGGGGGAGAGCTCGCCTTCTTTTAGATTATCTTCATAGCTCATGATTTTTTCCACCCGAATCAGACCATAACTATCCAGCATATCCTTAGCTTTGCGATAGGAACGGGGCAGGTCGGAAATCCGTTCGACAATGGGACCTGTGGCTACTACGAGATTATCGCTGCCGATTTCTAATTCATTGATTAAGGTTTGCGCCACTTGATAGCTTTTTTCTAAGACAGTCTTTTCATTGGAGTCAAAGATTAATAATTTGATAAAGCGGCTGGAAAGGCTGGAGAAAAAAATCTGCGGGTCGGTTTGATAAAGAAAATTTAGTTTTTCGGCATACTGTGTGTAGTCCCCTAAGAAATGTTCGTCTCGATTACTCACTAGCATGACATTGATTTTCTTGCCGACTAAGCTTTTTTGAAAGGGCTCAATCTGCTTGACGACATCAGAAATTGCGATGTTTCCCGAGAGTAAATTGTTTAAAAGCTGATTTTTTTGAGATTCAATTTTGATGACACTATCCGTTGAAGGTCCCTCCAGCTGTTTTTTTTGCTGGTCCAAATTTTTAACGGCTTTGGACAAGGCCTCCTCCAACTCGCCGCTTTTAATCGGCTTTAATAAGTAATCATCCGCCTGCACTTGAATGGCGGTTTTGGCGTATTCAAAATCATCAAAGCCGCTAATAAAGATTAAGCGGACATAAGGCAAGAGCTTGCGGGCTTCTTTGGCAAAGGTCAAGCCGTCCATAAAGGGCATTTTAATATCCGTTAAAATAATATCCGGTCGCAAATCTAAAATCGAGGACAGCGCTAGTTCACCATCTGCCGCCTCGTCGAGATATTCGATTGGTAGTTTTTTTGCCAAGTCGTTGACCTGCTGCCTGAGACTTTCGCGAATCAAATGCTCGTCTTCCACAATAAAGACCTTATACATGATTTTCCTCCTTGTTCAAGCTGGCTGTCAGTGAAGCGGCAGTCTCTTTGGAATGTTTTTTAGGAATTGCGATGTAAATGCTGGTGCCAGTTTGATAGACACTCTCAATTTTGAAACTGGCCTCACCATTATAGTTCAGCATAATTCGCTGGTAAACATTGTGCAGGCCATAGCCATTTTCAGATTCGCCAAGCAAACCTTCATTTAAATTATCAGTGATTTCCTGCAGCTTTTCTGGCGTCATGCCAATGCCGTTATCGCTGACGACAATTTGCCAATCAGTTGTCGTGGCAGTGACGGAAATTTCAATCAAGCCCCGTCTGCGGACAAATTTAGTCCCGTGATACACCGCATTTTCCACTAGCGGCTGTAAAATCATTTTCAAGATTTCTTCCTCTTTTAATTCCTCAGGATAACTGATTGTATAGTTCAGCATAGCGCCATAGCGAATCTGGAGGATTTTTAAATAATCCTCCACATGACGAATTTCCTGTTCTAAAGAAATCCAGTCCTTGCCTTTGCTTAAGGAAATCCGGAAGAAATCGGAGAGGGCATAGGTCATTTCAATCGCCTGCGAATAATCACCGGCTTCAATTAAAGAAACGATGGCGTCTAAACTATTATAGATGAAGTGGGGAGTTATCTGCGCCTGTAAGACGCGGATTTCGCTTTGGGCCAGATGATACTGCTTCAAGGCGTTTTCCTCTAAGAGCTGTGTTAAATCCTCAGCCATTTTATTCAAGCTATAGGTCAGGTTTTTCATTTCAATTGTGTCAGGAATCTCTGCCCGAAAATTTAACTCACCGTTAGACAATTTTTTCGACAGCTCGACTAAGTTTTTTAGAGGGTCTTCGACTTTTTTTCGTAAAAAACGGCTGTTGCGGCGAATGAAATAGAAAATGACTAATAAGATAACGCCTTGGGCTAATGTTAAAAGGAAAACAGAGCGAATCAGCTCTTGATTAGTCTGACTAGCCAAGTCAATTTCCAATCGAACAAAGCGGTCGAGAAAATCAATGACGCTAGCGACAACCGCCTCAGCGTTACTGAGAATGGCTTCGCCTTCTTCATAGCTTTCATCGTTTTCAACACTGGTCACCAGTTGATTTTGATAATCCTCTAAATTGCTGAGGGTCCTTAAGGCGACATCCAAGCGATTTAATTCGGAATTGCTTTGGACATTTTCTTGAATATGGTAAATATCCTCCCGCACCTCATCAATCACGTTATTAGCTTGAAAATCTTCAATACTAATTTGACCATAAGCCAGATCATACATGCTTTCTAAGGCACGGTCTCGCATGGTCTCGCTGACGGCATTGGCTTCTTGGATATTACCGATGGTTTGCTGGTAAATAAAAATTTGCCGCGTATAAAAAATCACACTGATTAATAAGGGAATAATGGCAATGGCAATCATGACGATATTGGTTTTGCGGAAAATATCTTTGATACTGCTATCCTTCATGGCAATCACCTAATAATTGCGGGGGGGAATTTGGCTAAAATCCATGTCATCGGAAAAAACCGTTTCATGGACATAAATTTCCTTAGGCAAATCCGTTTTGCCGTCTAAAAACCGTTTGATGGCGTTGCGAACATAAATCCCTTGATTTGGATTGCATTCCACCACACAATTGACCTCTCCCGCCTTTAATTTGTCGATCATATTTTTCTGGGCATCAATCGAAACGATAATAATATCCTTACCCGGTGCAACACCGGCTGCCTCCAAAGCCTCCATCGCCCCAAGAGTCATCTCATCGTTTTGACTAAAGAGAACATCAATTTGGCTGATATCTTTCTGTGCGATATATTCAGCCATCGCTTCTTTCCCTTTACGGCGAATAAAATCGCCACTGATGCTGTCGACGACTTGAATTGTTTGCTGATTGTCTTGGTAATTACGCTGAATGGTTTCAGAGAACCCTTCACTTCTTAAAATAGTCGGTGAGGCATTTACGTTGCCGGTCAATTCAAGGACATTGACCTCGCTGTATTCTTGATTGCGAAAATAATTGCTCACATATAAGCCAGCCCGGTTGCCCTCGGCTTTAAAGCTCGGACCAATGTGGGTGACCATCAGCTCTTGGCCAGCACCTTCTTCAAGAGCCAGCTCGGCACTTTTTTTTAAGGTTTCTTGGCTGACTTCAATACTGCGGTCAACCACAAAGACAGGAATATTAGCTTTTTGTGCTTCTAATAAAATATCATCCCAACCAGATTCTTGCAGAGGAGAGAGGACGATAATGTCAACATTATAGGAAATAAAACTGCGAATATCTTGAATCTGCTGCTCCAAGCTGAGATAGGCATTGCGATACAACACTTCATAGCCTTCTTTTTCCAATTCGGTTTGAACCGATTCAGTATGCTGCTTACGCCAATTGCTCTCAGTTCCCAATTGAGAGAAACCGATTACAATTCTAGGAATGCTCACATCAGTTTCACTATCAGCTGTAGTGGTAGTAGTAGAACACCCGTTTAAAAATAAAAAGAAAAATAACAATACCACTAATTTTTTCAATTTAAATCAACTCCTCTAATTGGCCTTATTATAACAGATTTTTATAGGTTTATTTTCCTATTTCAAGGCAATCAAAAGAAATCCAAGTTTTTCCAAAAATAAATCAAGTTTTTTTTCGCAATTTTGAAATGTCGGAAAAAAAATAAAGATTTTCCCAAAAAAACTCAATGTAAGCGGTTCAAAAATAACCTATACTAAGTCCGTAAAGAAAATTATTTGGAGGGATCAAGATGAAGTTCAATATGAAAAAGGCAGCAGCAGTAGTTGCAACGTTAGCTTTAGGGGTGTTATTGGTAGGTTGCGGTTCCAGCGGCGGATCAGATTCCGGCGGCAGCGGCGACAAGGGCTATGTTGGGATTGCCATGCCAACGAAATCAGCAGAACGCTGGATTGAAGATGGCAACAACATGGTGGATCAATTAGAAGAACTTGGATACAAAACAGATTTACAATACGGGGAAGATAAAGTTGAAAACCAAGTAGCCCAAATTGAAAACATGATTACTAAAGGCGTGGACACGTTAGTTATTGCGTCCATCGACGGTTCAGCTTTAACCGATGTATTGGAAAAAGCCCACAATGAAGACATCACTGTCATTGCGTATGACCGTTTGTTAATGAATTCAGAATATGTAGATTACTACGCGACCTTCGATAACTTTAGCGTTGGGGTATTACAAGCTTCTTATATTGAAGATAAATTAGACTTAGAAAATGGCACCGGACCATTTAACATTGAATTATTTGGTGGTTCACCAGATGACAACAACGCCTTAATCAATTACAACGGTGTGATGTCAGTCTTCAAACCATATTTTGACAGTGGCCAACTAGTTTGCCAATCAGGTCAAACGGATTTCAACCAAATCGCAACCCTGCGTTGGGATGGTTCAACTGCCCAAGCGCGGATGGATAATTTATTGAGTGCTAACTATACAGACAAAGAATTAGACGCTGTCTTATCACCATATGATCCAATTAGTTTGGGGATTATTTCTTCCTTAAAAGGAGTTGGCTATGGTTCAGCGGATCAACCATTACCAGTAATTACTGGTCAAGATGCAACGATTGCCGGCGTGAAATCCATTATTGCTGGTGAACAAACTGAAACTATCTTTAAAGACACTCGGGTTCTTGCTGAAAATACCATCGACATGATTGAAGCCTTGGCTAATGATGAAGAAGTGCCAGTGAACGATACTGAAACTTATGACAATGGTGTAAAAGTAGTACCAACTTACTTGGCAACGCCAGTTTCTGTAGACAAAGATAATTATGTTGCAGAATTAATCGATACTGGTTACTACACTGAAGCAGATTTGAGCAACTAATTACAAAGTAAAAACTGAGAATGAAGGGGCACAAGCTAATTTCTCAGAAAAAAATAGTTGTAGATTTGCGCCGAGGACCTACTGGACCGTAGGCGCAAATTTACTTTAACAGATGTTGGCTTAAAAAAGTTACAAGCTACTTGATAGAGAGGGTGAATTCAATGTCAGATTATATCCTGGAGATGAATAATATCGTCAAGGAGTTCTCTGGAGTGAGGGCCTTAAGTAATGTCAATCTGAAAATTGAACGGGGAGAAATTCATGCTTTGTGCGGCGAAAATGGTGCCGGCAAATCAACGTTGATGAATGTGTTAAGCGGATTGTATCCTTATGGAAGTTATGAAGGCGACATTATTTATGAAGGCGAAGTCTGTAAGTTCAAAGATTTAAGAGATAGTGAAGAAAAAGGGATTGTGATTATTCATCAGGAATTAGCTTTGAGCCCTTATTTATCCATTAAAGAAAATATTTTTCTCGGCAACGAACAAGCTAAACACGGTGTTATCGATTGGGAATTAACGGAAAAGAAAACCGAGAATCTTTTAAAGACTGTCGGACTCAAAATTAATCCGAATATTTTAGTTTCTCAAATCGGTGTGGGTCAACAGCAATTGGTTGAAATTGCCAAAGCTTTTTCTAAATCTGTACGCCTGCTAATTTTGGATGAACCAACGGCTGCTCTTAATGAAGAGGAAAGTGCCAATCTACTTGGTCTAATCAAAGAATTTAAAAATCAGGGAATTACTTCAATTATTATTTCCCACAAGCTTAATGAAATTGTTAGTGTCGCCGACCGCATTACCATTTTGCGGGATGGGGAAACGATTGAAACGTTGGAAAATTCAATGATTTCTGAAGAACGCATCATCAAAGGCATGGTTGGTCGGGATTTGACGAACCGCTATCCTGAGCGGCATCCGAATATCGGCGAAGTCTTTTTTGAAGTCAAAGACTGGACAGTCCATCATCCAATCGATAGCTCACGGGTGATCAACAAAGATATCAACTTCCATATCCGCAAAGGCGAAATTGTCGGTATTGCCGGCTTGATGGGAGCTGGTCGGACAGAATTTGCCATGAGTGTTTTTGGTCATTCTTATGGTAGCAATATTTCTGGACAAGTGATTAAAGATGGTCAAGAGATTTCGGTTAAAGATGTACCGGCCGCCGTTAAAAACGGCCTAGCCTATGTGTCAGAAGACCGTAAGGCACTTGGTTTAAATCTTTTAATGGACATTCGTGAAAATACAACGATTGCCAGTCTTGGGAAAATTAGTCATGCCGGTGTCATCGACAAGGAAAAGGAAATTGTCGATGCCGAGGAATATCGCAAGCGGATGCATACCAAAGCCAGCTCGATTTTCCAAAAAGTAAGCAGTCTCAGTGGCGGGAACCAACAAAAAGTTGTCTTGTCAAAATGGCTGATGACAGAACCGGATATCCTGTTTCTTGATGAACCGACCCGCGGAATTGACGTGGGGGCCAAGTATGAAATTTATACCATCATTGAAGAAATGGCGGCTGCCGGTAAAGGAATTTGTATTATTTCTTCTGAGCTGCCGGAAATTTTAGGGATGTGTGATCGGATTTACACCATGAATGAAGGCCGCATGACCGGTGAAGTAATGCGGGCGGATGCGAATCAAGAAATGCTGATGAATCTTATGACTTTGGAAGAGAGTGTGGTTTAAATGGAATCAACCGATAAATTAAAAGAGAAAAAAGGCAGCTCCTTAAAGGACAAAGCCTTAGAAATTTTTAGTAAATATAGCATGGTCATTATTCTCGTTGTCCTCTTAATTGCCTTTCAAGTGATGACTGAAGGAATCTTTTGGCGGCCATTAAATATTACCAACTTGGTTTTGCAAAATAGCCATATTTTAGTTTTGGCAGCTGGCATGTTGTTAGTCGTTCTCTTGGGACACGTTGACTTATCCGTTGGCTCCGTGATGGCCTTTGTCGGTGCGATGGCCGGCTTAATGATGGTTAATAATAATATGAGCCCGTGGATTGCCGTACCTGCTTGTTTATTACTTGGAGCAGCGATTGGTGCTTGGCAAGGCTTCTGGGTCGCTTATGTTGGAATTCCCGCTTTTATCGTGACCTTATCCGGACTATTAATGTTCCGAGGCTTAACACAAGTTGTTTTAGGTGGCCAGTCCTTAGCACCATTTCCAACGGCTTTCCAAAAAATTTCGACTGGCTATCTACCTGACATTATGGGGGGAGAACATATTCATTTCCTCTCCATGATTATCGGCTTTATTATCACGGCTATTTTAATTTTTAATCAATGGCGGGCACGGGAACGCCGCCGCAAAAATGAATTTGAAGTAGAATCGATGACGACCTTTCTTTTGAAGGCTGGCTTTACGGCTGTAGTTTTCTTAGGTGTCTCTTATATCTTTGCCTCTTATCAAGGCTATCCAGTTATCTTGATTTTACTTGGAGTTATCGTTGCTGTTTATGGATTTTTAACTAATAAAACCGTAGCTGGTCGTCAGATTTATGCAACCGGGGGCAATAAAAAAGCCGCAGAACTTTCCGGGATTAAAACGAAAAAAATTACCTTCTTAGTCTTTGTCAACATGAGCATGATGGCCGCTCTAGCTGGTTTGATTTTAGCAGCCCGCTTGAACGCTGCCACACCACAAGCCGGTCAATCAATGGAATTAGATGCGATGGCTGCCGTTTACTTCGGTGGTGCTTCTACCTCAGGTGGTATCGGAACGATTATGGGGGCAATCGTCGGTGGTTTAGTGATGGGTGTCTTAAATAATGGGATGTCAATTCTTGGTGTCGGTGTCGATTGGCAACAAGCCATTAAAGGTTTGATTCTCCTCTTGGCAGTTGTCCTAGACATTTACAACAAGAAACGTAAAATTTCTTAAGGAGGTAAAAGCATGGTCGATCCAAATGCAAAAACCATTCTGCTGATTTGTACAGCCGGTATCACTTCAGGTCTGCTGGTGAAAAATATGCAGACAGCAGCCGATGAACAACGTTTAAATCTGCACATCTATTCGGCACCGGCAATTATTGCCGAGCAGATTATTCAAAATCAAAAGGTCGATGTCTTAATGATAGGACCGCAATCAGAATACGAGATTGCCCGCTTAAAGGATTTTTTAAATTATAAAGCCGTTCCTTATAAGCTTATCAAAAAAGAAGATTATGAAACATTGGACGGCGAGGCTGTCTTAAAAGATGGCTTAACCCTCTTAAACTAGTTTCCTCCAAGATTTATTTTGTTTTTTCATAAAAGGTAGGTGCTTTTCGATTTTAGCTAGGAAAAGCCAAAATTGTAAAGCAGCTGCCGCACCCTCTGAAGGCTATAGGTCAGGCAAAAGGATGTAACAGCCAGCGATAAATCGGCTGGACACCTTTTGCTGTATCCTATAGTTTTTTTCAATTGAAGAAATCCCGTCGGAAATTTTGAAAATATTCTTACTTTTTGCTGAAAAAGGAGTATAGTAGAAACGAAAGGGTGGTAAAGAGGTATTATGAAGATTAATTGGCGGAAGAATTTATTGATTTCTTGGATTGGCTGTTTTTTTACAGGGGCAAGTTTTAGTCTGGTGATGCCCTTTATTCCTGTTTATATTGAACAATTACATACACCAGCCGACCAAGTGGAATTATTTTCTGGTCTGGCAATTTCGGTCACGGCTTTTGCGGCCGCTATTTTCTCGCCAATTTGGGGTAATTTAGCTGACCGGCGAGGCCGTAAAATGATGATGATTCGGGCGGCTGCCGGTATGACCGTTTCCATGGGGGCCTTAGCTTTTGTGCCAGATATTTATTGGCTATTAGCTATGCGGTTTTTGACGGGAGTTTTATCCGGCTACATTCCAAATGCGACTGCCATGATTGCCTCCCAAGCGCCTAAAGAAAAAAGCGGCTGGGCGCTGGGAACCTTGTCGACTGGTGCCGTTGCAGGTTCATTAATCGGCCCTTCTTTGGGTGGTGCTCTAGCCCAGTGGTTTGGCATGAGCAATGTCTTTATCATCACAGGAGTGGTGTTAGCCATCACCACATTACTGACAGTCTTCTTAGTGAAGGAAGATTTCCAGCCACTGCCAAAGGGCGAGATGATGTCCTCCAAAGAATTATTTGCTAAGATTGATCGTAAATCAATCTTAATCGGCCTGTTTATCACCACCTTGATTTTACAATTAGGGGTCACGAGTATTACACCGATTTTAACTCTCTATATTCGCCAATTAAGCGGCGATATGAACAATATTTTATTTGTTAGCGGACTGATTGTTTCAATTGCCGGTGTGTCGGCGATGATTTCGTCACCGATTTTAGGCCGCTTAGGCGATCGTTACGGCAGCCACCGGGTTTTATTGGGCGGCTTGATTTTGTCCTTCTTATGCTTTGTGCCGATGGCTTTTGTAACCTCGCCATTTCAATTGGGGGCTCTGCGCTTTTTGCTAGGCTTTTCCACCGGCGCATTGATGCCTTCCATTAACACTTTAATCGGCAAAATCACCCCCTTTGAAGGAGTCAGCCGGATTTATAGCTACAATACAATGTTTAATAATTTTGGTCAGGTCTTAGGTCCACTAGTGGGCTCAACAGTTGCTTCAACCTTAGGCTACGCTAGCGTTTTTCTTGTAACTAGCGCCTTTGTGTTGATGAATATCATTTTATCCCTGTTTAATTTTAGAGGATTATTGAAACGAAATTTTGATTAAGCATCAAAATGAAGAATAATAAAAAACCAGCTACATGTTGCAAACAGCTGTTAGCTAAGCCCTCTTTGTCAGAGGCTTAGCTAATAACAGCGAATGATTGCATGTAACTGGTTTTTCGATTATATTTAAGATTGATTTGAAGATGTGTGGGGTTTGGCTCCATAACGGATTAAAATAATGATAACACCGGCAATCAGTGAAACAATTGTCGAAATTTTAAAATCAAAGGCAGTGGCCGCTAAAGAGCTGGCAATATAACTAATTACTTGGCCTAAGATAAAAGCCCAAAATAAGGTAACTACATAACGCATGACCTGCACCTCTTTTCTCACGCTTAGTTTAGCACAATCTATAAAATAAAGTAAAGAAAACTCTCTAGATAAACTTAGAAATTTTCATGAAAGGATAACGAGAATGCTGCCTCAGTTAAATACGACTACCAGCTTCACCTTATTGCAAAGTACCTTAAAAATTAAGTCATTGGTTGAAACTGCCAAAGCTCGTGGCTATCAAGCTCTGGCCATTGCTGATCATAATGTTTTGACGGCAGCGGTGGAATTTTTCCAAGCCTGCCAGAAAAATCAGCTGCAGCCAGTGATTGGTCTACGCTTGGATTATCAGATTCCTGACCGTGATGGAGTCTTTCAACTAGTAGTCTATGCCAAAAATGTAGATGGTTATCAGCAGCTATTGCAACTTTCTACCTATAATATGACCCATGACAAGCCATTATTCCTTGAAGAACAAGCGGAAAACTTCAGCGAGTTAGTCGGAATTTTACCGGCGGACAATGAGCTACGGACAAATGATCGGTTCAACGAAGCCTCAGCAAGTCGGCTCCCTTTTTTTCAAGACCTGTTTAGCGACAAGCAATTTTATTTTGCTGTGGAAGTGCCTGACTTAGAAACTGAAAATGTTTGGCTAGCCGAGCTGCAAGCGCAAGGCTTGCCGCTAATCGCTTTCCCTAGTGTCCGCTATCTAAATGCCAATGAAAGCTTTGCCGTCAAAGTGATGCAGCACATCAATGACGGAACGATTTTGGAGGAAAATCTGAATGATGGGTTTCGCGATATTCGCGGCACTGAATTTTTACGGAATGCTGCTGAAATCACCGAACTCTATCAGCGTTTAGGATTTTCTGAGGCGGTTATCACTGCTGAAAATTTAGTCGCTACGTGCCAGTTTGAATTGCCACTCCATCAAAAATTACTACCCCATTATCAATTGCCGCAAGGGGAAACCGCTGCTAGCTATCTAGCCAAGTTGTGTCAGCAAGCTCTAACCAAGCGTGTGCCCACCGGGGATGGTCGTTATACTGAGCGATTAAATTACGAATTAGAAATCATTCATTCCATGGGCTTTGACGATTACTTTTTAATCGTTTGGGATGTCATGGCCTTTGCCCATCAAAATAAAATTGTGACCGGAGCAGGACGGGGCTCGGCTGCCGGCTCACTGGTGGCATATTTACTAGAAATTACCGATGTAGATCCGATTCAATATGATTTATTGTTTGAGCGGTTTTTAAATCCAGAGCGTTATACCATGCCAGATATTGATTTGGATATCCCTGATAATAAGCGGGATGAAATTTTACAGTATGTTCAAGAAAAATACGGCCATTTTCACATGGCGCAGATTGCGACATTCGGAACCATGGCAGCAAAAATGGTCTTGCGGGATGTGGCCCGCGTTTTCGGTTTATCCCAAAGCGAAGCCAACCGTTGGAGTCAAGCGGTACCAAACCGCTTGAAAATTACTTTGCCCCTTGCTCTTGAAGATTCAAACAAGCTGCAAACTTTAGCCGGCCAATCAGAAAAATATCAACTGCTGTTAGAGACCGCCATGCAATTAGAGGGTCTGCCACGACACGTTTCAACTCACGCAGCTGGCGTGGTTATCAGCGATCAAAACTTAGTCGAGCTGGTTCCGTTGCAAACGGGTTCCGATAATATCTTATTAACGCAATTTACCATGAATGACGTGGAAGCCATTGGCCTGTTAAAAATGGATTTTCTAGGCTTGCGCAATCTTTCTATTATTGATGACACCTTGAAAGGGATCAAAAAAGGGTATGGAATTGAATTTGACTATAAGCAAATTCCCTTAGATGATTTACCGACAATTGAGCTCTTTCAAAAAGGGGCTACTAGCGGAATTTTTCAATTTGAATCAGCGGGTATTCGCAATGTTCTGCGGCGTCTGGAACCTAATGGGATTGAAGATATTGCCGCCGTCAATGCCCTTTATCGCCCCGGCCCTATGCAAAATATTGACACCTTTATTCGCCGGAAAAAAGGCCAAGAGCCAATTCGCTATCCCGACGATAGCCTAGCAGAAATTTTAGGGAATACCTATGGCGTCATGGTTTATCAGGAACAGGTCATGCAGGTGGCTTCAAAAATGGCGGGCTTTTCACTGGGGCAAGCCGATATTTTACGGCGGGCCATCAGCAAGAAGAAAAAAGATGTCTTAGATGAACAGCGGCATCTCTTTGTCAGTGGGGCTATAAAGCAGGGCTATTCTGAAGCAAAAGCCAATGAAGTCTATGACTATATCGAACGCTTTGCTAACTACGGCTTTAACCGTTCCCACGCTTTTGCTTATTCCTTTGTCGGCTTTCAAATGGCCTATTTGAAGGTTCATTATCCGGCGCCTTTTTATGGCGCACTGTTGCATTCGGTGCGGCATAATCCAGCAAAAATTAAAGAATATGTCAGTGAGGCCCGCAAAAACGGCGTGGAATTAATCGCTCCTTCAATCAATCAAAGCAGCTACAGCTTTAAAATTATTGATCAAGGGAAAATTTTATTTGGCTTGAGCGGCTTAAAAGGCCTGCGTCGCGATTTTATTTTAGAAATTTTAGAAGAACGGCGGGTGGCGGGACGCTATACCAGCTTTGATCAATTTTTAATTCGCACCCATAATAAATGGCTTAAGCTGGAAAATCTGCGGCCATTAGTGGCCATCGGTGTGTTTGATGAAATCGAGCCTAACCGCAAGCAATTGATGAACAATTTGGAAAGTAAAATTCAAAATACGATTTATAGCGGCGGTAGTCTAGATTTATTAGGTATTATGGAATTAAAAGAGGCCGAGCTACCGGATTATACCTTAACTGAGCGTCTTAACTTGGAAGAGGAATATTTAGGCATCTATCTCTCTGGCCATCCGACAGAAGGCTTCCATAAATTACGCAAAGCGAAAAAAATTCAAAGCATCACCGATAGTCTAGCGGGTCAAAAAAATCGTGTTCTGTATTATTTACGGGATTTACGGGAGATTCGCACCAAAAAAGGCGAGTTGATGGCTTTTCTTGAAGGCAATGATAGCACAGGCGAAATCAGCGTGACTATTTTCCCCCAATTGTATCGTAGAGTGATGGGTATTTTGGAGGTCAATCAAGTCTATTACATTGAAGGCAAGGTTGAAGAGAGCAGCTATAATCAAGAGCTCCAGTTACTAGCGGAAAACATTCAGCAGGCTAGTCAAATGGAAGGGCAGATTGCTGACCAAACTGCCTATCTCAAAGTCATTCCTGAAAATGATACAAAGGAATTTTTGCAAAAACTACAGGGGATTTTGCAGCGTCACAGCGGACATATTCCCGTGATTGTCTTCTTTTCTGGTAGCGGGCGCAAAATTCAGTTGGCAGAAGCTTTTTGGGTGGATGACAGCCGGGAAGCAGCCGAACAATTGAAATATCTTCTTGGAAATGAAAATGTAGTTTTCAAAAATATCACAAATTAGAAGTAAAGTATTTTCATTTTTTTCAACTTTTTAGGGGTTAACCAAGACTTTTCCTAATAGATTATGGTAAAATGGGTCTCGTGGAAAAATCAAATTTTCAAAAACTCAGAAACTGGTTTTCAGTCTGAGAAGTAAACTAATGAGGTGACATATAAATGAAGCGCATTGGAATCTTAACAAGCGGTGGCGATGCACCGGGAATGAACGCGGCAATTCGTGCCGTGGTGCGTAAAGGTATTTATGAAGGATTAGAAGTTTATGGCATTAACTATGGCTATGCTGGGTTAGTTGCTGGAGATATTCGCAAACTGGATGTTGCTGATGTCGGTGATATCATTCAGCGGGGTGGGACCGTGCTTTACTCTGCCCGCTATCCAGAATTTGCTACAGAAGAAGGTCAATTAAAAGGCATCGAGCAATTAAAAAAATTCGGAATTGAAGGCTTAGTAGTTGTCGGTGGTGACGGCTCTTATCATGGAGCAATGGCTTTGACTAAACACGGCTATCCAGCAATTGGTATCCCAGGGACGATTGACAATGATATTCCTGGAACTGATTTTACCATTGGTTTTGATACAGCGATTAACACGGTCTTAGAATCTGTCGATAGAATTCGTGATACAGCGACTTCTCATGTCCGGACCTTTGTCATTGAAGTGATGGGTCGTGATGCCGGTGATATCGCATTGTGGTCAGGTGTGGCCGGTGGGGCTGATGAAATTATCATTCCTGAACATGACTTTGATATGGCAGAAGTTGCCAAAAGTATTCAAAGCGGCCGAGAACGGGGCAAAAAACATTGCCTCATCATTTTGGCTGAAGGGGTAATGGGAGGCAATAAATTTGCCGAAGAATTGTCTGCTTATGGCGATTTCCATACTCGGGTCTCTATTTTAGGTCACGTGGTACGGGGTGGTTCACCATCTGCACGAGATCGTGTCTTAGCTAGTAAATTCGGCGCCTATGCTGTTGACTTGTTAATGGCAGGTAAAGGCGGCTTATGTGTAGGCATGCTTGAAAACAAAGTCGTGGCAGCCGATATTATTGATACTTTAGAAAACAACAAGCATAAACCTGATTTGTCTTTATTCGATTTAAATAAACGTATTTCTTTCTAACGTTAAATTGCTCTTGAAAGAATGCATTTAAAATAAAAAAATATAGAGGAGCGTTTTTCTGTAATGAAAAAGACTAAAATTGTCAGCACTTTAGGACCAGCCAGTAACACAGTAGAAATTATTTCTCAATTGATTGAATCTGGAGCCAATGTATTTCGTTTCAACTTCTCCCATGGAGACCATGAAGAACAATTAGGTCGGATGGAAATGGTTCGCCAAGCTGAAAAAGCAATTGGCAAAGATGTTGCCATCTTGTTAGACACTAAAGGTGCTGAAATTCGGACTACCGTTCAAGACACTACTGAAGCGGATTACGGTCGTGCTGGCTATATTCAATTTACAGCTGGTGACAAAACTCGCATTTCAATGGACCCTGAATTAAAAGGGAAAAAAGAAAAAATCGCTGTCACATATCCTGGTTTATTTGATGATGTGCATGTGGGCGGTCACGTATTATTTGATGACGGCTTGATTGACATGCAAATTCTTGAAAAAGATGCTGTTAACCGTGAACTAGTTGTTGAAGTGAAAAACACTGGTATGCTAGGCTCAAGAAAAGGGGTCAATGCACCAGGCGTTTCAATCAGCTTACCTGGTATCACTGAAAAAGATGCAGATGATATCCGTTTTGGTTTAGACAACGATATCGACTTTATCGCAGCAAGTTTTGTTCGTAAAGCACAAGATGTATTAGATATTCGTGAAATTATCGAAGAAAAAAATATGAATCACGTGCAAATCTTCTCTAAAATTGAATCACAAGAAGGTATCGATAATATCGATGAAATCATCAAGGTTTCTGATGGTATCATGGTTGCTCGTGGTGACATGGGTGTCGAAATTGCGGCTGAATTAGTACCATTGGCTCAAAAACGTATCATCAAAAAATGTAACCTTGCAGGTAAATCTGTTATCACAGCAACACAAATGTTAGAATCAATGCAAGAAAATCCTCGTCCAACCCGCGCTGAAGCGTCTGACGTTGCCAATGCGGTCTTTGATGGAACAGATGCAACCATGTTATCTGGTGAATCTGCAAATGGGGATTATCCAGTTGAAGCAGTTGCAACAATGGCTAGAATTGACGAAGAAGCAGAACAAGCTTTATCGGAAATGGGTACTTTCCAAATCAATCAATTTGATAAAACCGATGTAACTGAAACAATTGGTTTATCAGTGGCTCGTGCGGCGAAAAACTTAGGCGTTAAAACAATCGTTGCAGCGACTGAATCGGGTTATACTGCGAAAATGATTTCAAAATATCGTCCAGAAGCTGATATTTTAGCGGTTACCTTTGATGAAAGAACCAAACGTGGTTTGATGTTAAACTGGGGTGTCTTCCCAACCGTTGCTGAAAAACCAACAACAACTGATGAAATGTTTGACTTGGCAGCTAAAAAAGCCGTTGATTTAGGCTTTGCTGAAGAAGGCGACTTAATCTTAATCACAGCCGGTGTACCAGTTGGCGAACGTGGAACTACTAACGTTATGAAAATCCAATTAATCGGTTCTAAATTATTAGACGCTCAAGGTGTTGGTGAAAAAGCAGTTGTTGCCAATGCAGTGATTGCTAACTCTGCTGAAGAAGCAAATGCTAAAGCGAAGGATGGCATGGTCTTAGTTGTTCCAACAACTGATAAAGATTACATGCCAGCTATCGACAAGGCAGCAGCTTTAGTTGTTGAAGAAGGCGGCTTAACAAGTCATGCAGCAGTAGTCGGAATTGCCAAAAACATTCCGGTTATCGTTGGCGCACAAGATGCCCGCAATCTGATTGCGGATGGTGAATTAATCACCGTTGACCCTCGTCGTGGCATTGTCTACCGTGGTCAAACAACAGCTATCTAAAAGATAATCTCTCTAGAGGTTGTGACATTAGTCAAAAACAGAAACGAACTTAACGGACACTATCTTGTAAGAAAGATTAAATATTGTCATTTTGCGACGAGAACCTATTGGACTACAGTCTCAAGCAAAGTATGGTTTGGGTTTCTATCTGTTAAAGAGACTAATGTTGCAGCCTCTTTCTCATTGAAAAGCCAGAAGAAGGCAATGTAAAGGGACCAGCAAAAGTTAGCCCAAAATGCTAATTTTTGCTGGTCCTTTTGCAATTTACAATAGTAACTGCACTTTTTATTCTCATGTTTTGTCACAAGGTCACTTTATCCCGGCAACACCATTAACCGTTCAGGTGTAATCTCTTGAAAACGAATCGGCTTTTGATAAAAGTCCGATAGATTTTCCTTAGTAAATAAGGCTTTTCTTTGACCCTGATCAAAAATTTGACCATCACGAATCATCAAAAGGTGATCAAAGGTCGGCAAAAGCTCCTCCGTGTGATGGGTGACAAACAATAGAGCTGGTGAATTTTTTTCAGCAGCTAAGCGGTCAATGCGGGCTAACAGTTCTTCTCTAGCAAAGAGATCTAGTCCGTTGCAGGGTTCGTCTAAAATTAACAGCTCCGGGTCAGCCATTAAAGCGCGGCTAATTAAGACAATTTGCCGTTCCCCTTGAGACAATAGCTTATAAGGACGCCCAATTAATCTCTTGGCATCAAAGGAAAGTAAAATATTTTTAGCCTGCTCCATGTCTTCAACAGAATATTTTTGATAGATACCAATACTGGCAAATTTTCCTGATAACACGATTCTTTCAGCGGTTTCGGATTCATGAATCCGATATTGCAATGCAGTCGAAACCCAACCAATCCGTTTTTGTAGCTCTGGAATTGACGTGTGGCCAAAGACTTCGCCTAAAACCTCCAAACGGCCTCTAGAGGGCCAGAGGCTGCCGGTGATTAGCTGCAGCAGCAAAGTTTTGCCAGCGCCGTTCAGCCCTAGAATACCCCAGTTTTCCTTTTCCTGCATCTGCCAATTAATTTCAGATAGTAATTTATGCTGCTCCCGAATCAGTGAAACATTTTCAAATGAAATAATTTCCATAGTAAACACCTTCTTTTCTATAGCATTACTATAAAATATCCCAGCCAATTTGCCTACTGTTTTTAGCAAAAAGCGGTAAAAAGTCAAAATGAAAAGGTGTCAAGAAAATTTCATTGACAAAGGTTTTTAAGCCCTGTATAATAGCTTTTGTTGCGTAGAGGTGAGAAGATGAAATGGTCATTATTAGAACTTCGGAAATATCAGGAAACACCTTTAGAATTTTCCGAAACTCTTGATTTAAAGCAAAATTTAATCAAACGTGATGGCTCCATTTTAGATTTGGAACCAGTTGTTGTGGAAGGAATTTTAACTGTCGACAAAGCTGCCTATATTATTCATTATCGGGTGCAGACAGTTATCACAATACCTTCGACGCGTTCTTTGGAACCAGTAGTCTTGCCAATGGACTTTACGGTGGATGAAGTATTCATGACACCAGAACAGTACAATCGGCGAGAGGATTTGATTCCTGAAGAAGAGATTATCATCTTAGACAAGGATTCAATTGATTTAGATGAATCAATTGAAGACAATGTACTCTTGGCAATCCCCACACGGGTTTTGACGGAGGCAGAGGAGCATGCGGACAAATTACCTGAGGGTGATGGTTGGCAAGTGATGTCTGAAGAGGACTATCTTTTACAACAAGAACAAGCAGCAGATCAGCTTGATCCTCGTCTAGCTAAACTTTCAGAATTATTCTCTGACGATGATTCGAAATAAACGCTAGATTGGAATAAATTTGCAGGATGTTTCTGCAAAAATTTATAAAGGAGGTGTTTGTCAATGGCAGTACCAGCTCGTAAAACTTCTAAAGCGAAAAAAGCAAAACGTCGTACTCATTACAAATTAACCATTAACGGTTTAAATGAATGTCCTAATTGTGGTGAAATGAAGAAAAGCCATCATGTATGCTCAAATTGTGGCTACTATGACGGAAAAGACGTTATGACTAAAGAAGAAGCATAAGACATTTTTGAAATGTCGAAAACCCCGAGACTAACCATGGAGTCTCGGGGTTTTCTTATGACGGATGTTATTTAGTTTTTTTCACAAACAAATACTATTTTGTTTCAATTATTAATTTCTTAGGATATAATGAGAGAGATTAGGGAGAATTCCCATTTTTTTAGGAGGTACCAAAATGACAAAACAACAAATCGGTGTTGTCGGCATGGCCGTCATGGGTAAAAACCTAGCACTGAACATCGAAAGCCGCGGCTACTCTGTCGCTATCTATAACCGGACGGGTTCTAAAACCGAAGAAGTGATTGCTGAACATCCGGATAAAAATCTGCACGCTGCTTTTACTGTAGAAGAATTCGTGAACTCATTAGAAACACCTCGTCGCATTTTATTAATGGTCAAAGCTGGCGCTGGAACAGACGCGACTATCCAATCGCTATTACCTCACCTTGATAAAGGGGACGTTTTAATCGATGGTGGGAACACCTACTTTAAAGATACGATTCGCCGCAATGAAGAGTTAGCTAATTCTGGTATCAACTTTATCGGCACCGGCGTTTCTGGTGGTGAAAAAGGCGCCTTGGAAGGCCCCTCTATTATGCCTGGTGGCCAAAAAGAAGCGTATGATTTAGTAGCGCCAATTTTAGAAGAAATTTCGGCTAAAGCAGAAGACGGCGCACCATGTGTGACCTATATCGGCGCAAACGGTGCCGGTCATTATGTCAAAATGGTTCATAATGGGATCGAATACGGCGACATGCAATTAATCGCTGAGTCTTATGATTTAATGCAAAATATTCTAGGCTTATCTGTTTCAGAAATGGCAGATATTTTCAGCGAATGGAACAAAGGCGAATTGGATTCTTACCTTATTGAAATTACTGCTGACATTTTAACTCGTAAAGATGATGAAGGCACTGGCAAACCAATTGTGGACGTTATTTTAGATGCTGCAGGGAATAAAGGCACTGGTAAATGGACCAGTCAAGATGCTTTAGACTTAGGTGTGCCATTATCATTGATTACTGAATCTGTTTTTGCCCGCTATATTTCAGCCTATAAAGAAGAACGGGTGGAAGCCAGCAAAGTCTTACCGAAACCAGCACCATATAATTACGCTGGTGACAAAACGGAATTGATTGAAAAAATTCGCGAAGCTTTATACTTTAGTAAAATCATGAGCTATGCCCAAGGATTTGCACAATTACGTGTCGCTTCAAAAGAATACGATTGGGACTTACCCTTTGGCGAAATCGCTAAAATTTGGCGCGCTGGTTGTATTATTCGAGCTCGCTTCTTGCAACGCATTACCGACGCCTATGACAAAGATGCGGATTTGAAGAATTTATTGTTGGATGACTATTTCATGGAAATTACCGCGAAATACCAACAAGCTGTTAGAGATGTTGTGGCGATTGCTGTTCAAGCAGGGATTCCTGCACCAACTTTCTCAGCAGCGATTGCTTATTTTGATTCATACCGGGCAGAACGTTTACCGGCCAACTTAATCCAAGCACAACGAGATTACTTTGGTGCCCACACCTATGAACGGACAGACAAAGAAGGCATTTATCACTATAGCTGGTACCACGAAGAATAATTCGCAGAAGAGAATGTTAGCGAAGAAAGGAAAATTGAATGAGTAGTATTCTAATCATTGAAGATGAAAAGAACTTGGCTCGCTTTGTTGAATTGGAGTTAAAGCATGAAGGCTACACGACAGAAGTTCATTACAATGGACGGACTGGCTTAGAAGCTGCCCTTGAGGAAGAATGGGATGCTATCTTGCTGGATTTAATGTTGCCTGAATTGAACGGCTTAGAAGTTTGCCGACGGGTACGTCAGGTGAAAAACACACCCATTATTATGATGACGGCCCGTGATTCGGTGATTGATCGGGTTTCTGGTTTAGATCACGGTGCAGATGATTATATCGTTAAGCCCTTCGCTATTGAAGAGCTGTTAGCACGCTTAAGAGCCTTATTGCGCCGAATTGACATTGAAGGCGATAAAAATATCGCCAAGCAAACGACATTAACCTACCGCGATTTGACGATTGAAAAGGAAAATCGAGTGGTGCGTCGTGGTGAAGAGATTATCGAATTGACGAAACGTGAGTATGAACTACTGTTAACTTTAATGGAAAACATTAATGTTGTTTTAGCTCGAGATGTTTTATTAAACAAAGTCTGGGGTTATGAAACAGAAGTTGAGACAAACGTTGTCGATGTTTATATCCGTTACCTCAGAAATAAAATTGATGTTCCCGGAGAAGAAAGCTATATCCAAACTGTACGGGGAACAGGCTATGTGATGCGTTCATGATAAATAGAAAACAAGTAGAACTGAAGGGGCCCTCTTTGACTGTCAAGTGGGCCTTGGCAAGTTCTTTCTTTATATTCGTTGTTTTTACAATATTTGCTGTTATTACGTATCAACGGACGGTCAGCCTGATGGCGTCGAGGGAGCAGGCCAACGCTGAAACAACCATGACTGATACAGTAGCTCGTCTAGCTCAAGCTGATCAAGAATTATCGACAAGTTCGGTTGTGACCTATTTGTTTAACTCAGCCGATGAGGTAACCGATAATTCCAACGATCAGACTGTTTATGAAATTGATGGGTTATACAGTGAATTAGGTCAGGAAGACTTGAATCTGACAATTTTCGATTTGTCAGAGGAACCGATTTTCCAAACACAAGCAGCCACGCAAGATTTCGCCGGAACAGATGTCAAAGAAGCAGACATCACCACCATCAGTAATGAAACTGGCCTGCTTTCAGTTGAGCCGATTCGTTCAGTCACAACCAATCAAGTAGTTGGCTATGCCCAAATCTTTTATAGCCTTAGCAGCTTTTACGAAATTCGTGAACGCTTGTTGCTGACCTTAGTTGTTTTAGAAATTATTTCATTAATATTATCCAGCTTTTTAGGTTTTTTGCTCTCCAGTTACTTTTTGAAACCCTTAAAAGTTCTCAGGAATACGATGGAAATTATCCGTAATGATCCAGAATCTGACGCCCGGATGCCCGAAATCAAGACAAATGATGAACTCGCTGATATCTCAGAGAATTTCAATGAAATGTTAGATCGTATGAAACTCTATATTGAAAGTCAAAAACAATTCGTAGAGGATGTTTCCCATGAACTCAGGACACCGGTGGCGGTCATTGAAGGTCATTTAAGTATGCTGAACCGCTGGGGAAAAGATGATCCAGAAATTCTGCAGGAATCCATTCTAGCAAGCCTCCAAGAAATTAGTCGGATGAAGACTCTCGTTCAGGAGATGCTCGATTTGTCTCGAGCACAGCAATCGGAAATTCTTTACAAAAACGAAACTTCTAAAGCCAAAGAAGTTATCTATCAAGTTTTTAATAACTTCAAAATATTGTATCCAGAATTTACCTTTACTCTAGATGACGATTTACATGAAGAAGTCGATGTTAAAATCTATCGCAATCATTTTGAACAGTTAATCATTATCATTTTAGATAATGCTGTCAAATATTCAACAAATCGCAAAGAAGTGCATATATCAATCTCCCGCAATAGCACTGCTTTTGAGTTAGCTATTCAAGATTTTGGTGAAGGAATCACAGAAGAAGATTTAAAGAAAATCTTCAATCGCTTTTATCGAGTAGATAAAGCTCGTGCTCGGACTAAGGGTGGGAACGGGTTAGGTTTATCAATCGCCAAACAACTTGTTGAGAATTATAAGGGAACAATTTCGGTCGATAGCTCAGTAGGTCATGGTACAATTTTTAGAATTACATTACCACTTGTTGTAAAATAACAGATATCTTAAGAGGATTCAGAGCCGTAGTTTTGAATCCTTTTTTTATTTGCAAAATATCGAAGTTTTCGAGGAGAGATTTCGGCTTCTTTTAGTTCAATTTCCGAACAATCTTGAAGGAATTAAAGAGAGTGTTCCGATAATAAAAAAAATAGCAAAAAGCGTGATTTATCTCTTGCATTCTTGCTGTAAGATTGGTATATTTTATCTTGTCCTTGTGAAAGAAATAATTCGTTTAAGAAATTTGAAATTTCTTGTTGACGAATCTATAAAGGCATGATAGACTAACAAAGTCGCTTGAGGATGAGGAGTTTAAGATAACAAAACTTCAAAAAAATTCACAAGCCAGCAACGAAACTTTTCTAAAAAAACTTTTTGAAAAGTTATTGACAATCAGTTGAAAAGCTGATAAGATATAAAAGTTGCTGAAACAACAGATTCGCTTCTTTTTGAGAGGCTGAATCGCAACATGTAGACCTTTGAAAACTGAACAAAGCAAACGAACCAATGTGTAGGGCGTTCTTGATATTCAAGAACAAAATAAACATTGCAAGCAAAAGCTAGCAAACAATTAATGAGCTAACAATCGCAAGATTGTGCAAACACTTTTATTATGAGAGTTTGATCCTGGCTCAGGACGAACGCTGGCGGCGTGCCTAATACATGCAAGTCGAACGCTTTTTCTTTCACCGGAG